>JABHGM010000001.1 GCA_018672055.1 bacterium | reverse complement strand
CGCTGGTAGAGGACATATAGTTTTGCAAGCTAAAAATGAGTTATCTGGTAGTATAGCTGATGATGATTTAATCTTAACTGTTGAGAATAATACTACGGCTAGGTTAGTAGTAGCCGGTGATGGTAAAGTTGGTATTGGTACTACTAGTCCTTCTACACATCCATTAGAAGTAGCTAGTGGAGCAGTTCGTGGTTTTGGCGCATATATAAATAGTGCTTCACGTTCCGTATTAAAAGATAGATGGGAAGATGTAAATGTCTTATCTGGTATTCAAGATATGGCTATTTATGAATGGCAATACAAAGATGAAATTGCTTTAACTAATAATGATTATACTAGACATCTGTATCCTTTTGCTGACTATTTCTTTGATACTTTTGGTTTAGGTGCTTCTGAAAATCAAATATCTGGTATAGATGTTGCTGGTGTAGCACTGCGTGGTGTACAAGATGTTATTACTGTATTAGATGTAGTAAATGCACCAACTACTACGCCAACCTTAGTTGTTAACGAATCTGGAGATGCTACATTTAGTGGTTCAGTAATAGCTACTGACTTTATTTCAACTGGTGCTGATATTGCTGAAAAATATCCTTCCTTAGAAGAACTTGAGGTGGGTGACTTAGTAATGGCTGATCCAAATAATTCTGGATATATTGTTAAAACTACTGGTGAGAGTGATAATAATATACTTGGTATTGTTTCGGGTGAGCCTGGTCTTTTAATGGGTAATGACGTTGATAATGGTTATCCTGTTGCTATGTTAGGCAGGGTTCCTGTTAAGATATCTAATGTAAATGGTAATATTTATCCTGGTGATACTTTAACTCCAGCTCCTATACCAGGTTTTGCTATGAAATTACAAACTGGTACAGAAGGTATAGTAATTGGTACTGCTTTAGAAACATTTGAAGAAGTATCAGGTCAGGTTTCAATGTATGTAAATCCTGATTACAAGACTAATTACATTGATAATGCTTTAGTTATGATAGGTGATGGTCAAATAATGGAAGGTGCCGAGATTAGTGATTTAAAATTAGCTGTTATTTCAACTCCAGGTAAGATTGCAACTTCAGCTTTACCTACACATGTTGCTATGTTACAAGGTGATACTCAAACATTTGAAAATAATATAGTATTTGGTGAAGATTCAGAGAGTACAAGCTTAGTAGTATTTAATTCAAGAATTGCTTCTAATTTAGAATTTGAAGCTGATGGAATATATGATATTGGTAGTTCTGATAATAGCTTAGCTAATTTATACTCAGATAATATATATTCAGATAAATTAGTTATTAAATCAGATAATGATAATTTACAAGATATCAATATTTCAGATTACGGTTTCTACTTAACTGCTTCTTCTGGTCCTGCTTACTTTGGTAGTAATGTAATAATAGGTGATAATGATACTTTGGAAGTAGCTTTGGTAGAATTTCCTGAATTTGTCTTAGATGGTTCGGATCTTTTAGTTATGGATGATCTAGGTGTAGCTGGTGATCTCTATGTTCAGGGTAATCTACGTATTGCTGGAGTAATGGAATTTGGTGGAAATGGTATTGCTCATTACTTTACAGTTCAAAATACATCTACCTCTACTATTGAATCTGGTACATTAGTAACTGTTTCTACTAGTACTACTTCTGAAGCTATTATTTCTGAATATGCTAATGCAACTAATATTTTAGGTGTAGTAGCTACAAGTTCTACTTTAAGATTTAATGCTCAGGATATGGCTACTAGTAGTCTACCAATCGTTACTTCTGGCAGAACTCAAGTTAAGGTTACTACAGAGAATGGTTCGATTAATAGAGGTGATATGTTAACTTCAGCTCATACTCCTGGTTATGCAATGCTGGCTACTAAACCTGGAGCTGGAGTTATTGGCATGGCTTTAGCTAGTCTAGAAGAAGGTGAAGGTACTATATCTATATTAGTTGAGCTTGGTACATATTTTGAACCAATAGCTCAAAAGATTAAAGTTGCTTCACAAGGCGGTGACTTTAAGACTATTACTCAAGCTTTAGAATCAATTAATGATAATACAGCTCAAAATAGATATATTATTGAAGTAGGTAGCGGTTTCTATGAAGAAAGTATTACTTTAAAGCAATATGTTGATGTAGTAGGTCAAGGACAAGGTCAGACTATTATTTCATCAGATAATTCACCTGTTGTAAATATTGATACTAATTCAAGACTAGAAGCTATGACTATTAAATCAACTTCTACTTCTACTGATCCTGTTTTAATAGGTATTAATGGTCTGGGAACTACTACACGTCCTATACTTACTAATTTAAATCTTGATGCTGATACAGATTATCCAGCTATTGGTTTAAGTGTAATAGGTAGTGCTTCTAAAGTAAGTTTAACTAATTCAATATTCTCATATAATTTCTATCAAGCTATATCTCAATTAGCTTCAACTACTTTAGTTATCATGAATAATGATTTAACTGAAGTTTCTGGTACAGCTATAGTAGCTCAGAACGGTATAATTAAATCATTTAATAATCAAATAGATGGTATGCTTGGTGATTATTATGTTTCATCTTTAGCCTATATTGAATCTAGTGGTGATTATTATGATCAAGTAACTAACTTTGGTATTTTCTTAGATGTTACAAATAGACATAAGATACCTCATGAATATATTGATTATGGTTGGTTAGTAAGTAACAATGCAGCTTCTTCTACTTTAACCGTAAATATTGGTTCTGGTTCAGGCTTTATCTCTGGAGTTAAAGTAAACACTGCTGCTATTAATAATATTGGTATGTTTGCTTCTTCTACTAACTATATATTTATGACTGAGTATGGTGATATTACTGTAGCTACTTCCACATCAAATATTTCTACATCAACTTCCGTTGTTTTAATAGCTCAAGTCCAAACTAATCTATCAGGTATTACTGACATAATTAATGAAAGAACTAATGAGATTGTTGTAGCTAAAGAAGGTGGACAGTATAGGACCATAAATGAAGCTTTAGAATCAATTACTAGCAATACTTTGGGTAATAGATGGACCTTATTAGTTAAGCCTGGAATATATAATGAACAAGTTAGTTTAAAGCCATATGTTGATATTATTGGTGCAGGTCAAGGTTTAACTACTATTATGAGTTTAAATAAGCCAGTTATTATTAGTTCTACTGAAGTTCTAAATAATGCTACTAGCACTGAAATAGGGGATGTTAAAGTTAAAGATATTACTTTATCCATGTCGGGTGATGTACTTGGTCAAGCTGTAGTATCTGCTTCTACTACTAATTTAACTTTAGAAGATGTAGAAGTTAAATGGTCTGGTAGTAATGGTATATTTGGAGATGGTGTAAAAGTAACAGGTGATTCTAGTATTATTCTGAAAGATATTAATATTAATGATGTAGCTTATGGTGTTACTCATGAATATTTAAGCGATAACAGTGCTACTTCTACTATAGATATAATGTATTCTAGTATAGCTTCAGTTGTAAATGATATTAGGACAGTATGTATAGATGTTGAAACAGGTGAAGAGTGTAATGAAGATACAGTATTTGATGTAAATAATACATTAAATAACATTACTTCTTCATATAATATATTAACTGGTAGTGGTAAGAGTTTCTCAGTTGCTCTAAACACTGTTATTTCTTCAGCTCATGATACATATCTTTCATATGAAGGTACTGGTACTTTTAAACAAAATGATTACTTTAGAAATCAAGTAGGTGGTAGCTTATTCAACATTCAAAATGCAGGCTTAGATCTATTCGGTATTAATGCTTCTGGTACAGTATCTGTTAATCCACAAAATACAACAGGTGATAGCTTTACTATAACCTCTGCTACTTCATCATCTACTTTAAGAGTTGTAAATAGTAACGGTGGTACTGCCTTAACAGTAGTGGGTGATTTAGTAATTACTTCTGCTACATCTACTATACCTGTTTCTTTGTCATCTGGTGGTGGTCAATTAAATATTGGTAAACCTGGTGATACAATTAATTTAAATTTAGACGGTGTAATATATAATTTTAAAGAAAATGTTAGAAGAAATACTTTATCTGTTTATTTAGATAGCCCAAGTATAGGTGATAGAGTTTGGGGTAGTGGTACGCAATCATGGTCACCATCTGAGAATGTAACTATTAAGGCTATTAAGGTTCAGTATCAATGTACAGAGGGTTTATTACAAATGGCCTTGAAAGACAAGAATGGTAATGTAATAAAGCAGATTAATGGCTATACTTGCTCTGGCTACTCAAATGTAGTAGAAGAGCTAGAATATTATTTAACCTCAGATAACGGTATGTATCTAGAGGTACAAGCTTCATCAGAAGCTATAACAAATGTAACAGTAACAATAGAATATGTGTATGATAATGAATAATTTACCAATAATAAATTTAATATATACGACTATCCAATCGTTAGAAGTTGATTTAAATCGTTCTTTACCAAATCGACAATAAATTTATTATCTTACCTTCCCCCAATTTATTGGGGGAAGGTATGGGACAAATTAATTAATATTAATATATGATTTTGAAATTAAAAGACAATTTAATACAAGTAGTAGTAGTAGCTATTGTAATAATAGGTATTACAACTGGTATTGGTTTTGCTACTGGTGGTTTTGGCTTTGGTTCAGGTGGCAGTGCAAGTAGCGTGCAGCTTGATAAGGGGTTAGTTGGGCATTGGGGCTTAGGTGAAGCTGATGAAAAAGTAGGAAGTAATTTTTTTACTAACGGTGATGCAGAAAGTGCTTTACCAACATTAGATGGTACATCTATTTTCAACGCAAGAGCAACTTCAGCTGTAAGTACAGAACAAGCAAATAATGGTTCTCAATCTGTAAAAGTAGTAAGTGATGGCACAGCTAGTAATAATTTCTATACTCGTTATTCTACTAATGGCACATCTAATTTAAAAAATAATACTGTTATATTATATAGAAATACTGTTTGGGTTTATTTACCAAGTGGTCAAACAGGATTCACTGAAATACATTTAATATATAAAACTAATGCTGGTTCGGAAGTACATATTGATTCTACGACTCTTACTGATCAATGGGTTAGATTATCAGGTACTCTAGTATTAGATACTGTATCAGCTGCTAATGATTTCTTTTTTGCTGTTAGGGCAACAGGTGATAGTGGAGGTGCAATTGCAGATCCTACAGGTCAATATTTCTATTGGGATGATGCTTCTTTTAAAGAAACTCAATCTAAGGATTTTACTTCATATTCTAATCACGGCACAGTTTATGCTACTTCTACTGCCATAGATGAAGTGTATGGGTCAGATAGACTTGGAACTTCATCAAGTACTATGGATTTTAACGGAATTGATGAGTATATATTAATTCCTGATGATAGTAGTTTAGATTTAGAAACAGCTTGGTCTATTAGTGCTTGGGTTTATAGGCAGGGAACATGTGATTCTGGTGGTTATTCAAAAATTGTATCAAAATGGGAAAATTATTTTTTAGCTACAGATTGTACAAGTAGTCAAGATAATTTTTTATATGGTTGTGTTGGGACTGGCTCAGGCCATGTTTGTAATGGTACTCGGGATACACCTTTACCTTTGAATGAATGGCATTTTTTAAATTTTATCTATAGTGAAAGTACCCAGCAAGCTGACTTATATCTAGATGGTCAAATTGTTCATACTGTTAGTAGCGCTTCAGTAACTGGCGGTACTAATTATGATTTATTTATTGGCAGACCACATCTTGATACAACCGATCAGTTTTTTGACGGAATTATTGATGACGTTAAGATATATGATAGAGCTTTATCTCAAGCAGAAGTTACTGCTTTATATGAAACTAGTGGTGACAAAGTAACTAAGTTTAGTAGTTCAAATAAGGGTCTAATGGGGCATTGGGATTTAGGGGAAGATTCTGATAAAGTAAGTGCTGATTTATTTGATAGCGGTGCTGGTGATTTTGAAACAGACACTGGTGCTTGGACAGCATATTCTAGTAATACCATAGAATCTTCTACAGATATTGCTCAAAAAGGTTCAAGCTCTTTAAAGATTACTTATGTTGATTCAGCAAATGGTGCTTATATGTATTTTAGAGATGCATCTGATTTAAATACAGATTTAGTTATTGGTAAAAGGTATAGAGTAACTTATTGGGCAGCTGTAAACTCTGGATCTTCCGTAAATGTTAACACTAATGCTGATGATTATGGTCATATTAAAGTAATCACTAGTGAAACTTTTGTAAAAAACCAGTTTGATTTTACAGCTGGTAAAACTACTGGTGATTTTCTTTATGCTACTTCTATGGGTGCTGGTGAAATTATTTATCTTGATGATATTTCAATAAAAGAGATTCAGGTTAATGATAGTACTCCTAATTCTAATCATGGCTTTCTTCATGCTACCTCTACTTCTATAGATGGAATATATACAACTGATCGTAGAAATCAGAGTAATAAGGCTATGAGTTTTAATGGTAATGGTGAATATATTGATTTATCAAGCTATGCTTCTTCTTTAAATTTAACATCTGGTGCGATTTCAATGTGGTTTAATTCAACTAATAATTCTACGTCACAGTATATGTTTGGCATGGGTGACGATACTGCCGATTGGGGTGGAATAGCTATTGGAGGTGATTTAACTGGTAGTTATGCTGATGAGAGTTTGCTTTTTATAGCTAGTGTAGATACGTATTGTTTACAAATGTATGTTAGGAATGGTGAAGATTATTATGTTGATGGTAACTGGCATAACGTGGTTACAGTAGTAGATGGTATTGAAAATACAATATATGTAGATGGTGTTAAGCAAAGCATAACTTATGCTATTGGTTCATCAACAACTCAAGATTGTTTTTTAAATCTTAACAATCTAGATGCTATGGGTATTGGACGAAGATTTTATCCAAGTTCTCCAAAGTATTTTGATGGTAGTTTAAATGATGTTCGTATGTATAATAGATCATTATCTCAAACTGAAGTTACTTCATTATATGATTCATATAAATCGAATATTTCATCTGGTTCATTATCTAAAGGATTAATAGGGCAGTGGGATTTAACTGATCAACGTGAAAAAGTTGATACTAGCTCGGTAACAGGTGATAGCTCTACATTTGATTCTGGAAAAGGTGATTGGTCAGATTATCAAAATGGAGTTGGCACATGGACTACTAATCATTTAGCTGTAAGTGCATTAACCACAATTCCGGATATGGTTAGACTTACTTTAAGTGGTTTAAATGTTGGTGAATGGTATAGGATTTCATGGTCTGTCTCCAATTTAAATGCTGGAAGTGCTACTACTAATATGCAATTTAATAATTTACATACTTCTGATAATGGAGATTATACTCAGTCTTTAGAGGATGGAGATTTTAGCGTAGATTTAAAGGCTAATTCAGGATCACATGTTATAGATGCTGGTAGAGTTTCGGGTAATGGTACTGAAGTAACATTTGATTTAGACAATGTTACTGTAAAATCAATTTTACAATCAGACCTAACTCCTTATTCAAATCATGGCATTATCTATGGGGCAACAGTTAATAGTGATTCTACTAATTTTGGTGGCACTGATGATTATATAAGTATAGCTGATTCTTCAAATTTAAATTTTAATGGTGGAGCTTTTTCTGTATCGGCATGGTGTAGAAGAGATACAGGGAGTCAAGGTTGTTTCATTTTTAAGGGTGATTTGCAAGATAGAAATATTTGGTTTAATGGTTCTACATCAACTGCTTTTGGTTTTGAAGAAGAAACAACAGGATCAAATATAATAGTTACTGGTGATACTGCTCTTCCTGCGAATGAATGGCATCATTTAGTAGGTACTTATGATGGTGTTAATTCTTTTGTGATTTACTATGATGGAAAATCTGATGGTACGTTAACTGATAGCACTAATCCTGCTGCTAATACAGATGCCATGGTTATAGGACGCGATGCTCCTGATGGGGTAAATTATATAAACGGAGATGTATCAAATATTAGAATTTATAATCGAGAATTAAGTGCTGAAGAAGCAGAAATGTTATACTTCAAAGGGCGATAAACTATGCTAACATTAGCTAATAATTTATATATATTAAAGGTGGATTTATCCACTTGCAAAAAGGTCGAAATATGTTAAAATAATCAGGCTAATAGATATTTTTAACAACTTAAATTAAGTAAATTTATGTCAGACATTAAGAAACCTATCATGGGAATGGTAGACGAGGTTGATACAATTGATCAACCTACTACAAAGAAAAAAGGGGGTTGGGGAACTAAAATTTTAGTCATTATTATCGTAATAGTGGTAATATTGATCGGATTATACTTAGTTTCCAAATATACTGACTGGAATGTTTTAAATGTAAATAAAACAGCTACAGTTAAAACAACTGGTTGGCAAGCAGTATTTCTTTCTAACGGACAAGTCTATTTTGGACAGATAGTAAATCAAAGTAATGATAAGTTAGTTTTAGAAGAAATATACTATTTACAAGTTACTCAACAGATTCAACCAGCACCAGAAGGACAACAGCCACAAGAGGCACAACAGAATCTATCTTTAGTAAAACTTGGCAATGAATTACATGGTCCTAAAGATAAAATGCAGATTAACATGGATCACGTATTATTTACAGAAGAGTTAAAAGCAGATTCAAGTGTAGTAAGTGCAATTAAAGATTATTTAGAAGCACCAGTTGAATAAGAAATAAAAGTTTAAGATAAAAACTCCGGATAACTCCGGAGTTTTTAGTTATCTTAAATATAAACCATGAAGTAGGAAGTAGTACTTTACACTTTATGGTTTATGTGTTATCATATATATAGAGACAGGGGAATGTGGATAAGTTTACATTCAAATAGAATTTGGCTAAAAAAAGCGAAAAATAAAAACAAAAATGAAAAATGATTTATTAAAAATAGGTCAATTAGCGCAAATTGTTGGAGTTTTACCTTCTACAATAAATTATTATACTAATGAAGGCTTATTAAAATCAGATGGCAGATCTCAAGGAGGCTATAGATTATATAAGAAGGTTAAGGCAATTAAGCAGATCAAGAGAATACAATTTTTAAAAGATAAGAAAAGGTTAAGAATAGATGAGATTAAAAAAGTTATTAAGAGATAGTATATGATAATCCAGTTAATTAACTTTATAATTACATATTTAGAGTGGCTATGATAAAAAAGAAAGAACATAAGAAATTATATAAGGCACGACTTCAGGATCAACGTACAATAGTTGTTGGTTGGCCTAGGTATAAGCACGAAGAAAAGAAAAGTTTTTTGAAATCTTTGAAAGCATTATTATTTTAATTTAATACCCTCATTTACTTAAATTATGTAAATGATTTGTACCTTTTTTTAAAAGATCCCTCTCCATGCAGGGGTCTTTTTGTATTAAAAAAGGCGCTGAATAAGGTGTCAGCGCCTAATATCATTATTTGATATACATTACTTTTTTTACTTTCTTATATCCTGGCTAGCCTAATTGGATCTTTAATTTTCTATAACAATATCAATTATCATGATAATGTCTAGAATATCAATTTGACCATCACCATTAATTTCTGCTACTTCATACTGACATGGATCTAGTTCAAGATTTTCTAACACAAATGATACAGTAGTAATAATGTCTAGAATATCAACGATTTCATCTCCATTAACATCACCAGAAGCTAAATTGCAATCTGTTTGAGTTGTAAGCTCTACAACGGAATTAAAGATTCCGCTATTTATACTGATCTGAAGTAAGGCAGAGAGTTCATATGGGTTATTGTTAACATAACTCATAACTTCTACAATTGCTTGTTCTCCAGAGCTTAGGTTGCCGGACAATTCAGACAGAATGTCATAGTAAGTCTCGTTACTTAAGCTTAGTGCGTAGTTGAATGATGAACCGTTTACAGTCGTGTTTGTGATGGTTACTTCCAGAGTAGTTTCAATAGATGGAAATAATAACTCCAATGGTTCAATAGACGAAGGCGATATTACTGTAATCAACAAATCTTCTGAATTTGAATTAGACTCAAATTCAGAACAGGTGACTGTAATCAACTCATTATATGAAACAGGATTATAAGGTATCCAGCTATAATGACCGTTTGAATCAATATTTCCGTAGACGGCACTGTAATTGTATAGCCCCGAACCACCTGAAGCAAAGATATCGAATTCTAAACTTAATTCATAAATAATACTTTGATCGGGTATGGCAGTAATGGTTATTGGAGAATCAATGGTGTAGATAATATTATCAGTACCTATCAGATTAGTTGGATCTCTTGCTTCTACGTAGAAGTAATGGTTACCAGGCGATAAATTATGTAAGATTCTTGATGTATCATCTCCCCATAATGTCCAAAATCCACCGTTGACGATTTTCCATCGAAATTCTAGTATATCATTGTTGATATCATTTCCGGTCCAGTTGATTAGAACAGTGTTCCAGTCTATGTGTATAGGATCATCGATAGTAACTGTTGGTGCCATTGGAGCTTCTATAACACTGAAGTAACTAGTCATTCCATTATTGTCTTCATTCGTTTCATTGATTTCATAATTAGGATCACTATCAATACTAAGCGAATGTTGACCCGTGTATGAAACAGTGAAGTTATTACTATTTTCACAATCGATATTGTTGGCAGATAAATTATATATCGTGCCACTATCGAAATTTAAGTCATCTAAATAGTAATAACTATAAACATCACCAACCCAGAAGCCTTCGTTCTCAGTTACACAGTAACTAGCATAAAGTTGCTCATCAACATATGCTGGATTATCAACATCAATAATACTATCATCGCTGATTCTTTTGATTTGAACGTTCGTTGGACATAAATCAGGACGTAGGTCCCAATAGCCTTGTTCAACTGGCCATCCTTGTTGGTCATAACTATCATCATTTACTTCGTCATCGTTAGGTGAAATATAGCTACTACCATCAGGTAAGATTAAAGCGCATCTCCATTCAACCCAATATACATCTTGGTAATCTTCTTGGATCATAATACCTGATTCTATGTAGTATGAATCACCACCAGTAACTCCAAGTTCATAGCCTTCCATCAGTGGGTATGTAGCATTTATTTCACTATTAAAACGATGATCGATTTCTTCGCCTCGTTCATATATGACGCAATCATTCATGTTTGTCTCACTAATATAAAGGGCATCATTTTCATATTCTTCAGGATTTCCTGGGTGGCCTTGATTCATGTATATTTCACATTCAGGGCATTCACCTCCAGTTAGTTCCATTGTAGTACGAAATGTATTTGCCCAATTATCACGGTTTGTAGTTAAGCTAGCTGTAATAGTTGCTTCAGCTTCTGCCCACTCAGTTGTTTGGATGATAGTAGTTATGCTTTCTTTGCCTGTTGCTTTAAGAAAAGCACGGTGTTCTTTGATTGTAGGGAAGAGGTTAGTATTAGATAATACTTTCTCTTGGTTGATCGTAATAGAAACAAATATTGTAACTATTAATAGGTTGCAGAATATTCTATTCATGGCATATTCCTTTTTTTGTGTTTTTTGTGAAGTGTATTAATTTTTAAAGTTCGATTTTTAATATATCATAATAACAAATATTTTCTAATTTGTAAAGTTATGCTTTGATTCTATTAAAAAAGGCGTTGATTTAAAAAATCAACGCCTTCGGTTATTTTATTTATTATTTAATATATAAGAGCTTTTGTACCAAGTGATTACTTGGTATTTCTAGCTTCATAAAATAAACACCACTTGCAGTGCTGAACTCATTAAAGTTCAGGGTTACCTCGTGGTAACCAGCATTTTCGATTCCATTTACCATAGTCATAACTTTTTTTCCATTAAGAGTATAGACAGTTAATTTAACTTGGCTCATCTCAGGTAGATTATAACTTACAGTAGTCGTTGGATTGAATGGGTTAGGGTATGCTGCATTTAATATGAATTCAGTTGGTCCTACAACTTCTGCATCAATATATCCGGAAGTAGTTGCAGCAAGAATGCTGACAACCTCGAATTTTTCAGATGTACTGAATAATCGAGTTCCTTCAGGATTTATTATGATAACTTTAGTTAAGGTACCTTCTGTTACATAATCAGCTATGAAAGCATTACTCAATTGAATATTGAATCCATCACTGTGCGATAGTACCATTTGAATACCATTAACATATCCATTAGCTTCTAGGATAATACCATCATTGTATTTAACAATTTTAGCTTCAGTTGCTGTACCTGATCTTGCTGTCTCTCCAATAATTGGAACGAGCAGAGCAATTATATCCAGAACATCAATATCGCCATCATTATTGTAATCACCAGCTTCTATTTGACACTCATCAAATTCAGTTTCAGCAGTACCTAGAACATAAGCAACGATAGCTACAATATCCAGAACATCCAGCGTTTCATCTCCATTTACATCACCAAGAGCAAGATTGCATTCCTGAAGAGTAGTTAGTTCAACAATTGAAGTGAAGGCTCCGCCATTGATATTGATTAGGAGTTGTGCCGATAGTTCATATGGATTATTGTTATCATAGCTCATTATCTCAATTACAGCTTGTTCTCCAGAACTTAAACTGCCAGATAATAGAGAAAGGATCTCGTAATATGCTGGGCTACTTAGACTTAACGTATAGTTGAATGGCGAACCATTAATTGTAGTATTAGTTAAAGTAACTGTTTGAGTATCTTGAATAGGTGGGAATATGAGTTCTAGCGTATCAACAGACCAGAATGAGCCTTCAATATTAATATTAATTTGCTCAGAATGATCATTATCTAGGAAGTTAGCTTGCTGACAAGTTACGTTACATGTGAAAGAGCCAACTGTTTCAGTGTTAACACTGAATATTGCTTCATGTCCTTCTGCAGATTCTAGGTTCATTAAGCAATCATCTTCAACTATCCACGTGTATTCAATGTTATCTCCACCACTTGCATTTAGCTGAATTTGGGCATCTTGATACTGGAAGAACGTGTATGGAGGTTGTGGGTAGTAGATAACAGGAGGAAAAGCATTTATCATAACATTAGTCACACCTTGTATTTGCCAGGCATCATACTTACCGACGTAAATTGGTAAGTCAACAAGTGCTGTTGGAGCGCCAGATATTGTAGCTGTACAGTTATTGTCTTCTGCATTTATAGATAATCCATAAGCATATGGGTTACCATTATTTGAGGAAGGCTGGTATTGTAAACTCCAAACACATTGACCATCTTCAAGACCAGTAGCTGTAACAGTGAATTCATCAATTTCTTGATTCATGATACTCCAAAGAGTTTCAATCTCAGGTTCAACTAGTATCTCAATATTAGTAACAGTGATGATATAGCTTTGAGTTTCCAATTCACTTTGTGAATTACATGCTAGGTCATAACCAAAATCAGTATCTTCATTAACATAAGGAGCTTGTCCTTGTAATGAAGTTGAAGATCCATCTAAACTACCAAGAGTTACCCAAAAGCCATTGTTTAAAGTTGGTACATTGTTCCATGAGTAGTTTACTAGATCACCACCACTTGCTATGATTTCGGAATCACTGAATTGACTTCCTTCTTCGATAGTATAGCTTGTTTCCAGACCAGATATTTCAACTGGAGACAAGATCATAGTAACATTGAAATTCTCAATATCAGAGTTATCATCATGATCTGTACAAGTTGCTGACACTGATACTGGTGTTGGGTTTGGGTTATATATTTCTGGTGTCCATGAATAATGGCCATTTGAATTTATAACCCCAGGGCCTGCACCATATACGTACGATCCAGAACCTCCTGAAGCAGATATATCTAATTCAAGAGTTTCTCCATATATCACTGATTGATTAGGAATTGACTGTATATCGACAGAAGCATCTATTGTAAATGAATAATTATCAGAACCTGTCAAATTAGTCTGATCTTTAACTTCAACATAGAATGTGTGAGATGTAGATGAAATATTCATTAAGTTTCTTGAAGTATGATAACCCCAGTTAGACCAGCTATCACTATCGAGTCTATCTCGACTTTGTGGAGTTCCACCATTTTCGTCATAGACAGTCCATCCGAATACTAGGTCATTATAACCATAGTATTCTGGGTCATCTATTGTAACTGTTGGGGGAATTGGAGCTTCGTTGACTTGGAAACAATGTTCTGTTTCGCTATCATTTTCATTTGTTTCATTAACATCATCATAATAGTCAATAGTAATACTAATGCAGTGTGTACCTTCCGTTGAAACAGTGAAATTATCACTTCTTTCATCATCAGTCTCCCAGGCATCTATTTCTTCTGTTTCATCGTCGTTGTTATCGTAATTTCCATCAACATAGTATCGTATTTCTATGTCGTTTCCAGCCCAAAAACCTTCATTCTCAGTTATTTCAACGTTGATTCGAAGATTCTGACCTACATAAGCAGGGTTGTCACCACTGATAGGGTCCCCGTTAGTTTCTATAACAACATTATGCGGATAGATGTTTGGTCGGAGATCCCAAGTTTCGACCCAAATCGGCCAGCCTTGTTGATCATAATCATGATTATTACTAGAATCTGGAATTATGTAGACTACGTCACCATCATAGGTTTGTGTAAATCGCCATTGAACCTCAAATTCATCTTGAAAATCAAAATCTAGATTTATTTCCGTCTTTAAGTAGTAAGTTACTCCTTCGACAACGCCTTCTCTCCAGGCACTTACCAAGGGATAATCAGCATCAATCTGTGATCCGCTACTATGATAGATATTATCTCCCCACCAGTAGATATCAGCTTCTTCACAGTTATTGTAATGTACAATATCAAGAGCATTATAGTCATATTCTGGTGCATCTGGATAACTCTGATCAAGATAGAGTCCAGTATAGCTATCTGTGAATGGTGAATAAAGACTTGTTTCTACAAAGTCTTGATAGTCATCACCATCACGAAGTGATATTATAGCTAATTCAGCAATTAAACCAGATGGATGTATTTCCTGGTGAATGATTGTTCTTACTGAATCCATATCTGAGTTTAACATATGACGATGTTCTTTGAATGTTGGCAATACATTCATTTCGTTAGCAAAAGTGATGCTGAGTGAAACAGTAATTATAATTACTGTTATGATAGAAACAACTAAGTTCTTCATGATTTCTCCTTTTCGGGTTTTATTTACTTTTTCATTACTTACAAAATATTGATATCTGTTTTTCTTGGTACACATAACTTTCTCCTTGTTTTTATGTGTTATTTGTTTACTTATTCAATTTTCAAAGTTCTTTATTAACGTTATATATTAACTAATATATACTAATTTGTAAAGGTTATATTTTAATGCCAAATATTTTTTAAATCAGAGCCATATTTTTTAAATAGATTTTTACTATTTTTTGCTAATTGATCCATAACTTCAATTTGGAATTTAGTTTCAAGCATTAATGCTTTTCTATAACTTTGAGAATTATATTTATATAGTTTTTTTTCAATTCCATATGCTTTAAATTCGCCTAAAGAAATTTCAAATTTAAAAGGGTTTCTACCTAGCATATTCCATTTTTTAGCTTGTAAGCCATGTTGGAATTCATGTTTTATAGTAGCTATTTTTTCACCAGGGTTCTTAAAAAGTTTTTTACTTAGTTCTAGACAACCAGTTTTTGGACAGAAACTACCTAGCTCATTAGGATTTTTAAAATCTTTTGGTACTACCTTGCCTTTAGCTCTCAATCCTTTGTACCAAGCATTTTCTGCTTTAGTGAGTTTTATGCCTGGTTTAAGATCATTTGAAACTTTTGCTATTCTGCTCATTGCCTTAGCCCCCTTAAATGCTTTACTAATAGCTGTACCTACTCCAAAACCAGCTGCACCAATAATAGCTCCAGTAATTGCTGCTTTACCTACTTTCTTGTAATCAATCTTTGTTAAATCCATTGATTTGTTTTCATACATTTGAATTCCTACTTCAATTGCTACATCAATAGCTGCACCAACTAAAGCAGAAACAGCTAGTGCTGCTAAAAATACTAGTTGTCCATCTGGATCAATATATTTAACAGGATTATTATTGGCATAGCTATATGCATTCTGATATTGAGAACTAGTCATGGCTGCTGGAATAAAACTACCTAAATTATTCTGTAGAGGATCAATTGATATAAAACGTCCAGTATTTGGGTTATAGAATCTATTACCATAGAAGTATAGTTCTAAATCATTATCAAATAATTTATCATTATACTTATAATCCGTCATATCTGAATTTGTATCAGTTGCGCTTAAACCAAATGGATAGTATTCAATTAATTCAGTTAGATTTCCATTATTATCTGTTACAGCACTGGTACTATTTAAATGGTCCCAGACATAGTAATAGGTAGTAGCTGGTTTAATTTGAGGTAATTGCCTGTTACTTAAATTATTATTTACAATAGGTTTTACTCTAACTAGTTTAGCTATTCTTTGATCAGCTAAATATATATAATTTACTTTGTAATTATTATCTTCTTGGTATGTATTATTAATATGATACTCATTAAAGACAGAGTTATCTTCATTAATCTGTTTATGTATTAAATTACCTTCTAAATTATATGACCAATTAATTTGTTGGTTATTACTTATTGCTTCAGATAATCTATTTTCTGAGTCATATGATAGATTAAAGTTGTTTTGATTTGTTTGGTTACCTCGTATATCATAACTAAATTGTTGTTGCCCTGCAGTAGTTACAGCTTGAGGATGTATGGCATCATATTCGTAATTACCAACTCTTGAATTAAATAATATATTACCACTATCATCATATTGATAATTAATATTATAATTTAAATTACCATTTTCTTTAGTAACTGATAATAATCTATTTAAATCATCATAGCCATATTGCCAGGTGCCAGCTAATTGATTTTCTACAAGATTTGAAATGTTTAATAGATTACCATTTGCTGAGTATTCATATTCTAAGCCTTGAATTAAATTATTATTACTGTAGGCTATTTTATTAGTTAAACGATATAATTGATTTGGATCATATATAAAGTCTTGAATTACGCCATTAGCGTATTCTAAGAGCAGAATTTGACCTAAGAAGTCGTATACAATGTTACTTGTTACTTCTTGATTATTATTCTTGGTAACTTTAGAGATATTGCCATAGTCATCATATAAATAATTTATTACTTCATTATTTGGATATGTAGTAGAAATTAATCTATTGAAATCATCATAACTATAGCTAGTAGTAAAACTTTTATCATTAATAGTTTCAGTTTCTATTAAAAGGTTACCAGCTATATCATATGACATTTCTTTTAAGTAGTTAGGACCTTCTATTATATTTAATCTACCTATACCATTTAAACCAGTATCATAAGTTAAAGTGTAATTATTATTAAGTAATGTTTCATTTTTATTAATTAATCTATTTAATTCATCATACTCATAATTTATTTGGTAATTAGCTAAAGGTTCAATACTTGATGTTTTTCTACCTAAGATATCGTAAGTATATTCATGATAATTAAAATTTGTTTCATCATTTCTATGTAAATCTTCAATAGAAGTATAGTTACCAGTATTATTAACATCAAAGTTTCTAACATTACCACTAACATCAGTTAAAGAAATTAATTGATTAGATGAATTATATTCAAAGTAACTTATTAAAGGCTCATCATTTAAATATTCAGTTAAACTAATAGTATTACCTCGTACGTCTTTAGTTAAACGTGTTACCTTGCCCTCAATATCTTCTTTTTCATCAGACATTAAGTAATAGTTATAATTTACCGTACCTAAAGCATTAGTTTCTTGAATAACTCTATCTAAGGCATCATATTCATATGAAACTGTTAAATTTTGATTATCAGGCCATTCTTCTAGACCTAGGTTATTACTTAGAAAGGGGATAGTTTTTTCTTGAATTTGTCCTGAAGGTAAATATTTTATTAAATAAGTTAAATAACCATTTTGAACTTCTCTTTTAATCTGAATTAACTGATTAAGCTGATTGTAATAATATTTAGAGATTAATGGTTCAAAATCAGTTAAACTATTATTTTCTAGTAAAGTTATTTCATAACCATGATCTGTAAAAGAATATTCTTGTTTAGCAATAGTAATTAAACCTTCTGAATTTAATTTTGATTGTTTAGTTTCAAGTAATCGGCCTAAGGGATCATATATTGATTCTGTAATGTAATTATTAGGATCAATAGTTTCTTTAATTTGTCCAGATGCTTTATTGTAAGTAACAATATATGTTTGATTTAAAGCATTAGTAGTTTCTGTCTTATAATCATATGTATCATCATAATTAAAAGATTCAGTGCTATTTAAAGCATTAGTAGTATTTACTATATTTCCAACTTCATTATATTCCAAATATGTTGTTTGCCATTCATTAACATCATCATTCCAAATTTCTGAACTAGTAAGATTACCAATATCAATTTGATTTAATTCAAGATTATCATAGTAGTTTCTAGAATGATTCAATACATTATTATTTATATCAAATGTTTGAGTTTCAGTTTCATTTTGAATTTCTCCAGTAGTATAACTAGTGGTAGTAATATATCTACCATCATTTAAATCATTGATTACATAATCATCAAAATTATTTTCTACTTGTGCATAATCAGTTGATTGAATTAAGTTTCCGTAATCATCATATACATATTGAATAGCCTTCATTAAAGAGCCATCTGACTCATTAATTTGGCTTAAGGTTGTATCTATGTAAACAAATGAGACATTCTCGTTTAAAGGAGTTGATTCCCATTTATTCCTTACTTCGCTGATTTTAAAGAAATCATCATTAAATAATTGAGCATAGGTAACCGCTTTATATAATTTACCTTTTTTCCATTTGTTATCTTCGTATTCACCAAGCTCTGTGCCATTAAAACCACCACCTTGATGATAGTATTCTTCAACGTATTTATCTCCTTCGTTATCATAGCTAGTTACAATACCAAAACCAACGAACTCTTTATCATATAAATCATGATAAATATATTTTCCTTGAGCGTAATTATATGTTTCAATTAAGCTTTCACCATTATTTGTTATTTCAATTTCTGAAACTGTATCATAGATAAAAGGTAATTCACTATTACTGTTATTATCGTTTTCATCTAAATAATAGCTTGATGATTGATATTTAATAATTATTTCAGAGCCTAGAGGATTTATAATTTTCTTTAAGCGTTTAGAGGTTAAGTAATTAGATTTTTTTTGAATAAAATAGTTTTCACCACTATCAGTACTATAGTTTTTAATAAAATCAATATTACCATCATGATTAATATCTAAAGCAAATGTATTAGCTATACGCTTAAAGCTAGTGCCATCAAATTGAGCAAAAGGTAGGTTAATATTAAAATCATTATTACTTAAAAATTTACTATTACCTTGATTTAAATATGTATCTTGATAATTTTGTCCATTTACTTTATAACTAGAAACAAAATCTGGTAGATTATCAGCGTTTATATCAATTAGTTTTAACTTATTATTTGCTACTTCAACAGTATTAATAAGTTCAGCAAATTCAATAGGTATATTAATATCAGAATCAAGATTAAAATTACCATTACCTTTATTTAAATAGACTTGGCTTATAATATCACCATTTACTTTTATACTGCGTACAATATCAATTAAGCTATCATTATTTATATCTAAGACTTTAACACTAGTTAGCGGTAAATTAGCATTAGCTGTATTAACGGAAAAAGCCATTGGTATATTAAAGTTAGAATTTTCTTCAAATTGACCATTACCAAAGTTAATATATGTAGAAGTATATAAGTTACCATTGTATTCGTATGATCTAATTAAATCACTTAAACTATCACCATTAATATCAAATATTTTATAATCATTATTTTTAATAAATTGTCCATCTATATTTTTAGCAAAGCTTATTGGTAGGGCAGGGTAATCAGCTTCTATAAAGGAACCTGAGTTATTTAAATAAATATTAGAAAATATCTCATCGTTTATAGAATATGATTCAATTAAATCTAATTTATTATCACCATTAATATCAAATATTTCTAAAGCATTGTTAATATTACCAAATGGATAATTATTTGATGAGCCATATTTAACAAAAGCAACTGGTAAAGTAAGATCACTGGCTACAAAAGTGCCTAAATGATTTAGATATACTTCATTTATTATATTATTATTTAATTCAATACTTTTTACTATATCTTCAGTGCCATCACCATTAATATCAAACCAGCGCATTTCATTATTTTCATATGTTTCATTATTAGTTACATATGACAAGTTAATATCATTTGGTAGAGGTGAAATATTTTCTTCTACATAGCTTCTTTCTTCATCATAGTATTCGAAAGTAGTAGCTGGGTAACTCATAGCTTCACCATTTTCATCAATAGCTGTTTTTAAGATAGATACTAGCTGATTAGTTGTTTCATCATATTCAAAATTGTAATAAGCAACAGGGTTATTACTAGCACTATTAATTAATATCTCAATACTTTCTAAATTATAATCTATTTCTTCTTTAAAACCTCCAGTATATTTAACAATGTTTTTTTCTTGACTAGTTAAATCATTATTATAGTATGGTTGAAATCTAACTTCTTTATCTGATTCAATATTTTCATTACCAGTATATCTTATATTCTTAGGATAGATTGTATTATTGTCTTGTATATAATTATAATTCACAAAATTATTATTTGTATCCAAAACATAACTTAAATACCATCTGTAAGTTTCATTTAAATTATTATTTATTTGTCTTGAGTTATTTGTATTACCAAAATAATATTTAGTTCCTTGCTTATCAGTTACTAACCAATGATTATTTAATTTTTCTATTTTTAGAAAACTACTTTCTTTTTCTAATAGATATATATTATTTTCTGTATTAAATAATTTTTCATTACTACCTAGAAAACTAATTTCAAATTTATTATCATTATATATAGTATCAACTCCTTTTTCTTTTCTAAGTCCTATATAGCTCATAGATAAGTTCCAAGATTGACCTAGAAAACTATGATTACTATTTAAACTATTATAACTTAGACTAAGAGCTGGAGTAAGGGTTCTAGATGAAGGTAAGCCAATATCATATGAATAAGTACTAGCACCTGAGAATTTATCTACATTAAAATTACCTTTTAAACCACTTATATTTGATAAATCATTAACTTTAGATTGTAAGCTATTAAAATCTGAATTAGTTCTATTTTCTCTACTTAATTCATTATCATCATTTGAAACAGGTTCTAGAGTTTGCACTTCAGTTACTGTTTTTTCAGCTTGTTGATCTATATCAACAGTTTTAACTTCTTTACTAACCTTAGTAACTGTTTTTGATGAAGTATTTACTTCACTCTGAGAATAGGCTAAAACTTGTAATAAATTGGTACTGAAAGTAAAAAAAGCCACTAATATTGTAATTAATATGGCTCTATGTAACTTTAACATAAGCGTTTTATGTTTAGTTTTATTAAGTATATTTTATATTTTGTATTGATTTTGTTAGATTTATTTGCCTAGAGTTTAAGCTTTATTTGATATTTTGTCAAGTATTAGCTAAATACTTGATTAATAGCTGTTTTTTCAGTATGATATATACAATTGTTTAAAATAATATATATGATAAATTTTCCTCAAATTGAAGAAGAAATCCTTAAATATTGGCAGGATAAAGACATATTTAAGAAGTCTTTAGAAAAAGAATCAAAAAAAGGTCCTTTTACTTTTTATGAAGGACCGCCTACAGCTAATGGTATGCCTGGTATTCATCATGTTTTAGCTAGAGCTTTTAAAGATCTAATACCTCGTTTTAAAACAATGCAAGGCTATTTTGTTGAACGTAAAGCTGGTTGGGATACTCATGGTTTACCTGTAGAACTTCAGGTTGAAAAGAAGTTAGAAATATCTGGTAAAGGTGATATTGAAAAGTTTGGAATTGGTAAATTTAATGAAGAGTGTAAAAAAAGTGTTTGGCAGTATCAAAAAGATTGGGAAAAATTAACTGAGAGAATAGCTTTTTGGGTAGACATGGAGAAGCCATATGTTACATATCATAAAGATTATGTAGAAAGCTTATGGTGGATTTTTAAAGAAGTATACAAACAAGATTTACTATATCAAGGTCATAAAGTAGTGCCTCATTGTCCAAGATGTGGTACAGCCTTGTCATCACATGAAGTAGCTCAAGGTTACAAAGAAGTTACTGAGCCCTCTGTATATATTAAATTTAAAGTTTTAAAAGGTAATAATAAAGTTAAAGAAAATGACTATATATTATCATGGACAACTACTCCTTGGACGTTACCTGGTAATGTAGCTTTAGCTATTAGTGAAAAGTATGATTACGTTAGAATTGAATTAAATAATGAATACTATGTATTAGCTAAAGATCGTTTAGAAGTAATTGGTGAAGATTACAAAGTAATAGATGAATTTAAAGGTAAAGATTTAATTGGTTTAGAATATGAACCTCTCTTTAAAGGAGCTATACCAGAAGATACAGAAAATTATGATAAAGCTTTTCATATATATCCAGCTTCGTTTGTAACTGTTGAAGACGGTACAGGTGTAGTTCATACTTCAGTTATGTATGGTGAAGATGATTATGAATTAGGCAAGCAAGTTAATTTACCTATGGTTCATACAGTCGATGAAGAAGGCAAGTTTGTAGATACTGTAAAAGAGTGGGCAGGTAAATTTGTTAAAAGTAATAAAGTGCAAGAAGGCATAACTAATGATTTAGATAAAAGAGGTTTGCTTTTGAAAGCCGAAGACTATACCCATGATTATCCTTTTTGTTGGCGTTGTAGTACACCGTTATTATATTACGCTAAGGATTCATGGTTTTTTAAGATGTCTTCTTTGCAAAAAGAATTAATTAAAGAGAATGAAAAGATTAATTGGGTACCTGAACACATTAAAGAGGGTAGATTTGGTGAATGGCTATCTAAAGTAAAAGATTGGGCTATATCACGTGAAAGATACTGGGGTACACCGCTACCAATTTGGAAGTGTGAAGCATGTTCAGAAATTAAAGTAATTGGTAGTTATGAAGAATTATCTGAATTAACAGGTGATAAGAATGTATTAAAAGATGATTTTGATCCACATAGACCATATATAGATGAGTATAAGTTTGAATGTAAATGTGGTTCTTCAATGCAAAGAGTTAAAGAAGTAGCTGATTGTTGGTTTGATTCAGGTGCTATGCCTTTTGCCCAACATCATTATCCTTTTGAGAATAAAGAAAAAATTGAATCAAAAGATTATTATCCAGCTGATTTTATTTCCGAAGCCATTGATCAAACACGTGGTTGGTTCTATACCTTGCTTGCAGTTGGTGTTTTAGCTAAGAGAGGTACAAGCTACAAGAATGTAATATGCTTAGGACATATTAATGATTCAAAGGGTAAGAAAATGTCTAAGTCCATAGGTAATATAGTTGAACCATGGGAAGTAATAGATAAATGGGGAAGTGACGCGTTAAGATTTCATTTGTATACAATTAATCAACCTGGAGAATCAAAGAATTTTGATATTAAAGATGTAGAAACAGTAGTTAAAAAGAATTTTAATATTCTATTTAATGTTTTAAGATTCTATCATACATATGAATCAGGTAAGATTGAAGATAAAGAACCAAAATCTAAAAATATATTAGATGAATGGATATTATCTAAGTTAAATGTATTAATAGAGAATATTACTAATAATTTAGAAGAGTATAATATATTTAGTGCTGGACGTTCTATTACAGAATTTATTGATGATCTTTCAACATGGTATTTAAGAAGAAGTAGAGATAGATTTAAAAATGATGATTTAGATGATAAGGAAAAAGCAGTTGCTACACTAGGTTACACCTTATTTACTTTATCTAAATTAATGGCTCCATTTACTCCATTTATTGCTGATAAGCTATATCAAGATTTAAAAGGTGATCTAGAATCAGTTCATTTAGAAGCTTGGCCTAAAGCTGGCAAGGTAGATGAAAAAAATATCAAAGAAATGGAAAAGACTAGAAAGATAGTAGAGCTTGCTTTAGCAAAGCGTGATGAGGCTAAAATAAAAGTTAGACAGCCTTTACTCAGCACGCAAGTGTTTGGAGCAGAGGTAAGTGGAAGTTATATTGATATATTAAAAGAAGAAGTTAATGTAAAAGAAGTTGTCTTTACTAAGGGCAAAGAATTAAAAGTAGAGCTTGATACTAAGTTAACAGATGAATTAAAAGAAGAAGGCATGGTACGTGAATTAATTAGAACTATTAATCAACTTAGAAAAGAAGCTAAGCTAACTATACATGATAGTATAACTCTAGATTATGAATCTAAATCAGATATGGTAAAAAAAGTTATTGATAAATATAATAATGAACTATTAAAAGGTACATTAAGTACTAAGATACAAGATAAAAAAGAAGAAGATTATTTAATTGATAAAGAAAAAGAAGTTAATGGTGATAAGGTTTGGTTTGGTTTAATTAAATAAGTATGTCTACATATAAGACAGATTGTTTGGTATTAGCTAAGAGAGTCTTAAAAGATGCAGACCGTGTTTATGTTCTCTATTCTAGAGATCACGGTAAGATAGAAGGTAAAGTGAGATCAGGAGCTTCTTCTAAAAGTAAGTTAGCAGGACATATTGAACCACTTGCTTTGTCACGTATTATGATAGTAAAGGGTAAGAGTTTAGAAACTATTGCTGGTACAGCTTTAATTAAAAAATATGAATTTGATTTAGATGTCCTACCTTACGCGCAACTCGCTTCTGAGTTTGTGATTAAACTAATCAAACCAGGTATTTCTGATATTAATATATTTAATTTAATACATAGTTATTTAAGTAGTTTAGAGAAGTATAATAATATAGATATTGTTAAAATAATTACTCTTAGATTCAGTTGGCAGTTTTTACGCTATTTAGGGTATAGTCCAGATTTAAATAATAAATTAAGTAAAGAATCAAAAGAATTACTTGATGCTTGTTTAGCTAAAAGAAGTGATTTGACTAAACTTACTAGTTCTACTAAGGTCTTAGTAGAACTAAGTAATTTTACTAAATATTACTTACATTATATAGGGGAGAGCGATTTTACTACATTTAATATATGTTTCTATGGCAAGATCTCTTGATTTAAGAAGAGGTTCACAAAAAGTAGTTGATTTAAGACAAAGTAGAAGAGTAAAAACTACTATTTCCAAACCTAAAAAGAAAAGATCAAATAAAAAAAATTATTCAAGGATGAATAGATCTCCTAAGAGAAAAAGTAAGAAACCTTTCTATACTTTAGTATTTTTAATACTAATTCTTTTAATTGCTATTATTTCTAGTATGTTTATGTCAAATAATGGTGATTTTACATCTGAGTCTGTTAAAGTATCATTAAGTTCTCCTAAAGCTGTAGCTTCTGGTGAAGAAGTAAAATTAGTTTTAAATTATGAAAATATTGATAAAGTAGCTTTAAAAGATATAGAGGTGGTAATTCAATATCCTGAAGGTTTCTTTTTTAATTCAGCAACACTCGATCCAATAGGTCAGGAAAAAAATGTTTGGCAACTTAATAGTATTGGTCCTGGAGAAAGCGCTAGTCTTGAAATTAATGGACAATTAATTGGTAAAAAGAATGATAATAAGGAATTTTTAGTAACTCTTTATTATATGCCTCTTAATTTTAATTCTACATTTAAAGCTGATCTTAGTTCAAATATAGAAATAAATGATGTTTTATTTGAGGTTGATATAGAAGCTCCAAGTGATATTAATAAAGGAGATGAAGTAGAATTTAAAGTAAATTATAAAAATACAACAGCTCAAGAAATGAACGGTATTCAATTTGAATTTTTATTAGGTGATTACTTTGAGATCATTGAATCTACTTCAACTTCTAGTTTAGTATTTGATTTAGAAAAAATACCTGCTCATGAGTCAGGTGAAATATATTTAAAAGGTGTCTTTAGTAAAGAAGCTAGGAATGAAGTAAATTGGCAATTTAATATAAAACAAGATTTAGTAAAAGATAATGTTACTGAACAAAGATTAATATATATAGAAGAACGAATAATTAAAATAAATTCTCCTGAAATTAGTTTAATTTTAGAAATGTTAAATAAAGATAACTTAGTTTGGGGTGGTAATGCTGAATTTAAATTAAATTTAGAAAATCTTGGAAAAACTACAATTAATAATGCTTTATTAACAATTGATACTAATTCTTTTGTTATTGATTATGATAGAGTAAATGTTGCTAATTCTGATTTACAAATTAAAACATTAGTTTTTTCTCCAGACATTGGTGGCTTTGGTAATAATTTAAAAGAAATTAAAGAAGATGATAGTTATGAATTAACTTTTTCTTTACCACTTCTTTCTCAAGGAGATGATTTTAATTTAATCTCACCTGAAGAATTAATGATTGAAGCAATAGCTACACTTAGTTTTAACTTTGCAACTAAAAATGAAAAAGTAATTAGTTCTTTAGAAACAGGTTACATAATAGTAGATACTGAACTTATTACTGAAGCTAGATATTATTTAGATCAATATACTGTAGTAGGTTCTGGACCAATACCACCAACTGTGGGAGAAGAAACAGAATATATGATTTATTGGAAAGTATTTTCTGGACCACATGGTTTAAATGATTTTGAAGTTAAAACTTCTCTACCACCATATATTACATATAAAGGTGGTGACGGAAGTACAACTGCTGGTAGTTTAAATTATGATGAAACATCTAGGGAAATTAAATGGACTTTAGATGATATATCAGCTCGTACTCAGATAATGGCTAGTTTTGAAGTAGGTGTAATACCAGAAGGTAATCAAATTAATCAACTACTTATTTTAACAAATCCAACACAGTTAACTGGTGTGGAAAAAGAAACAGATTCACCTATATCAAAGAATAGTAATTTACTTACCTCTGAATTACTTGGTGATCCTAGAGTAGAGAAGCAGGGTAAAGTAATCGCTCCCTAATTTATGTTTAAAATAATAAAAAAAAGCAAAAAATCTAAAGCAAGGTTAGGTAAGCTTAAAACAAAACATGGTCTCATTGAGACTCCTTTTTTTATGCCTATTGCAACACGTGGTAGCGTTAAAGCGTTAACTACAGATGATTTAACTAAATTAAATTCTCAAATTATTTTAGGTAATACTTATCATCTATATTTAAAACCAGGGCTTAGTGTTATTAAAAAGTTTAAAGGTTTGCATAAGTTTGTTAATTGGTCTAAACCAATACTTACTGATTCTGGTGGTTTTCAGGTTTTTTCATTAAATCATAATGGCATGGTAAAGGTTAAAGAAAATGGAGTTACCTTTAAATCAGTTTATGATGGTTCAAAACATTTGTTTACACCAACACGTGTTATTAGAATGCAGGAAACATTTAATTCAGATATTATGATGGTTTTAGATGAGTGTGTTAAAAATCCATGTTCTAAAGATACTGCAGCTAGTGCAGTGCTTAAGTCTGTTAAATGGGCAAGTAAATGTAAAAAAGTTAAGAAAAAAAATAAGCAATTATTATTTTGCATTGTTCAAGGTTCATTATATAAAGATTTAAGAATTAAATGTGCTCAAGATCTAAGTAAAATAGGTTTTGATGGGTATGCTATTGGTGGACTTGCTGTTGGTGAAACCGTTAAAGATATGTTATCAGTTTTAGATTATACCATCCCAGAACTTCCTGAAGACAAGCCACACTATTTAATGGGCGTTGGTTACCCAAAACAAATAATAGAAGCAGTTAAAAGGGGAGTAGATATGTTTGATTGCGTGATTCCAACACGTGAAGCCAGACATGGTAGATTATATTTTGGTAATTTAAAAAATAATTCAACTATTAATATTAATAATGCTAAATTTAAAAATGCTTTAAGTGCTATTAACTCTAAATCAAACATTCTAGAACTTAGAGAGTATACTAAAGGTTATTTAAGACATTTATTCTCAGTTAAAGAACCTTTAGCTTTAAGACTAGCAACTTTAAATAATATTGAGTTTTATTTAAACTTAATGAAAGAAATAAGACTAGCTATTAAAAATAATAAATTATAGCTAGATATTAGTATTTATGCTAAAATTAGAGTATGAAAACTAATAATTTCCCTTTAAACTTAGTTAAATATACTATAATTGATTTAATTAAACATTTATTGTATTGGCCGTTTTGGTGGTATACTAACGGTTTTTTAATTACCTTAAAAATAATAGGTAAACGTATTCTAATTGCTTGGCATAGTTTAGCCCTTGATGTTTGGTTTAAAAATATATTTAGACCTATGTATGGGCAATACGATGCAGGCTCTCGTATAATATCATTTTTTATGAGAGTTATTCAGATTTTATTTAGACTCGCTATTATGATTACTATTACTATATTTTTATCATCTCTAATCGTTATATATTTAATTTTACCAATTTTTACTATTTGGATGTTATATAATTCATATGGAAGATAATATTAAAAAAGAATATTTAGAACTTGAGAATAAACAATTGTATTGGGGTAGAGTTTTTAGTTATCAAGATATACGCTTAAGACAATTTAAATATGTAATTAATAAAATAGTTAGGCTTGTTTTTTCTGTTTTAGTTTTACTTGGTTTTATTTCATTTATATATTGGATAGTAGTAGCTTTTAGGACTGGTTTGCCAATATTTAGTTTAGAATCATATAAAGGAGAATATTTAATTAGATTCTGGTGGTCTATTATAATCCTAATGTATTTAATATATAACATAGGATTGGAATCAAAAAAATCATTTTCTGTTTTAAAAAAGAGTTTTGAGAAGTTAACAAGTAAAAAGAATTTAAAACGTATTGATATGGCCGATTCTTTTACTTTAGAAGCTCTAAGGATAATAGATAAATCATATTTAAATGCTTTTAAGAGAAAACATTTATTTAACTCTTCATATTTATTTGATGGGATACTTAAAGTTAAAACAATTAATATTGTATTTAGCCGTTTAGGTGTTGGTATAAATGATTTGAAAGCAATATCTGGCAGGATTATAGATAATTTAGCTGTAGATAAGACAGAAGTAGATGAGAAAATAAATAATATATTACATGACGCCTATATTCTAGCTTATCAAGAATCACGTACTAATGTAGAAGTAACAGATTTACTTGAAGCACTTATTACAAATGATGAGGTTATTCAAGATATTTTACTTGATTTAAAAATAACTCCAGATGCAGTATCTAATGTTATTAAATGGGCTAACATGCAAAAAATGTTAAGTGCTAGATACAAGAGATATAGGTCAAAATCATATTTTAAACCTAAGGGTACTATGGATAGGGCTATGACAGCTATGGCAACACCTGTACTTGATAGTTTTAGTGAAGACTTAACAGCTTTAGCCAAATCTGGTTATTTACCAATATGTGTAGCTCGTGAAAAAGAATATAGTGAAATATTCAATATTATTCAAGGTGGTAGAAATAGTGTAGTTTTAGTTGGTTTACCTGGGGTTGGGGCTACTAATATAATTGAAGGTTTAGCTAATCGTATGGTTGCTGAAGAAGTGCCTAAGATTTTACAAGATAAACGTTTAGTATCATTATCTGTAGCTCATTTAATTGCTGGGGCAACGCATCCTAACGAACTTGAACAAAAAGTAATGATTATTATTAAAGAAATAGTAAGAGCTGGTAATATTATATTACATATAGAAAATATACATGATTTAGTTGGGGTAACCTCGCAAGGTACAGAAAATGTTGATTTAGCTGAAATATTTTCTAAGTTTTTAAATCGTAAGAGTGTTATTACTATAGCCACAACACATCCTCAAGATTTCAAGACTTATTTAGAAGATTCAACTTTAGGTCAAATACTTCAGAGAATTGAAGTTAAAGAGCCTGAAGACAATGAAGCTATTCAAATGATTGAATCTAAAGTAGGTGCTTTGGAAAGTAAAAATAGTGTCTATTTTTCATATAATGCTATTGCTAAAGCAGTTGCCTTATCACGTAGATATATTCCTGATCATTACTTACCAGATAAAGCAATTCATGTTTTAGAAGAGGTTGTTGGTATGGTTAAACAAGAAAAAGGTAAAAGAGCTATGATAACTGGTGAAGATATTGCTAAAATTATATCAAGCCATACTGATATTCCTTTAACTGAGATAAGTCAGGAAGAATCAGAAAAATTATTAAATCTTGAAGATAAAATACATCAAAGAATGGTTGATCAGAACGAAGCTGTTGAATTTGTTTCTTCAGCTTTAAGAAGAGCTAGAACTGAACTCAGGGATACTAGTAAACCAATAGTAAATTTATTATTCTTAGGTCCAACAGGTGTAGGTAAAACTGAACTTGCTAAAACTGTATCTCAAATATATTTTGGTAGTGAAGATAAAATGGTTAGGCTTGATATGAGTGAGTATCAGAATAAGAATGATTTAGATAAATTAATTGGGAGAAGCGGGGAGAGTGGTTATTTAACAGAAAGTATACGTCAGAAACCATTTTCTTTACTTTTACTTGATGAAATTGAAAAAGCTCATCCTGATATATTAAATATATTTTTACAAGTAATGGATGATGGTAGATTAACTGATGGTAAAGGCAGAACTGTTGATTTTACTAATTGTATTATAATCGCTACTTCAAATGCTGGTACTCAGTTTATACAAGATAATATACAAGCAGGTAAAAATATTGATGAAATAAAAGAAGATTTAATAAATAATGAATTAAAAGAATATTATAAGCCAGAATTTTTAAATCGTTTTGATGGTGTAGTAGTATTTAAACCTCTAAGTCCAGAAGATATTCAAAAAATTACAGTTTTACTTTTAAATAAAGTAGTAAAAAGATTAAAGTCCAAAGGTATTTATTTAGAAATAACAGATGAAGCAATAAGTGAAATAGCTGAAGCTGGTTTTGATCCTGTTTTTGGAGCTAGACCTTTAAGAAGAGTTATTCAAGAAAGAGTTGATAATGCTTTAGCTAATTATTTATTGAAAGGTAAAATTAATAGAAGAGACAAAGTTATTTTAGATAAAGGAGGAGAATTAAGAGTTAATAGAGCTAAAAGATTTTAAATTATGAAGATAACAGTAATTGGCCCTGGACGTTGGGGATCAACGTTAGCTTGGTTACATAATAACTACGGTAACCAAGTAACCCTATGGGGTAGAGAAGAAGACATTAAAGATATAAAAAAAAGTCGTAAAAACGACTTTTTAGAGTTATCTTCGGAAATTAATATAACTAGTGATTTAGATGAGGCTTTAAAAAATGATTATATTTTCATTGCTATAAGTGCCCAATACTACAGAGATTTTTGTTCAAAGCTTAAAGAATATAACTTAGAGAATAAAGTTTTAATCTTAGCTATGAAAGGCATAGAAGTTAAAACTAGAAAAACCTTATCACAAGTCACTCATGAAATATTAGGAAAGGTTGATGTAGCTGTTTTACTAGGCCCTGGACATCCTCAAGGAATTGCTAAAAATGTACCAACTGTTTTTTCTTTAGCTTGTAGTAATTCATTTATCTTAGATGAACTTAGTAAAGTATGTCATACAGATTTAGTAGCTATAGAAAAAGATGAAGATTTAATAGGTGTAGAAATAGGTGGTGCTTTAAAGAATGTAATAGGTATAGCTGCTGGTATTTTAGATGGACTTAATAAAACAACTTTGAAAGATATATTAATTGTTAAAGGACCACGTGAAGTTGGTAACTTAATTCAAGCTATGGGTGGTAAGAAAGAAACAGCTTATGGTTTATCACATCTTGGTGATTATGGAGCTACAGTATTTTCTGAGTTTAGTAGAAATAGGGCAGCTGGTGAAAAATGGGTTAAAGAAAAAAAATTAGATGAAGGAGCAGAAGGAGTACCCACAGCTAAAGCTATACATCCAATTAAAGAAAAATATGATCTTAAAATGCCTATCTGTGAAATGGTTTACGATATTTTATATGAAGGCATGGACCCTAATGAATTAGTTAAAGTATTGATTAGTAAATAATTTTATTTAAAATGAAAAGCCCTCGGTAAGTTGAGGGCTTTTTTTGATTGAATTAATTAAATAGATCTTAAGTTATCTAAGGCATCCATGAATTCGTTAAAATTAACAACTGCTATGAGTATACGATTGGTGCCAGGTTTCACATTAATAGCTTGTATCTCAATTTTATTATTATTTTTCAGTTGGAATTGACCTTTACGATGATTATCTAATTTCATATCAGATTCTTCATCAGCATATTGTGAAGGAAAGTAGTCCGGTTGACTCATATCTCCTTTTTTTTCTATAAAATTTTGGATAAGCATTTCTCTGTCAAAGTTGACGGTTATGCTCTTGTCTTCTTTTTCATCCGAAACAGTAATGGAAACACAAGTATGTTTTATTACTTTTTCATGATTACAGATATAACTGTATATTGATATTACAATGTATCTATATTTTTCGATATCCCAACCATAATTCATAATATGGCGATAACTATTTATTCTATAGGATTTTAACATTTGATCTCCTTGGTTTGATTTGATTTGGAGTGTTAAGGTTCGTTTAAGATTAGTTCAGTAAATGACTACTCTATAATTGATAGAGTAAGATACTTCCTTATTTATTAAAGCATCTCTAATCTTCAAAGTAGAATAACAGATATATACTATTTTGTCAATAATTAACTATTTGCCAAAAACACCTTATTTTATTATAATTAAGTAAATCTTTTAATGATTATTAATTTTATTTATGACTAAAAAAGAAAGTAAAAACGATGATAATTTTATGGAGAAAATAGTCTCTTTAGCAAAGCGAAGGGGCTTTATTTTTCAATCATCTGAAATCTATGGAGGTATTAATTCAATCTATGATTACGGTCCTTTAGGTGTTCTTTTAAAGAATAACCTTAAAAAAGCATGGTTAAAAGAAATGGTTCAATTAAATGATAATGTAGTTGGATTGGATAGCGGAATACTCATGCATCCAAAGATATGGGAAGCTTCTGGTCATTTAGAAGGTTTTTCTGATCCTTTAGTAGATTGCAAGTCTTGTAAAAAAAGATTTAGAGCTGATCATCTATTAGAAGCAGAAGGCTTAAAACCTGATTTTAGACCCTCTGAATTTAAGAAACATGATTTAAAGTGTCCTGAGTGTGATGGAGAATTAACTGATGTTAGAGATTTTAATTTAATGTTTAAAACATTTATGGGTGCTTTAGAGAGTAAAACATCAGAAATATATCTTCGTCCTGAAACAGCTCAAGGTATTTATGTTAATTTTCAAAATGTTTTTAATTCCATGAAAGTTAAGATACCTTTTGGTGTAGCTCAAATTGGTAAAGCTTTTAGAAATGAAATAACTCCAGGTAATTTTGTATTTAGAATGAGAGAGTTTGAACAAATGGAAATGCAATTTTTTGTTCATCCAAAAGATGCTGATAAATGGTTTAAAACATGGCAAGAAAGAAGAATGGCTTGGTATTTAAGTTTAGGCATGGATAAGAAGAAATTAAAGTTTAGAGATCATAAAAAAGATGAACTTGTTCATTATGCTAAGCAAGCAACAGATATTGAATATGATTTTCCTTTCCAAGACAGAGAGCTTGAAGGTATACATAATAGATCTGATTTTGATTTAACACAGCATGAAAAACATTCAAAGCAAGATTTAAAAGTAAATGATTTAGAAGCTAAAGAGAAATATATTCCATATATTATTGAAACATCAGGTGGTTGTGATAGAGCAACTCTAGCTTTCTTAATTGATGCTTATACAGAAGTTGAAACTAGAAGTGGTGACAAAGATGCAAAACATGAAACTGAAGTAGTTTTAAAGCTACATAAAGATTTAGCTCCAATTAAAGTAGCCATACTTCCTTTATCTAAGAAATTAGATAAAGAAGCGCGTCAGGTTTATGACATGCTTAAGACTGAAAGGATGTGTGATTATGATGTTACTGGTAGTATTGGTAAAAGATATAGAAGACATGATGAAATTGGTACACCATATTGTTTAACTTTTGATTTTGATTCATTAGAAGATAAAAAGGTTACAGTAAGGGATAGAGATACAATGAAGCAAGATAGAGTAGCTATTGAAGAATTAAGTGATTACTTTAGAGAAAGATTTAATCAATAATTACGTCGGATTAAGTATAATTATTAATCCATAAAACCATGGAAGATCAAAAACAAGATTTTATAAATCATGAAGAAAATGTTGAAGAAGAGAATGAATTCTTAGAACATTTTCCTTTAGAAGAAAGATCTCCAAAGATAAATAGATTTTGGGCAACTTTAATCGTTACTTTAGTAGGTGTTTTTATTATTGGTGGAGCTACTTTTGCTTGGTATAAGGTATTCAATAGAGTAGATCCTAATCTTGAAAAAGAGATTATTTTAGAAGTTGAAGATATTGAAGAAGATATGATCACTTATACTAATGAAGAATATGGTTTTGAATTTGACCATGATAATAATGAATGTAATTCTATTGTAGAAAAAGAGAATGGAAACCCAATATATGGATGGCCAGATTCTACAATTCTTTTATTAAATTGTGGTAATGGGCAATCATACGATATGGTAGTACAAGCATGGGAAGATGGAAATCAATTTGAAAGTAATTGTCAAGGCTATTGTGATCCGAATATAGCTCTGCAGACTAGTGATGTATATATTACGGTTACCAACAATAATAATATTGAAATAGTTAATCAAATAATTAAAACTTTTGAATTGATTGAATCTACTAATTGGTTAACTTACACAAACACAACGTATAATTATTCAATTGATTATCCTAAAGATTGGGAGTTTGGTAATACAACTGACTTTGCAACTGGTTTTAGACCTACTAGCATGCAGAGTGACTACAAATGGGGTGTTTTAGCGTATGATAAGAGCGTAAGGACTAAACAAGATATAATTTCAAGCTTAGGTAGTCAATTTAGTCCAGATAGGGAAGTAGTTACAAATGAATTAATAATTAATGGAGTGTCTGCTACTCGAGTTATAGTTACCACATCAAGAATGATTGATTGGTATTTTGAAAGTATTATAATTGAATATGGAGATTATATTTTCCATATATCCAATGGGGCAGTAGAAGATGATTCATTTGAAAAGTTTTATAACAGCTTTAAACTTAGTGATTAATTAATGTATAAAATAGAAACCTTAAATAATGGTATTAAATTATTAACTGCACCTTTAAAAGACACTAAATCAGTTACTGTTTTAGTATTAGTTAAAGTTGGTTCTCGTAATGAAGAGAAGGATATAAATGGTATATCTCATTTTATTGAACACTTGTTATTCAAAGGCACTAAAAAAAGACCAACTAGCTTAGATATTACTAAAGAACTAGATGGTGTTGGTGCTGATTACAATGCATTTACTGGCAAAGATCAAACTGGTTATTATGTAAAAGTAGCTGCTGATAAAATAGAACTAGCTTTTGATATTGTATCTGACATGTTACTTAATTCATCATTTAAGAGTAAAGAGATTGATAAAGAAAGAGGAGTTATTATTGAAGAGATTAATATGTATGATGATAATCCTTTACTTAGTATTGATAATTTATTTGAAAAAATAGTTTTTAAAGGGCATTCTTTAGAACGTGATATTGCTGGACCTAAGAAGAATATTAGAAAAATTACTAGAAAAGAAATATTAAATTATTATAATAAATATTATATTTCCAGTAATGTAGTAGTTGGGGTTGGTGGTAAATTTAACAAACAACGTGTAAATAAGTTAACTAATAAATATTTTAAAGAGTTTAAGAAAAAGAAAAATAATTTAAAAATAGATAAGTTTGTTTCTAAACAAAATAAGTTAAGAGTAAATTTAAAATATAAGAATACTGAACAAGTACAAGTAGCATTAGGTTTTCCTGCATATAAGATAAATGATCCTAAAACATATCCATTATTACTTCTTTCTATGATTTTAGGTGGTAATATGAGTTCTAGATTATTTATGGAGATTCGTGAGAAAAGGGGACTTGCTTATTCAATACGTACTGCTTTAGAAGCTCATGAAGATATTGGTGCTTTTGTAGTTTTTGCTGGGCTTGATAAAAGTAAAATAGAATTAGCTCTTACAACAATAAATAATGAGTTAAAAAAAGTTGTTGATAGTAAAGTAACATCAGATGAATTAACTAGAGCTAAGGATTTTATAAGAGGTAAATTAATTTTAAAGTTAGAAGATAGTTCTAATTTAATACAATATTTAGCTACTCAAAGATTGTTTAAGAATAAAGTTGATACTTTAGAAGAGCAACTTAAAAAAATTGATAAAGTAACAATTAATCAAATACAAGGTGTAGCTAAAGAAATAATAAATTTAAATAAATTAAATTTGAGTGTTATTGGACCATTTAAAGATAAAAATATATTTTTTAAATATTTAAAAAAATAAAATAAAAAAATATGCCTACAAAAAACGTAAATTATAATGTTAGCATTTCAATGGGAACATTTTTAAAATTATTATTAATATTTTTAGTAATAGTTTTTCTTTATTTAATCAAAGAAGTTATTGTTTTAATTTTTGTTGCTTTAATTTTAGCTTCTGCTTTTGATCCATGGGTTGACTGGTTTCAGAAAAAGAGAATACCTCGTGGTTTATCAATCATTTTTATTTATCTAATTTTAATATCTATAATTGGTACAGCTATTTGGTTATTAGTACCACCTATATCACAAGAAGTAGGGCAGTTATCTAGTAATTTACCTAATTATTATGAAAGAATAGAAAGTAGTATTGATTATTTTAAAGGTGTTGCTATAGAGCAAGGATCTGAGACCTCTTTTCAAGATAGTCTAGATACTCTAAGTGCTACTTTAACTGGTGCTACTACCAAGGTATTTAATACTATATTTAGTATTTTTGGTGGAGTGATTTCATTTTTCTTAGTATTAGTTATTACCTTTTATTTTACAGTAGAAGAGGAAGGTTTAAAAAACTTCTTAAAATCAGTTAGTCCTTCTAGAATGCATCCTTACTTATTTAGATTAATTACTAGAATACAACATAAATTAGGCTTATGGCTTAAAGGTCAGCTGATACTCTCACTTATAATATTCGGGCTAGTCTTTATTGGCTTATCTATCATTGGAGTTGAATATGCTTTACTGCTTGCTTTTGTTGCTGGTGTATTTGAAATTATTCCATTCTTAGGGCCAACACTAGCTGCTATACCAGCTGCTTTCTTTGGTTTTACTCAATCACCTGTACTGGGTTTGCTAGTAATTGCTTTATATGTTTTGATTCAACAATTAGAAAATCATGTTATTGTTCCTAAAGTAATGAGTAAGTCTGTTGGTTTAAATCCTTTGATTGTTATTGTAGCTTTCTTAGTAGGTGCTAAAATTGGTGGATTTATTGGTGTGTTACTTGCTGTGCCTGTAGCTACTGCTATATCAGTATTTTTAAGTGATTTCTTTGAGAAGAGAATTGAAAAAGAAGTTAAACTTGCTAAATAATGTCTAAACTATATATTGTAGCAACACCGATTGGTAATCTAGCAGATATTACTTTAAGAGCACTTGAAACTTTAAAAGAAGTAGATTTAATATTATGTGAAGATACTAGAGTAACTCAGAAGTTATTAAATCATTATGAAATTAAAACTAAGACTCTTTCATACCATGCTCATTCTGGTAAATTAAAAGAGAATAAAGTTTTAGATAGATTAAATGAAGGAAATACTCTAGCTTTAGTTACTGACGCTGGTACACCAGGTATATCTGATCCAGGTAATAAATTAGTAAAAATTGTTATTGAAAATAATCATCAAGTTGAAGCTGTGCCTGGAGTAAGCGCTTTAGCTACTTTAATTTCTGTGGCTGGAATATATTTAGATAAGTTTCTATTTTTAGGTTTTTTGCCACATAAAAAAGGTAGAGCTACCTTATTAAATGAGATTAACGAAAGTAAAATACCTGTTATATTATATGAATCAGTTCATAGGATAAATAAGTTACTTGATTCGTTAGATCAAGATAGATATATAATACTAGGTAGGGAACTTACCAAAAAGTTTGAAACTATATATAGGGGTAAGGTATCTGAAGTGATTATTAAGTTAAATGAAGATAAAGTAAAAGGTGAATTTGTAGTGATAATTGATAAATAAAATGTCAATAGATAAATATTATATTACAACTCCCATATACTATGTAAATGATGTACCACACATTGGTCATTCGTATACTACTATTGTAGCTGACACATTAGCTAGATATTTTAGAATTAAGCTAGGTAAAGAAAACGTATTTTTTTTAACGGGTACTGATGAACATGGTGATAAGGTAGCGCAATCTGCTGAAGCTAAAAACTTAAGTCCTCAAGAATTTTGTGATGAGATTTCTGCTGAATATAAAGAAGCATGGAGTCTTTTAAATATATCTAATGATTATTTTATACGTACTACAGATAAAGATCATGAGAAACGTGTTAAAGAAATTTTTACTAAACTAAAAAATGCTAAAACCCCTAAAGGTAATGATGTTATTTATCAAGATGAATATGAAGGATTATATTGTACAGGTTGCGAAAAGTTTTTAACTGAAAGAGATTTAGAAGATGGTATGTGTCCTGATCATCAAAAAGAGCCAGAAATAGTTAAGGAAAAGAATTGGTTTTTTAGATTATCCGATTATATTAAAGATTTAGAAGCTAAGATATTATCAGGTGAATTTGAAATATTACCTGAGTCACGTAAAAATGAAACATTAGGTCTTATTAAGCAAGGAGTAGGGGATTTTAGTATTTCACGTGAGTCTGTTAAATGGGGTATTGAATTACCATTTGATAGTGAACAAAAATCATATGTTTGGGTAGATGCGCTTTCTAACTATATTACAGCTCTTGGTTACCCAGATGATTTAGATAATTTTAATAAATGGTGGCCTGCTGATTTACATTTAATGGCACAGGATATTTTAAAATTTCATGCTTTCTATTGGCCTGCTATTTTAATGGCTCTGGGCTTAGAACTTCCTAAACGTGAATTTATACATGGATTTTTTACTATAGATGGTAAAAAAATGTCTAAGTCTGTAGGCAATGTTATATCTCCTGCAGAGTTAGTTACTAGATATGGCACTGATGCTACACGTTACTTGTTGTTAGCACAGTTCTCTTTTGGTTTAGAATCTGATATTAAAGTAGAATTATTTGATGAGAAGTATAATGCAGACCTTGCTAATGGTTTAGGTAATCTAGTTGCTAGAGTAAGTAATTTAATTGAAAAGAATTTTAGTGGTAAGACAGAGTTAAAGGAAATAAATATTAAAACAAACATTTCTGAGAATATTGAGAAATATAAATTTAATGAAGCTTTAAAAGAAATTAATAAATTAGTAGCAGAAAGTAATCAGTTGATTGATAAAGAAAAAGTTTGGGAATTAGTAAAGAGTGAAGAGAAAAAGGCTTATGATGTATTAAGTGAGTTGGCTTCTAATTTATTATTTATCGCCAAGCATTTAAAGCCATTTATGCCAGAAACAGCAGATAAAATTGAAAAAATATTCAAAGCTGGTAAAATAGAGAAACCTAAAGAGGCATTATTTCAAAGAATATAATTAACATATAAAAATATGACATTAATCGACATTATAATTTTAGTAGTCTTAGCTGGTTTTATTTGGAAAGGCGTAAGACTAGGTCTTATTGAAGTAATCGGTGGTATTATTGGTTTATTTGTAGGCGTATATTTAGCAGGCCTTTATTATGAAGAAGCAGGTGATATGCTGCAAGGACTTTTATTTGATTCTGAGATCTTAGCTACTATACTTGGCTTCTTATTAGTCTTTATTTTAGTAAATAGAGGCATTGCTCTTATATTCTGGTTAGTAGATAAGATATTTAATATTATTGCTATTATACCAGGTCTTAAAAGTTTAAATGGATTATTGGGTGGAATATTTGGTTTAATTGAAGGTCTTATCTTTATTGGTATTATAGTTTATGTATCATCATTTTTTCCAATAACTGATATGTTAAGTGACAAGGTAAGTGATTCTAAATTTGCTCCTATTTTAGAAACTGTTGGTAAAGTAAGTGATCCATTTATTCCTGATAATTTAAAAGATTGGAAATCTAGTTTACCAAGCTTAGATGACTTACCAGGAATTCCTGATATACCATTCGGTGAAATACCAGGTGATCTTAATTTTTTTGATTAAAACTAATGTTAATAGATACTCACTCTCATTTAAATTTTAAAGCTTATGATAAAGACAGAGATCAGGTTATAGCTAGATGTCAGGAAAAAGGCATGGCTGTTATTAATGTTGGAGCCCAGTTTCAAACAAGTAGAACAGCTATAGAATTATGTGATGATTATAATAATTTTTATGCTTCAGTTGGTCTTCATCCAATACATGTGTATGATGAAGATTTTGAAATTAAAGATTATCAAGCTTTAATAGATGATAGGGTAGTAGCTGTGGGTGAAACAGGTTATGATTTTTATCATATTACTTTAAAGCGAGATAATTTTAAGGATAAGCCTCAAGATGAAATAATAGCTAAACAAAAAGAAGTATTTTTAAAACATTTAGATTTAGCTTTAGAAAATGATCTAGCTGTTATATTGCATGGCAGGAATGGTATTGAAGGCAGGGAAGTGTATTCAGAGATGTTAGATATAGTAAAAGAAAAAGGAATTAAGAGAGCTGTTTTTCATTTCTATAGCGGAAGCTTAGAAATAGGTAAAAAGATTACAGAAGCAGGTTATTATATAGGTATTGATGGTCCAGTTACATTTAAAAAGAATGTGGAAGAATTACAAGAAATAGCTAAGTTAATACCTTTAGATAAGATACTTATAGAAACAGATAGCCCTTATTTAACCCCAGAACCACATAGAGGCGAGAGAAATGAATCAATATATGTGGAGCATGTGGCAGAAAAAATTGCTGAGTTAAGAGGCATTTCAAAGGACGAAGTAATAGAGCAGACTTGGCAAAATGCTAAAAATCTGTTTAGATTAGATTAATAAGTTGACTTTAAGTTAAACTTAAGGTAAACTTATAATATAATTAATTATTTGTAAAAATATGGAAAATATTATAGGTCTTAAGGATTTGAGACAAAATATGGAGAATTATATTCGAAAGATTAAAAAAGGTGAAGAGTTTGTTGTTGTAAAAAAATCTAGTCCTGTCTTTAAAATAGTGCCATTAGATTTTGAAGATGAAGGGGACTGGGAAGAGGTAATAGACTTTACTAAAATCAAAAAAGGCGGGGTTAGTGTTAGTGAAGTTTTAGAAAAGTTGAAAAAGCTATAATTATGGATAAGATAACAAAAGCTTTGAAAAAGTTATCTATTATTGAGAGAAATATAGCTATTAATATAATGTCTAAAATCGAAAATGAGGATCTGACTGATTTGGACGTAAAGAAGCTAAGAGGCTATAATGACATTTACAGAATAAAGAAAGGTAAAATAAGAGTTATAATTAGAATTTTAGATGATGATATTAGTTTGGTAACACTTGGGAGAAGAAATGATAAAACATATAATTTCTAAATAATGGATATATTTTCAATAATACTATTAATTGTCGTGGTAATTGGCTTTGCTACTATTTTTTGGTTTTTGAATAAAAAAGGCAGTAATAAAGATGATCAATCTTTAGTAATGCTTCAAAATCAAATTTCAGAAATTAGTAGATCGTTAGATCAAAAGTTAGGTGATTCAAATAAAATGATGCAAGGACAACTTTCTGAATCTACTAAGATAGTAAGAGATGTTACTGAAAAATTAACTAAGCTTGATGAAACAAATAAGCAAGTATTAAATTTCTCTGATCAATTAAAGAATTTACAAGATATTTTAAAAAATCCTAAACAGCGTGGAGTATTAGGCGAGTACTTTCTAGAAGAAACTTTAAAAAATGTATTACCACCTAATGCGTATCAAATGCAATATAAGTTTAAAAATGGAGATATTGTTGATGCTGTAGTATTTGTTAAGGATAAAATAATACCAGTTGATTCAAAATTTTCTTTAGAAAATTATGAACGTATATTAAATGAGAATAATAAGGAAGAGAGATTAAAATTAGAAAAGCAATTTAAATTAGATTTAAAAAATAGAATAGATGAAACTTCTAAATATGTAAGACCTGGCGAGAAAACTATGGACTTTGCTTTTATGTTTATACCATCAGAAGCAATATATTATGATTTACTGGTTAACAAGGTTGGTGCAGTTAAAGTTACAACTCGTGATTTAATTGAATATGCTTTTAAAGATAAACATGTTATTATAGTTTCACCTACATCATTCCTGGCTTACTTACAAACTGTTTTACAAGGGCTTCGTGCTTTACAAATAGAAGAGTCAGCCAAAGAGATAATGGAAAGAGTAGAGAAGTTAAGTAAGCATATAGTAAATTATGATGAATTTTTAAGAAAGCTAGGCGGACATTTAGGTACTACAGTAAATACATATAATACAGCGTATAAAGAATTTAAAAAAATTGATAAAGATGTAGTTAAAATAACAGGTGCTGAATCTAAGATTGAACCTGAAATAATTGATAAACCAAAAAATGAATAATACATAAAAAGGAGGGACAGGATGTCAAAAAAGATATCTTATGCAAAATCATCTAATAAAAAACATGGTGGAGAGAATTTTCTAACAATAGGAATAGATACTAAGAAGATCACAAGTAAGATTAAAAGCAGGAAACAGGTATTCATGGCATGGTTGACTAGACATGAGGCTATTCAAGCTATAGCTGGGCAGAAAAACCCTAATACCAAAAGCTCAGAACATTATTTAGAAGCTAAAGAAGATAGTGTTGTAAAACATAAATTAAGTTTTCTTCAAATTAAATTAAAAGGTTCTTTATAGAGCCTTTTTTTATCTAATATTAGCCAAATATGTATTTTTGGGGATAAAAAAAACTAAAAACCCTTGATTTATTCGCTTATTTCATGTATAATTATGGCGAAAAATTCAGATTTACTTAATTTTAGGGTATAATATAAGTTATATGAATAACTTAGATAATCAGCAGAATAATGCATGGTGGCAACCTGCAATTGCTATATTTACTCAAGTAACTGGATATATTGCAGGTCCTATAATAATTGCTTTATATCTAGGTAAATATCTGGATGAGAAGTATAATTCCGAGCCTTGGATTTTTCTAGGTTTAACAGCTATAGCCTTTACTATTTCCTGTTGGGGGATAGTAAGAATAGCTATAGACTATACTAATAAAATAGAAAGAGAACTTAAAGAAAAAGATAGAAATCAAAATAATGAGTCAAACAGTAGAACAATACGATAATGAAATAACTGATATTAATCAGGAGGTTTTAGTAAATGTTGAGTCACATAATGAAATAGAACAACATGAAACAACTGAACAAATCTCACATGAGCCGACTTTATTTGCAGAGCCGGTTTTTAATTTAGGAAATTTTACTGTTACTAATGCGCTTCTTAATTCATGGATAGCAGTTTTGATTATTGTTGTTTTAGCTACTGTAATTAGTAAAAAGATAAAACGTATACCACAAGGTATTCAGAATTATTTTGAAGTTATTTTAGAAGGTGCATATAATTTAGCTGATTCAGTTACAGGATCTCGTGATAAAACTAAGAAAGTATTTCCTATTGTTTTTTCTATATTCATGTTTATCCTTATTAATAATTGGTTAGGCTTAGTACCAGGTATTGGTTCAATTGGTTTTATAGAACTTCACAATGGACATGAAACATTTGTACCTTTTTTTAGAGGTGGTACTGCTGATTTAAATACTACTTTAGCTTTAGCTCTATTTACTGTAATTGCTACTAATATATTTGGTATAATAATGGTAGGAGGTTGGAAGTATTTTAATAAGTTTGTAAATATTAAAGCATTTTTAGAAATTCCTAAAAAGTTTAAGAAAGACCCCTCTATTATAATAGTTAACCCAATTAAAGCTTTTGTTGGTATTATTGAAATAATTGGAGAAATTGCTAAAGTAGCCTCACTATCATTTAGGTTATTCGGTAATATTTTTGCAGGGGAAGTATTGCTTGGAGCCATGGCTACCATTTTTGCATTTATTCTACCTATTCCTTTTATGTTTTTAGAAGTAATAGTTGGAATAATTCAGGCTTTGATATTTGCTATGCTAACTTTAGTATATTTTACTATTGCTAGCTCTGAAGAACATTAATTAATTATTAAATTACTAGGCGACGTTAAATAACAATCCCGTCGTATCCTAGAGTTTAATAGAAAGGTTAAATATATGGATTTAGTCATGTTGGCTAAAGCATTAGCTATCGGTATTGGTTCAATTGGACCAGCCTTAGCTATTGGTAAGATTGGCGCAAAAGCCATGGAATCAATTGGTCGTAACCCAGAATCTGCTGGTAAGATCTTAGTTCCCATGTTACTTGCAGCTGCTTTTGCAGAAGCTATTGCTATTTATGCATTAGTTATCGCATTTAGTATCAAATAATTGTCTTTTGACACTCAGGGGATCAACAATTTGATCTTCTGGAGTTAATAGATAATATTAAATTATATGGAAGAATTAATAAATACGTTTCATATCGATTGGAAACTAATAATAGCTCAGCTTGTTAATTTTGCTATTGTTCTTTTTGTCTTATGGAAATTTGCTATAAAACCATTATCTAAAGTTATGGATCAAAGAACTGAGGATATTTCAAAGAGTTTAGATGATGCTAAAAAAATTGAAGAGAATCTAATGAAGGTTGAAAAAGAAAATGCTGATAAAATTGTAAAAGCTAAACAAGAAGCTCAAGCTATCATTGAAGATTCAAGAAAGCAGGGTAATGAGCAAGGTCAAAAAATGGTTGCTGATGCAAAACATGAAGTTCAAACTGTAATTGCTGCTGCTAAAGAGCAAATAGCTAATGAAAAGAATAAGATGGTTAAAGATGTTAAAGATGATTTAGCTGATTTAGTAGTTATTGCTACTACAAAGATGTTAGAAAAAACTGGTAAATCAGAGATAAATGAAAAAATTGTTAAAGAAACTTTAAAAGAAATAAAGTAATGAAGAAATTAACTGCAAAACAATACGCTGTTTCACTATATGAAGTAATAGCTGAATCAAAAGGCGATGATATTAAAAAACAAATTCGTAATTTTTTGAATGTGGTTAAAAAAAGAAAAGATTTGAAATTGTTAAGTAAAATATTTGATAGTTTTCAAGAAGTATATTATGAAAGAAAAGGTATTTTAAAAGCAGAAGTTACTTCTTCACATAAATTAAGTAATGCTATTGAAAATGAGATTAAGAATTGGTTAAAACAAGAAACAGGTAAAGTTGCTGAAATTGAAGAAAAGATTGATCCTTCATTACTTGGTGGTGTAGTTATTAAGTATTCAGATACTATACTGGATGCAAGTTTAAAAAATAGTTTAAAGAATTTAAAAAATACATTAATTAAATATTAAATTAAAATTATATGTCTAGTAAAGATCAAATTATTGATGAATTAAAAAAACAAATAACTGATTTTAAAACAGAGGCTACTACTGAAAAAGTTGGTACTGTTATTGAAGTTGGTGATGGTATTGCTAAGATATCAGGACTAAGTGACTGCATGTCTCAAGAAATGATTGAATTTGAAAATGGTCAATTTGGTGTAGCTCTTAATTTAGAAGAAGACAATGTCGGTGCTATGGTTCTAGGTGAATACATTGATATTAAAGAAGGTGATAAGGTTAAAACTACTGGTAGAATTTTAGAAGTTCCTGTTGGTGAAGCTGTTATTGGCAGGGTAGTTGATGCACTAGGTAAAGCAATTGATGGTAAAGGCGAAATTAAGAGTGATAAGTTTAATCCTGTTGAGAAAATTGCTCCTCGTGTTATTACAAGAGCTGGTGTTAACGAACCAATTCAAACTGGTATTAAAGCTATTGATTCTATGATTCCTATTGGTCGTGGTCAACGTGAACTTATTATTGGTGATAGACAGACTGGTAAAACTGCTGTAGCTATTGATACTATTATTAATCAAAAAGGACAAGATGTTATATGTATTTATGTAGCTATTGCTCAGAAAGAATCTAAAATTGCTAAAATAGTAGCTAAATTAGAAGAGCATGGTGCTATGAAATATACTACGGTTGTTTTAGCTGGTGCTTCTGATCCTGCTTCACTCTCATTCATTGCTCCATATTCTGGATGCGCTATGGGTGAATATTTTATGGACAAAGGCCAAGATGTTTTAATTGTTTATGATGATCTTTCAAAACATGCTGTAGCTTATCGTGAAATTTCATTATTACTTAAAAGACCTCCAGGCAGAGAAGCATATCCAGGTGATATCTTTTATTTACATTCAAGATTACTTGAACGTTCAGCTAAATTAAATAAGGATTACGGTGGTGGATCAATTACTGCTTTACCTGTTATTGAAACTCAAGCTGGAGATGTATCTGCATATATTCCAACAAATGTTATTTCAATTACTGATGGACAAATATATTTAGAATCAGATTTATTTAATAAAGGAATACGTCCAGCGTTAAATACAGGGCTTTCAGTTTCTCGTGTAGGTAGTGCTGCTCAAATTAAAGCTATGAAAAAGGTAGCCGGTAAAATGAAATTAGCCATGGGACAGTTTAGAGAACTTGAAGCTTTTGCTCAGTTTGGTTCTGATTTAGATGCAGAAACTCAAAAACAATTAGATTTAGGTAGACGTTTAACTGAAATTTTGAAGCAAGGTCAATATGAACCAGTAGTAGTGGAATTAGAAGTAGCTATACTCTATGCTGCTAATAATGGTTATTTAGCTGATGTTAAGGTTGAAGATGTTGTTAAATATGAAAAAGATTTTATTAAATATATGACTACTTCAGGACAAAAAGTATTAGATGGAATTAAAAAAACTAAAGACCTTGATGAAAAGTTAGAAAATGATTTAAAGAATGCCATAGATGATTTCAATAAGACATCTAATTATATAAACAAAGAAGAAAGTAAATAATATATATGCCTCAAGCAACTAAAGAAATACAACGTAGAATAAAATCAATTGGTAATACTAAAAAGGTTACCAAGGCTATGGAAATGGTAGCAGCTTCTAAAATGAGAAAAGCTATTGCCAATGTTTTAGCTACTCGTAGTTATTCTAATCTTGCTTGGGATTTAGTTAAAACTTTAGCTTCTCGTACTGATTCTAAGTACCATCCTCTTTTAGAAAAAAGAGCTAAAGTTAAAAAAATTGGACTTGTTTTAATTACTTCTAATAGAGGCTTATGCAGTGGTTTTAATGCAGCTATTATAAATAGAAGTATTAAGTATATTACTAAAAATGAAGATGCTGAGGTTGAATTAATTGTCTTAGGTGATAAAGGTAAAGATTTTATGTCTAAAAAAGGACATAAGATTGTAGCTGAATTTGAAAAATTAGATATTACTACAAATATAACTGAGATTACACCTTTAGCTAAATTATTAGTTGATGATTTTATTGAAGCTAAATATGATAAAGTAGTTTTAGCTTATACTGATTTTATTTCAACTTTAGTTCAAAAACCTAGAGTTTTAGAATTATTACCTATTAACAGTGATAATGTTGATAAAGATCTAGGTCAAGTTACTGGAGAATCTGAAAAAGATTTAGAACATAAAGAATTTGAATATCTTTTTGAACCAAGCCCTGATGAAGTTTTATCAGAACTATTACCACGATTAATAGAGATGCAAATATATCAAGCTATTTTAGAATCAGATGCTTCTGAGCATAGTGCTCGTATGGTAGCTATGCGTGGAGCCAGTGATGCTGCTTCTGACATGATTGATGATTTAACCTTAATATTTAACAAAGCAAGGCAGTCATCCATTACTTCAGAACTCGCTGATATTTCTGGTGGTAGAATGGCAATGGAATAATTTATATAAATATATTAATAATAATAATTTAAAAAATATGAGTAAAAATATCGGAAAAGTAAAACAAATTATTGGAGCTGTGGTTGATGTAGAATTTAAGGAAGATCTTCCTAAAATTTTTGATTCAATTGAAATTAAGATGCCAGATGATTCTACTTTGGTCTTAGAAACTCAGCAACACATTGGTTCATCAATGGTTAGAACTGTAGCCATGGGAGCCACTGATGGTTTATCAAGAAACGTTGACGCTGTAGCAACTGGTGCTCCAATTTCAATACCTGTTGGTGAGAAAACATTAGGTAGAATGTTTGATGCTTTAGGTAATCCACTTGATGACAAAGAAGAAGTAAAAACTGATAAAAGGTATCCAATTCACAGAGAAGCTCCTAAGTTTACAGATCAATCAACTAAGACTGAAGTTTTAGAGACAGGAATCAAAGTTATTGATTTAATTTGCCCTATTGTTAAAGGTGGTAAAGTTGGATTATTTGGTGGTGCTGGTGTTGGTAAAACAGTTATTATCATGGAATTAATTAGAAGTATTGCTCAAGAGCATGGTGGTTATTCTGTTTTTGCTGGTGTTGGTGAGAGATCTCGTGAAGGTAATGATCTATATCATGAAATGAAAGATTCTGGAGTACTTGCTAAAACATCACTTGTCTTTGGACAAATGAATGAACCGCCTGGTGTTAGAGCTCGTGTTGGCTTAACAGGCTTGTCTATTGCCGAATATTTTAGAGATGAAGAGAATCAAGACGTTTTATTCTTCATAGATAACATTTTTAGATTTACTCAAGCTGGTTCTGAAGTTTCTGCTCTTTTAGGACGTATTCCTTCAGCTGTTGGTTATCAACCAACTTTAGCTACAGATATGGGTGAATTACAAGAAAGAATAACTTCAACCAATAAAGGAAGTATTACTTCAGTACAAGCTGTATATGTACCTGCTGATGATTTAACTGATCCTGCCCCAGCTACTACATTTGGTCATTTAGATTCAATGGTAGTACTTGCACGTTCTTTAACTGAACTTGGTATTTATCCTGCTGTAGATCCATTAGATTCATCTTCAACAATTTTAGATCCTAAAATTGTAGGGGAGGATCACTATTTAGTAGCTCGTGAAGTACAGCGTGTCTTACAACGTTACAAAGATTTACAAGATATTATTGCTATTCTTGGTATGGAAGAATTATCTGATGAAGACAAGTTAACAGTATCACGTGCTCGTAAAGTTCAAAAATTTCTTTCTCAACCTTTCTTTGTTGCTGAGAGTTTTACCGGTACTGAAGGTAAATATGTATCATTAAAAGATACAATTAAAGGTTTTAAAGAAATATTGGATGGTAAACATGATGATAAATCAGAATCTGCCTTCTATATGAAAGGCGGAATTAACGAAGTAAAATAATGTCTAAGATTTTATTTAAAATTGCTACTCCAGAAAGAATAGTTTTTGAAGAAAAGATTGATCAAATAACCTTGCCTACTAAAATGGGTGAGATTACTTTATTACCAAATCACTTACCTTTGGTAAGTACTTTGATTCCTGGTGAAATATTATTTAAAATAGATAAAGAAGAAATTCCAATGGTTGTATCTGGCGGCTTTGTTGAATTCAATAATAATACATTAACTATTTTAGCAGATACTGCAGAAAAAGTAGAAGAGATTGATGAGAAAAGAGCAGAAGAGGGTAGACAAAAAGCTAAAGAGTTATTAGATAAAAAACAAGATATGGCTGAAGTTGATTTTGTTGCTCTTAGTTCTCAAATGGAAAAAGAATTAGCTCGTTTAAGAGTAATTCGTAAGTATAAAAAATTAAAGCCTAGACTTGAAATTAAACGTGAAGAAGATAATAACTAATATATATAATTAATAATTAATATTTTAATCTATGACTCATATTTTGATGGAATTTACTCTCCAGATTGCTATTATTTTACTGGTAGCTAAGATTTTCGGAGAATTATTTGAACGCATGGGCCAGTCATCAGTCTTAGGGGAGCTAATTGCTGGTATGGTTATTGGACCATATGCACTAGGATCAATTGAATTACCTTTTTTAGGTAAACTATTTCCAATTGCCGAAACAGTAGGAGAACACGTATCTACATTACCTGTTTCTTCTGAATTATATGTTTTTGCTCAAATTGGAGCAGTTATACTTTTATTCTTAGTTGGTCTTGAAACAGACGCTAAGATGTTTATGAAATATGGCTTAAAGGCTTTAGGCGCTGCTATTGGTGGGGTAATCTTACCATTTTTCTTAGGTGCTTGGGGTACAGTTATGTTTGGCTTTGCTGATTCACTATTTGATGTTCCTGCTATGTTTATGGGGGCAATTATGGTAGCTACATCTGTTGGTATTACAGCACGTGTGTTATCTGATATATATAAATTAGATACTTCAGAAGGTGTTTCTATACTTGCAGCTGCTGTTATTGATGATGTGCTTGGAATTTTAGTTTTAGCCTTAGTTCTTTCTATGGGTGCTAGCGGTGGAGAAGTATCATGGGGTGAAATTGGTATGATTGCTACTAAAGCTTTAGGCTTTATTGCGGTTATTATATTACTTGGTTATCTCTTTGCTAAAAAATTATCAAATTTTTTACTTAAACTAGAAGGTAAAACTTACGTAGCTGTAGCTACTGGACTTTGTTTCTTAGTAGCAGCACTTGCTGAACAATTTGGCTTAGCTATGATTATTGGTGCTTACCTTGCTGGTATTATATTATCAGTTACTGAACTTGGACATCAAGTTGAAGAAAAATTAGTTTGGGCTGCACATATTATTGTTCCAGTATTTTTTGCTGTAATGGGAATGTTAGTTGATTTTCATGCTATGATGTCAGCTCTTACTTTTGGTTTAGTTATTACTCTATTCGCTATCTTTGGTAAAGTGGTTGGTTGTGGTGTTCCTGCATATTTTTCTGGTTTTAATTTCTTAGGAAGTATGAGAATTGCTTTTGGTATGTTACCTCGTGGTGAAGTTGCTTTAATTATTGCTGGTGTTGGACTTGCTGCTGGGGTTATTAATCAAGAAATATTTGGTGTTTCAATTATGATGACAGTAATTACTACTTTAATGGCACCACTTGTTTTAGTACCATTATTTAAAAATCCTAAATCTGGTTTAAAGAGTGCCGCTGGTGAAACAGTAACAGCTTCAATTCCTATGATAGAACCTGCTTTTACTTGGGGTAATACTGAGAATGTATTAGATTTATTCCAAGAAAATTTAGTAGATGTCTTTAAAGCTAAAGGTTATCTATTACTTAGACATGAATCAGAAGATAGAATATTTGAACTTGCTCATGAAGACGAGAAGGATAAGATAGCAACTCTAAGAAGAGAAGATAAGAAATTAACAATTGATTGTTCACAGGCTGCTAAAGATGATGTTGAACAATTAGTTACTGAAGCTCAAAATAAATCAGTTTCTTTAGTTAGTGGATTTTCTAGTTAATATATATAAAATAGTATAAAAAACCCCCAAAATTTGGGGGTTTTTAAATATATTAATCTTGTGTTAAAATAGAGCTATGACATATAAGGATAAACTAAACGCGCAGCAAAAAAAGGCGGTCCAGTTTAAAGAGGGTCCGCTTTTAATTGTGGCTGGAGCAGGCACAGGTAAAACAACGGTAATTACTGAAAGAATAAATTATTTGATTACTGAGAAAAAAATAAATCCTGAAGAAATACTAGCACTTACTTTTACTGAAAAAGCTGCTGCTGAAATGGAAGAAAGAGTGGATAAAGCATTACCCCTTGGCTATTTTGATTTGTGGATTTCTACGTTTCATTCTTTTGCTCAACGTATTTTAGAAGAGCATGGATTAGAAATAGGTTTAACTACAGATTTTAAATTAGTTGATCAAACTGAAAGTTGGCTTTTAATAAGAAATAATTTAGATAAATTTGATTTAGATTATTATAAACCAAGAGGTAATCCCACTAAATTTATACATGCTTTGATAAAACATTTTTCTAGATGTAAAGATGAGCTTATTACACCTCAGGATTATTTAAAACATGCTGAGAAATTTAGATTAGATAATGATTTAAGAAAAGATGAAGAGGCTGCTTTAGAAGTAAGACGCTTAGAAGAAGTAGCTAATGCCTATCATACATATCAACAATTACTCTTAGATAATGATTTATTAGATTTTGGTGATTTAATAAACTATTGTTTAGAGTTATTTGAAAAAAGACCTACTATTATAAAAAAATATCAAAAACAATTTCAATATATTTTAATTGATGAATTTCAAGATACTAATTATGCTCAGTATCAATTAATTAAGTTATTAGGTAAACCACGTAATAATATAACAGTTGTAGGTGATGATGATCAGAGTGTATATAAATTTAGAGGTGCATCTGTTAGTAATATATTAGAATTTAAAAAAGATTATCCTAAAGCAAAAGATATATTATTAAATACTAATTATAGATCTAAACAAAATATTCTAGACTTAGCATATAATTTTATACAGCTTAATAATCCAAATAGGCTAGAAGTTAAATTAAAAGTTGCTAATAAAAAGTTATCTAAAAAATTAAATTCAGCTTCAGAGGGCAAGGGTGTAATTGAACATATTCATGCAGAAACACTTGATGATGAAATGGCTGCTGTTATTAATAAGATACAGGAAATTGGATCTCACGAAAAAGGCATAAGTTGGAATGACTTTGCTATTTTAGTAAGAGCAAATAATCAAGCTAATCTATTTGTTCAAGGCTTAGAACAAGCTAATTTGCCATATCAATATGTAGCTTCTAAAGGATTATTTGCTAAACCAGTTGTTTTAAATTTAATTGCTTTTTTAAAGCTACTTGATGATTATCATGAATCTGACGCTATGTATAGGGTGCTTACTATGCCTATGTGGAATCTAAGTACATTAGAAATAGCTCAACTTACTTATTTAGCTCGTAAAAAAGCCTGGTCCTTATGGTCTGCTGTTAATCAATCAAAATATGAATTAAGGTTACCTACTGGTGTTCAGAGTCAGATAAATATGATAATTGATATAATAAAGAATTATGCTTCTTTAACTAAAACAGAGAAAGTGAGTAAAATAGTTTTTGACTTTTTAAATGATTCTGGTTATTTAAAATATATTGATAATGAAGAAGAATTAGATAAAAGGCAAGACTTTTCTTATCTTGGACAATTCTATAAAAAGATTAAAGTGTTTGAAGAATTAAATGATGATAAAACAGTTAAGAATTTTTTAAAGCAGCTTGGTTTAGAATTAGAGTCTGGAGAGCAGGGAAGTATGCAGCCTCTTGGTGAAGACGAAGGACCTGAAATGGTTAAGGTTATGACAATTCACGCAGCTAAAGGTTTAGAATTTAAATATGTTTTTTTAGTTAATATGGTTGATAGACGGTTTCCCTCAAGTGAAAGAAGAGAAGGTATCGAACTTCCTGAAGAACTAGTAAAAGAATCTGTACCAGAAGGTGATATTCATATGCAAGAGGAAAGAAGGCTTTTTTATGTAGCTATGACTCGTGCTAAAAAAGGTTTATTTTTAACATCTGGTGAAGATTATGGTGGAGTTCGTAAAAAGAAGTTATCTGTATTTATGACTGATCTGGGTTTTAAACAAACTGACTTAAAGAAAAAGAATATGAAGGTTACAGAGTTAGAGAAAGTTAAAGCTATTAAAACTAAAAAAACAAATTATCAAGACTTATTACCTAAGAGATTTTCATTTACCCAGATTAAAGATTTTCAAAGTTGCCCTAGACTATATTACTACAGATATATTTTGAAAATACCTACTCAAGGTAATCATTATTTTAGTTTTGGTACTACAGTTCATTTAGCTTTGCAAAGATTTTTTGAAGAAGCTAAAAAAAGACAGGGGACTAATCAAGGCGATTTATTTTCTAAAAAAACAAATGATAATTTAAATAAAAAGCCTAGAGAACTTGTAAGTCAGGCTGAACTTATTAAAATCTATGAAAATTCATGGATAGATGATTGGTATCAGAATAAAAAGCAAAAAGAAGATTACTTTAAAAATGGTAAAGATATTTTAAAAAAGTTTCATGTTAGTCCTAATTATCCGGATACTATGCCTAATTATTTAGAAAAAGGTTTTAGTATTAAAGTAGGTAATTATTCATTAGGGGGTAAAATAGACAGAATAGATGATTTAGGAGATAGTTTTAGAATAATAGATTATAAGACAGGAAAGCCTAAAATTAAGCTTGATGCTCAAGATAAAGAACAGCTTTTAATTTATCAAATGGCTTTAGAAAGTTGGCAAGATATGAAAATAGAAGAGTTAGTATATTATTATTTAGAAGATGATAGTTTAATGTCTTTTAAAGGTACTGATGCTCAAAAAAAGAAATTAACAGATAAGATAGTAAAAACTATTGATGAAATTAAAGATTTTGACTTTGAAAAATATATTAAGAATCATGAAAAGTGCAGATCTTGCAGCGATATACTATAATTGCCAAAAGTAGCTAAAAATAGTAAAATATATGGGTATTTAGGTAGGTCCTGGACGTTTTAATATACACTTATGACTACTAAACAATTCGCTATATTAATGGGTATTATTACTTTAATTTGTTTTGGAGCCTTTATAATGGTCCTCTTTTTTATTAATCCTGAAACTACTGGCGGTTTGGGCTATTTACTCTTTTACTTCTCCTTATTCTTTGGTATAGCTGGTATTATGAGTTTACTTGGTTTTTTGTCTAGGTCACTATTTACACGTAAATTTGAAGTATTTGAACAAGCTCAAATATCTTTCCGTCAGGGTATATTCTTTGGTATAATTTTAGCTGGTTCTATGTTTATGCAAGCAAATAGATTACTTACTTGGGTAAATGCTATACTTCTTGTAATATTATTAACAGTTATTGAATTTTTAATAATTTCACTTAAAAAAGCTTAATATGCTTAATGATTTAAAAAAATTAAAAGACGATGCTATACGTGAATTTAAGAAGGTAAAAGAATCTGAAGAATTAAGAAATCTTGAGACTAAGTATTTAGGTAGAAAAGGCGAATTAACTAATTTACTTAGAAAAGTAAAAGATTTATCAGCTCAAGAAAAGCCTAAGGTAGGGAAATTAGCTAATGAAATTAAAATTGAATTAGCAAAAGCAGTAAATAGCGTTAAACATGAATTAGGCGAAGCAGTTGATTCTGTTACTGGTAATAATATTGATGTTACATTACCAGGTATGGATTTTAAATCTGGTCATTATCATCCATTAACTTTAGTTCAGAAACAGTTAGAACAAATATTTGAAAGAATGGGCTTTATGGTTTTGGAAGGTCCTGAATTAGAATCAGAACACTATAATTTTGAAGCTTTAAATATTCCAGATTCACATCCGGCTAGAGATACTATGGATACTTACTATATTAAGAATAAAGAAAATTGGGTTTTAAGAACTCATACTTCTTCTCAGCAAGTAAGAGCTATTGAAAAGTATGGTGCTCCATTACGCGCTGTATTTCCTGGCAGATGTTTTAGATACGAAGCTACTGACGCTTCACATGATACTACTTTTAATCAGTTAGAAGGTTTAATGATTGATAAGGATATATCAATTGCTAATATTATTGCTGTTATGAAATCTTTACTTAAAGAAGTATTACAAAAAGATGTTAAAGTTAGAATGAGACCTGGTTACTTTCCATTTGTTGAACCAGGTTTTGAATTAGATGTTTCTTGTTTAATATGTTCTGGTAAAGGATGTTCAGTTTGTAAAAGAACTGGTTGGGTAGAATTACTTCCTTGTGGTTTAGTTCACCCTAATGTTTTAAGAGCAGGAGGCTTAGATCCAAATGAATATTCTGGTTTTGCTTTTGGTCTTGGTTTAACACGTCTGGTTATGATGAAATACGAAATAGACGATATTCGTTTATTACTAAGCGGTGATTTAAGATTTTTAAATCAATTTTAATATGTCTAATTTAAAGAAAATATTACTTTTTACCATATTATTTCTTTTTATGTTTTCTTGGAATAGTGTAGAAGCAGCAGATGTATATGGTAAAATATTTTTACAGGTTGAATCACATGGTGAAGCTTGGTATGTAAATCCTGAGGATGGGCAGAGAATATACATGAAAGACGGTGATACAGCTTATTCTGTGATGAGAGACTTAGGTCTAGGTATTACTGATGATGATATTTCTAAAATACCTATTGGTATTGAAGAAAGGTTTGAAGAATTAGATTCAGATAATGATGGTTTAGGTGATAAGTTAGAAGAAGCCTTGGGCTCTGATCCAAATAATCCTGATACCGATTATGATGGATATCTCGATGGTCAAGAAGTAAGAAATGGTTACAGTTTATTTGATAATAGTTCTATTAAACTTAGTTATGATGATAGTTTAGTTAATAGTTTAAAAGGTAAGATACTTTTACAAGTAGAATCACATGGTGAAGCTTGGTATGTAAATACAGAAGATAGTAAGAGGCACTATATGACTGACGGAGAAGCAGCTTATCAAATTATGAGATATTTAGGTATTGGTATAACTAATGATGATTTAAGTAAGATACCAATTGATAGTGAGGAAAGTTTAGAAGTGCAAGATTCTGATAACGATGGTTTAAGTGATGATTATGAAATTTCTATAGGCACAGATCCAAATCATCCTGACAGTGATAATGATAATTTAACAGATAGTGAAGAAGTGAATGTTTGGGAGACAAATCCATTATTAGCTGACAGTGATAATGATGGTTATATTGATTCAGTTGAATTAGGAGCAGGATATAATCCTTTAGGTGAAGGCTTCATAGAGGAAGGTAGTAATATATATCTTCTTATAGAGGATGCTAGAGCTATGGCTAGAGATGCTAGAAGATTATCTGATATTAAATATATGCAAATGTATCTTGATGAATATTTTGATGATTTAGGTGTTTATCCAGAAACATTAGTTTTTGGCGAATCTTTGATTTATGGTGATGTAGTATATGCGCAAATGCCGGAATATCCTGAACCTTCTGCAGTAGATGTTTGTCCTGCTGATTATGAATATCACTATACTTATGATGACGTGCTTAATATTTATGAAATAGAAGTTTGTTTTGAAAGTACTACAAAGTATTCAGAAGATGAATATATATCAGGTTATCAGATTTTTACACCGGATTCTCATTATGTATATATGGACATTTTAAATCAATTTTAATATATATGAAAATATCATTAAACTGGTTAAAACAATACGTAGATATTCCTAAAAGTTTAGAACCTCATGAACTAGCCTTAAAATTAACTATGGCTACTGTTGAAGTTGAGGAAATCATTGATGAAAAAGAAAGATTTAATAATATACTAGTTGGTGAAATAATTGAGATAGTAGATCATCCTGATGCTACTAAATTAAAAGTATGCAATGTAAGAACTGATACTGATGAATACAAGATAGTTTGTGGTGGTAATAATATATATAAAGGCATGAAAAGTGTTTTAGCTTTACCTGGTGCTTTAATTAAATGGCATGGAGAAGGTGAATTTACAAAACTTGCTAAAGTTAAAATACGTGGTGTAGAGAGTAATGGTATGTTATGTGCTGCTGAAGAAGTAGATTTGCCTGATAGTTATTTTGTTGAAGAAGGTGTAGTTGATTTAGGTAATAAAGTAAAAGTAGGCGAACCATTAGCTGAAATATTTGGTTTAGATGATGTTATAATCGATATTGATAATAAATCAATAACTCATAGATCAGATTTATGGGGACATTATGGTATGGCTAGGGAAGTAGCTGCTATTTTGAATAAGAAATTAGGTTTACTTAAAAATGAAGAATTGAGTGAAGGTAAAGAAGTAAATTTAAAGATTAAAATAGAAGATAATGAGAATTGTCTTAGATATATGGGAGTAGCTTTTAAAAATATTAAAATTGAACCTTCTCCAGAATGGATGCAGAATCTTTTAACTGCTGCTGGTGTTAGACCAATTAATAATATAGTTGATATTTCTAATTTTGTAATGCTAGAACTTGGTCAACCTACTCATGCTTTTGATCGTAAAAATATTACTGATGATACGATTATAGTAAAAAAAGCAAAAGGTAGTGAAAAGTTTAAAACATTAGATGATATTGAAAGAGATTTAGATAAAAACACATTATTAATATGTGATAAGAAAAAACCCGTAGCTTTAGCTGGTATCATGGGTGGTTTAAATAGTGAAGTAGAAAATGATACAAATGAGATTATTTTTGAAGTAGCAAATTTTAATCCAGTTAATGTACGTAAAACAGCAACACGTTTAGACCTTAGAACTGATGCTGTAACTCGTTTTGAGAAGGGTTTAGATCCAAACTTAACAGAAGTAGCTATGAAACGAGTTATTACTTTAATTCATGAGATAATACCAAAAGCAGAACTTAGTAGCAAGATAGTTGATATAAATAATTTTAAAGAGACTAAGAGAGAGATTGAATTAGACTTGGCTTTTCTAAAGAGAAGAGTTGGTATAGAAATACCAAAAAAAGAAGTAATACGTATTTTAGAAAGTTTAGAATTTAAAGTTGATGATAACAAAGAAACACTATTAGTTACTGTACCAAGCTTTAGAACAAAAAAAGATATTTCAATTGTTGAAGATCTGGTTGAAGAAGTGGCTCGTATATATGGTTATGACAATATAGAGCATATTATGCCCAATGTTTCTATGGAGCCTCAAGAATTTAATTATGAGAGAGCTGTAGAAAGAAAAGTAAAGAATGTTTTAGTTAATATATGTGGTTTAAATGAAGTTTTGAATTATTCATTTATTTCAGAAAAGCAGATTAGTAATTTAGATTTAAATATTAAAGATCATTTAGAACTTAAAAATACATTATCGGTTGATCAAAAATATTTAAGAACTACACTACTATTTAATTTGTTAAGTAATGTATCTAAGAATTTACGATTTTTTAAAGAGTTTAATCTATTTGAACTTGGTAGAGTTTATTTAGATAAAACAGGTGAATATCATACAGGTCCTAAGAAAAAAGAATTTTTAGCTTCTCAAAGTAAAGAGCTAGCAGGTGTTTGTGTAAATAAGAATGGCTTTAATCAAGTAAAAGGAATTATTGAAACTTTGTTAAATGAGTTAGAAGTTAAGTATGAATTTAAAGTAAAGAAAAAAGTACTATCAAATATTTTAAATAAATCAAAACGTTTAGAGATAATAGTTGGGGATAGAGAAGTGGGTTATTTAGGAGAAATAGATGATAAGTATTTAAATAAAAATGATATTAAAGTAAGTGTAAGTTATTGGCAAATTAATTATTCAGAGATTATTAAATATGTAACAGATAAAAAGAAGTATAAGTCTTTACCTAAGTACCCTGGAATGACTTATGACTTATCATTAAGCGTTTCTGATGATGTTTCCTGGGCTGATATTAAACATGAAGTAGAATCAAGTAGTAAATTAATTCAAGATGTTAAATTATTTGATGTTTATCAAGTTTCAAAGTTAGGCGGGGATAAAAAGTCTTTAGCTTTTCATATACACTTTTTAGATGAGAAAAAAACTTTAGAAACAAGTGAAGTTGAAAAAATTAGAAAAGATATAGTAAATAAATTAATTAAAAAATTTAAAGTTGAAATAAGATAATATGTTAGAAATTAAAAAGCTAGGTATTTTATCAATCGCTAAATTCTCAGCTATATTGATGTCTGGAGTTTATTTAGTAGTTGGAGTAGTAATAAGCATTTTTTACTTCATAATGGGCATATTTGTCCTTAAAACAGCTGATTTTATAAGTTTAGGCTCTGGAATACTAGCTAATTTCTTATTAGCTATCTTGGTAGGTATCTCTAGTTTTGTAATTGGAGCAATTGTTGCTTGGTTATATAATATGACTGTTAAATTCGTGGGTGGTATTAAAATTGAATTTTCTGATGGAGCTAAGGAAATTAAAAAAGAACAACCTCAAGAAGAAGTAAATAATTTAATAGAAGGTGTCCCTACTGGTGAGAATGAGGATACTTTTTCAAGTTAGAAAATAAATATATGAAAAATAAATTTTTAATATTTTTTTTATCTCTAATAATTATAGTATTAGTTATAGTTTTAGTAATTAAAGAAACTAATTATTTAGATAATAGTGAAATTAGAAATAATTCATTTATTGAAAATTTTAATTTCAACGATAAGAATAATATATCTGATGATGAGAGTAATATATTAGATAATGACAATTTAGAAGGTTTGATGACTTTTAAACATGATGGTATGGATAGAGAATATTTTATTGATCTACCTGAAGATTATGGTAATAATGAATATCCTCTTGTTTTAGGTTTTCATGGAAGCGGTGGTACTTACAAGAAGTTTTTAAGAGATTTTAAACATTTGGTAGATAGGAATGAATTTATAGGCGTTTATCCTCAAGGTTTTGATAAGAGATGGAATTCAACGATATTAGAAGAAACAGATTATGATAATATAGATGATGTAGATTATATTGATTCTTTAATTAAATATTTAAAGTTAAATTACAACATTGATGAGAGCAGGGTATATGTTGTAGGTAGCTCAAATGGGGCTGGCTTGGCACATCGTTTAGCCTTAGAGTTAGAAGACACTTTTGCTGCTTTTAGTTCACTGGCTGGTTCATTAGAATCTAAAGTTGAATTTGATGATGGATATTCAATTTCTACTTTATTAATCCATGGCGTAGATGATACAACAGTGACATATAATGGAGGAACTGGTATCTTAGGTATTAATTTTATGTCAGCTGAAAATGCTCTTGAGTTTTGGGCTAATTTAAATAATTGTGAATTAGGACCTGTTATAAATAATCAACAAGACGCTAAGTTTACAAGATATAACGGTTGTAATGATAATGTTGAGATTGTATTAATTAGTCTATTTGATGTTGGACATGGTATACCAAAGAGTTTTATTAATAAAAAAAGACCTGATATAATTTGGGAATTTTTTAAAGAAAAATCAATATAATTAGTACTATATTTTGTTATAGGTAATTTGGTAAAGTCTGTTAACGCAGGTCTTTTTTTATCATAAAAAAGCTTGCATTTTAGGTAAAAATATGATATTATTAAGCCATAATAATAGGCTAATGTTAGCCATTAATTTAGTATATTTAATTCAATTTTTTATTTATTTAAAATATGGTAAAAAAAGTAGTTAAAAAAGTGAAAAAACCAGCTTCAAAAGCTAGTAAAAAATCTATCTCAGCTACTAAATCAGAATATACAGCTAAGCAGATTACTGTTTTAGAAGGTTTAGATCCAGTCAGAAAAAGACCTGGAATGTATATTGGTAATACTGCATCAGAAGGCTTACATCATATGATCTGGGAAGCTGTTGATAATGGTATTGATGAAGCAATGGCTGGTCATTGTGATCAAGTTACTATTTCTTTGCTACCTGAAGGTAAAGTACAAGTTTCAGATAATGGACGTGGTATTCCAGTTGATAAGCATCCAGTTACTAAGTTATCTGCTTTAGAAACAGTTATGACTAAACTTCATGCTGGTGGTAAATTTGGCGAAGGTGGTTATAAAGTATCTGGTGGTTTGCATGGTGTTGGTATTTCTGTAGTAAATGCATTATCATCAGAAATGATTACTGAAGTAAAACGTGATGGTAAAATATATATTCAGCAATTTAATCGTGGTATTGCTAAGTATAAACCAAAAAAAATAGGTACTACTAAGGAAACTGGAACAACTCAGACTTGGCAAGCAGATTCTGATATATTTAGTGTTACAGATTATAATTTGAATAAAATATTAGATCATTTAAGACAACAAGCTTATTTAACTAAAGGTGTCAAAATTATTGTTCGTGATGATAGAGTCCCTGAAAAAGCTAAAACTTTTATTTTCTATTTTGAAGGAGGTATTGCCTCATTCGTAAAACATTTAAATCATAATCATGATGTAAAGCAAGATAATGTTTTCTATATTGAAAAAGAACAAGACGAAATATCTGTTGAAGTTGCTGTTCAGTATTCAACTGAGTTTAGAGAATTAGTATATACTTTTGCTAATAATATTCATACCTTAGAAGGTGGTATGCATTTAGTTGGTTTTAGATCTGCTTTAACACGTGTTTTGAATAATTATGCTAGAAAGAATAATATTTTAAAAGAAAAAGATTCTAATTTATCTGGTGACGATGTCCGTGAAGGTTTAACAGCTATTATTTCTGTTAAATTAAGAGAACCACAATTTGAAGGTCAGACGAAGGCAAAACTTGGAAACGCTGAAGTTAGATCTGTAGTAGAAACTGTTTTTAATGATTATTTTACTTCTTTTTTAGAAGAAAATCCTAGAGATGCTAAAGGTATTTTAGAAAAATGTTTATTAGCACAACGTGCTCGTGTAGCTGCTAGATCTGCTCGTGAAGCTGTTTTAAGAAAAGGAGCTCTTGATGGTTTAACTTTGCCTGGTAAATTATCTGATTGTTCTAGTCGTAAACCTGAAGAGTGTGAAATATATATCGTTGAGGGTGATAGTGCTGGTGGTAGTGCCAAACAAGGCAGAGATAGACGTTTTCAAGCTATCTTACCCCTTAGAGGTAAGATACTTAATGTTGAGAAAGCTAGACTTGATAAGATATTGGCAAATAATGAATTAAAATCATTAATAATTGCAATGGGTACTAATGTTGGTGAGCAATTTAATATAGATGATTTAAGATATGGTCGTATTGTAATTATGACTGATGCTGATGTTGATGGTGCACATATTCGTACTTTACTTTTAACTCTTTTCTATCGCTATTTTCCAGAGTTAGTTAGTAATGGACATCTCTATGTAGCTATGCCTCCACTATATCAAGTTAAAAAAGGAAAAGAAGCTCATTATGTCTATTCTGATGAAGAGTTAGTTGCTTTAAAGAAAAAGCTTGGTGTTAAAGAAGTGGTTGGTATTTTTGAAGAAGCTAAAGAAGAAAACAGTGAAGAAGCTAAAGAAGAAAAAGAAGTTGTTAAAAGTACTAAAGTAAATATACAAAGGTATAAAGGTTTAGGTGAAATGAATCCTTCTCAGTTATGGGAAACTACTATGGATCCAGCAACTAGAACTATGAAGCAGATTACTATTAAAGATGCGGCTAAAGCTGATGAAACATTTGATATTTTAATGGGTAGTGATGTACCTTCACGTAAGCATTTTATTCAGACTCATGCTAAAAGCGTAAAGAATTTAGACATTTAATATATGGCAGTAAAGACTAAAAAATTTAATAATATTACTTGGATAAATATCATTGAACCTGATAATAATGATATTAAATTTTTAGTTGATAATTATAAGTTTCATCCACTTGATATTAAAGATGTAAAAGGTGAATTTCAAAGATCTAAAATAGATGTATATAATAATTACGCTTTTATAATCTTACGTTTTCCTGTTACTTATAAAGATTCTAATTTAATTGGTTCACATGAGTTAGATATATTTTTAGGTAAAGATTATGTTATTACTATTCAAAAGAAACGTATTAAAAGTTTAAATCAATTTTTTTACAGAGTTGGTACTAATAAAAAATTACAAAAAGAAATATTTAATGGAAAAGCTGCCTTACTCTTGTATCATATTTTAGATAATCTCTATCGTGCTTCATTTAATATAATTGATTGGTTAGCTAGAGAAATAAATAGAATCGAAAAAGCTGTTTTTGAAGAAGGTACTAAAAAAATAGTTAAAGATTTAGCTCAAGCTAGAAGAAATGTTTTAGCTTTTAGGGCTATGATGGATCCTCAACGTTCTGTATTTAAAAGAATTGTTATTTTAAAGAAAGATTATTTAAGTACTGATTTAGCTAATTACTTTGATGATATTAATGATTTTATTGGTAGAATATATACTAACTTAACAAACTTAAAAGAATTAATTAGTGGTTTACATGAAACTAATGAATCATTATCTTCATATAGATTAAATAAGGTAATGAAAGTTTTAGCAATATTTTCAGTTGCTATGTTGCCCCTTACTTTACTTACTGGTATTTATGGTATGAATTTAAGTAATTTACCTCTTATTCATAATGAATCTTTAGTTTGGTACATATTTGGTGGCGTAGCTATAATAATCATTGCTCTTTTTGCTTATTTTAAACATAAGGATATAATATAAAATATATTAAAAATAGAACTTTATTTAAGTTCTTTTTTGATTGACTTTATTTAGTTAATATAATAAGATATTTTACAGTTAAATAAAGGGGGAATAAGATGTTCATTAAAAAAATATTGTTTATAATAGGCTTGATTGGGTTTCTAATGATGCTTAAAGCAGGTACTAAAATATTTAATTATAATAATTTATCAGAAACTAAAGCAGCTGAAATAAGTGAAACGTTGGATAAATGTCAAACATCTTCTGGATTAGTTGAAGCTTTCAAGTTAGAGTTTCCAGACATTGATCATGAGAAGATTATGAATTCTGTCAGTTCACTAGAACTTGAAGATGTTAAATTATCTGTTTTAAAGAATGTAATGATAGATATTGTTTCTGAAACAGGAATTAAACATTTTCTTTCCAAGAAAGAATTTAAAGGATTATTTTGGATGGGATTTTTGTTCATTGCTGGCTTTATTATTTTAGGATCTTGTATCTATTTAAATTATAGGTATCTCAGATTAAAAAATCCTTGGCATAACTAAATATGGCTTGTGTAACATATTCTTAAGAATATGAATAGCTGAGCATGAAGTTCAGCTATTTTTTATTTATATTATTTATTTTTAAATAATATATATGAATATATTACAGGTACCATTACTACTATCATGATTGGAATAATAAGAGTGAATAATAGAGATTGATGTGGTAGAGAAGGGGATATAATTAAGAGGAAGCCTAATGCCATAAATAACTTACCACCTAGTCTATGTGTTTTTAACCAAACTTCATCAGATGATAATGTCCAAGGTGTTCTAATACCCATAAACCAATTGGGTTTTATTTTGCCAAAGTAATTTCCCATTACAATAAATAGTATACCAATTAAAAATGGAATCCATACTTCAACTCTAATTTTATAACCTAAGGCATTTAATGAACTAATTATGTATATAGCAAATAGCATTAGAATAATTAAATTTCTAAATAGTAAATATACTTTATTAAATTGCTTATACTTATCTTTCTTAGGATCAATAAGGGGTAGTATTAAAAATAATAAGTACATACCTATAGCCATAAGTGGCATTAAAAAAGCACCCATAAATTTAGAACCCCAATTATCTACTTCACCTTGAAAGTTCCAATGGATTGGTACTTGATCTGGAAAAACTGAATAAAAGTAGCCAGATAATATAACTGAGATTAATATTATTATAATAGGTATAATTTCTGTTTTAAATGTAAATTTCATATTATTATTTTTTAAATAATTTAAAATAGCTTTCCATTAATTCTTCAAAAACACTTAAATTTAATGAATAGATTATTTGTTGTCCATTACGTTCTTGAGTAATTAAATTAGCTTGTTTTAGTATATTAAAATGATGGGTTAAAGAGGGTAGGGTAATATTAAAATGTTTTGCTATTTGACCAGCACTCATACTATTTTTTTTAAGTAATTCCAATATTTTACGTCTATTTGGATCACTTAAGGCTTTAAATGTAATACTTAATGAAGTCATAAATTAGATATTTAGATAACTATCTAAATATATCATATGTATAATACATGTCAATGTGGATAAACTTGACTTATTTTTTAAACAATGGTAATGTTTATATATTAAAAAAGCCCCAAAAAGGCTGTTTTTAAAACCAATAAATTTATATAAACATATAAATATGAGTAAACTTATAAACTATTTAAAAGAGAGTAGGATTGAGCTTAAAAAAGTAATCTGGCCTACTAAAAAACAAACTAAGAATCATACATTCTTAGTAATTGGTATTTCATTATCAGTAGCCATATTTCTTGGTGCTGTTGATTTACTTTTAAATAAAATATTAGAAATTTTTGTATATTAATCGTTAATAAATATGCCAAAACAAACATCGCAGGAAGGTAGACGTTGGTATGTCTTGCATACTTACTCAGGCTATGAGGAAAACGTATCAAATAACTTAAAACAAAGAGTTGATTCTTTAGATATGGAAGATATGATTTTTGATGTTTTAGTTCCTACTGAAACTAAGATTAAGATTAAAAATGGTAAAAGAACTACAGTTAGAGAAAAAATATTTCCAGGATATATTCTAGTTAATATGATTGTAACTGATGATTCATGGTATGTAGTTCGTAATACACCAAATGTAACTGGTTTTGTCGGTTCTGGTACTACACCTACACCTGTTTCTGAAGAAGAGGTTAAAGAATTAAAACGTAGAATGGGTGTTGAAGAGCCAACTTATAAAGTTGATGTTTCAGTTGGATCACCAGTTAAGATTGTTGATGGACCATTTAAAGATCTTGAAGGTAAGGTTAGTAATGTAGATGAGTCTAAAGGTAAAGTTAAAGTATTGGTATCTATGTTTGGACGTGAAACACCAGTTGAACTAGATTTTTTACAAATTAAAAAGATATAAAATATATGGCTAAAGAAGTAAAAACAGTAATTAAGTTACAAATTAGAGCAGGTCAAGCAAATCCAGCTCCACCAGTAGGTCCAGCACTTGGACAACATGGTCTTAATATTCAAGAATTTTGTACAAAGTTTAATGATGCTACCAAAGACAAAGCTGGTAATATTATACCTGTTGAAATTAGTGTTTATGAAGATAGAAGTTTTGATTTAAAATTAAAAACTCCTCCAGCATCTGACCTTCTTAAAAAAGCTGCTAAGATTAAAAAAGGTTCAGGTAAGCCACTTAGTGAAAAAGTTGGCAAAGTAACTAAAGCTCAAGTAAAAGAGATAGCTGAAATTAAAATGCCTGATCTTAATGCTAATGACATTGAAGCAGCTATGAAAATTATTGAAGGCACTGCTCGTCAAATGGGTTTAATTGTTGAATAAATAATTAATTTAAAATAAAAATATGAGCAAAGCAACATGGATTAGACCAGTTTATCTCTATTTAATGACAGCAATTGGTTTAATCGTTTTAATCATTGGCTTATCTGGAATTGTTAGACTTGGTTTAAAAGTTTACATTTTCACTCAAGCTGATACAGAATACTATGGACGTTCTAAACCAGCCCCTCTCTATATGGATAGGGAATTGAATCAAGTTAATGAATTGTTAACTTGTGAAGAAGTAGCTGAAACAGATCAAGTAAGAATTCAAGCTTGGTTAACAGATTATGAAACTTGGCAAGCAGAAGATGAAAATATTGATTATCTAAGATCAAGCAGAGAAAGAGAAGCAGCTAATTCTATTTCATTAATACTTATTGGTTTCCCATTATACTATTTCCATTGGTTCTTGATTAAGAAAGATCGTAAAAAATTAAATGTTTAATTAATATATAATTGAGGGACCTAAAATATTAGGGTTTGTACCTCAAAAGAAAGAATTTTTGTTATGAAAAAAACAGTTAAAGAAGAAAAAGTTAAAAAGGAGAAAGTTGCCAAAGTAATAGTTGATAGAGAAAAGATATATACCTTAGAAGAAGGTATAAAATTAGTTAAAGAAACATCAACTGTTAAATTTGATGCTTCAGTAGAAGTACATATTAGACTTGGTATTGATCCTAAAAAAGGTGATCAAGCTATACGTTCTACTGTTAAATTACCTCATGGTACTGGTAAAACTAAAAAAATTGCTGCTTTTGTAAGTCCTAAGAAAGAAAAAGAAGCTAAAGAAGCAGGAGCCTATTTAGTAGGTGGTGTTGAGTTAATTAAAGAAATTAAGAAATCAGGTAAATGTGATTTTGAAATCGCTGTTTGTGAACCAGAACTCATGAGAGATTTATCTCAAATTGCTAAGTTACTCGGACCTAAAGGTTTAATGCCTAATCCTAAGATTGGTACAGTAACTAAAGAAATTAAAAAAACCATTGAAGAATTAAATAAAGGCTTAGTAGATTTTAGAAATGATGATTCTGCTAATCTACATTTAATGGTAGGTAAAGTATCATTTGAAGATAAACAGTTAAAAGAAAATATTGAAGCTTTTTTAGAAGCTTTAAAGAGAATTAAACCTGAATCATTGAAAGGTAGTTTAATACAGAGTATTTCAATTTGTTCCGCAATGGGACCAGGTATTCGTGTAAGTTATAAATAATATATATATCTCTCAAAAAACCTTTAAACTAAAGGTTTTTTGATTTGCCTGAAGAGAATTATTTTGCTAAAATAGGATTATTATTAAATATATATTTATGTCAAAATTACCACTCGGTAGAACACAACCAAGACCAAACTGGGACGAATATTTCTTAAAATTAGCTATGATTGCTTCAGAAAGATCTACCTGTCCAAGAATGCATTGTGGTTGTATTATTGTTAAAGATAAGCATGTTATAGCTACAGGATATAATGGATCATTACCAGGTCAACCTCATTGTGAAGATGATGAATGTATGGTTGTTAATAATCATTGTATACGAACAGCTCATGCTGAAATTAATGCCTTAGCTCAAGCTACTAATCATGGTGGCGGAGTAAGAGGTTCCACTGCATATCTAACTAATATGTCTTGTACTGATTGTGCTAAAGCTATGATAGCTTCTGGAATAAAGAGAATAGTAGTATTTTCTGATTTTCACGATACTAAAGCTACTCAGTTTTATACAGAAAGTGGAGTTGAAATTGATAAACAAGAAATGCCTTCTACAAAAATTGATTATGAGCTAAAAGCATTTACTTCTGCTATTAAAACAGATAAAAGTAATTAATAAAATAATGACTCAGAATAATAAATTAGTTTGTTTAGTTGGTTTAACGGGCTCTGGTAAGAGTGAGATTTCTGATTTTTTTGTAAAGCATGATTATCATTATGTTCGTTTTGGTCAAATAACTTTAGATGAAGTAAAAGAAAAGGGTTTAGAGCCTAATGAAGAGAATGAAAGACCAATTAGAGAAAGAAATCGTAAAGAACATGGGCCTGCTGCTTATGCTATACTTAATATGCCTAAGTTTGAAGAGGGACTTGCTAAAGGCAATGTAATTGGAGATGGTCTATATAGTTGGTCAGAGTATAAGTATTTGAAAGAGAAATTTACTGACAATATGATTGTCATAGCAATTTATGCTTCACCTAATACTAGATATGCTAGGCTTGATGATCGACGCAGTCGTTATGGTGAAGATCCAAACTTGAAATATAGATCCTTTAGTCCAGAAGAAGCAAAATCTCGTGATTATGCTGAAATAGAAAATATTGAAAAGGCTGGACCAATAGTAATGGCTGATTATACTATTATTAACGAAGGAACTTTGGATGATTTGAAAAAAAATATTGAAGATATTTATAAAAAGATAAAATAAAAAGATAGAGAATGAATTATAAGTCGAATGTTACAAGTTAAATTTAAAAAATTAAATAATGATGCTATCCTACCATCATATGGCCATCCTGGTGACGCTGGGATGGATTTGTATTCTTTAGAAGATAAATTATTAAAACCTGGAGAGAGATATACTTTTTTTATTGGCTTTACTATAGAATTTGAAAATAAATACGTAGCTATTGTTAAAGATAAAGGTGGTTTAGCAAATAAGCATGGTTTACATACATTAGGCGGAGTTTATGACTCAGGTTATAGGGGAGAATATAATATTTGTTTAAAAAATTTAAGTAATGAAGCATATCAAATAAAAAAAGGCGATAAGCTCGCACAGTTAATATTTTTGCCTTTTGAACAAGCAGAACTAATTGAAACAGAGGAATTAACAAGTAGCTCTAGGGCAGGTGGTAGATTTGGCTCTACAGGTCGTTAACGTTCATATTCAGTAAAAACAAATTTCCAATCATCTTCAGTTTGGACTTCTGATTCAGAAGTCTTTTTAAATTTTTCAGGTATTTCTGGAAAGAAGGTATCACAGTTTTTATCTATATCAACATGAGTTATGTATAGTTTATTACACCCAGAATGTTTAATAGCTTCATGGTACAGTGAACCGCCACCTATTATAAATATTTCATTTGAATCATTTAAATTATTTAAGGCTTCGTCTAAAGATTTAAAATGTAGAACGCCTTCTGGTAAACTTAAATTATCTTGTCTAGATAGTACAACATTCAATCTATTTTTAAGAGGTCTAAAGTTTTGAGGTAAAGAGTCCCAAGTTTTTCTACCCATGATAACAGCATTTAATTTATCTGATTTACTAATTGTAGTTTCAGAAAAATGTTTTAAATCTTTTTTTATATGCCAAGGCAGGTCATTGTTAATACCAATGCCTCTTTTTTTATCTATGGCTACTATTATTGAAAAATTCATATAGCTATTGGTGCTTTAATGCCTGGATCTGGATTATATCCTTCTAAAGTAAAGTCTTTGAATTTAAAATCATTTATATTCTTAATATCTGGATTTAGTTTCATAACAGGTAATTCTTTTGGAGTTCTAGCTAATTGTTTTTTAACTTGTTCCATATGATTACTATATATATGAACATCACCCATAGTGTGAATAAATTCACCAGGTTTTAAGCCTGTCACTTGAGCTATCATCATAGTAAGTAAAGAATATGACGCTATATTAAAAGGTACGCCTAAGAATACATCTGCGCTTCTTTGGTAAAGCTGACATGACAGGGTATTGTTAGCTACATAAAATTGAAACATTGTATGACAAGGTGGTGGAGCTGTTTTTTTACCTTTTATTAAATCTTGTAAATCTGCTACGTTCCAACCACTTACTATAATCCTTCTTGAATCAGGATTATTTTTTATCATATCTAAAACATTTTCAATTTGATTTATCTTTTCCCCATCTTTGCCATCCCAAGCAGTCCATTGCTTACCATAAATAGGGCCTAGGTCACCATTTTCATTAGCCCATTCATTCCAGATACTTACGCCATTATCATTTAAATATTTAATATTTGTATCACCTTTTAAAAACCAAAGTAATTCATATATTATGGACTTTAAATGCACCTTCTTAGTAGTAAGTAGGGGAAAGTTAGGATTTAAGCTATACCTTCTTTGAGCTCCAAATAAGGAAATAGTACCAGTACCAGTCCTATCTTCTTTTTTAGTACCTTTTTCTAGTATTTCTTCTAAAAGTGATAAATATTGCTTCATAGTTACCTTATTATATTAAATATTTAGGATGTTGTAAAATAGCTTAAAATAACGTAAAATATTTATATGAAAGAAGGATTATTTATCGTTATCTACGGTATAAACAATATTGGTAAGTCTACTCAGGTAGAGATGCTGCTTGACGCTTTAAAAAAGGCTAAACTTGAGGTTAAACACCTTAAATACCCCATATATGACTTAGAGCCAACAGGACCTCAAATTAATGAAATTTTAAGGAGTGGTAAGAGTCAGGAAATAAGTGAAGAGGAGTTACAAAGTATCTATGCTAAGAATAGATTAGATTATCAACCTATACTTTGTAAGACACTAGCAGAAGGTATGAATATAGTTGCTGAAGATTATATTGGTACTGGCTTAGCTTGGGGTTCTACTAAAGGCGCTGATTTAGATAAATTAATAGAGATGAATAATGGTTTAACTAAAGCTGATATTATTATATTACTTGATGGTGAAAGATTTATTGAAGCTAAAGAAGATAATCATTTACATGAGACTAATGATGAATGGATGGAGAAGTGTAGAGATAAATATATGGAATTATCTGAGCAATTTAATTGGGAAGTAGTTGATGCTAACCAAACTAAAGATGAAGTACATCAAGATATCTTGAGCATAATTGAAAAGAAAGTTAAAGAACTATAGTATATGAATAAGTTAATTGTTTTAATTGGTAGACCTGGTTCTGGTAAAACATATTTAAGTGAACATTTTATAAAAGAAAATCTTGAATTTAAATTATTTGATATTGATACACATATTCAAGAAATTAAAAGTGAAATAGGTGATGTACCAGAGAATATGACAATGGGAGCGTATGAAGAGTTGTATGAAAGTTTTAAAGATAATACATCTAATATATTATTAGAAATTGGTTTAAATCATCCGGAATTTAATTTAAATAAATTTAAAGAATTGAGTAATAAATATGAAGTAAGTTTAGTTTGGTGCTTACTTGATCCTAAAATATGTTTTGAGAGAAGTATGGAAAGAGTTAAGCAAGATAAGTCAAAACTATTTATTAACCCTAAAGATTTAAGAAGAAGATTAAAAAGAGTCTTTCCAGATAATCATATTAAGCAAGCAGATGAAATAGGTTTAAAGCATTATTCAATGGACATGCAAGAACCATTAGAAAAGCGAATTAAATTTTTAAAAACATTATGAATTTAGAAACAGTAATAGGTTTAGAAATACATATTCAGTCTAAGACTAAGTCTAAGATGTTTTGTGATTGTCAGAACTTAAATGATAAAGAAGATCCTAATACTCATGTCTGTCAGATATGTTTAGCACATCCTGGTACATTACCTGTTGCTAATAAACAAGCAATTGATTTTGGCATAATGATGGCTCTGGCTTTAAATTGTAAGATAAATAAAAAAAGTATTTGGTCTCGTAAGAACTATTTTTATCCAGATTTATCTAAAGGTTATCAAATTTCTCAATTTGATGAACCTTTATCAGAAAATGGACATGTTACTGTTAAAACTAAAGAAGGTGATCATAGAATAGGTATTACTAGGCTTCATTTAGAAGAAGATGCTGCTAAGAATTTTCATTCAAAAGATAGAACATTAGTAGACTATAATCGAGGTGGAGCTCCTCTTATGGAAATAGTTTCAGAGCCTGATTTTAGAACTCCTGAACAAGCTAGGGTGTACTTACAAGAACTTAGATTACTAGCTCGTTATTTAGAAGTAAGTGATGCTGATATGGAAAAAGGACATATGAGATGTGATGCAAATATTAGTATGAGACCTGAAGGTGAAGATAAGTTGTATCCTAAAACTGAGATAAAGAATTTAAATTCATTTAGAAGTGTAGAAAGAGCTTTGGCTTATGAGATAAAGAGACAAACTGATTTATGGAATAAAAGTACTCCAGTTGATTATTCTTCAACTCGTGGTTGGGATGAAAAGCTTTTAAAAACAGTAGAACAGCGTGATAAAGAAGAATCAGCTGATTATAGGTATTTTCCTGAACCAGATTTAAAACCTTTAATATTAAGTGAAGATGAGATTAATAAGCTAAAAGCTACATTACCAGAACTTCCTCAAGAAAAAAGATTACGTTTTATTAATGAGTATGGTTTAAAATACATTGACGCTAAATTATTAGTTGAAGATAAAGGTGTAGCTAAATATTTTGAACAAGTAATGAGCGAAACAAGAAGTTGGTTAGAATCGTTAGATGGTATGGAAGGTTCAAGTGAAGAGATATGGGAGCAGAGTAAAGTAAAATTAGTTAAATCAGTTTTTGGTTGGATTACTTCAGAATTATTTAAATTATTTAAAGAGAATAATACAAGTATTAGTGATATAAAAATAACTCCAGAAAACTTTGCTGAGTTTATTACTTTAGTATTTTCTAGAAAAGTGAACTCTACATCGGCTCAAGTATTATTTAAAGAGATGTTTGATACAGGTGGTGATCCTAGTAATATATTAGATGAGAAAGATTTGTCTCAGGTAGGTGATACCAAGAAGTTAAATAAAATAATAGAGAAAATAGTTAAAAATAATCCAGATCAAGTTAAAGAGTATAAGTCTGGTAAAGAACCTTTAATTAAATTTTTTATAGGTCAAGCTATGAAAGAAACTAAAGGTAAAGCTGATCCTCAAGTATTAGAAGATTTATTTAAAAATAAATTAAAATAAAATATATGTTAACAAGAAAAGTGATAATTATATTATTACTTGTAGTAATATTAACTGGTTGTACTAAAGTGGTTACTGATGAAGTTATTGAACCAGTAAATACAGAACCTATACTTTATGAAAATATTGATTTATCAGTTATTCCAAATGAATGTGTTACTTGGTTTGATGGTTGTAATGATTGTATTATTATAAATGAACAAGTATTAGGTTGTACAGAAATGTATTGCGAAACTTTATTAGAGCCAGAATGTAGACAATGGTCAGAATAATTTCTAGCTGTGGATAAAGAACCTTGATTATTATTCATATAAGGAGTATTATTATATTTAATATGAATAAAATAAGAGTGGTAAAATGGAAATTCCTCAAGATAAAACCATTCTTTAAATTTTCTAATCAAAAACCTCAGTAATGAGGTTATTTTTTTTATCATTTAACAAAAAAACATTATGATCAAAGACAATGTATCTGCTATTTCAGAGATTATTAAAGCTGGTAGAAACAGCTTAGAAAAGCGCGGTTTTACTGAAGTAATAGTCCCACGTATAGTAAGGGCTACAGGAGCATGCGAAAATGTTAATACATTATTCGAAGTTTCTGTTGATAAAGACCATGAATGGTTTGGTAGTAAAGCATATCTTGCTCAAACTGGTCAGCTTTACTTAGAAGCTTTGGTACCAGAACTTAAAAAGGTATATTGTACTGGTCCTTCATTTAGAGCAGAGGGTACTGTAGATGATAGGCATTTAACCGAGTTTATGATGATGGAAATAGAATTTGCTGGTGGTTTTGATCAGTTGCTTGAAGAAATAGAAGCTTTTATTACAGGTATAGCTAAACAACTACTTGAAGTTTCTAAAACTAAAGATATTGGTTTATCAAAAGAAACTTTAGAAAGATTAGAAAGATGTCCTGATGTTTTTCCTAAAGTAACTTATGATGAAGCAATAGATTTGCTTAAAGAAAAAGGTGAATCAATTGAATGGGGTGATGATATATCATCTGCTCGTGAAAAGTTATTAATTGAACATTTTGATAACCAACCTGTTTTTATAACACGTTACCCAGATCCAATGGTAGATCATGGTAAAGAAATCGAAGTAGAGAAGTTCTTTAATATGTTACCTGATCCAAGTAATCCAGGTAGAGTATTATCAAGTGATCTAATTTTACCTTTTGGTGGTGAATCAGTAGGTTCTGCTGCTCGCGTACATATTGCTGATGAAATGGTAGCTAGACTTAAAAATTCAAAAATGTTTAAACGATTATTAAAAATGGGTGGTAGTATAGATGATTTTAGTTGGTATATAGATCAATTAAAAAAAGGCAGTGTACCTCATTCAGGTTGTGGTTTTGGCATGGCTCGTATTATTCAATGGATAATGGGTACTTCTGACATTAAAGAAGCAGTAACTTTTCCTTCAAATAAAGCTAATATAATATAATTAAAAAAAGGCTGAAGTAAGTTCAGCCTTTTTGATTTGTATGGATTTATACTTTGTACGTTTCATATCCACCTAGTTTTTCAACAGGTTTTCTGAAAGACATTAATCTTTTTTTACAGAATTTGGCTAGAAATTCATAGAATTTATTTTCATGATTCGACCATATGATGACTTGTATATGCCAGTTATTTGGATGTTCGTAATAGCTATCAACCGGTTTAATTGTTTTTGGTCTTCCTTCTAATGAATCCTCTGCAAATTCTCTTCCGAACTCTTCCATGAATTCATAAACAAATGTTCTAGGGATAGTAACATCCAGTTTTACTTCTCTAAAATAAATTATGACATCACAATCTTTTGGCATTAGATACCTCCTTGTTTAGTTACGTAATATGCTATCTTATCAAAATATATTATTTTGTCAAATTAAAAGATAAATCTTTTTACTTTATTTTTAGCTTCAGTGATATTTTTAATCCAATTAATTTGTTTATCTCTTTTAAACCAAGTTAATTGCCTTTTAGCAAATTGATGAATAGCAATGCTTAGTTTTTTTATTAATTCATCATAGGTTATTATGTTTTTTAAATAATAACTTACATATTTATATTCTAAACCAAAGTCTTCTAATCTCTTATAGCTTACTCCTTTTTTATGGAGTTTTTTTACTTCTTGTATCATGCCTTCTTTTTCAATACGTTCTATTAATCTCTTATCTATTCTTTTATCAATAATTTCTTTTGGATATTTAATGCCAAGTGTTAATACATTATATCTAGGATTATTTTTTGGTTTGAAATCTTTTTCAGTCTTATGTATTTCAATAAGTCTTTCTAGTCTACGTTTATTTTTAAAATCAGACTCATTTACTTTTAATTTATATTTCTTTATTATACTTTGTAATTCTTTTAACGTTTTTTTACTTAGTTTATTCCTTAACTCTTTATTTGGTTTAGATTGGGATAATATATATCCTTTAGTAATAGCATCAACATAGAGTCCAGTACCTCCTGCTATAATAGGGAGCTTATTTCTTTTTAAAATATCATCTATTGCTTTATATGCTTCTTTTTGAAACTGAGCTAATGAATATTGTTTTTTAGGACTTACTACATCAATTAAATGATATTTAATATTTCCATACTCATTCAAGTCTTTACCTGTACCAATATTCATACCAATATATACTTGTCTAGAATCAGCTGAAATTATTTCACCATTAAAAGCTTTAGCTAGTTTTACTGCTAAATTTGTTTTACCACAGGCCGTAGGTCCTACGATGGCTATTACCTTATTTTTTGCTCTTTTTGGCATGTTTTTTAGTTATTTTAGACTTATTCATCTGTCCAGCTAGTGTTGCTCCTTTTGGGGCATTTTTAGCTTTATTTCGCTTATTTTCACGTATTTCTGCTTTAGTTAACTTCATATATTGACTTTTTAATGATTTTACTATATTATATCCTATTATGTAAATTAAATTAAATAAGGGGAACGTAATGAAGGTTTTAATTGTTAGACCTATTAATGACTTTGTAAAAGTCTTGGTTGAAAGAATATTCAAGAATGAGAGTGGTTTTGAAATATTTCAAACATATGACGACAAGGAAGCTATTGAGCTATTGGATAAAAAACCAGACTGGTTGATTACTGATATATCAGTACCTGACTATTCAGGAGAAATGATTATTTTAAAGGCAGTAAATGAAAAGATTCTATTACCTAACAAGATAATTCTTTTATGCGGAATTGATACTATAGATTGGGTGCATCGTGCCTTAGGGAATGATATTACAGAGGCTATTCATCTTATTCATAGCTTGTCTCTGAATGATGAGATTAGGAATATAATGAAACCAGTAGCAGTATAACTTTCTTTAAAGGGGTAGACAATGTTTATTCCCTTTTTTTTGACAATTTTACTTTATTTTAGTATATTAGTTTTACAATAAGTTGTTATTTAACAAAAGGAGGAGAAAATGAAAAATATATTTAGATATATTATTGCAATTCTATTGATGGTTTTAGTAATTGGGATGTTATCTGGAATAGATATCTTTATAGTAGCACGAAGTATTTTAATTGGGCTATTTATCTATGTGATAGTAATGGCATCTAGTTATGTGTTTGGTATTTATCCTGGAAGTAGATTTTTCCTAAGGAAGTATAAGGCGGGCTTAAAAGTTATGTGCCAACTTATATGTGCAGCATTTATTCTGGCTTTATTGGCTTCTTGGGTAATATTATTAATTGAATTAAGCTATCCAAAATCTATTTTGGTTAAAGATGTATCTTTAGAAAATTTTTGGACTTTAACTATTGGAATTATTGCTGGAATTATACATGTAATAGTAATGAACGTTAATTATCGTAATTTAAGACCAGAAAGGTATTATTTCAATAAGAAATACAACTAAAATCAAAAGGGTTACTTGTTTCAAGTCAACCCTTTTTTATTTCACCCTCTAAACTGAAGGTAGTAGATTTTAATATTTTTATCTTAACAAATTGTCCGAGTAGATTTTTATTTGATTTAAACCTTACATCTCTATATGTTTCTGATTTACCGTAGTAATATTCATTTTTATGACGATCTACTAATATTTTTAAAGTTTTACTAATAATTTTTTTATTATTCTTTAAAGCATCTTTTTTTAATATTTTATCTAGTTTAAATTTACGTTTCTTTTTTTCTTTGTTTGATATGTTATCTTCTAATTTAAAAGATCCAGTGCCTTGTCTTGGAGAATACTGAGAAATATATGCCATATCAAATTTAACTTTTTTAAATAGTTTAATTGAATCTTTAAACTGTTTTTTTGTTTCTCCTGGAAAGCCTACGATTATATCAGTTGATATGAATAATGGATTAATCTTATTTTTTAATTTATTTATTAATTCTAAATAGTGTTCTTTAGTATAGTTTCTATTCATTTTTTTTAATACATCATTATTTCCTGATTGAACAGGTAAGTGAATATAATTACATATATTTTTATTATTTGCTATAACTTCTATTAATTCGTCACTCATGTCTTTAGGATGAGAAGTTGAGAATCTAAGCCAAAAGCTACCTTCTAAATCATTTACTTTTTGTAATAGTTCTGGAAAACTTAAATCATTTTTTAAATCTAAGCCATAGCTATTTACATTCTGACCAAGTAGCGTTATTTCTTTATAACCATTTTTAATTAATTCCTTACATTCTTTTAATATATTTTCTGAAGATCTTGATTTTTCTCGACCTCTAGTGTTTGGCACTACACAATATGTACAAAAATTATTACAACCATTTGAAATAGGTACATAAGCTTTAATTTTATCTGAATATTGAGGTAGTATTTCTAAGTAGTCACGTGATGGCGATATCTTATCAGATTCAATATTTAATAATCTAGGTAATTTATTTATCTCATGTATATTAATAAGATGATTAAATATTTTTTCCATTTTTGGTTTATCTTCTTTAACTACACAACCTGTTAAAATAGTTATTAAGTTCTTTCTCTTTTTCCAGTTTTTTGATTTACCAAATATTCTATCAATACCACTTTGTTTTACAGAACAAGCTATTGTAATTATTACATCAGCATCTTTTTCTATATTGGTTTCAAGATAATTAATTGAATTTAAAATAGTTCTGATACGTTCGGCATCAGCTATATTCATTTGGCAACCTAAAATCCATAGATAGTATTTTTTTTGCTTATTATCCATTTATATTATTCTAATGTTAGAGACTTATCTTCTATAGTTTTTTTGAGATTAGTAATGAATTTATCTAATCCAATATCTAATATTTTTTCTTGACCCCTAACTCTTACAGCTAAATCATTTGAAGCTACTTCTTTATCACCAATAACTAGCATATATGGAGTTTTTTCTGATACAGCTTTCCTTATCTTATTACCTACAGTTTCATTATTTAAATCAGTTTCAACTCTTATGCCTTGTGATTTAAATTTATTTGCTAGTTCTTCACAATATGTAAAATGAGCTTCACCAACTGATATTATCTTAACTTGAATAGGGGAAAGCCATAGTGGAAAAGCACCAGCAAAATGTTCAATTAAGAAAGCCATAACTCTTTCAATAGCGCCAATTGATGATCTATGTATAACAATGGCTTTTTTTTCTTTACCATCCTTATCAATATAGTTTAAATTAAATCTTTCAGGCATTACAAAGTCATATTGAACTGTAAAAGCAGTTTCTTCTTTACCTAATACATTTTTCATTTGAATATCAATTTTAGGACCATAGAATGCTGCTTCTGATTCAGCTTCAACAAATTTACATTTTCTATTCTTTAAAACATCTCTTAATATTGTTTCTGCTTCATCCCAAGCTTTATCATTTTTAAAGTATTTTTCAGTATCTTTTCTATCACCTAATGATAGTCTGTATGAATAATTATCACCCATTTTTAAACCAAAAGTATTTGATATATATTCAATTAAGTCTAAGACATCATTTACTTCAGATTTAGCTTGAGCTGAATCTGCACAGATAATATGGGAATCAGCTAGACAAAAACTTCTTACTCTCATTAAGCCTGTTAGCTCACCAGATTGTTCATATCTATATAGTTTAGCTACTTCAGCTATTCTTAGTGGTAATTCTTTATAGCTTCTTGGTCTAGATAAGTATAGTTCAAAATGATGAGGACAAGACATAGGTCTTAACATAAATTCTTCGTCATCAATTTTAATAGGGGAATACATGGAATCTTTGTAATATGGGTAATGGCCTGATTTTTTATATAAATCAATTTTAGCAATATCAGGTGTATTAACATGTTTATAACCTCTTTTAATTTCTTCAGCTATTATGAAATTTTCAAGTTCACGTCTTATGGTAGTTCCTTTTTCTGTCCAAAGAGGTAAACCTTTACCAACAATAGGGGAGAAAACAAATAGATCTAATTCTTTGCCAAGTTTCCTATGATCTCTTTTTTCTGCTTCAGCTAGCATTTCTAAGTATTCATCTAATTCCTTTTTATTATTAAAAGCAACTCCATAAATACGAGTAAGCATCTTATTCTTTTCATCACCTCTCCAGTAAGCACCAGCAGTTTTAGTTAATTTAAAACCATCCTTATTTATCTCTTTAGTACTTTCAACATGAGGTCCGGCACAAAGATCTGTAAAATCACCTGATTCATAGAAAGTTATTTTTTCACTCTTAGGTAATTCTTCAATTAATTCTTTTTTAAATTCACCTGACATCATTTTTAAAGCTTCTTTTTTATCTTTAGCTACAATTTTTTTAAATTCAATATTTTGACTTATTAATTTCTTCATTTCTTTTTGAAGTTTAAGTAAATCCATTTCAGTTATCTTATTATCCTTACCCAAATCAAAATCATAGTAAAAACCATTTTCAATAACAGGTCCTATGGCTAGTTTAGCTTTTGGAAATTTTTTTAGTACAGCCATAGCCATTAAATGAGAAAGGGAATGACGTATTTTTTCTAATTCATTATTCATATATATTATTTAATTATTAATTTAAAAATCCTCCATCCAAAATATACATTAAATTATGTAGATCAGGACGAAGGAATACTCCGCGGTTCCACCTGTTTTCCTAAGCCAGAACAAAAGGCTAAGGCACTTAAGTAAATTGTCTGCAGAACTTAGCGAAATAATCGACTTTAGTTTAAAGTAGTTAATTGGTAGTTAACTCAATAGTTCTGTAAGATTAAGTATAAAAGTTACTGGTATTTTTGTCAATTTATTCAACAATCTCAATATTTATATGATCTTTAAGTGAAGGCATGAGTTTTGACCAAAAAGGTATATGTATTTCTACACTATTAACATCACTTAAATTTTCTAAATATGTTTTTGCTTCTTCAGTAGATAGTCCTTTAAGTTGAGATTTATCTATTTCAACATGAGCTGCTTCTAAAATGTATTCGCCTTTTACTTGAGCTACTAAATTTTCTGAGTTTTCATCAAGTAGGGTAATTTCATATGTAAAGCTATTTGGATCTATTTTTGTAATAGCTCCTTCATTAACATACATGCTTGGTAGAGATAAAATAGCTTTTTCTTTTAATAGTTCTAAATCTGTAACTAAAGCTTTAACTACTAAGCCTAAAGAAATATCAAAGCTATCTTCATTACTTGGTAATTCAATACTAGCTGAATATTTAAAGACATCTGTTGTTAAAAATTCTTCTATAATACTTTGATTGCCAGTTATTTCACTATTTATTTGTTCTAAGGCTTTGGTTTTTAATTCATTAGTTAAAACAATTACAGCTTGATCTATAGTATCTTGATTTATTATATTATTAGTTACTTGACCTCTTTTCATTTGTTCTTGAGATTTAGCGTAAACATATTGCTTTCTCCACTCAGAAAGAGCAGGTAATATAAAATCACCAGCAGATACTTCATATTCTTGGCCTTCTTCTTCAGCTATAACGGTTATTTCTAAAGTGCCATTAGCAGGTATAGTAACACCGCTAGGTAATCTAAATATTTGACCATTAGCTGATTGAAATCTAGTTCTAGCTATTAATGGCTGTGATTGGGAATAATCATTATATACTGTTAATTTACCAGAAGCTTTTGATTCAGTGGTTGTAATTTGTTTAGCTTCAAATGTTTTAGTATCTTCAATAATTACTTCTTTAACAAAACCTGGTATTTGTTGATCTTGATTTGCCTCTATATCAGCATTTACTATTTGTATAGCAAAACCAACTTGTTGTCTTTCATAGTTTGGAGTAATAGTAATTGTAGCTTGAGAAAGAGAGAAATAGAGTATAGCTCCTACTAAAATAACAGCTAAAATAACGAAAACTATGATTAAATTCCTATATGATGGTTTTATTATTCTATTTGTTCCTTGATACATATGTTTGGAGTATATCTAGTAAATAATATTTTGTCTAGCTAAGCCTTATATTATCTATACTTAGTAGATTAATTAACTTATTCTTAGTTTCAGTCGTATAAGTTATACCTTGAGTTAATTTCACCTTCTTTAAGTTTTGTCCTACAAATAAATTTAAGTAAACTGGCATATTTCCTTTTTCTTGTTCAAGAACTTTTTTTAATTCATCAATTATTTCTTTGTCAGTATCTCTAGGTATAGTTAAATTTAATGTCATATTCTTAATATCTTCAATCATTAAATCAGATACTGAATCACATAGTATTTTAGGCTCAGAATCTTTTTCCGATATTTTACCTGTTAGCATAACTAATTTATCTTCTTGCCATAGGTTTCTAGTTTTTTCTAAAATTTTTGGAAAGATTAATACTTCAACAGTACCTGTGGCATCTTCTAAGGTAACAAACATCATTGGATCACCTTTTCTAGTTATAACTTTCTTTATTTTTTGAATAACTCCAGCTACTTTAACTTCAAAGTTATTTGATAATTCATTTAGTTTAGAAATAAAGGTTATGTCTTGAGGTAAGAGATGTTTTACTTCATCAAGTGGATGTTCTGATAGATAAATACCTAGTAATTCTTTTTCCCAGGTCAAACGTTGTTGTTTAGTGGCTTCTTCAACTGAATCTAGTTTAAGGGTAAAGTTAGTATCAATACCTGATGATGAGAATAGATCTGATTGTCCGTTACTAGTATCTTGTCTTTTAGAAAATTTAAGTAATTTATCACTATTTAAAAGTAATTCATTTCTTTCACCAAATTCATCTAAAGATCCAGACTTGATTAAGCTTTCTAAAGATTTTTTATTTAAATCTTTATCTTGAACTCTTGTTAAAAAATCAGTTAAGTCTTTAAATGGTCCATTTTCTTTTCTTTCATGGATTATTATTTTAGTAATATGGGCACCTACATTTTTAATGGCTCCAAGTCCAAATCTAATTCTAGGCTTATCTTTAGTTTCTTCGCTTACCACCATAGAAAATATTGTAAAACTTTCATTAATATCAGGTGGCATAACTTCAATGCCCATTTTTTCTGCTTCAGCTATTTCTAGCGCAATTCTATCAGTATTACCTAGATCAGAGGTTAAAATTGCTGCCATAAACTGAGTCGGGTAATTTGCTTTAAGGTAAGCAGTTTGATATGAAATCATAGCATAGGATGCAGCATGAGCTCTGTTAAAACCATATCTAGCAAATGGTAAGATGTATTCCCAGATTTGTTGAGCTGTATTTTTATTAACTCCGTTATTTATCATACCTTCAATCATTTTACCTTCTTGTTCATCAAGTAACTTCTTTATCTTTTTACCCACAGCTTTTCTTAAGACGTCTGCCTCTGAGTATGAAAAATTAGCAAGTTCTCGAGCAATTCGCATAACTTGTTCTTGATAAACAGCAATACCATAGGTTTTTTCTAAAATTGGTTTTAATTTAGGATGTAAATAGGTAATAGTTTTTAAACCTTTTTTACGAGCAATATAATCTGGTATAAATTCCATTGGACCAGGTCTATACAAAGAGATCATAACAATTATATCTTCAATTATTGAGGGATCTAAACTAACTAAGTATCTCCTCATACCAGATGATTCAAGTTGAAAGACACCAATAGTATGACCTTTTTTAAAGAGTTTAAAGGTTTTATCATCATCAAGCGGTATTTTATTCATATCAATAACCTCACCTGTTGTTTTAGCTATGACTTCTAGCGTTGTTTCAATACTACTTAAATTTTTAAGTCCAAGAAAATCCATTTTAAGTAAGCCTAAATCTTCAACAGGATGAAGTGAATATTGAGAAATTATAGATTCATTATCTGAAGTTGAATATTGAAGCGGTACGAATTGATCTAGGGGTTTAGGTGTAATTAAAACACCACAAGCATGAGTTGAGGCATGTCTAGCTACTCCTTCTAATTTTTTAGCATATTCTATTAAGTTTTTAGCTTCTGGATCACTATTATATATTTCTTTAAATTCATCAACGGATTCTAAAGCCTCAGAAAGCGTAGAAAACATAGGTACCATTTTAGCCATTTTATCACAGTAAGTATATGGCATAGCTAAAACTCTACCCACGTCTCTTATAGCAGCACGCGCTGCCATAGTACCAAAAGTAATTATTTGAGCTACGTGATCATGTCCATATTTTTCAGCTACGTAGTTTATTACTTCATCACGTCTAGTATCTGCAAAATCTAAATCAATATCAGGCATTGATATTCTTTCTGGGTTTAAAAATCTTTCAAAAATTAATTCAAATTTAATGGGATCAATATTAGTAATATTTAAAAGATAGGAAACAATACTACCAGCTGCAGAACCTCTACCAGGTCCGACAATTATATTTTTATCTTTAGCCCAGTTAACAAAGTCTTGGACAATTAAAAAGTATGAGGCAAAACCAGTCTTAGTAATTACTTCAAGTTCGTAGTCTAGTCTTTTAGTTATTTCTTCGGTAATACCACCATTATATCTTTTATCTAAATTAGCTATACATAATTCCTTTAAATATTCATCTGCTGATTTATTGTTAGGTACTTCAAAGTTAGGTAAAAGAGTTTTATTTAATTCAATATTAACATTACATCTATCTGCTATTTTTTGAGTATTTTCTAAAGCTTCAGGCCAGTCTTTAAAATTATCTGCCATTTTTTCTGGTGAAGTAAATGAAAGATCATGATCTAGCATAGTCATCCTATCAGTATCAGTTTGTTTTTTCTTCATTTGAAGACAAAGTAATATATCTTGAGCTTCTGCATCTTCTGGATTTAAATAATGAACATCGTTAGTACAAACGAGTGGTACCATCATTTTTTTTGATAGCTCTATTAATTTATTATTTACTTTTTGTTGTTTTTCTTCTTCTGGATGATGTTGTAGCTCTAAAAAAAAGTTATCTCTACCAAATACTTTAATATGTTTATCTATTACTTCTTCTACATTCTCATTATTTAAAATAGCTTTAGGTACCGCACCACCTAAACAAGCTGTCATAGCTATTATACCTTCATGGTATTTTTCCAATAATTCCCAATCAACACGTGGTTTATAGTAAAAGCCTTCTAAATGAGCTTGAGTTGTTAGTTTTAAAAGATTTTGATAACCTGTATTATTTTCAGCAAGTAGTATTAGGTGATTATAGTCTTTATCAAACTTACCTTGCTTATCATGTCTTGAATTAGGAGCCATATATGCTTCTATGCCAATAATTGGCTTAATGCCAGCTTCTACACATTTTTGATAGAATTCAATAACACCATACATAACTCCATGGTCAGTTAGGGCCAATGAGTCCATCTTATATTCTTTAGCTTTAGCTACTAAATCATCTATTTTAGGTAGACCATCAAGTAAAGAATAATGGCTATGAGTATGTAAGTGAGTAAACATATTTTTTGATTACAAAGCCCCCAAACTATATGGCATAAGCATGGAGGCATTTTAAAAGTAAATTATTTTTTTGTTTTGCTTCTAGTAGCTTTTTTCTTCTTATCTACTACCTTATCAAAAATTCTTTGAGATAGTCCTAGAATAACTGAGAGAGAAGAACCAAAGCTATCTAATTTTTCTTTAGCTTTTGTAAAAAATTGAGTTACAGCGTCAAGAGTTCCGGTCATTTTACCCATTACTTCATTTACCTTTTTCAAGATAGAAGCAAAGTAAAAGAGCATCCAACAAAGAAATACAGTAAACCAGAGAATACAAAAAGCAATTACTAAATTTAGAAGATCTTTTGAAGTTTCTAGCATATTTTATATTATATTAAATCAATATTATTATACCAAGATTTATAAAAAATGGGAAATATGATAGAATATATGATATGGATTATGAGATAAATGATATTTCAGACAGAAGACTTAAAGTGGGTTATTGGTTAATAACTCATATAAAACGTTTTAAGCAGGCTATAACTATTTTTTTAGCTCTTGTTTGTTTTGTTACTGTTAGCTTTAGTATTTATGGCTGGGTAATTCATTTTAAAGAGCAAAAAGATTTAAATAGAGCTATAAGTGGTATTGGTACTATTAATTTAGATTTTGAAGCATATCATGACAGTATTAAGCCAAATACTTTAGTTGTTAGTGAATCTACGGTAATTTATACTGGAGAAGGTAAGTATGATATTTTAACTAAAATTGCTAATCCTAATAATAGGTGGCAAGTTGATAAATTAGTGTATCAGTTTGAAAGTAGTTTTTTTACTAGTCCATCTTCAACTGTTTATCTATTACCAAATCAAGAAAAATATTTAGTTAGTTATGCTAATACTTCACATTCAAGAATAGGTGTGCCTGAGTTTAAGATATTAGATTTGGAAATGACTTTAATTAAACCGTATCAGAATTTACCTGAAATTAATTTTAATATATCTGATATAGAATTTACTGCAGAAGGTGAAGAAGATAGGAGTAAGGTTACATTTAATGTTTTAAATAATACTTTATATAATTTTTGGGAAGTAGATTTCTTAGTTATTATTTATTCTGGTGATACTATTTCCGGAGTTAATCAAATTAAACTAGGAGAATTCTTAGGAAATAGTACCAGAGTAGGTGAAGTTAGTTGGTTTGAAAGATTACCAAGAATTACTAAAGTAGACGTTTATCCATATGTGGACTTGCTTGATCAGTCAATAACCTATACTATACCAGGAGAAGCAGGAGATTTGTATTAAATTATAATATAAATGCCACTAAAATTATTTAGAAAATTTAGATCTTTTGATTGGTTCTTAATTATTAACATTTTGTTGTTAATTTTTTTTGGTTTATCTGCTCTTTATTCGTTACAGTTTAATACAGCTGACCCAGATTTTACACTTTTTAAAAAACAAGTTATTTTTGTAATAATAGGTTTAATCCTATTTTTCTTAGTTAGTTTTGTTAATCATCATTTTTGGGGAGATTATTACAAAGTAATTATAATAATTAGTTTTTTAGTATTACTTCTTGTTTTAAGCTTAGGTGTAACCCTAGGTGGTGCCAGAGGTTGGTTTGAAATAGGCGGAACAACTATTCAGCCAGTTGAGCTAGTTAAAATAGCTTTAGTTATTTTCTTAGCTAAGTTTTTTAGCATACACGCTAAAGATTTAAAAGTTTTAAAATATATTATTATTTCAGCTATAGTAACCGGAGGTTTAGTTGGTTTAGTAATTATTCAGCCTGATTTTGGATCTGCTATGATTCTTTTATCAATTTGGATTTTAATAGTAGCAGTTTTGCCACTTAAAAAGAAATTCTATTTTAAAATGTTCGCTATATTTATTATACTTCTAGTTATTTCATGGTCATTTGTATTTCAAGATTATCAAAGAGATAGAATATTAACTTTTATGAATCCTCAGAATGATCCACTTGGTACGGGTTACAATGTAACGCAATCAATAATTGCTGTTGGTTCCGGTCAATTTATTGGTAGAGGTTTAGCTCTGGGATCTCAAAGTCAACTTAATTTTCTACCAGCACAAGAAACTGATTTCATATTCGCCGTAATTGCTGAAGAATTAGGCTTTATTGGAGCTTCCATATTACTTGTATTATTCTTTACTTTATTCTATAGGATATTTAAGATATTAAAAAAAGCTAGTGATGATTATTCAATATTTTTAATATTAGGCATTTTAACTTTTTTAATAGCTCAGCTATTTATTAACATAGGCATGAATATGGGACTCGCACCAATTGCCGGACTCCCGCTACCTTTAGTAAGTTATGGAGGTAGCTCTTTAATTAGTACTTTAATTGCTTTAGGCATTATTCATAATATACATCTTAGAAATAGGGATAAGTATTTTAATTAGATTATTTGTTTAGTGTTGTCCTTGACAAATATATGATTTTTACATAGAATACAAGCCAAGATTAAATATAACCTATTATATTATGGCAATAGAACTTAAGGTAAAAACAAGAGAAATACCTACTAAAGAGATTAATTTAGAAAGAGAGAAGGGTAATGTACCTGCTGAATTATATGGTGATAAGCAAAAAAATCAACATTTAAACGTAGATTTAAAGGCTTTTACTAAAGTATTCAAAGAAGCTGGTAAAAGTGCTTTAATTGACCTATTAATTGATGATAATAAAGCTGTTAAGGTAATTATTAGTAATGTACAATTTCATCCATTAACTGATAAGGCAATTCACGCTGATTTCTATATCGTTGATATGAATAAAGAGATTCATACTAAGATTCCTTTAATCTTTTTTGGTGAATCAAGAGCTGTTAAAGAATTAGCTGGTACTATGATTCAACCATTAGATAGTTTAGAAATATCATGTATGCCTGCTGATTTAATACATGAAATTAAAGTAGATATTAGTTCTGTTAATTCATTTGGTGATGTAATTCAAGTTAAAGATTTAGATATACCTGAAAGCATTACAGTTAAAGCTGATCTTGAATCAGTTGTGGCTACTGCTAAGGCTAAGATAATTATTGAAGAGCCTACAGTTGAAGAAGAAACAGATGGCGAAGAAGGTGAAGAAAAGAAAGAAGGCAAAGAAGGTGAAGCAAAAGAAGGTGAAGAAAAGAAAGAAGGTAAAGAAGGTGAAGCAAAAGAAGGTGAAGCCAAGAAAGAAGAAGGAAAGCCTGAAGAAAAAAAATAATATAATGTTTAGAAAATTAGAAAAATATTTACCCGTTACTCTATTTATAATTATTGCACTTGGAATATTTGGCGTAACCTTAACACTTACAATATTTAATATATACTCTAAAGAAGACTATCAAATTGATAGTCTTCTTTTTGTTAATCCATTAACAGGTGAGAAGACAAAAGAGTTAATTGAATATAATCCAGTAGCTATTATGATTGAAAATGCTACTGACATACGTCCTCAATTTGGTTTAGATAAAGCTTCAATTGTTTATGAGGCTTTAGTTGAAGGTGGTATTACTCGTTTAATGGGTATCTATAACTATAGTGACGAAGTAGCTAAGATTGGACCTGTTAGATCACTTAGAGCATATTTTCTAGACTGGGCTTTAGAATATGATCCTGCTTTATTTCATGTAGGTGGTAGCCCTGGTAGCTTGGAAGCAATTAAAGATTATAGTATAATTGATATAAATGAGATGAGTGGTGATGAAATATATTATGATAGAGGTAGTAGATATGATTGGCCACATAATGTTTATACTAATAGTCAGTTATGGAGCGAGATAAGTAGTTTAAAAGATAGAGAAATAGAATATATAGCTAATGAATATAATTATTCTAAAAGTGTAGAGTGTCCTCAAGAACCAGAAATATTAATTGATTATTCATATTACAATTATCAAGTACAATGGATATATAACTGCGAAGATAATTTATATTATAGATATAATGGGGGAGTAGAGTTTACAGATCATGAAGGTAAACAAATAACTAGTGATAAAGTAATTGTTCAATTCGTAAAAAGTTGGTTAATTGATATTGAGAGACTAGGTATGCAAACATTGGGTACAGGTAAAACTGTAATTTTTCAAAATGGTAAAGTAGTAGAAGGATATTGGGAAAAAGAAGATAAAGAGTTAAAAACTCAATATTATACAAATCAAGATGAATTAATTTTATTGAAACCAGGTAAAACTTGGATTCAGATTATACCACCACTTACTAATATTAATTTTTAAAAAATGGATACACAAGGAACTGGTAATCCTTTAACTAGAGTATTATCAAAAGTATTAATGGTTGTTGTTCTAATTGCTTGTTTAATGTTTTCAATTGTTTATTTAAATAATAGATGGCGTAAAATACGTGATTTTAGACGTAATACAGATTCACAGACTATTATAAAAGCTTTGGAGTATTATAATCAAGCAAATGGTAAGTATCCAGCTACTAATGATAATGATGGAGAAGGTTGGGATAAAAGTAATGATATTGCTGATTCAAGCTTTTTAGATCCTATGGTTAATATTGGCTTATTATCTATAAGACCATTTGATCCTGTAAATGATGTTCAGAAATATTATCGATATCAAAGGTTTGATCGTGGTGAATTTGGATGCAGTAGACCTTTTGTTATTTTTCAAGTTACTGATTTTGAAACAACTCAATTAGATATTGGTAAAGGGGAGTGTCCTAGATTTAATTTTACAGAGTTAGCTCCTAATGGCTATACTTATCAGGCTTTTGAATAATATATGGATAATAAGATATTAGTTTTACCAGGTATAAGTGATGCTGGTCCAAAACACTGGCAGACTCTATTTTTATCTAAGTTTGATAATATTGAAAGAGTAGAGCAAAAAGATTGGTTTAATCCAGTATGCAGTGATTGGGTTAAGGAATTGGATAACGCTATAAAGAAGAATAAAGATTATGATATTATATTATTAGCTCATAGCTTAGGGTGTCCTTTAATAATGCATTGGGCTCAAGAAAATAGTGATAAAATAAAAGGAGCTATGTTAGTAGCTCCAGCTGATGTTGATGCTTCAAGTATACCAAAAGAAGCTATTGGTTTTGCACCAATGCCTCTTAATAAGTTATCATTTAGAACTATTTTAGTTGCTAGTACTACTGATCCTTATTTAGAAATAGATAGAGCTAAGCATTTTGCTGAAAAGTGGGGCAGTGAATTTATTAATATCGGAGATCATGGTCATATAAATCCAAGGGCTGATTTAGGAGAATGGATAGAAGGAGAAGAGATATTAAAGAAGTTATTATAAGTTTTGAGTAGTAATACCTTTTTTATCTTCAAATATTATAATAGGTACCTTAGTAAGGTACTTTTTTGTTTGTTTAAAAAACTTTTTATAATGATCTTTTTCAAGTAAAGCAGTTTTTGGTTCTTTGCTAATACTTAATTCTTTCATATCATCTTTATTTAAATAGGGAAGATTAGTTAAAAGTAAATCTATTTTAATATGTTTAACTGGTTTTAAGAGATTACCTTTTTTAAAAGTAATATATTTTTTTACTTTATTTTCTTTTGCATTATACTTAGCTACTTTTAATGCCTTATTTGATATATCAGTAGCATAAAAATTAAAATTTTTACTTTCTTTTCCTAGTTTATGGACTAAGGCAATAATTATTGCTCCAGAGCCAGTACCTATTTCTACGATATTTTTAATATTACTATCTTTAATTACTTCATATGCTTTATCTACCAATGCTTCAGTTAAGGGTCTAGGTACTAAAACATGTTTGTTTACTTTGAATTTTAAACCATAAAATTCTTTATATTCTAATAAATAAGCAAGAGGAATATACTTAGCTCTTTTTTTAAGTAATTTAATATATTTATTTAAATTTTTTTTACTTATCTCTTTATAAGGATAAGTGTATATATATTCTTTTTCCTTATTAATTGTATATGATAATAATAATTCAGCATCTAATGTTGCTGAATCAATATGTTTTAATTTATCTTCCCCGTATTCAAGGACTTCTTTTATATTCATACTTCCTTACTTGCCTCAGCTTTAAGATTAGCGATTATTTCATCAATATTACCATTTAGTATTTTATCTAAATTATGCAAAGTTAATTTAATTCTGTGATCAGTCATTCTGTCTTGTGGGAAATTATATGTCCTTATTTTTTCACTTCTGTCACCAGTACCAATTTGTCCTTTTCTATTATCACTTAACTCTTTTCTTCTTTTTTCTTCTTGATGAGCAAGTAATCTTGATCTTAAAATAGTCATAGCTCTTAATTTATTTTGTAGTTGACTTCTTTCGTCTTGGCAGGATACAGCTATATTAGTAGGTAAGTGAGTTATTCTAACTGCTGAATAAGTAGTATTAACGCTTTGTCCTCCATGACCGCCAGCACAAAATGTATCTATTCTTAAATCTTTTTGGTTAATACTCATATCCACTTCTTCTGCTTCAGGAAGTACAGCTACAGTTGCAGCGCTTGTATGAATTCTTCCAGATTTTTCAGTTTCAGGTACCCTTTGTACTCTATGGACTCCACTTTCATATTTTAAATTTCCATATACGTTTTGTCCTTCAATTTCAAATATTATTTCTTTAAAGCCACCAATCGTGGTTTTATTTTGAGAAATTAGTTTAGTCTTAAATCCTTTTGCTTCTGCATATTTTGAATACATCTTAAAAAGATCTGCAGCAAATAGGGCAGATTCATCACCACCGGTACCTGCTCTTATTTCCATGATTATATTTTTTTTATCAAGAGGATCTTTTGGATTTAATAAATCAGTTAAATGTGTATTTAATTCAGTTTCTTTAGAGTATAGTATTTGTAATTCTTCTTCAGTCATTTTAATTAATTCTTCATCACTTTCTTTAGTTAAAGATTCATTTAATTCTTTAATTTCTTTACTTACCTTATTTAATTCATTTGAATGATCAATAATTTCTTTTACTTCATTATATTCTTTAGAAAGCTTACCTAATTTTTTAGGATCATTAATAACATCCGCAGATTGTAAGTTGCGTTCTAATTCATCGAATTTATCTTTAAATTCTTTAAGTTTTTTTTCTAAATTATTCATATATTTAATTATATACTATGTTGTGTAAATCAAAAAGGTTTCTGTGTAAATACAAAAACCTTTTAAAGGATATTTAAGTTATTTTTTATCTGATTTTTTTGCTTTAACTTTAACTGTTTTCTTGGCTTGAGACTTAGCTTTTTTGGCTTTTTTACCTTTTCTAGTCTTAGCAACTTCTTCTTTCTTAGCAGCTCTGGCCTTAAACTTATCAACTCTACCAGCAGTATCAATTAATTTTTGCTTACCTGTGTAGAATGGATGACATGCTGAACAAATTTCAACATCTAGCTCTTTTACAGTAGAACCAATAGAAAAAGTGTTACCGCAAGCGCAAGTAACCTTAGCTTTAGCATTATAATCTGGATGTGTGTCTTTTTTCATATGCTGAGTATTTTAAGGTAATTTGAGATATTTGTCAAGTATTGAAGTAGCCTTATTTCTTACTAAAGCTTTTAGATTGCATAGTAATAGCAAATATACCTAATGTTGAGATATATGTTGCTAAAAATTCAGTTGGTAGTTTAAAGTAACCTTTAGAAAAGAAAGCAAATAGGGTAAATACTACAAATAGTAAAGTCCATAGAATAATGTGTATTTCACCGAAATAACGTGATTTAAAGGTATCTTTTTGTCTCCATCTAAAAAATTCTTTGGAACCTACATACATAGTTAGAACTGCTATATATATTACGGCTACACTGCTTGTGGCAACTAGATAATCATTAAATGTAAAGAATTCTATCATAAACAAAGACATGGCAATAACTCCCCATGTAGAAGAGAGTACTTTCCAAAAAAAACGTCCAGCCCATATTTTTTTCATCTTTTTCATATATTCATTATATCATACTCTTGACAAAGTAATATATTATGATATTGTTGTAATACAATGTATTACAATTAATATATATAAATATGCGTGAAGTTATAAACTTATCTCTACCTTCTGAAATGGCTAGTACTGTAAAGCAGGCTGTTAAAAAAGGTCATTATGCTAGTACTAGCGAATTCTTTCGAGATTTGTTAAGATCTTGGATGGAAGACAGAATAGTATTAGGAATTAAAAAGAGTCAGAAACAAATAAATAAAGGACAGGGTAAAAAACTAGGGTCTCTTAAAGATTTACGTTAAAGAGATTTATGGAGATAATTTACTCCTCTAAATTTAAAAGGGAATATAAGAAATTATCAAATAATATAAAGGATATAGCTGAAAAGAATGAAATAAAGTTTAGGCATAATCCTTTTGATAAATCATTAAAAACTCATAAATTATCAGGAAGACTGAAAGAATTTTGGTCTTTTTCTATTGGTTATAAATATCGTATAATATTCGAATTTGTTAATGAAAATAAAGTATATTTCCATTCAGTAGGTAGTCATGATGTATATCAATAAGCTGGCTATTGCCAAAATATATGTATTATGGTAAACTCTTGAAAATTAATAATAATTAATAACACACACATTTCTTATATCTCTCCTTGCCTATTTAAGGGTTAACAAGAAATGGTGGAAGAAAGGAGCGCATAATATATGCCACAAATACCAGAGCTCATAGAAATGCTCAAAAACGGTGTTCATTTTGGTCATCAAGTATCAAAAAGACATCCTAAAATGATGCCCTTTATCTTTGGGGCTAGGAATCAAATAAGTATCATAGATTTAGAGAAAACAGCTGAAGAATTGAAGAAAGCTTTAGATTTTGTTACAAAAATAGTAGCCACAGATGGTGTGGTTCTTTTTGTTTCCTCAAAAGATCAAGCTAAAGATATTGTTAAAAAAGAAGCTACTAATTGTCAGATGCCTTTTATTTCATCTAGATGGTTGGGTGGTACTTTTACTAATTTTGATAATATTATTAGGTTAACTAATAAATTAAAAGAGTTAGAACAACAAAGAGAAAGTGGTGAACTTAGTAAGTATACTAAAAAAGAACAACTTGATTTTGAAAGAGAAATTACTAGGTTAACTGATTTAGTTGGCGGAATTAAAGAAATGACTACTTTACCTGACGCTATTTTCTTAGTAGATATTAAGAAAGAAAAAACAGCTTTGGCTGAAGCTAAAAAGGTAGGTGTACCAACTGTTGCTATGGTTGATGCTAATGATAATCCAGAGAAAGTTAATTTTCCAATTCCAGCAAATAATGATGCTATTAAATCAATTCAAATGATTACTGAATTAGTATCAAAAGCTGTTATTGAAGGTAGAGGCTCAAAGAAAGTAGAAGAGCTTCCAGTTAAAAAAGATAAATAAAATAAAATATGAGTATAGAATTAATAAAAAAAATACGTGTTGAAACAGGTGCTGGAATGGGTGATATTAAAGATGCTTTAGATAAGGCAGAAGGTAATGAAGAAAAAGCTATTGAAATATTAAGAAAGTCAGGTCAACAAATGGCAGCTAAACGCGCAGAACGTTCTACTTCTGAAGGAATAATTTCAATTAAAGAAGAAGCTGGTAAGATTGCTGTAGTAGCTTTGGCATGCGAAACTGATTTTGTAGCTAGAAATGATGATTTTAAAAAAGCCTCAGCTGATTTTGCAGATAAGCTTTTTGAACTTGGTAAAGACAAGTTTAATGAGTGGGCAGATCAAGAAATTAAAAATAATTTAATTGTTAAGATAGGTGAAAATATTAATGTAAGTTCATTTGATATTATTGAAGGTGAAGTTATGGCTAGTTATTTACATTCAAATAAGAAAGTTGCTTCTGTTGTAGTTTTAGAAGGCGGAGACATTGCTAAGGCTAAAGAAGTTGCTATGCAAGTTGTAGCTATGAATCCTAAATATATAAAGCCTGAAGATGTACCTCAAGAAGAGACAGATAAAGAAAAAGAAATTTACAAAGAACAGTTAAAGAAAGAAAATAAGCCAGATGAAATTATTGAAAAGATCTTAGAAGGTAAGGTAAATAAATATTACTCCGAGGTTTGCTTAATTAAGCAACCATATATTAAAGAAGATAAAATGAGTATTGAAAAATATTTAGACGGAGCAACCGTTAAACATTTTTCCCATTTTAGTCTATAATTAAAATATGAAATATAAAAACGTCTTAATCAAGTTTTCTGGTGAAGCTTTTGGTGATAAAGGAAAGCCAGTAAATAAGAGACAAGTTAAATTAATTGCTTCTGAAATTAAAGAATTAGTTAAAGCTAAAGTAAAAGTAGCTATTGTTTGTGGTGGGGGCAATGTGAGTCGTTGGAAAGATGTGAAAAAAGGGGATAGAGTAGAAGTTGATTTAAAGGGTATGAAAGGTGGTTTAAAGAATGTTATACCTTTAGAAAAAGCTTTAAAAGAAATGAAGGTTAAAGTTCAAGTTTTTACTTCTTTTTCTCTAAATACTAAATATCCTAAATTTAACTATAGTAAAGTAACTAAAGCTTTAAAAGAAAATAAGGTTGTAATATTCGTTGGTGGCACAGGCCATCCATTTTTTACTCATGATACAGCTGCTTGCTTACGCGCTTTAGAAACAAACGCAGAAGTATTAATTAAAGCAACTAAAGTTGATGGAATATATAGTGCTGATCCAACGTTAAATAAGAGAGCTAAAAGAATAAAGAGTATTTCATATAAAAGTATAATAGCTAAAGAACTTAAAATTATAGATTCAGTTGCCGTAGCTTTAGCTCAAGAAAATAAATTACCAATTAGAATTATTAAATGGCAAGAAGGTAATTTAATAAAATTAATTAAAGGTAAGAACTTAGGTTCAATTATTAAATAAATGCAAATTATATCTGTACAATTTACTCCGTGGGATAAGGAATACTATTTTTTACCAGAAGATAATAAAGGTAGAACTATTGAACTTAAAAAAGGTGATCAAGTTGTTGTAGAGACAATTTTAGGTAAAGATATTGGTACTATTACATCTGTTGGGGAACTTAGTAAGGATAAAGAATTAAATGATGAGATAAAGCCAATAATGCGTAAAGCTAGATCTCAAGATAAGTTAAAGATACTTGAAATAAATAAAGATAATGATAAAGTACTAAAGTATTGTCATGAACAAGTAAAAAAGTTTAAGTTACCTATGAAACTTGTTGATGTGCATAAGTCATTTGATGAAACAAGGGTTACTTTTGCTTTTATTGCTGATGGCAGAGTAGATTTTAGGGATTTGTTAAAAGAATTAATTAGAAAATATAAAAAAAGTATTAGACTTCAACAACTAGGAGTTCGTGATGAAGCTAAAATAAATGGTGATCTTGGTTCATGTGGTAGAAGCTTATGTTGCAGTACTCATTTAAAAGAGTTAGGTAATGTAACCACGGAGATGGCTAAAGATCAACAAGTAGCTCATAGAGGGTCAGAAAGGCTATCAGGTAGATGTGGTAGATTAAAATGTTGTTTAAGATATGAAGAACCTGTCTATAAAGAATTAGCAGAAGGTTTTCCAGAAATTGGCTCTAAGATAAAAACAAAGCAAGGTCATGGTATAGTAAAGTCTTGGCATACTTTAAAAGGTACTGTTGATGTTATTATTGAAGATAGAGATGGCAGACAGATTGTAGAAGTTGCTGTTAGATAAATATAATTTTTTAGTTAAATAAAAAAGAGGAATTTCTTCCTCTTGTTTTTAATTACATAAAAGAACTGACTTGATCAGGCATTTCGCAAATTGACCGTTCAAGTTTCTTTAGATCTTTATCAGATATATTCCCATCTTTATCAGTATATAATGATATTGCAATAGCAACTAGTGCCCAGCCGATAGCAACAAATATTAAGGTTAGGAAGCATGTAGCAAATACAATACCTAGTATTATTGGAATACCTAGCTCATCAGAATTATTTGCAGGTGTAGCAGCAGTAAATAGAAACCAGAGTCCTATGCCTGTTAATAAAAATCCAATGATTTTGAACCAACCTATTAAATTATTATTATATTTTAAGAACATTTTTATCCTCCTTAATTTGTAAATCCAATATAGTTTAGAATTTAATATTTGTCAATAAAAATGGAGCAAGTTTTTGACTTGCTCCTTTTATGGTTAAAAAGTTATTTTGAGTTTTGCCGAGGATAGTATATGATTACTTTCGAATCATTTACATCGACTTTAGTTGGTAGAGCTGATTCATTTCCTTTAGAGTTTACTTTGAAGTCTTTACCGTTTTTCTCAATGGTAACAGATACTTCTATTTCTGCTTCAGAATTTGGTTTATTAACTTCCTCTTGTGATTCATACACATCATATACCTTATTAGGATCACCTAGTTTCTCAAGTTTTTTATTTTTTACTGGATGAGGATAGAATTTTAAGATCTCAGAGTGAGCCCAACAAGATCCATCAGAATCTGGCTGGATGTAAGCACCTGATTTAGTGAGAAAATAACTGATTTTATTATTATATTTGACTTTACAGATTTCATCATCAGGAAGCATTGGACAAATAATTATATGATTATTGAATGATATTTTCACATTTTTTAAGAATGGTTCTATAAAGTTAGGGCCTAGTTCTATAGCTATACATCCGAAATTTATGTTGTGTATTTTAATATCATTGCCAAGTCTTACAAGATTATCAGAGCATATAATTGCTTTCCTTATCTTTTTGAAAAGATGAGGATCATCTTCTTTAAAGCCGTTTGGTATTACCTGTTCTCTACGGTGAAGTATTTCTCTGTTCTTTAAAGCATCACGGTATTGGTGGCAGATGTTTAAGCAGTTTTCATACTTGGCACGTTTAGCGTTTCTAGTTTTTACTAGTTTCAATATTATGTTAATTATAGTTATACCTGCCAAAAACGTAAGTAAAAAAAACCAAAAATATCCAATATTATTTATTATACCTTGAAGTTTTGGAATTTCAAGGACGAGTACTATTAATATTATTAGAAATCCAATCCATCCCATCCATGTTCTTTTTTCCATGATTTAACCTTTCATGATTTTTGAGCCTCTTTTAAAGTGTTTGAGGGTATTGCTTAAAGCACTGTTTAAGCTTCACCTTATTTCACTCACTTCCCGGGGCTCAGTTTCGGGAAATTTCAATGTTCAATTGATAGAATAGTATATCATATTATATTATTTTGTCAATAATTATGATATAATCATTATGATAATTATTAATACTAAAATGTATGAAAAATAAGGTAAGAGTAGCTATAAATGGCTTTGGCCGTATTGGTAGAGTTACTTTTCGAGTTTTAATGGATCATCCAGAAATTGAGCTTGTAGCTATTAATGATCCTGGGGATAATAAGACATTAGCTCATTTATTACAATATGATTCGGTATATAGGGAGCTTCCTTTTAAGGTAAGTACTTCTAAAAATGGGATTAAAGTATTAAATAATGAATATCCTATTTTTCATGAAAGAGATCCTCTTAAATTACCTTGGAAGAAATTAAAAGTTGATGTTGTTTTGGAATGCACTGGGGTATTTAAGGATTATAAAGGTAGTGTTCAACATATTAAAGCTGGGGCTAAAAAAGTAATAATTTCTTCACCTTCTAAAGATAAAAAAGCACCTACTTATTTACTAGGCGTTAATGCAGATAAATATAAGGGTGAAGAGGTAATTAATATGGGTTCATGTACTACTAATTGTGTAGCACCTGTTATGAAATTAGTTAATAAGAAATTTGGAGTTCAAAAATCAGTTATGTCTACTATACACTCATACACTGTTACTCAAAATATTGTTGATAACAAACATAAAGATTTAAGAAGAGCTAGAGCTGCTGCACAAAATATAATACCTACTACAACAGGAGCTGCTCAATCTACTGCTCAAGTAATGCCTGAATTAAATAATATATTTGATGGTATGGCTATACGTGTACCTACAGTAGATGGTTCATTATCTGATATTACTATTGTTACTAAAAAAAATGTTACTGAGAGTAAAATTAATCAGCTATTTAAAGATGCTTCCAAGTCAAAAGATTTAAAAGGTATTTTAAGTGTTAGTAATAAGCCACTCGTATCTTCAGACTATATTGGTAATCCATATTCAAGTGTTGTTGATTTATCTCTTACTAAAGTAATAGATAAGAATTTAGTCAAGATAATTGCTTGGTATGATAATGAATGGGGATATTGTAATAGGATGGTTGAGATGGTACAGGTTGTGCATAAGTAATTTGACTCTTTGAGTTAAATAATATACTGTGAATTTACAGGGTCATACGGACTGTCTAAGTTTAAGTTATATTTATTATTTAAAATGAAATATATGAAGAAAGTTATTTTTTTTGTGCTAATTATAGCACTTTTTTTTATTTTTACTGATAACATTAAAGCTGAGGATAATTTTGCATATCAACATGAAGCAAGTGCTCAGAATCAATTTAAAAAAGAAGCTGGTTTTACAGGTTCTCTGAGGGTAGATAACTTTTCAGGTGCTGCTAACTATAATTTAGGTTTAGAAGTACCACCCGGTAGAAATGGTATACAACCTTCTCTTAATCTTTACTATAACTCACATGATAAATCACCAGGTAGCTGGGTAGGTCAGGGTTGGTCACTTGATTTAGGTTATGTAACACGTACAACTAAAGAGGGTTCAAATAATTTATATGAGAGTAATGAGTTTACTCTTTTTTTAAATAATAAAAGTTATGATTTAGTTAATTTGGGTGGCAATACTTACGGTAGTAAAGCAGAAGGTGATTATTTAAAAATAGCCACCTCAACTGATAGTTGGATAGTAACTGATACTATGGGTACTAAGTATTATTTTGGACAAACAGCTGCTGCTAGACAGGATGATCCTAGTGATTCTACTCGAATATATAAATGGATGTTAGATAGAGTAGAAGATACTAATGATAACTATTATAGAGTTACATATTATAAACTCTATGGGCAAATATACCCAGATGATATTTATTATACTGGTCATGATACTACCGATGGTCCAATGCAAATTAGTTTTAATTTAGAATAAAGAGCTGATGATTATTTTGGTTATGGTGCAGCATTTGCAGTAACTACTACAAAAAGATTAGATTATATAGAAATAGATGTAGATAGTGTTAATACATATAAATATACTTTTAACTATACTTCTGGTCAAAATGGTTCAACTTCTTTATTAGATTCAGTTACTAAATATGGTTGGGATGGCGATTCTTGGGAAAGCTTGCCAGTAACTTCTTTTGATTATTATGAAAAAGAATCTGGTTGGATTGATGATACAGTAAATTGGCCTAATTTTTCACCATTTGATAGAAATAGTTCTGGTGAATATTTAACTAATTCATTTTTAGATTTCAACGGCGATTCTTGGGTGGATAATAAAAAAAATGTTCATGATAGTGATGACTGGGTATCTAGTAATTGGGCTTTTCCTCAATATTGGAGTAATAATAGTTATTCTGATATTCCGTTTGAAAAGATTATTTGGGCTGAATTAAATGGCGATAAATATCCAGATATAGTTTCTGAGGAACGTGATCCTAATAGCGGTATTCGATTTAACAATGTATATTTAAATAATAAAGAAAATGGTTTTTCTTACAGTCAAAGTTGGTCTGATGAAATTGAAAATACTGTTGTTGATCCAGGTTATTTTGAAGCTGAGAAGTTTCTACTATCAGATGTTAATGCAGATGGTTTAGATGATATTGTATTTTCATATCATAATCTTGAAACTGATAATAGCTATAATCAAGTATATTTAAATATTGGAGATGGTTTTGAAGGCGGATATGGTGATTTTCCAGGTCTTTTAGCAAAATGTGACACTGCAATCAATAGTTGTAATAGAATGGGTACACAGTTGATTGATGTTAACGGTGATGGCTTATTAGATGTATTTAGTGCAAGTAACTATTTGACGTATGATGTTGGTATATTTTTAAATAATGGAGAAGGCTGGGAAACGAGCAGTAGCACAGCCTACATTATGCCTGATGAAGTCTTTGTAGGGCAATGGAAGCATGGTGTCAGCAGGTTTACTGATGTTAATGGAGATGGTTTAGTTGATATTGAAGTTGCTATATATGATAACTATGAAGAAGCAACTACAACGGCGGCATATTTAAATGATGGCGATTCTTGGGTTGAAACAGCAGGTTGGGAAGTTCCAAAAATATTTGTTGAATATAATTCTGATACTGAGCTTTGGTGGGATCAAGGCGCTAGAATGATGGATCTAAATAATGATGGCTCTATTGATTTAGTTAAATCATTTTGTGATTATAATGGTACTGATTGCGCTACAGAGAGAGCCGTACATTTAGGAACTACTACTTATGCTAATTTACTTTCAGAAATTGATAATGGTTATGGTTCTACTACTACAATTAATTATAAATCCTCAGGAACATATTTTGATAGTTCAGGAGATTTTCAGAATCCATTACTACCCATTAGTTTAGCAACTGTTGAAGAAATAACTATTTTTGACGGGATAGATAATGAAGTAACTACTAATTATGAATATAAAGATGGTATATATTATTACGATGATGATTACACTTTAAATCAATATGCTGGTTTTGGTGTGGTTAATGCTCAAACTGGTGATCAGATAGTTAAAACATATTATCATCAAGGTGGCGGAGTTGATGGTTATGAGCTTGGTGAATATGAAGATACAATTTACAAAAAAGGCAGAGTATACAGAGAAGAGGTCTTAGAAGAAGATGGCGCTAACCTATATATCATAAGTAGTAAAGTGAATAAATGGTTAGATGATGACTTGGAAGATGGTAGACATTTTGTTTCTTTAGATAATTCAGTTAGCTATGTATATGAGGAAGATGTTTTAGTAACTAGATCTGATACTGGTAGAAGCTTACCTCAAGGTTCTAATCAAAAATTAGTTGATTTACTTGAGGATCAAGCATTTGCACCTAAGACACAACCACAGCTTAATGAAGAAATTTCAAATGACTTTGCTAAACATTACTTTTTAGGCTTAGATAGTAGTGGTAATGCTAGATATGAAGCTAGATTCTATGATGAAGAAAGTATTGATCCTTTTATAGGTGATGGCGAGCTATATCGTCACGAAGATCCTTGTTCAGATTGGGATGGTATTGTTGATGCTGCTAATGCCACTAGTCTTGATTCTGGACCAGAGGTAGATTTAGAACAATATCAAAATGGTAGTTGTACTTTAAGTCGTATTTTCTTACCATTTAATACAGAAAGTTTACCAGATACAGCAACAGTTACTTCCGCCATTCTTTCAATTGAGGCAAGTTATGTTGGTGCTCAAGACGTGCTCTCTTTAGTCAATGTGGATACTGATAATGGAGAATTAACTGATGGTAAATATGGTTTGGTAGAAGACATTGCAACTGATACTGCTTATTTTCAGCCATATTATACAGGCAGATATGATTTTGAATTTGATGAAACTGGATTAAGTTGGATAAATCTAACCGCAACAACAACATTAGCTTTGAGAGGTCAATATGATATGGGCACAGGAGGAGGACCGGGTGTTGGTACGGATATTACTTTTTATACTGTCGAACAGGAAGGAACAGAAAATGATCCATATTTATTAGTTGAATACACATTAAACGAAGCGTCTGTTGCTTCAGATTTAGAAGTTGAAGGCTCAACTAATCCAGATGATGTTGAAGATCAAACTCCTGAATTTACAGCAGTATATAACGATCCAAATGAAGGTGATCTTGCTGAGTATTATCAAATACAAGTTATTGGAGTGGATGGCAATTATGCAACCAGCACAGTTTGGGATAGCACTAAGACTTCACTTGCGTCTACAACTCCAGTAGGTTATGAAATAGATCCAATTTCATATGGCGGTACAGCTTTGCCTCTAGATGGTATGCAATATTATTGGAGAATAAAATTTTGGGATGATGGTGAAGCTCCAACTGATGAAGGATATTGGTCTTCTGGTTATGATTACTTCTATATGGACGGTACTGTTGCCCCAGATGCTTCAGAAGGACTATGGGCAGAGAATAAGGTAGAACCTATTGATATTATTAATTTAACACCTAGTTTTTCAGCAATATTTTATGATGATAATCCTTTAGATAAGGCTAAATGGTATGAAATAGAGGTTGATAATAATATTGAATTTACTTCAACAGAATGGGATACGGGTAAGACATTATTATCTGAGTTGTTAGATAATGGTTCAAGATCTTCAGATTTTGTATATGATGGTTCTGCATTGTCATATGATGGTGATGAATATAATTGGCGTATTAGATTCTGGGACGCTGAAGATCCTAGCGGCACACAAGGTGTTTGGGCTACCAGTACATTCTCTATGTTTAATGAAAGCAATACTCTAACTACAGCTTCTTCATCTGCTAGAACTTATGATTATGATTCAGTTGGAAATTTAATTGAGCAATTTGAATACGGACATGTTAAAGCAGCAGAGAACGGAGTTTATGTAGATGTAACTGGCGATTCTAGAGATACTGATTATTTATATGCTAATAATGATACTGATTATATTAAATCAGCTATTAAGAAACGTACGGTAACTGATAATAGCGGACCAAATGATACAGAACAAGAAATATATTATGATGATTTAGCTTATGGACAAATAAGTAATGGTAATTTAACTAAAGAGGATCTAGTATTAGGAGACGTTGAGTATAAGTACAGCTTTAATGATTATGGTTTAGTTATGGAAAAAGCAGACCCGCTTAGAAATATTACATTAATTTCATATGATACGGATTATTATTATCCAACTTCAACTGTAAATGATTTAGGTCAAACTTATTTAACTGAATATGATTTAAAGACGGGTAATATATTAAGTTCAGAAGATCTAAATGGCTTAGTAGAAGAAAAAACTTATGATGAATTTGGTAGGTTAACTAAAGTAGAAAGAACTGATCCTGTAAGCACGACTACCATGGTTATTTTAGAACAATATACTTATTATGATACTGCAGATCCATTTAAGGTTAAAAAAGAAATAAAAGTAGATGCTACTAACTGGATAGATACTTATACTTATTTTGATGGTTTAGGTAGAGTAATTCAAACTCGCGAAGAATGGGAAGATTCTGATTATATTGTAACTAGTATGAAATATGATGAAGAAGGTAATTTAGTAAGACAGTCAATACCGTATTTAGATAATGGTACTAGTTATACAACTCCTACTTGGACATTGTCTACTCAACCATACACCTCATACATTTATGATACTGCTGGACGTGTCTTAACAGAGCAATTTAATAGTTCAACTGATACTTTTACTACAACTTATGAATATGACAAGCGAACTATATTAATAACTGATCCAGAGAATAATAAAAGGAAATTATTTAAAGATGCTTATGGTAATTTAATTAAAGTTGATGAATATAATGATACTAGTATCTATTCAACGTTATATAACTACAATTACTTGAATAAATTATCTAAAATAACGGATTCTTTAGGAAATACCAGGAAGTTTAGTTATGATGACTTAGGCAGATTACTATATCAAGAAGAAATGCATTATGCTACCAGCACTTCTTTTGGTACTTGGGATTATGAATATGATGACGCTTCAAATTTAACTGAAAAAGAAGATCCTGAAGGAAATATAGTACAATATACCTATGACGACCTTAACAGGGTTTTAACAGAGAATTTTACAGGTTTAGCAGGTACTGAGATAGGCTATACTTACGATACTAATGATTATAGTATCGGCAGATTAAGTAAAGTTATATTTGATGGGATTGAAGCTTCAGATTCTAAACAATATGAATATGATATCTGGGGCAGGGTAAATGAAGAACATGGATATATTGATAGACATTCATATAATATGGATTATAAGTATACTTTAACTAATCAACCTGCCAAGATAAGTGTGGATGATCCAGAAGACTATCATATTATTTACGACTTTAATAATTTAGGTTTAGTTAATGAAGTTTCAGTACAAGAAGGTGCTTCAACACCGGTGGATATAATAGATAATGTAAAATATTCCCCTCTTAAACAAATCGAAGTAATAAGTTATACTAATGGTATAGTATCTACTAATACCTTTAATCTTTTAGAAGCATACAGATTAACAGATAAGTTAACTACTAAGAGTACTACTACTTACCAAGATCTATCATATACTTATGATGATATTGGAAATATTACTTTTCTATCTGATGATTCAAATGTAGGTACAGCAAAAGATGTAACCTATACTTACGACGACCTCTACAGATTAACTGAAGCAGATGCAATTAATACGGCAAATAATAGAGACTATAATAGAACATATTCATATGATCAAATAGGTAATATCTTAACTAAATCAGATATAGGTAGTTATACATATGATAACAGTAATCCATATCAAGCAGATACTATAGATAGTAATAATTATACGTATGATGATAACGGTAATCTAACATCTGATCCAAATAATACATATACATATAACTACAGAGATAGAATAAGTAAAATAACAGCAACTACAACAGAAGATACCTTAGAGTTTAAATATGATAATAATGGAATACGTACATATAAAAAGGTAGTAATAGAAAATGGAGCACAATCAACAACTACAGAAACTATATATCCGAATAATCACTTTGAATTCAGCTTTTTAAATGAAACATATATATCTCCAACTACTACTAAACATATATTCTTAGGTAATCAAAGAATAGGACAAGTTAATATTGATGATATATCTTTAACCTTTACTGATCATTTAGGCTCATCATCTGTTTTAACAGATGATAATGGTATATTAGAAGCAACTTATGATTATTATCCATTTGGTGGTATAAGGATAGATAAAGAAACATCAAATGAAACAAATTACAGATATACAGGACAAGAATTAGATGAAGAGAGTAATATTCATTATTACAAGGCGAGATATTATGATCAGGATATTGGTAGGTTTAATAGGGTGGATTCTGTATCAAATAAGATAGCAATGGTTACTGATGGCCAGTTAAATAGTTTAACAGGCATGGGTCAATATCAGCTATTATCTAATCCACAAGGTTTGAATAATTATGCTTATGTATCAAATAATCCGATTAGATATATAGATCCTCTTGGTTTATGGAATAGAGAGACAGGGGCAGTTGAGCAAGATGATACTCTAAGCGCTATAACTCTTGAAATTAATGAAATGTATGGAACTGATTATACATATAATGATATAGCTAGATTGAATGTTATAGAAGATCCAAATAAGATTAGTATTAATCAGATAATTAAACCTAATAAAGAGACTCCTGATGTTACTGGTAGATTAAACAAAGTTAATGATTATATTGTAGAAAAATTTCAGGAAAATGATTTAGGATATATTGGATTAGGGGTTTTCTATCTCCCAGAGAATCCTGGTGATTTAAAGAGTCAAAAAGGAATTTTTTGTCAAAGTAAATCTTGTGGAGGTCAAGAGTATACGTCATACATTTATAATGGCATTGAAATTGCTGGGGATGCTCCTGGTAATATAAGTTTTGGTTATGTAGGCCATTCAGTTGATTTGAATTCAGGAGTATTAGTGACTGGCGCTACAGCATTACAGAATGGAACTAATATATACAATAATGTTGTTCATGGTTCGGATGCACAATTCCCAACGCTAGATGTAGCTGACAATCTGTACATAATGTATGGGTATAATTTATACAATAATTAATTGGAATAAATAATGACAATTATAAAAATATTTATCACAGTTATTGTAATTTTACTTATCACTTATTTCCTATACGTCGGTAATGGAATTTTTGGCATTGAAGATATTTATTTGAAGAAGGATAAGGCTTTTGATGATTTTGTGGAATATTTTTTAGCTCAAGATGAAATTAAAAATATAGTAATTAATATTAAGAAAGTTGATAATAATTGTGAAATAATAAATCAGTGGGGGATTTGTACAATCTTTGATTTTGAGGATAAATGGAGTAAAGAAACAGGTGAAGTAGTAAAAGGTATATGGACTAAGATATATCTTGACACTAGAGAAGAGGTCTTAGAATATGAAGGGATTAGTAAAGAAAATCATGATTACATAGTTGATTTTATAAGAAAGCACAATCTTCAGTCTGTAGCGACTGACGATGAAAGGAGTGTAGTTGAATTTGAAAATGGACTTGATGGTTTAAGGTATTATGTAAGTTCAGATAATAATTTTAAAGCAGATAAAGAATATATTAAGGTAGAAAGAATTAGTGATCACTGGTATAAATATAGGAGCGATTGGAATTAAATTAAATAGATATGAAAATTTCGAAGATCAGAATTCAAAATTATCGTTCAATTGAATCATGTGAGATAATACTTGATGATTTTAATGTTTTTGTAGGACAAAATAACCATGGAAAGACAAATTTTTTTGAAGCTATTGATTGGTTTTATAAAGCAAAAAAATCTCCTGATAATATTAAATTTAAACAAGAATCTGACAGAGAAATTCTTGTTGAAATAGATTATGTTGATATTCAGAGTGGTCTTGATGTGATGAAAAATAAAAAAAATGAAACTACTATTAAAAAAGTTCTTGAAGATGTGAATACAGTAACCATTAAAAAGAGTAGCATTGACCATAAAAGAGTATTTATAATAAATGATGAAGAAAAAACTACTGGCGCTGGTTTTGATAATGCTTTGAATGACTTTCTGCCATTTCTAGAATATGTGAATACCAAGATTAGACTTGAGGATGTATCAGTTTATAAGAGCACAACGCCAATATCAAAAATGTTGTCAGGAGTTTTGTCTGCTATTATAGAAGAGAATCCTGAATATGCGAAATTTAGAGAAAAATTTAGCGACTTATTTAGTGGAGAAGATTCGGATGTTAGGGCCGAATTAAATAAACTTGGGGATAAAGTTGAGATTTATTTACAAAAACAATTCCCCGATGGTACTAAAATCGAATTTAATGTTATTGATCCAATATTTGAGGATTTATTGAAAAATTTTGAAACAACAGTAGATGATGGTGTCAAAACTAGCGCACAAGAGAAAGGCGATGGGATGCAACGAGCAATAATGTTATCTATAATTCAAGCCTATGCGGATTTTAGGAAAGATCAACAAGTTGGAAAACAATTTTTGTTTATGATAGATGAGGCGGAATTACATTTACATCCATCAGGTCAGCGAGCTTTAAAAAGAGCTTTATTAGATGTAGCGTCAGAAGGAGACCAAGTTTTATTAAATACACATTCTTCAGTTCTTGTTGCTGATGAAGAAGATATACAGAATATTTTTGAAGTAGTTAAGAAGAATAAAAAGACAGAGATTAAAAAAATCGATCAAGATGAAAAAATGGGAGTTGTGTATGAACTTTTAGGCGGTAGTCCAGCAGACTTATTATTTCCAAAAAACTTTTTAATAGTAGAAGGTCGTTCGGAGTATATTTTTTTAACAAAAATCATCAGCCGTTTTTATCCAGAGAAAAAGGGTAATATACAGATTTCTTTTGCTGGAGGTGACACAGAGGAACAAAGAAGGAATATAGAAGCTATACATAAAATGTACAATCCATTAGCTATTTCTGATAATCCAATATATAAAGATAGGACAATAATTATTTGTGATAAACCGATAGACAAAAGATCAGAAAATAAATTAGAAGAATTTAGAAAACATTACCCTTATTTAGTTAGGAATAATCAATTGTTTGAACTGGATGTTACTAGTTTAGAAGAATATTATCCTGGAGAGTGGAAAAAGACATATGAAGAATCTCGAAATCTAGGCAAAGACGCTAAAAAGACCAGTTATGCTGAAGAAGTGGCTAATAAAATAACAAAAGAACAATTCGAAAATGAAATGCCAGTTTTATATGAAGCTTTGAAGAAGTGTTGGGATCTTTCGTATTAGGATATGAAAGTCTTAATCAGTCAAGTTTACTCTTTTTACTATAAAATTAAAAAAATTAGATATAATTCTATTTCTTCCTTTACTATCGAATTGGTCTTATTTTAGAGGAGATATTGTCCATGCCCTTTACATGGCGTGGTACTATGACGGGAAGGTGGGAAGGTTTAATAGGGTTGATCTAATCTCTCGAAATGTTTTAGTTAAGATAATTGCTTGGGATAATAACGAATGGGATTATTGTAATAGATTAGTTGAAATGGTACAGGTTGTGCATAAGTAATTTGACACTTTTTATTTAGTATTATAAGTTGAATATACAGGGTCATACGGACTGTTTAAGTCCATATGGCCTTTTATTATTTAACAAAATAAGACTATGAAAAAAGTAGCAATTTATTCAAGAGTAAGTTCAGAGGAACAATTAAAGAATTTTTCCTTGGATGATCAGGAAGATCGTTGTGAAAAATTTATACATTCACAAGGTTGGAAATTATTTAAAATTTATAGAGAGGAAGGTATAAGTGGATTCATGAAGGAAAGGCCGCAAATAATAAAGTTATTAACTGATGCTAGTAACGGTTTTTATGATATTTTAGTTTTTTATAGAATTGATAGATTATCAAGGAATCAGAGAGTATTTTTAGAAATTATAGACGAGCTTACAAAGAATAACGTTTTAGTAAAAAGTGTCACTGAATCTTTTGATACAACAACTTCAAGTGGAAGATTGGTGTTATCTCTTTTGTCAGGTTTTGCTGAATTTGAACGTGAGTTAATAATGGAAAGAATGTCAAATGGCAGGATTAGAAGTATGAAATTAGGTAATTGGAGCGGTTCAACTCCTTATGGTTATAAATTAAAGAATAAGAAATTAACAGTTTACAAAAAAGAAGCAAAGACTGTTAAAATAATATTCGATCTTTTTGTTAATAGAAGTGAGGGTAATAATAGTACTTTTTATAGTGTTCAAAGTGTGATTAATAATTTGAAAATTCCGACAAAATATGCTAATCAAAATATTACTAAAAAAACAAGTAGTACATACTGGAATAAGAGAACTATTTCTTCAATATTAGAAAATCCAGTATATACTGGAAAGTTTACATTTAAAAAATATAGTTTAGATACTAGAGCAAATTCAATAAAAAAGTTGCGACCTTGTAGTGAATGGGTATGTACTACCGTGCCGAAAATTATCGAAGAGAACTTATTTAAAAAAGCTCAAAAAATTATAAGTAAAAATAGAATTTTATTTGATAGGAATAAAAAGTCGAATTATATGTTGAAAGGAATAATAAAATGTGGCTTTTGCGGTTGTACATATAGCGGTTGTACAAATGTTGTATATGAGAATCGATACAAAAGGGTGTACTATAGATGTAATGGTAAATGTAAATATTTTAGAGAAAAGATTTGCAAATCTTCAAATATTACGGCTTATAGGATTGAGGATATTGTTTGGAAGAAAATTAAAGAAATTTTGAAGACATCTAATATAGATAATAAATGGACAAGTAAATCTAGCTGTTTAACAGTTAGTCAAAATGATTTATTGGAGGAGTATTATAGAATAAAAAGGGTTCGTGAAAGAATACTAAAGAGATGTGTTAATGATCAAAATATAGATCGTTATAATAAATTTTATACTCAAATTAAAGAGAGAGAAAATTCTCTCTTTGGTAGATTAAATAATTTGAATAATACTGATGTAGTAAATGTTTTTAATATATTAACACATAAAGTACCTAATTCAGATATGGACAAATTGAGTCAAGCTGAGAAAGTAAAGATTGTTAGATTATTAGTTAAGAAGATTGTACTATCAGGAGATAAGTTTAAAATATATTGTAGAATACCTTTGTCTAAATCTTTATATTATGATGAACGAAAAAGTAAGTTTTATCCTAGTGAGAGTGACGGTTTTATAAATAAAGAATTTGATCTTAGATTAAAGCCAGTAAAAATTACTAAAAGAGTTGGTTTAAATTTTTTCGTTAATGGGAATTACAAAAAATATAATTTAAGAAAACCGCATAGAACATATATTTTAAGCGAATTAATAAATAAAAAGTCGGAATTATCTGTTTATAAGAATTTTTATGATATAAGGAGATATATTAAAGGCTTAGATTATGTTAGCGAGGTGGTTGGTAAGAAAAGGGTAACGTATAAAACTATATTTGTATTTGCTTATATTGTATTTAATCTAGATAAAATTTGGCTTTATGTTAGGATTGAACATAAATGGATAAAATATTTAATTAAAAATAAAAAAGATATAAAAATTTTAGAAAAAAGAATAGGTTATTCATATAAAAAAAGCTTTAAGCCATATATGTCAATAGATATGAAAGAGTAAATAAATCTATTGACTATAGGTTTTTAAAGTGATATATTAATTGAGCCATCTTAATAATTAGCGCCGTCACAATGAAAAAAATAAATAAAAAAAAGATTGCCTTATTGTTTGCAGGAGGTAGTACTGTTAATAAAAAAAAAGATATTAATAACTGGGTACTAGAAAATAAAGAAATTTCTCTCATTGCAGAGATCTTACCAGTTTTTATTTCCTCAAAATATGGAGGTACAGATATGTTGAGAGAAATTAATAAAGTCATTGATAAAAATTATGATCAGGTAAATGGGTTCGTTTTACTAGTAGATACAGATTTAATTAAAAAAATTGGTTTATCTCTTACTAACAGTTTAAAGACAATTAGCAAACCAGTAGTAATTACGAGTTTAAATATTGAAAATAGCAAAGATGATAATGTTAAAGTTGAAAGGAATTTTCATAGTGGTTTTGAACTAAAGTCAAATTTAATAAATTCTGTAAAATTATCAACCATGAAAGTACCTGCTGTTTTGATACTATTCGGTGACAGAATTTTAAAACCATCTAAAGCTATAATGAAAAAATCCAAAGATTTTAATATTTTTGATAGTATAGATAAAAAATATTCTGGGGTCATAGATTACAAATTAATCTTAAACGAAAAGTTTGAAACAAGGAAAGAAGTGCCAACTATTAAATTTACATTAAGGTATACTCCTAGAGCTGAAAGATATTTAAGATGGAAAACTCATAATACAAAAATATCAAAAGCTGATTTATTAAGAGACTTAATTGATAATGAGATTAAAAGTAATGAAAAATATCAAAAACATTTACGTAGACAAAGAAGGGGTGAAAAATAAATATTTTTTGTTGACTAATTTAATAATATTAGCTAAGATAAGCTAATATTTTATTATATATGGGTCAAATTAAAGAAAAAGCAAAACCATTTACTTATGAGGCTGGGGATACTCTAGCTATTTTAATTCATGGTTTTACGGGCACACCTGATGACATGAGAAATTTAGCAAGTTTTTTAGCTCAGCATGGTATTTCAGTTAGTGCTATTAGATTAGCAGGTCATGGAAGAAAATGGCAAGATTTAGCCGAAACAACATGTTATGATTGGTGGAAATCTGTTGATGATGAAGTTAAAAAATCAATTGGTAAGTATAGGAAAATTTATTTGATAGGTTACTCATTTGGGGCTAATTTAGCTTTTGATATTTCTGCTAGATATCCAAATGATATAACAGGAGTAGTATCTTTAGGAGTTTCAGCATTTTTAAGGAATAGTTGGATGGGAACAATTGTTTTACCATTTTATCATTATATAATTAATGTTAGAAGGTATAGAAAAGGGTATATTAAGAATAGTCAAATGTTAGAATTTGAAGAAACAGGTGCATATGTATATATACCAACATCAAGTCTCTATGAATTTAAAAAATTTATTAATATTTATACTAAGAAAGAATTACCTAAAGTAACAGTTCCTTCATTAGTTATACATTCAAAGGATGATCATATCACCCATCCTTTCAGTTCAGAATTTGTATACAGAAAGATAAGTTCTAATAAAAAAGAACTAGTATTGCTAGATGATGTAAATCATAATCCATTATCTTCTAAAAGAAGGGATATAATATTTTCTAAGATTATAAAATTTATTAACACTATATAAAATATAAAAAATCAGGCTAATAAAGTCTGATTTTTAGTTTATTAATATCAAAATTTATGGTAAAATTAACAAGAATTTATATATGAAATATATTGATAAACACAATAAAATATTATCCACTGATAAGCTTTTTTGGAATAAAGAAAAGAAATTTTGGAATAATTATGGAAAGATATATTTCAATCTTGAAGAAAGTGATCCGTATAAAGAAATGCTATTAGAGATAAAGAAAATTATAACAGGTGATAATATTGTTAGAAAGAAATGGTTGGATGCTGGTTGTGGTCCTGGAACTATGATTGATTTAATATTAAAAAATAGAAATGATATTGAATCCATTATTGGAATTGATTTTGATGGCGTGATGCTTGATCATGCAATTAATAGAATGAAGAAAAAAAGTATTGTTAGTTTTGAAAAAGTAGATTTAGCTAAAACTTTAAGTTATGATGAAAATATGTTTGACGCAATAGTTGCGAATTTAGTTTTATCATATATTATTGTTTTTAATGATGAGCATGTAGGAATTAACGCGCTCAGAGAGGTTTTAAAAGAGATGTATAGAATATTAAATAAGGATGGAGTATTAATTTGGACTACCCCAACAGAAAAGGTTAATTTTAACTATGTATTTATTCGTTCAATAAAAAATATGATAAATCCATCAAAGTTACATTTGTTATTAGATGGTCCAAAAATTTTACATTATGCTAAGCAAATTGAAAAGAAAGGTAAAATTGGAATTTATCATTTTATTGAAAGAGAGAAACTACACAATTTAATGTTAGAAATAGGATTTAGGGGTGTCGAAATTAAAAAGGTTTTTGCAGGTCAGGCTTATTTAATTAAGGGAAAAAAATAATGGAAATTTTTGCTATTTCAGGACTAATTAATTTTATTGTATCTTTGTATATATCTGTTTTTGTATTTATTAAAGGAAGAAAACAATTAGCAAATAAATTTTTTATTTTAATGTCTTGTTCTGTTGCTATGTGGTCATTTGGATACTGGAGATGGTTATTAGAAACTTTAGATTATGATAAAGCATTGTTTTGGTTAAAATTTCTTTCGGTTGGTTCAATATGGGTACCAATTTTTTTGTTTCTATGGATTATCTTTCAGTTTAAAGATTTAGTGAAAAATAAAGTAAATAAGATTTTATCATGGGTATACCCAATTTTGGGTATTATTTTTACACTATTATCATTTACATCATTATTTGTTGAATCAGTAGAACAAAAATTATTTTTTGTTTTTTGGCCTAATCCTGGTCCATTTTATATATATTATGTTATTTTATGTTATGCAAGTCTAACTATATATACAAGTATAATATTACTTAAAGCTTATAATAGAAGTTATGGACAAGTAAAGAATCAATTAAAATATGTAATATTAGGATCAGTTATTGCCATAATAGGAGGATTTTCTAATTTTCCTCTTTGGTATGATATTAATTTAATTCCGTATGGGAATTTTTTAGTTGGTGTGTATCCTATAGTATTTACTTACGCGTTTATAAAATATCGATTAATGGATATTCGTCTTGTTATTACAAAAAGTATTCTTTATTTCATTCTTATCCTTTCAGTCGCTCTATCATTTACATTCGTTACATTTTTAACTGCTCAATTTTTTAAAGGCGAAGGACAGGTCTGGGTTACTTTAATTGTATCGTTAATTATTGTTATAGGTTTAGATCCTTTAAAGAAATTACTTGCAAGGTGGACAGATAAATTTTTCTATAAAGGAAAAATTAATTATCAGAAAATATTAAGAGGAGTTGGTGAAATAATTGCTCGTGAAATTGATCTTGAAAATTTATTAAAGGCATTGGAATTTAATTTACAATCTAAACTTAAAGTGAAGACTATTAAAATATATCTTTTATCTAATAATGCAGAATCAAATTATTTATATAAAAATGATATTGAGGAAGATAAAATTAGCAATAACAGTAGTATAGTTAGTTATTTAAAGAATAAGAAGCAAGTTGTAGTTACTGAAGAAATGGCTAGGTTTAAAGCTGATGCTAATACTGATGAGAAAAGAAAAGAGTATGAAGATTTAGAGCAAGCTTTAGATAATAAAAAAGTAGGCTTAGCTGTACCAATAATTGCAGAAGGAGAATTAACGGGATTTTTCTTAGTTAGTCAAAAGTTATCAGGCGGAGTTTTTACGCAGGCTGATTTTGATTTTTTTGATGTTATAGGTCCTCAAACAGCTACAGCTTTAGAAAAATCTAAACTATATGAAGAAGTTCAAGAATTTAATATTGGCTTGCAGGATAAAGTAAAACAGGCAACTTTAGAATTAGAGGAAAGAAATAGGTATTTAATAGCTTTGCAGAAATTAACAAATGTTATTACACGTTCTTTAGATTTTGAAAAGGTCATGCAAACAATTGCTGATGGTGTTACTCATCAGTTAGGTTTTGTAGGTGGACTTTTAAATTTTATTGATTTTGAGAAAAAGCATATTTCAATAGGCGCTATATCAAATACGCCTCAGATTAAAGATGTAATTAAGTTATTACCTAAAAATCCTAAAGAATATATTGTTTCACTTAGCAATGAAGATAACTTAGCAGTTAGAGCTATTCATACAAAAGAACTACAAAGTTCAAATAATTTTTGGGACTTTGTAAAACCAACGATGTCTGAAGAATTAGCAAATAAGATACAAGGAATTTTAAATATTCAATGCGTTGTAGCAGTGCCAGTTTATTCCGAAGAAAGAGTTATTGGTGTAATTGATTTTGTATTAGCTAAGGATTGTAAAGAAATAACTAATGTAGAAAAAGAAATGATGTACGCTTTATCTGATCAAGCTGGTATTGTGTATAGAAATTTAACATATTATGAACAAGTCCAAAAAGCAAATAAAGATTTAAAACACGCAAATATTAGATTACAGAAATTAGATAAAGCTAAATCAGAATTTCTTTCAATTGCTTCTCACCAGTTAAGAACTCCACTTACTGGCATTAAAGGTTACTTATCAATGATTTCAGAAGGTGATTTTGGTGAAGTACCTCCTAAAATAGCTAAAGTAGTTGATGAAGTTTTTGTTAACTCAGATCGTTTAACGCGTTTAGTAAATACTTTTTTAAATGTTTCTCGTATTGAATCTGGTAGATTTACCATTGAAAAAAAGAATATAGATTTAGTTAACTTAGTCGATAGTGTGGTTACAAATTTTATTCCAACTGCTTCAAAAAGAAATTTAGAATTAAGCTTAATTAAACCTAAAAAATTAATTCCTGCTGTAGGTATAGATAATGATAAGATAAAAGATGTAATTATTAATTTAGTTGATAATGCCATTAAATATACACCAGAGGGTAATATTGAGGTACATATTGAACAAGTAGGTGATGAAGTAAAAGTATCAGTTAAAGATACTGGAGTGGGAATATTAAAATCTGAAGCTAAAGAATTATTTAAGAAGTTTGTTAGAGGCGTAGGAATTGCTCAAATTGATACTTCAGGTTCAGGTTTAGGCTTATATATTGCTAAGAAGATTATTGAAGCTCATGATGGAAAGATATGGGCTGAATCAGAGGGCAAAGGCAAAGGTGCCATATTTGGCTTTAATTTACCCTTGAAATAGTATATTTGTAACATTTTATTGAATTTAACGTCTAAGTAAGTATAAGGGTGAGAATTTAATTAAATATTTTAAAAAATATGTATATATTTATTAATTGGACCATGCGTATTCCTCATACTCTCTTTAGGGAGATTTATTAGGTTTTATTCAATGATTCTAAATTAATATTATAAAATTTTGATCAGTTATATAAACGTCCAACTTGATAAATCTCTCTAACGGTTAGAGAGATTTTTGAATCAGTGGACGTTTATTTGTTCGTACACATAATACAAGGAGACAATCATGAAAATTATTTTACATGATAACTCAAAAAATATACATATTAATATCAGATTATCTAAATGTTTTATAAATTTAATTTCTAGTTTAATTAAATTAGTAAAATATTTATTACTTCTTCAAGAAACGTATTATATCTTGCATGAGATATATAAACTCATCTTTTCTGGAGGCAGTATTGTATAGATATATATTAATAATATAAAGGGCAGTTTTAATTAATTGCCCTTTTTAAATTTATTTACGAAATCATTAATTTTTAGTATAATATAGAGCATGATAAAACAAAAAAAGATAAATAATCTATTAAATGTTATACATAAAGAATATGGTATATTTGCTCCTATCTTAGATGGTAAGGAGCTTTTTATTTCTAAAATAAGTGATATTAAAGATATTGATTATTCTGGAAGAATTCCGTTGAATTCTTGGAAATATTTATTTTTTCCTCCATGTGAAGATATATTTGAAGTAAACAAAGATGATTTTCAAGAAATTAAGCATGATTATCCAAAAGTTTGTGCATATAATATGACTGTTTTAGATCTAAAAGCTTTAGGCTTATATGACTTAGTATTTAAAGATGATCCATATTATTTAAAAAGAAGAAGAAATACATTGGTTGTTGGTTATTTTGCTTCATCTCCTGAAAAAAAAGATTTTAAAGATTGGACTAATTACGCTACTTCCTTTTATGAAAATACTTTAGAGCATATTCCTTTTGATATATTTATAATGAGGAGTAAGGCTGGTAATTTTAAAGTATATTCTGGATCGTATAAAGGGCAAGATATTTTAGAAAAAGCTAAGATTAAAGAATTTAGTAATGTTAAATTTGTAGGTCTTATACCAGAAGAAGGCCCTGATAAGAGAATGCTTGAATTATATGATGTAATAAAAAATTCAAAAGATGATAAATTATGGGATGAGCTGGGTAAAATATGTATTGCTTGTGGTAAGTGCTCTCAAGTATGCCCAACATGTTTTTGTTTTGATCTTGAAGATGAGCCTCAAAATAATTCCATTATTCGTAAAAGAAGTTGTAGTAATTGTTTTCATCCTGAATTTACTGAACTAGCTGGTGGAGCTAGTTATACTGGAAGCGTTAAAGAAAAATTAATATTTTGGTATGAACATAAGTTTGTTAGAATACCTAAAGAATATAATGTACCAGGTTGTGTTGGTTGTAATAGATGTAGTGAAGTATGTCCAGTACTTATTAATATTAATAAGAATTTAAGTAGTTTGAAAAAAAAATAAATGATAAATCAATATTTACCAAAAAAAGCTAAGATAATAAGTATTAAACAAGAAACAGAAGATGTTAAATTGTTTAGATTAAAGTTTGTTAAAGACCAAGAATATTTTTACTTTTGGCATGGTCAATTTGCTCAAATAGGATTACCTGGTTATGGTGAAGGACCATTTGATATCTGTTCAAATAGTAATGTTAGTACTAAGTATTTTGAAATATCAGTTAGAAAAGTTGGTTTTTTAACAAGTAAGTTACATAAATTAAAAAAGAATGATTATATATATGTCAGAGGACCTTTTGGTAAAGGCTGGCCAGAACCAAAAACATTAGCCAAAAAGAATCTACTATTAGTTGGCGGAGGTTGTGGTTTTGTGCCTCTTAAATCAATTATTGAAGAGGTGAGTGGAGGTTATAGTATGAGTCATAAGGTTCAAGTATTCTATGGCTGTAGTGATGAAAATAATGTTTTATTTAAAGATAGCTATGGTAAATGGTTAGATAATGACATTGATTTAAGACTGATATTTGATAAGAAAAAGCCATCTAATAATCATATTCAAGGTATAAGTTGTTCATTTGGTTTAATTACTAAATTATTTGATAGTGTTAAGGTTGTTGAAGATGCTTCTGCTTTTTTATGTGGTCCACCAATAATGTTTAAATTTGTAGTTGCTAAATTACTAAAACAAGGTTTTAAAGAAGAAGATATATATGTTTCAATGGAGAGAAAAATGTATTGTGCTACTGGCGTATGTCAGCATTGTGCGATGGGAGAGAAATATGTTTGTAAAGATGGTCCGGTATTTAATTATCCGGAGGTTAAAAATTATATTTAAATAATATGTTACTACTTTGGATAATAATATTTTGTGTAAGTTTATTCATCTTAATTAAAGCAGCTGATTATTTTACAGAAAGTGCTGAGAAAATAGGTTACATGCTTAAAATTTCACCTTTTATTGTAGGTGTTACTATTATTAGTATTGGTACTTCTTTACCAGAATTAGCAACTTCTATTATTGCTATTATTCAGAATCAAACAGAGATTGTCGTAGCTAATGCTATTGGTTCTAATATTGCTAACATTTTGTTAATAGTTGGTTTAACTGCACTTATTTCTGGAAGACTAGTTGTTAAAAGAAGTTTAATTGATATTGATTTACCTTTACTGGCCACAGCTACTGCTTTAATTGTTATTATTTTATGGGATAAGCAAGTATTATTTGGTGAAGGAATTATTTGTATTTTAGGATATATAGTTTATGCGGCTTATACTATTAAAGAAGGTAGAGAAGAGAAAACTAAATTAGAAGGTATTGTACCTGGTGAAGATATACCAGCAACTCGTGAGAAAAGACATCAATCTAGAAAAAAGAGACAGGATCATACATTTAAATTAATTTTTATATTAATTTTTTCTAGTATTTTCATTTACTTAGGTGCTGAATGGACTATTAAATCTATTATTGAAATTGCTACTTCTATAGGTATACCAACGTCTTTAGTAGTTATGTCGGCTATGGCTATTGGTACTTCGCTTCCAGAACTTGTAGTTTCTATTGGAGCTGCAAGACGAGGTAAGTTTGAAATAGCTTTAGGTAATATATTTGGATCAAATATTTTTAATATATTAGTTGTTATTGGTATACCATCATTATTCAAAACTTTAGTTATCGATGAAATTACTTTCATGGTAGGTATTCCATTTGTTATCGGAGCAACTGTCTTGTATATCTTCTCAGGAATCTCTAAAAAAATTCATAATTGGGAAGGTATGATGTATCTATTAATATATGTATTATTCTTAGCAAAATTATTTAATTTATTTTAATTATTATTTAAAATATGAATCAAAAATCAAAAGGTATCTTACTAGTACTATCAACAGCTCTTATATCAGGTGTAGCAATTTTCATTAATCAATTCGGAGTTAAAGTAATATCACCTGATATTTATACTTTTTTAAAAAATTTAATAGCTGGTCTATTTGTTTTAGCTATTATAATTGCTTTTAAAGAATGGCATAAAGTAAAGTTACTTAAGAAAAAAGATTGGTTAACTTTAGCTATTATTGGTTTAGTTGGTGGTAGTATTCCATTTCTATTATTTTTTAAAGGCTTATCACTATCTACTTCTGGTAACGCATCTATGATTCACAAAAGCATGTTCTTATTTGTAGCAATTATGGCAGTAATATTTTTGAAAGAAAAGTTAAATAAATTATTGATTGCTGGTATCTTAGTTATTTTAATTGGTAATGTATTATTACTAAAATTAGATCCTGGTAACTTATTAAGTTTAGGTGATAGTTTGATTCTAATAGCTACATTATTCTGGGCAGGGGAAAATATTATATCTAAAAAAGCAGTTAGTACTATATCGCCGAGGATAGTTGCAGCTTCTAGAATGTTTTTTGGTTCATTCTTCATTTTCATTTATTTATTATTTACTAAACAAGTTTCATTATTATCAAGTCTTAGTTTTGAACAATTTACTTGGACATTATTAACTGGCTTTATTTTAACCCTTTTCCTCATAACTTGGTATTCAGGTATAAAGTATATAAAAATAAGCACAGCTACTTGTATTTTAGCTTTGGGAGCACCTATTACTAATATATTATCTTTAATTCAAGGTAAGACATTAGTCTTTAATCAATATATTGGTTTATTTATTATCATATTTGGTATTGCTCTGGTAATTGTTAGTTCTAAAAAAAAGCAGTTAGATTATGAAGGACTTTAAAAAATTTTTTCAGTATTCTTTTGCTCCATGCAAATTGCATTTTTGTGGTCCCACAAATAAAAGTAGTTATGAATTAATAGAAGATTATCTTGATGGCAAGGATGTTGATTTAATTAAGTTAGAAGAAGTAGCTAACACCTTTATAGGGGTAATACCATATTTAAAACTAATAGCTGATAGAAATAATTTAGAAGTATTTGATACTAAAGTAATTGAAGCATATTGGTTAGGTAATATGTTACTTAAAAAAGTTAAAGTTTCTGACTTAAAAGAAGTTATTTTAAAAGAGTTTCAAGGTGAGAATAAGTTAAACTATGAACAAGCTAAGAAATTAGCAGATAATATACCAGATAATATGGTAGTACATCATAGTTTTCATGTTATGTATGTTGGATCGGTAACTCATACTATTAAAATAGTTGGTAAATTAATTGACCTTTGTAGAATTAGTTGGGGCGAGGTAAGAGAATTAAAAGAAGATTCATTAATTGTTAAGTATTTGCCAGTAATAGCTGATGGTGGGGAAGTCCGTTTAAGTGAGGAAGAAATTATTAAAGAAATTAAATGGGATAAGAGATTAATAAAGGAAATTGCTAGGGATAATATAGTTACCTTTCATTGGGACACGGTCTGTGATGTTATAACCAAAGTTCAGTCAAGAAATATTGAAAAGTTTACCATAAATAATATTAAAGCTTTAAAGAATGTTTAAGAATAAATATAAAAAAAATTACTTATACTTTGAAGAAGTTAAAACACCTTTTGTGGTAATTTTAATATATATTATTATAGCTTTAATTTTAGTATTTTTATTCGTTTTTCCAGGACCCGTTAAAGATTGGCTTAATACACCATATACTAGATTTATTGCTACTTTAATAGTAATTGTAGATTTAATATTTTTTTGGTCCTATTCTCAACTAATAATTAAAATAAATGATACTTATTTAAAATTAAGTTTTGGCATATTTAGAAAAAAAATATTACTTAAAGATGTAATAGATGTGGAAGTAAAGGATTTTGATAAAAAAAATTATTCAGGTTATGGCTTTGCTTTAGGCAAAGATAAGTCAGTTGGTTTTATAACAGGCACTCCTCATGGTATTTTAATAAAAATGAAACCAAAAAATGTATTTGTTAGCACAGAAAACCCAGATGAATTAAAAGAAATCTTAGAATCAAAAATATGAAGAGAAAAAAATTAAAAGTTGGTATTGTTGGTTTAACTTCATGTGAAGGTTGTCAGTTTAGTATAATGGATCTAGGTAATAGATTTATAGATCTTTTAGAATATTTTGAAATTGTTGAATTTAGATTAATGGAAGAGAAAGTTTTTAAAACACCTGAAATGGATATTTGTTTTGTTGAAGGTTCAGTTGTTACTAAGTCTAATAAGAAAAAAGTAAAAGAAATTAGAGAAAAATCTAAAGTATTAGTAGCTCTTGGTAATTGCGCTAGCATGGGTGGTATCCATCAGATTAAGAATTATCATGAACCTAAAAAGTTAATAAAGAATATATATAGTAATTCAGATAAAATAGATAATCCTAATATATTAAATTTAGGTGATATAATTAAAGTAGATTACACTATTCCAGGATGCCCAATAAATAATCTTGAATTCTTAAAACTTGTCTATACTTTAATACGTGAGATTGATTTTAAAATACCAAATAAACCTGTTTGTCATGAATGTCAATCACGTGGCTATAGATGTGTGTTAATGGACGGAGAACCTTGTCTTGGTCCTATTGTACTAGGAGGCTGTAAAGCAATTTGTTTAAAGTCTGAAATGGCTTGCCAGGGTTGTCGTGGATTATTTAAAGGAGCTCAAATTAAGAATCATTTAGATCATTTAAAGAAAATAGGTCATAAAAAAGAAGAATTAGATCATGTACTAGAGATATATGGTTTAAGAGATAACATTGAAAGTATAATTAATTAATATATAAAACGTATGAACAAATTAGATGTTAAAGGCTTTGGTCTAGCTTGGGGTGTATTATGTGGTGTAGGTTGTTTAATCTTAGCTTGGGTAGCCATGCTATTTGATTATGGTACTGAGTACATAAATCTTGTCGGAACCTTCTATTTTGGTTATGCTGCTACATTTGTAGGTGGTATAATTGGTTTAATCTGGGGTTTCATTGATGGTTTTATTGGTGGTGCTATTTTTGCTTGGTTATACAATAAGTTTGCAAAGTAGATTAAATTTTAGTTAAAAAAAGATAAAATCCATGAGGGATGGGTAAGTATTTTATTATCATATAAATTAAGATGAAAAAGTTTCCGAAAAAAGCAAAAAGAGTATTTAAAGGAGTGATTTTTGATGTCTATCAGTGGAGACAAAAAATGTTTGATAATACTTATGAAATATTTGAAGGTTTAGAAAGGGCTGATACTGTTGAAGTGATTGGGGTTACTAAAGATAAAAAAATTATTATTCAGCAGCAAAAACAACCTGGAACTTCTTGGTTTATGTCACTTCCTGGTGGTAGAATGGAAAAAGGCGAATCACCGGTAGATGCAGCAAAGCGTGAATTTTTAGAAGAAACAGGTTATAAAGTAAGTAAGATAAAGTTATTTAAAAAAATTGATCCTTTACCAAAATGGGATTGGTCAATATACATATATATTGCACGTGATGTAGAAAAGGTGAGTGAGTCTACACCTGATTCAGGTGAAAAACTTAAAACAAGTATAATTACTTTTAATCAGTTTCTTAAATTATCAGATAATCCTAATTTTAAGAGCGGAGAAATTGTAAATTATTTATTAAGAGCAAGACTTAATAAAAATATGATGAATAAATTTAAAAAATTATTATTTAAATAAATGCATAAACCTACATTAAAAGGAATAAGTTTTGGTTTAACCTCTGGAGTTATTACAACTCTTGGTATGATGGTTGGCTTAAATGCTGGTACTGGTTCAAAATTAGTAGTACTTGGCGGTATTATAACTATAGCTGTGGCTGATGCTTTTTCTGATGCTCTAGGCATACATATATCTGAAGAAGCTGAAGGTGAACATAGCCATAGAGAAGTTTGGGCTGCGACCTTTGCTACATTTTTTTCTAAATTAATTTTTGCTTTAACTTTTGTTATCCCAGTAATGCTTTTTGAATTAAAATTAGCAATTATTATAAGTATTATTTGGGGATTATTTATACTTTCTTTAATTAGCTATTTAATGGCTAGAGATAAGAAAGGTAATGTTTGGAAAACAATATTGGAGCATCTAAGTATTGCTGTAGTTGTAATAATAGTTACTAACTATGTTGGTATTTTAATATCTAAGTATTTTAATTAATATGAAAATAGAAATAAATCATTTAGCTAAAATGGAAGGGCACGCTAGTTTTTTAGGTGCTTTAGAAGAGGGGAATATAGCTCAGGCTAAAATAATTACTGAAGAAGGTGTAAGACTGGTTGAAGGATGCTTACTTGGTAAGTCTATGTATGATGCTCATATAATAACTATGAGAATTTGTGGTATTTGCCCTATAGTCCATAACTTAACAGCTATTAAAGCTATGGAAGATGCTTTAGATATAAAAGTAAGTGCTCAGACTATTAGGTTACGTAAATTAATGGAACTAGCTCAACTTATTCATTCTCATTCTATGCATCTCTACTTTTTATCACTACCTGATTTTGTAAATAATGAAGAAACACTTAAACTATTGAAAAGATATCCAAAACAAGCGCAAATTGCATTACGTTTAAGAGAATTTGGGAATAGCTTAAATGAAGTTATTGGCGGTAGAGCAATTCATCCAATAAATAATTGGTTAGGTGGTTTTAAAGTTACACCTAAAGAAGATGAATTAAAAGAGATTGAAGATAATTTAAAAAGTATTTTAAAAGATGCTATTATCCAAGCTAAGTTTTTTGCTAAATTAAAGTATCCTAAATTTAATAGAGAAACTGAGTTTGTTACTTTATCTAGTGATAAAGAATATGCTATATATGATGGAAAGATTATGACTTCAAATGGAATGAAATATAGAGTTACTGAATTTAATAGAAAAATGCAAGAAGTTGATGATGGTGAAGCCATGGCTAAACGTGCTCTTTGGTATAATTCACATTTTATGGTAGGTGCCTTAGCTCGTGTAAATAATCATGGAAATTTATTAAATAAAGAAGCTAAAGCTATTTGGCAAAAAACACATAAAAAGAAAAAGGTATTTAATACATACTATAATGTTTTAGCTCAAGCAGTTGAAGTGGTTCATTGTGTAGAAGAAGTAGAGAATATATTAAAGAGTTTAAATGTTAAAAAAGAAAAACCTGTTAAATATAAAGTGAAAGCTGGTATTGGTATTGCTTCTGTTGAAGCACCACGTGGTATATTAATTCATAGATACGAGATAGATAGTAAAGGACGTATTAAACAAGCTGATGTTATTACACCAACAGTTATGTTTTTAGGTAATTTAGAAGATGACTTAGCTAAGTTATTACCAAGTATTAAATCATTAACACCTAAGGCAAGACGAAATAGAATCAGGACATTAATCAGAGCCTATGATCCTTGTATAAGTTGCGCTACCCATTAAATATATGCATGATATTCATGAAGCAAATAGAATAGCTATTATAATCTTAGAGCATTATAATAATAATAAATTTAAAAAATTAAAAAGTATTAATATAGAGCTAGGTAGTATAGTGGAACACGGTGAAGATATATTACCTGAGAATTTAGATTTTAATTTGAAAATGATTTTAAAAGATATAATTGATGATGATACTAAAATAAATATAAAGAAAGTAAAAAGAGATTCATGGAAATTAGTTTCAATTGAAGGAGAATAAAAAAACTACCATCAGATAAACTGATGGTAGGCGGAATATTAATAGGTTAAATCCATAGTAAAGATCAGATAAAGGAATAGTGCTATAAAGAATAATATTATACTTAAAACACGATGTCGTTTTTTCCCTGGAGTCCTTATATATCTTATAATAATTAAGGACATAAGCAAGAAACTTAGAAAAATTTTTAGAACATGAAATGTTATTACCATTGCTTTTACCCTCCTATTTGATATTTAAGAACAATTAATAATAAATAAATATATCATAATATAAATAAATAGTCAATTAGTAATATGTGTTTATCAATACCATATAAAATACAATCAATTTTTCAGAACAAAGCTATAGTAATAGCTCCTTCTGTTGATGAAAAAAATAAGACCATAACTACCGACTTATTACCTGATTTAAAAATAGGTGATTACGTTTTAGTTCAAAATAATATGGCTATTAGATTAATTCCAGGAAAAGAAGCTTTAGAAATATATAAATTAATAAATAATTCATGAAATTTAAAAGCATAAAAAATGTAAAAGATTTAAAAGGTAAAAAAATACTTTACCGCGTTGCTTATGATATTACTTTAACCAAAAAAGGTAAGTCATATATTGTACCTGATAATAGACGAATTAAAGAAACATTACCTACTATAGAATATTTACTTAAAAAAGGCGCTTCTTTAGTTATTATGTCTTGGCTTAAACGTCCTGATGGTAAAGTAGTTAAAAGATACAGGATGGATCCTGTAGCTCGTGAACTTTCTAAATTAATAGGTAAGCCTGTTAAAAAAGTAGATGATTGTATTGGTGTTAAAGTTCAAGATGAAATAAATAAATTAAAACCAGGTAAGTTACTAATGCTGGAAAATGTTAGATTCCATAAAGAAGAAATGACTAATAATTCTAAATTTGCTAAACAATTAACTAAAGGCTTAGATTTAATTGTTTTTGATGCTTTTGCACAAAGTCATAGAATTCATGCATCAACTACTGGAATTCAAAAATACTTACCAACGTATACTGGGTTACTTCTAGAAAAAGAAATAACTATTTTAAATAAAATAATTAAAAATCATAAAAAACCTTTAACTATTGTATTAGGTGGAGCTAAGATATCTGATAAGTTAAATGTTTTAAAGTTTTTAGTTAAAAAAGCAGATTATGTGTTAATAGGTGGAGCTTTAGCTAATGTTTTTTATAAAGCAAAGGGTATGCCTATTGGTAAGTCATATATTCAAGACGTTTTTGTTGACTCAGCTAAGAGAAAAAGACTTGATTTAGTTAAAGTTTCAGGTAAAATGTTAAAGAAGTATAATAATATTATTCTACCTGTGGATGGTTTAGCTGCTAGCAGTATCAGTGAGAAGGCTACTACTCGGAATATTACTTTTTTAAGAGATGATATAAAAAGTAATGAACTATATTTAGATATTGGCCCTAAGACTATACGTAATTATTTAGATATTATTTCTAAATCTAAGACAATACTATTTAATGGACCTATGGGATATTTTGAAATTAATAAGTTTAGTATTGGTACACGTAAAATAAGTAAAGCTATTGCTAAGTCTTCTGGTTTAACTATTGTTGGTGGCGGTGATACAGAAAATATACTAAAAGAATATAATTTAGGGAATAAGTTTAATCATGTTTCAACTGGTGGTGGGGCTATGTTAGAATATTTAGAGGGTAAAACTTTACCTGCTTTAAAAAAATTAATTAAATAATATAATCTATGTTAAACACTGATAAAATTAAACAGGTTTATGCTCAAGAAATACTTGATTCTAGAGGTAATCCAACTCTTGAAGTAACTGTTACTACAAAAAAAGGTATAACAGCTCAAGCTAAAGTTCCTTCAGGTGCTTCAGTTGGTATTCATGAAGCTTTAGAGCTAAGAGACGAAGATGCTGAACGATATGGAGGTAAAGGTGTTTTAAAAGCTATAAATAATGTTAATACGATTATTAACGATGTTTTAAAAGATCAAAAAGTAGATGAACTAACTTATCTTGATCAAAGAATGATTGATTTAGATGGTACGCCTAATAAAGCTAAACTTGGGGCTAATGCTACTATTGGTGTTTCTTTAGCTTTAGCTAGAGCTGCTGCCGAGGTACATGGTATGTCATTATATGGTTTTATAAATGATTTCTATAAATTTAAACAAAAAGAATTTAAGTTACCAATTCCTCTTAGTAATATAATTAATGGAGGTAAACATGCTGATTCTAATTTAGATATTCAAGAGTTTTGGATTTGTCCTCAAGGTATTACTATCTTTAAAGATAAAATAAAAGCTATGTCAGAAATATATCATGTTTTAGCTAAAGTTCTAGTTAAGCAGGGATATGATTCGGATGTAGGTGATGAAGGTGGTTATGCACCAGATCTTGGATCTAATGAAGAGGCTATTAAGTTAATTATTAAAGCTGTTGAAGAAGCAGGCTATAGTTTAGGAAATCAAATATTTTTAGGCATGGATTGTGGAGCTTCTACTTATTATAATAATACTACAAAAAAATATGAACTTGATTTAGATAAAATAAGTTATACTAGTGGAGAAATGATAACTTTTTATCAAAAATGGTTATCTCTTTACCCATTCATAGCTTTAGAAGATCCGTTAGGTGAAGATGATTGGGAAGCTTGGAAAAAAATAACTGATGAATTTACTATGACAGGTTCTGATATTATGATAGTCGGTGATGATCTATTTACTACTAATACTACCAGATTACAAAAAGGTATTGATGAAAAAGTTGCTAATAGTATTATAATAAAACCTAATCAAATAGGTACCTTACTTGAAACAATTAATTGTATTAAACTTGCTCAAGAAAATAAGTATAAAGTAATATTATCACATAGAAGTGGTGAAACAGCAGATACTTTTATTTCAGATTTAGCTGTTGGTGTTGGTGCAGAATATATTAAAACAGGAGCACCTTCAAGATCAGAAAGAGTAGAGAAGTATAACAGATTACTTGAAATTGAAAATGAATTAAAAAGATAACTTATGGAAAATAAAGATAATAAATTTAAAGGACCACTTGCTTTAATTATTTTAGATGGTTGGGGAGATTCGCCACATGACGAGGGTAATGCTATTAAGTTAGCTAAAACACCTGTTATTGATAGTCTTACTAAAGAGTATCCAAGTACTATGTTAAATACTACTGGTAAGCATGTTGGTTTACCTGATAATCAATATGGTAATTCTGAAGCAGGACATTTAAATTTAGGTGCAGGGCGTATTGCTGACCAAGATGTATTAACTGTAACTAAAGCTATTAAAGATAAGACTTTTTTTAAGAATTTAGCTTTTACTGAATTAACAGATCATGTTATAAAACACGATTCAGCTGTTCATTTACTAGGGCTAGTTTCTGGTAAACAGAGTGCTCACGTTCAAATGCCTCATTTACATGCTTTACTTGAGTTATTACATTCAAAGAATATTCAAAAAGTATATATTCATTTATTTACTGATGGCCGTGATGCTCCACAGCATAAAGCATTATCATATATTAAAGAATTAAAAAAACATTTTGTAGGTAATGAAAAAATAGCTAGTATCTCAGGCAGATTCTATTCTATGGATAGAAATAAGTCATGGGACAGAACTGAAGCAGCGTATAAGTTATTTACTGAGGGACAAGGGTTTAAAGCAGAAAATGAACAAGAAGCAATTTTACAAGCATATAATAGAGGTGAAACCGATGAATTTATACAACCTACAGTTATTATTGAAGATAATAAGCCAGTAGCTACAATTAAAGAAAATGACGGTCTTATTTTCTATAATCTAAGATCTGACAGAGCTAGACAGCTAGCTAAAGTATTTGTCCAAAAAGAGTTTTGTGTAATGAATAAGAATTGTTTTGACAGAGCAGTAGAATTTAATAATATTAAATTTTGTGCTATGACTGATTTTGGACCAGATCTTGAAGGTATTATAACTGCTTTTCCTTCTGTTGATTTTGAAAATACATTACCCATGGTTATGAAAGACTATAGACAGCTATATATTTCAGAAAAAGAAAAATATGCTCATGTAACTTACTTTTTTAATGGAGGTTTTGCTGACCCTATTGCTGGTGAGGAAAGAATAATTATTCCTTCACCTGATGTAAAATCATATGCTCAAGTTCCAGAAATGAGTATAAAAAAATTAACTAAGATTATAACCACAAGGATTAAAAAAGATGTAGACTTATTAGTAGTTAATTATTGTAATCCTGATATGATAGGTCATACTGGTGATTTAGAAGCAGGTATTAAAGCTGTTGAAATATGTGATAAGATGGTTGATAAGGTTGTAAAAACAGTTCTTAAAAAAAATGGCGCTATTTTAATCACAGCTGATCACGGTAATGTAGAAGAAATGATTAATTTAGAAACTGGAGAGGTGGATACAGGACATTCAGGGTATTTAGTACCATTTATTCTAGTTTCTAAAGAATTCAAAAATGTTAAATTAAAAGAGGGCGTCTTAGGTAATGTGGCTCCAACAATTTTAGATATATTTGGAGTTAAAAAGCCTAAAGAGATGAATTTAGATTCATTAATTATTAAATAATTATGAGACCTAAACCAGTAGTACTCGTTGTTTTAGATGGCTATGGAATTAAACCACCCTCTAAAGCTAATGCTATTACACAAGCAGTAAAACCTAACTTAGATAAATGGTATACCACATATCCGGTTATGCTTCTTCAAGCTGCTGGCGAATCTGTTGGTTTAAATTGGGGAGAAATGGGTAATTCTGAAGTTGGTCATCTTTCTCTAGGTTCTGGTAGAATTATTTATCAAAGCCTACCTAGGATAACAAGATCTATAACTGATGGTAAGTTTTTTAAAAATCAAAAATTTATTAAAGCTGTTAAAAATTGTAAAGATAATGATTCAGCTTTGCACTTAATGGGCTTAGTAAGCCCTGGAGGTGTTCATAGTCATTCAGATCATTTATATGCTCTTTTAGAAATAGCTAAATCATATAAATTAAATAAAGTTTTTGTTCATGTTTTTTTAGATGGTAGAGACACAGAATATAATAGTGGTTCAAGATATGTTAAAGAATTAGAAACTAAAATGAAAGAAATAGGTGTTGGTAAAATAGCTACTATTTCTGGTAGATATTTCGCTATGGACAGAGATAATAATTGGGATAGAATTGCTAAAACATTTAATGCTTTAGTTATGGGTGAAAGTAAAGAGACTTATGCAACAGCTACCAAAGCTATTGAAACTTCATATAATAATAAAGTATATGATGAACAATTTGAACCAATTGTTTTAACTAAAAAAAATGAGCCAGTTGCTAAAGTAAATGACAAGGATAGTTTAATATTTTTTAATTTTAGATCAGATAGAGCTAGAGAACTTGCTAAGTCCTTTATCTTACCTGGTTTTTCTAAATTTGAAAGACCTGATTATTTTAAAAATTTGTATTTTGTAGCTATGACTGAGTATGAAAAAGATTTACCTTTAAATATAGCTTATCCACCTAAAGTAATTACTAAGTCTTTAGGCAAGGTAATAGCTGATGCTGATTTAAAACAATTCCATATTGCTGAAACAGAGAAATATGCTCACGTTACCTTCTTTTTTAATGGTGGATCAGAAGAAGCGTTTAGTGGTGAAGAAAGAGCAATTATTCCATCACCTAAAGTAATATCATATGATGAGAAGCCAGAAATGAGTGCTCCCGAGGTAACTAGTAGATTGATTAAAGAAATTGAAAGTGATAAGCATGATTTTATAGTAGTTAACTTTGCTAATTCAGATATGGTAGGGCATACAGGTAATTTAAATGCTACTATTAAATCCATTGAAACTTTAGATAATTTGATTGGTCAAATAGTAGAAGCAGTTCAAGTTAAAAATGGTGTAACCTTAATAACTTCAGATCATGGTAATGCAGAAAATCTTTTTAATTTACAAAGTGGTGAAATAGCTAAAGAGCATAGTAAAAATCCAGTCCCATTATATATAATAGGCAATGATTTTAAAGATAAGATTGTAAGTGGTACAGCTGGTAAAGAAATATATGAATTAACTGCTTCTGGTGTTTTAGCAGATGTAGCTCCAACTATTTTAAAAATTATGGGACTTAAAAAACCAACTGAGATGACAGGTAGATCACTTATTTAAAATTATGCCGGAACTTCCTGAAGTACAAACTGTAGTAAATGGCCTTACTAAGAAAATATCTGGTAAGGTTTTTTCTGATGCTAAAATTTCTGTTAAGAAAATGGTTTCAACTAATTTAAAGAAGGATATAAAGAATAAGAAAGTTAAAAGAGTTATTAGAAGAGCTAAGATGATAGTTATTGAACTTACACAAGATAAGTATCTAGTAGTTCATTTAAAAATGACTGGACAATTAATATTTGTTGATATCAAAGGTAAAGCTTTTGGCGGAGGACACCCTATTGAATCTAAAGAAATTGAATTTACTAAACCAAATAAATATACTCATGTTATTCTTAATTTTAAAGATGGTTCTAGGTTATTATACAACGATGTTAGAAAATTTGGCTGGTTAAAATTAATGAGTAAGGAAGAATATAATATATTATCAAATAGACATGGTATTGAACCACTAGCTAAAGAATTTACTTTAAGTCGATTTAAGGAGATCTTAAAAAAAAGACCTAACAGTAAAATTAAGCAATTTTTATTAAATCAAGAACTAATAGTAGGACTTGGTAATATTTACGTAGATGAGAGCCTTTTTAAGGCTAAAATTAAGCCATTTAGACGTGTTTATACCTTAAAAGGTAATGAAACTGATAGATTATATAAAGCTATTAAATTAAAGCTATTTACAGCTATTAAATTTGGAGGTACTTCTGTAAATACCTTTGTTAGTATTAGTGGAGAAAGAGGTAAATTTGTTAATAAATTAAAGGTATATGGTAGAGGTGGTATGAAATGTTTAAGATGTAAAAATGAGCTTACTAAGATTAAAATGGGGGGCAGAGGCACTGTTTATTGTACTAAGTGTCAAAAGTAATGTTTTTTTGTAAAAAAAATGAGGAGACATTGGAATTGTCTCCTCAAGTATAGTGAATATTTAATCTCTTATAAGTAATACATTTATTTCAGATAAAAGATTATTAACAGATTCTCTTGCAGGGTCACTTTCTGTATTTTCTGTCATTTCAATTATTGAGGTTTGACCCCAATCATTCTCGTAAAAGTTGTCAGCGATCGGTTTGTCTGGATAAACTTTTAACACAATATTGAAGTAATCAGGAAGTGTTGCCATTTTATGCGGGTTTTTAAAAAATAATTCATGTCTTAGGTCTTGCTCTATTACGTGGAAAATAATTGCAGATTCTTTTCCAGCATATCCTGTGAATGTTAATTCATTGAACCCGTCATACTCATGTTTATTTTGATTATAGGCTATAATATAATCATTTTCGTCAAAGCCATCCATATTAGTATCATGATATATTGGTATTTCTTTTCCTTCTATATAGTATCCAATATCAAGGCTATTAAAGGCAATAATTTTAGGATTCTCACGAGTTTTATATTGACTTATATTTAAGGCAATATTATATCCACCTTTTCGGATAGAATAGTCGCCAGTTAAGTGTTCATACATAATAGATGAATCAGGAAGGGTTTCAGTTGAAAGGTTTGGATTTGCTTGTGAGATGACATTCTTGATGATATTATCTGTAAGAATTTGATTTGACTGAGTCAAGCATACTGCTAAGGTTATTAAAAGAACGATTAACTTTTTCACTTTTTTTCTCCTTGTTTTTTGTTTAAGTTAATATAGTATACTAGCAATAATATGATATTTTGTCAAAAATAAAAAAAGAGCTATTTAAACTCTATTTTTTAAAGAAGTAATTATTTAGTTGCTTCTTCTTTTAATAATCTTTTACCTTCTAAAGAAACAAATAGTACAGGTACTACAACTAAAGTAAGAACTGTAGCTATAGCTAAACCAAAGACAATAGAAAAAGCTAGACCTGCCCAAACTTCATCAGATAAACCAAGTGGCAAGATACCAGCAATGGTAGTAATGGTAGTTAAAAATATAGGTTGCATTCTAGACATTCCAGCATCAATTATTGCTTCATAGAAAGGCATTTTATTTTTTAAATTAGTATTTATTCTATCAATTAAAATAATAGCATCATTAACCACGATCCCTGATAAGCCAACAATACCTATAAAGGCGGGTAGACTGAAGTTTAATCTTATTAAAGCTAAACCACCAAATACTCCAATTAAAGCTAGAGGTAGGGTAAATAGTATTATAAATGGTTGTCTGAATGAATTGAATTGTAAAACTAAGATACCAGCGATTAGAATAATAGAAATAATAAATGAATAAAATATTTCACGGTATGATTTTTCTATATCTTCAAGTTCACCACCCATAGATATCTTATAGCCTTGAGGTAGATTCATTACATCTACTTCTTTTTGTAGCTCTTTAAATATATCAGCTGCAGTATAATCATTTTCTACATTAGAATTAACATAAACAATACGATCATTGTCTTTATGATTTATTGAAGTAAAACTAGGTTTAAATTCTTCTTTTATTAAAATACCTAGTGGTACCTGAACGCCAGTTGGTGTAGTAATTAGACTATTATTTAAATCTATAAAATCTTTTATCTTTTCTTTATTATATGAAACACGTATTTTAATATCTTCACCACTTCTTGATATTTCTGAAGCATCAACACCATAAATAGCTTGTCTTAGTCTAAAAGCTAAGCTTAATGAGTTAAGACCATATTTACCTAGTATTTCTTTATTAGGAGTTAAAACAAATTCACCTGATGCTTCTTTTAAACTTTTCTTAACATCTTGAGTGCCTTCAATATTTTTTAGCTTTTCCATTATTTGATTTGCTAAGCTATCTAATTCTTCGATTTTATCACCAAGTATTCTTACTTCAACTGGTGAACCACTAGGTGGTCCTGCTCCAAGCTCTATTATATCAGTATCAGCATTAGTAATTTGTTTTAATTTTTCTCTTACTTCATCACTTATTACGTAACTTACCTTATCTCTTAAATCAGAATCTTTTAAATTAACTGTTATATTTGCTAAGTGAGTAGTATTACTAGAACCACCTCCGAAAAAATCAGTTGTACCAATTGACTGAGAAGTACCAATACTAGTTACAAAATTATCTACATCAGAAATACCATATAGTATAGCTTCTACATCTTCAACAATTTTTTCTGTAACTTCTAAAGTAGAACCTTCTGCTGCTTTAATATTTATTACAAAGTAATCAACATCAACTTTAGGAAACATCTCTATTTTTAAAATACCTGTAATAGGGAAGAGCATAGCTACTGCAAAGAGTAACCACATAGTTAAAATTAATTTTCTTCTCTTTTTTTTGTTTGGTAATAAATCTCTTAAATATTTTTCATAACGAGCTTTGAACTTAGTAATTTTTTTAAGTAGTTTTGTATTATGTGATTTTAATTTACTTTCATCACAACATTTATTATTATCATCATCTGATCTAGGATCAAATGTCTTATCATGTTTCCATTTTAAAGATCTGTAAGCTATAGCTGGGACTAAAGTAAGTGAAATAAATAATGAAGAGAGTAGTACAGCAGATACAGTTTTAGGAATTATACCCATGTATTCACCCATAACACCACTAACTAAAAGCATTGGTAAAAAAGCAAAAACTGTGGTCATAGTACCAGCAATAAGAGGCCATTTAAATACTTTTACAGAGTAAAGAGCACTATCATAAGCACCAAGCTTGTAATCGGTAATATTGTGATGTATACCTTCAATAATAACAATGGCAGTATCAACAAGTAGACCTAAGCCTAAAACTAAAGAAAATAGGACCATGCTATTTAAAGTCTGTCCTTGCATATTTAACCAGAAAAAAGCTGAAAGAAAAGTCAAAGGTATAGCCAAACCAGCTATTAAAGCTTGTTTGTAACCCATGAATATAGTTAAAATTATAAAAATAAGGACGATGGTAATAATTGCGTTATTACCTAATCTATTTAAATCTTCAGCTACCCATTTAGCATTATCGCCAGTTATTAAAACTTTTAAGTTTTGCGGTAATACATTAGTCTCTTCTAATTCTTTTACTGTTTCTTTAGCTTCTTCAATTATGCTAATTATATTACCACCAGGCTTTTTATATACTTGAAGTGAAATTGTAGGATTTGCTTTTTCACCATTTAAAGAAAGTCTTGATTTAGTATTTTGCTCTTTAAAGCCTTCAGTGATATCAGCAACATCAGATAAATATATTACTGTATTATTAATGTTACCAATAGGGAAAGTATTTAATTCTTGAACTTCACTTATTTTACCTTCTAATCTTATTTGATATTTAACATCATCAATTGTTACATTACCAATAGGGAAGTTATTATTTAACATACCTATCTGTGATACAACGCTATTTAAATCAATATCAAAGCCTTCTAATTTCTCTTTATTAATTTTGACACTAAATTCAGTATCAAGCTTACCCATAATATTAACCTTGTTAATATTTGATATCTTCTTTAATTCATCTTGAATAGTTTCAGCATAAGCATTTAGTTGAGATTGAGAAAAATCACCAGCTAAACTAAAAGTAATAATAGGGAAGTCAGAGTTACGTATTTCAATAACAATTGGATCTTCTGCTTCATCAGGTAGATTAGGTGAAGCAGTATCAGTTGCATCTTTTAATTTACGTATTGAAGTTTGATAATCTGCTTCTGCCATAAATTCAACAACTACACTAGAAACTCCAAGACCAGATGAAGAAGTGATTGTTTTTACATCATCTAAACTTTTAAATTCTTTTTCAAGTTCATCAGTAATTAGTTCTTCAACATCATTAGGTGAAGCTCCAGGGTATATAGTAGTAACAACACCTATAGGTATTACTATTTCGGGTTCTGCTTCACGTGGTAACTGTGATAGGGAAATTGCTCCAGCAATTAATATTGCTAGGATTATAATATATGAGAATCTAAAATTTTTAATAAAAAAACCAAAGAATGAGTTAGAAAATTTTCTAGCTGCTTTTATTCTTTGTTCTTGAGTAATTGTTGGTTGATGCTCTTGGTATTCCATAATTATTGTTTAATATTTACTTCTACACCATCATCTAAAAAAGAAGCACCTTCAATTATAACTTGCATGTTTTCTTCTAAGCCAGTTAAAATTTCAATTAAATTTCCAATAGTTTTACCAGTGGTAACTGTAATTGTTTTAACTTTATTATCTTCAACAATTTTTAATTTAGCACTACTTATACCAAGTGATATAGCTTTAAGAGGTACAGCAAATATTTCATCTTGAGAAGTAGGTAGAGAAATAGGTATTTCAACTTGAGCAAATGACTCAGCAACTAAATTTGATGTAATACCTGTTAAGATTATTTTAACAGCTACTTTACCTGATACAGGATCAGCTGTTGGACTTACAGTAAATATACTACCAGTTAAGTCATCATTTATTTTTACTTCTTTACCAATTTCTAGATAGCTAGCAATTTCAGGAGCTACATCAACATTTATTTCTAAGTTATCAATTTCAGCAACACTTCCAATTATTTGACCAATATTTATTTGATCACCAATTTCAATATTAATATTTGAGATAACACCAGTTAAAGGTGAATCAATAATTAATCTTTGCTGTTGGATCTGAGCTTGAGTATATTGATTTTGGGCCTGCGCAAAGCTAGTTTGAGCACCAGCTATTTGAGAACTAGTAACTTGTAGGGCACTAGCTAAAGCAGATTCTGTATTATTTAAATCAATTTGAGCACTAAACAATTGTGTATCATAACTATCTAGAGTAATAGTATTATTAATTATAGTACTAGATACTGTTTGTTTACTTCCTTGTAGAGCAGATTGTGATACTGAAAGGGAAGTTTGTTTTGCAAAAACACTAGCTATTAAAGTATCTTTAGTTGTTTGTAAAAAATTATAATTAGTAGGTGTTTTATTTAAAGCTTTTATAATATTATCAGCTACTATTTGAGCTTGAAGTGTTAAATCTAAAACATTATTAATTTGAACTTCAATATTTTCATTATTTAAATTGATTAAAACTAAATCATTATAATCATTTTCTAAAGTATCAAAAGTTTGCTCTGCTTGATGTTTATGTGAAATATTTATTACACTAAATATATTTTCTGGAACACTGTTATTTATAATTGCATCAAAACTTATAATACTCATATAAATTGTATCTAAAGCACCGTCAGAAGCAATTATTGCACTATTTAAAGCATTGTTTAAACTATTATCAGTTAATTGTTCTTGATGATCATAATTACTTTGAGCTAAAGTATATGAGGCTTGAGCCTTACTTAGAAGTAACTCAGCTTGATTAACACTTTCTATAGTAGATGCTTCAGTGCTTATTAATGAGGTTTCTGAATTTAAAAATGAGTTATAAGCAGCAGAAAAGTTACTTTCTGTAGCTTGAGAGTATAAAAAGGCTATGGGGTCACCATAGTTAATGTTGGAACCTATTTCTAAAGGTAGGGCACTAACAGTACCAGAGTTAAGAGCAATTAGATTAACGCTTTTTGCTGGTTTAATAGTACCTGTTAATAATAGGTTAGTTTCTATTAAGTTTGTTTTTTGAGTAATTTGTGTTTTAACTTCGGGTAATTTTACTTCAGGAGAAGCATTTACATCATTTGCATTTTTATTTCCGCAACCAGTTAATAGAGTGCTAAATATACCAATAACTAGCATTATTCCTATAATTTTCTTAGACATATATTGTATTAATATTAATTAAATTGTTAGAGCATTATATCATTTTTTTTACATATGTCAAGCTACAACAAAAGGAAAGACTAGGTCTTTCCTTTTGTTGTAGCTTGTGCTACAAAAATGATTTGATTACTGATTTCAGTAATGATGTAATCATTTCTAAAGGAGGTGGTATCACCCTTGTATCGGTAAAGACATATACATGTCTACGACTTTTATCGTGATTATCAATTCTAATTGCGAAGAAAGGGTATATATCATTTATAGGGTATTCTTTATTATTAATTGCATAGTATCGTTTGTTTTTACCCATATATCCTTGATAATAGTATTCGCTACTTGTATTTTTATCATGAGCCATAATATTATCATTTTCATCAATCTTTCCGTTGAAATTTTCGTCGAATAAAAGTATTTCGCCATACTGATCTAAAATAATTAATTTAGTCTCCAATAACCAATCAGTGATGATAATTTGAAAGTCATTATTAATTAGTTTGTAGCTTACTTCATTAGTAGGATATGTTTCGTTATAGTGATATGTGTTTTCCACTTCTGTTTTGGGGTTATTTACAACCATTATTTTGGCTTGATTATATAAATCATCAACTTGATTATATATTATGTCTTGGCTGATTGCTGAAGACATGATAATACATGTTAGTAGGGTTACTATATATTTCATTAGATTTTCCTTTATTGTTTTTGTACAAATTAACTAATTTAGTTAATATGGCATTTTAGTATGCATTTAGTATTTTGTCAATTAAAAAAAGGAAAGACTAGGTCTTTCCTTTTGTTGTAGTGTTAACTACGAAGATGATTTGATTACTGATTTCAGTAATGTCTTTATCATTTCTAAAGGAGGCGGTATGATCATTGTATTGGTAAAGATGTATGTATCTTTACGTCCAAGTTCATAGCCACCATCTTGAAAAAAAATGAAGGGATATATTTCCTTTACAGGGTACTCTACATCAGTAATTGTATATCCTCTTTGCATGTATTTACCCATATGTCCTAAGTAACAAGGTTCTAAAGTTGCATGAGCAGTCATCCAAGATTGTTCATAAGTCATAATAACATCATCTTCATCAATTATACCATTGGAATTTTTGTCATATAGCAATATATTGTCATGCTGATCTGCGATAATTAATGTGGTTTCACTTGAATATTTTGCTATGGTGATTTTAAAGTCATTACTGAGTAGTCTATATACTACTTCATTGGCAGGATATGTTTCACCATAGTAATATGTTTTTTCCACTTCCGTTTCAGGATTATCTTTAACTATTATTTTGATTTGGTCGTAATAGTCAAGAGTTGTATCTTGGCCAATTGCTAAAGACATTACAATACATGTTATTAGGATTGTTATAAATTTCATTAAGATTCTCCCTTTATTGTTTTTGTGCAAATTAACTAATTTAGTTAATACGGTATCATAGTAAATATTTAGTATTTTGTCAATAATAAAACAACATATTTAAATTACGTTGTTTTATATATTTATATTAGAATAAGAGGAAGGTAATAACTATACCAAGTATAGCTCCTACAAATAGTTGAAAAGAAGTATGTGCAATCCTTTCTTCTAAATGAGGGTATTTATACTCTTCTTCATCTGGAAGATCTTTAATTAGCTTATTTAATATTCTAGAGTGTTCTGATAGATAGCTTCTTAAGCCAAGTGCGTCTCTTATAATAACCAGAGCAAATACAACGGCTATGCCAAAAGCAACACTAACGCCTTCATATAAGTAAACAGCTGTTGCTAGAGAAGCAACAAGGGCTGCATGAGAAGATGGCATACCACCATAACCCCATAAATGAGACCAAGAAAAGCGTTTTTTAGTAATATCAATAAGCATTTTAATTAAATGGACTAAAACTGCGATAATTAATGGATAGAGAAATACTTTATACATGTTTTATTTTTTATTTAATTAGTATATAATTATTATAGCCTATGGAATATATTAATTCAATCATCTTTGGAGCTATTCAGTCTTTGACTGAATTTTTACCGATCTCTAGTTCAGGACATTTAATAATTTTTCATGAAGTAATTAAGTCAGAATTATTAAATAGTATTACCTTTGATGTTATATTACACGGAGGTACGTTGCTAGCAGTTATTATTTATTTTTGGCAAGATGTTGTTAAACTAGTCAAAGGCTTTTTTAATTCAATTTTTAGAAGAAATTTAGTATCTGATTCATATCAAAGACTTAGTTGGTTAATTATTATTGGAACAGTACCTGCAGCTTCTGTTGGGTATTATTTTAATGATTTAATTGAAAACTATTTTAGAAATATTTCTTGGGTTATTATAATGCTAGTTGTTGGTGCTATTTTATTTATCTTGGCTGAAAAGTTTAGTAAAAAAATTAGGAGCATTGAAACTATGACAGTAGCAGATTCAGTTTTAATTGGTTTAGCTCAGGTACTTGCTTTTATACCTGGCATGTCTAGATCGGGGATTACTATAGTTGCTGCCATGTACAAAAATTTTGATCGCGTAACTTCAGCTCGTTTTTCTTTCTTATTATCTATCCCAATTATCTTGGGTGCTAATATACGAAAAGTCACTCAATTTTCATTAAGTGACTTTTCTTGGGCTTTTATTTTTGTTTTTATTTTAGGAGCAGCAAGCGCTGCTCTTATCGGTTATTTTGTAATTAAGTACTTATTAAAATTCTTAACTAATCATTCTTTAATTCCATTTGCTATCTATCGTATTATTTTAGCCATAGCTTTGTACTTTGTCTATATCTTTTAATAAGTTATAGGGTAGGTATAATTCACTGATTCTTAAATTATCTGAAGCTCCAAATATTTGAACAACCATTTTAGTTTGCTTGCCTTCAAATTCTCCTTCTAAAACTGCTATACCTATTTCTCTATATTTGTTTTTTAAAATATTATCTCTATGATCTTGGCTTGTCATCCAAGCTTTTACAATAGCTTCTTCTGAGACAAAGCCCATAGCTAGATTTTCTCCCACAATGTTGTAGTTATATTCTACATCTTTAACCCATTGGGAGAATTTTTTTCCTTGAGGGGAGTTATGTGAAAAATATTCATTGTTTAAAAGATCTTGCGCTTTATTAAAAGCTGCTCTAGTTAATTCAGGATTAATATGTAATTCTGGTAAATCATATATTATCCTTTGCTCATTAGTAAGTTCAATTAGTTTATTTGCCTTTATCATGTTTAATTCATGAGAACTTGCCTCTGGTACAGTGAAAGCTATAAATAACCAAGAGAGAGTGATGATAAGTGAACTACTAAAAGCTAGTTTTAGCCTGGAATATCTAAATAAGTTTAGAAACCAAGCAATAAGCTGAGTAGACATTTTATTTTGTTTTTATTTTTTATTTTTGGTAAGGAATAAGTAATTTGGGCACAAAAAATAGGCTTTACTTCTTAGCCTTACCTATACAGTATAGCATAGAATTTACTAAAAGTCAAGCGCGTTTGCCAAGACTAATCAGGTTTGATAAAATCAGTTTAAGTATTATTAAATACATATATGAAAATATTAATTTTAGCAGGTGGTTTTGGTAAAAGATTGTGGCCATTATCAAGCCAAAAGTCACCAAAACAATTAATACCTTTAATAGGTAATGAAACTTTATTACAGAAGACATATAAAAGAATGAGTTCAGGTTTTAAGTCTTCTGATATTTTTATCGCTACTTCTAAAGAACATTTAGTTCATATTAGAAAACAATTACCTAATATTAAAAGTAGTCAGTTAATTATTGAACCAGTCAGAAGAAATACAGCGGCTGCTATAGGATTAGCAACGGCTTTAATTTCTAAGAAAAATCCTAAAGAAATTATAGTTACAATAAATAGTGATCATTATATTAAAAATGTTAAGAAGTTTATATCTAAATTAAAAGTAGCCGAAGGTGTTATTAAAAAGAATCCTGATAATATTTTATTACTTGGTATTAAACCTACATATCCTGAAACAGGTTATGGTTATATTAAATTGAAAAAAACATTTAAAAAATTTAATGCAGATAAAGTATATGAAGTTGATTCATTTACTGAAAAACCAAAATTAAATACAGCTAAAAGATATTTAAAAAATAGAAATTACTTATGGAATCCTGCATATTTTGTTTTTAGAGCAGATACTATGTTAAATAATTTCAAGAGCAACTTATTTGTTCAGTACAAAATCTTGAAAAAAATTCAAAATAAACCTAGTCTGTTGAATAAAGAGTTTAAAAAGATTAAAGCTATTAGTATAGATTATGGTATTATGGAGAAAGCAAATAATTTAATATGTATGCCAATTGATATTGGTTGGTCTGATATCGGTCACTGGCAAACTATTTATGATATGTTATCTGTTAAAAAGAATGATAATGTTATTCAAGGTAAATATTTACAAATAGATAGTCAGGGTAATCTCATATTTAATTATACTGATAAACTAGTTAGTACTATTGGTATTAATAATTCCATAATTGTAGAAACAGATAAAGTAACACTTGTTTGTCAGAAAGATAAAGCACAAGATGTTAAAAAAATGGTTGAGCTTTTAAGTAAAAAAGATTTTAAAAAATATCTATAATGAAACTTGTAAGTAAATATATTGAAATACGTGGAATTAAAATACATTATTTAACTGGTGGATCTGGTAAACCTTTGCTTCATATCCCTGGTTGGGCGATAACCGCTGAGATGAATCGTAAAGTAGGAGAGTTTTTATCAGAGAATTATAAAGTATATATTATTGATACACCGGGTGATGGTAAATCAGGTCAGATCATAAAGAACTGGAAGTACGAAGATTATATACAAGTAATGGAAGAGTTTATAAATAAATTAAATTTAAATAATATCATTCTAATTGGTCATTCATTTGGGGGAGCTATTGCTATTAGCTTAGTAGATAATAATCCAAATATTTTTGAAAAAGTATATTTAGCTAACACAATTGGTATTGCTCCAGATAAAGTACTGATTGAATATATTCAAGGAAAGTTAAGAGTAGATAGAAAATTATATAAATTAATACCAAGCTATTTTAAAAATTTCTTTTTTCCTACATTTACCGATCAATTAATAGCTTTAAAGATAATAAAAGACTTAGAAATAAGCGATGTTATAGAGAGAGTAGATAAAGAATTTATACTATTATGGGGTGAAGAGGATCATATATTAAGTGATAGATATAAAGAAAGATTAATTAAAAAGTTTAAAAATATCAAACTGGTTGAAATAGAGGGAGCTTCGCATAATATGCCAATGCTTGAACCAGAAAGATTTGCTAAATATATAAATAATTATGATTAAAATAAGTAAAAGAGTTATCTTAATAGTTATCGTAGTATTATTTTTAGGTTGGGTATATACTAATTATCAATTTACTTCAAATGCCTCAAGTGATACTGCTATGTATGAATTTGAAGTAGAACAAGGTTGGGGAGTAAATAGAATTAGTTTAGAGCTGTATCAGAAAGATTTAATAAATAATCAATTCTATTTTGAAGTATATGTTTGGTTAAAAGGTTATGAACGTAATTTTAAAGCTGGAGCTCATCAAATATCTCCTTCCATGAGTATCAAGGAAATAATTACTACTATGATTAAGCCTGGAGGCTCAGAACAAGTTATAACTATAATAGAAGGTTGGAATGTTTATGAGATAGCTGAATATTTAGAAAAAGAAAATTTAGTAAAATCTGATGAATTTATTGAGTTTGTAAATAATCCTAAACATGATTTAGTAGATAATTATTCATTTTTAGATGATAAACCATATGGGGTTAGTTTAGAAGGCTATTTGTTTCCAGATACATATAGAGTATATAAGAATTCTAATGTAATTGATTTAGTAAAGAAGATGTTAGATAACTTTGAGAAGCGCGTAACTTTAGGTAATATTGAAAGAATACATTTTTCAGGTAATAGTGTTTACGATACTTTAACCTTAGCCTCAATTATTGAAAAAGAGGTTAGAATACCATATGATATGAAAATGGTATCTGATATATTTAGTAAACGTTTAGAAGCTGGCATTGCTTTGCAATCAGACGCTACAGTTAATTACATAACAGGTAAAGGTTTAGTACAGCCATCATATAATGATTTAGAAATTGATAATCCATATAATACATATAGGTACAAGGATCTTCCTCCTGGACCAATAGCTTCACCTGGTTTAAATGCAATTATGGCAGTTATTGAGCCGGTAGTTAATCCATATTACTATTTTTTAACAACTATTGAAGGAGAAGTAATATATTCAGAGAATTACGATCAACATTTAACAAATAAGGCAATTTATTTAGATTAGCTTTATGAAATTAGAAAAAGTTATAATCAAAAATCGTAAAGGACAAGGTATAGTGGTACTTCTTGAGATAGCTCCGGATCAAAAAGGTTTAGCTTTTGTAATGCATGGTCTTGGGGGTTACAAAGAGCAGCCTCATGTTGAAGTATTTGCTAAGGCTTTTTTAGATAATAACTACTCAGTTATTAGATTTGATACTACTAATACATTTGGTGAAAGTGATGGTAATTATGAAGATGCTACGATAAGTAATTATTATGAAGATTTAGAGGATGTAATTGAATGGGCTAAAAATCAAGAATGGTATCAAGAGCCATTTTGTTTGGCAGGGCATAGTTTGGGTGGAATTTGTATCTCACTCTATGCTCAAAAGTATCCGGAAAATGTAAAAGCTTTAGCTCCAATTTCTAGTGTTGTTTCTGGAAAACTTAGTTTAGAAACCAAAGATAAAGAACATTTTGATGAGTGGAAGAAAACAGGCTATAGAATTAAAGAGAGTAGCTCTAAGCCTGGTTTAATGAAGAAACTAAAATGGAGTCATATATCAGATAGATTAAAATATGATTTAATACCTGAGACTCATAAATTAACTATGCCAGTACTCTTAATTGTTGGTACAAAAGATGCTAGTACACCATTAAAACATCAACAAATTTTATTTAAAGCAATTCCAGGTGATAATAAAGAAATTCATTTAATTGAGGGAGCTCCACATACTTTTAAAGAGGTAGAGCATTTAAAAGAAATACGAGAGATTTTTGATAACTGGATTAAAAGTTTTTCTTAATAGTTGAAAAGTTTATTAATATAAAGTATCATATATTTATGAAGAATTTTTTTAAACAAAAAGTTTCACCAGTACTAGCCCTATTATTAATAGTAGTTTTTGGTTATTCTGTAATCTATTTCATGAACGACGTATTTAGCGATTATGCTCATGAAGAGGTCATAGTTATACAAATAGACTATATAACAATGAAATAGGCTTGACTTATCAATATAATTTGATATACTAATATAAATTATTACCACAGACCGTAGGTATCAACATGATATAAATCTTACGTAGGTTAAAAAATTAGCTAACTTTAGCTAAATTATCTGTGGTAACGCAGATTTTTTAAATATATATAAATATGGCAAAAACAAGAAAACAAAAGGAACAAGAAGTAAAAAGCTTAACTGATAATTTAAGTAATTCAAAATCAGTAGTTTTTACATCGTTTAAAGGTTTAAGCGTAGCTAATGCTCAGGAACTTAGAAAGAATCTAAGAGAAGAGAAAGTAAACTATCAAGCATCAAAAAAGACTTTTATTAAAGAAGCTTTAAAGCAAAGTAAGTTTGCAGAAATAGATATGGCTGAATGGGAAGGTAACGTAGCCGTTGCTTTTGGTACAGAAGATGAAGTAGCTCCTGCAAAAATATTAAATAATTTTTCTAAAGATCATGAAGAATTACAAATTCACGGTGGTTTCTTAGAACAAGAACAGATTAATGTTGATAAAGTTAAAGAGCTTGCATTATTACCATCTAGAATTGAACTTATTGCTAAAACTGTTGGTACTATAAAAGCTCCAATATCTAGTTTTGTAAATGTTTTAGGTGGCAATATTAGAAACCTAGTAAACGTTTTAAATGCAGTTAAAGATACTAAAAATTAATATATTAATAATTAAATTATAAAAACATATGACAGACGAAGAAAAAAAGACCGAAGCTCCTAAGGAAGAACCTAAAAAAGAGGAAACTCCAAAGGACACAAAAGAAGAAACTAAAGAAGTAAAAGTACCTAGCAAATTCAAATCTCTAGTTGAAGAGATTGAAAAAATGTCAGTACTTGATCTATCTGAATTAGTTTCACTTTTAGAAGATAAATTTGGTGTTAGTGCTGCTGCTCCTATGGCTGTAGCTGCTGCTCCTGGTGTTGCTGGTGATGCTGGTGCTGCCGAAGAAAAAGATAGTTTTGATGTAGAGCTTACTGGTATTGGTGATAATAAGATTGGTGTAATTAAAGCTGTTAGAGCTGCTACTGAACTTGGCTTAAAAGAAGCTAAAGATTTAGTAGATAGTGCTCCTAAGGTTATTAAAGAAGCTGTAAAGAAAGCTGATGCAGAAGCTATGAAGAAAACATTAGAAGAAGCAGGTGCTCAAGTTACTTTAAAGTAAAATATAAGATATACAAAAAAGAAGAGTTAATTAACTCTTCTTTTTTTATTTAATTTAATTATTTAATGAGTATATAAATAATATTATTGCGATTATTATAAACAAAATGCCTAAATAATAATATTGCTTTGTTTCATCTTTTATTTTATTTTCTTGATTTAGTTTTAAGAGTATTTTATTTTTAAAATTATTAAGCTGCTTTGAAAAAATAATTGATACTAAACCAGCTATTAAGAATATTATTGATCTAATTATATTATAATCCATATTATTTATTTTTTTTATACCAATAACTGAAAAATAGTAATATATAGCTGTATTGTAATATTAGTTGAATCCACTCTGGCTTTGAATACCAGCCAAATACTACATATAAAGGTAAACCTACAGCTCCTTCTTTATGATAGAATATTGTATCTGATAAATCAAAAGCTTTTAAAAATATTGGGTTATTCTCATTTAATACATTTAAACTTTTTGCAGCAGATAATCCTTCATGAATACTGTATCCTGATAAGAATCCAGCCTGAAGTATAAGATAGGCGAGTGTAATAAATAGAATTGTCTTTAACTTTATTTTTATCAGTGAATAGTGAATTAACATAACAACACCAATAGATAATAATATTCCTAAGATAATAGGCGTTATAGAATATTTTCCAGCAAATGAGAATAAAGCAATTTCTGCACCTTCTCTGGTTATCATAAATAAAGCTAAAAGGAATATTCCTTTTTTTGATAGATTAAGAGCTGTTTTATTTTCAACATGATTTTTAATCTTACTGCCGTTTTTTATCATCCAAACAATGAAAGTTGTAATTAGAATTACAGCTATAAAACCAGCAATACTTTCCCAAAGTTTAGCCGTGGTACTAAGACCGCCAATAAATGAGGATAATATCATTAAAGTAATTCCTAAAATTAAAGAAATTATTACTCCCATAATAGTTCCATTCCAAACATCTTTTTTAAAATTAGCGCTATTTGTTTTGTCTAGGAATTTCAATATTATAGTAATTATTAAAAAGGCTTCTAAACCTTCCCTAAATGACATAATAAGTGCTTGTATAAATGTTTCCATTGTTATTTTTAATAAATAAAAAAAAGTATTACTTAATTCAGTCGTTATATATAATTTATTGCCAAATATTAAACCATACACCAATATAATGAACTACTACATAAAGAAAGAAGATATAGCCGAGTACAGCTGTAATTAAAACAATTGCTACTATGTTTATAATTTCATTTCTTCTTCTTTTTGCTTGATCTATAGTACATATATCTTTTGAACGTCTAAGATAGAATATAACTGAAATTGTTAACAAAATAAGAGCTACTATTCTAAATACCCATCTATATTCTCCATAGAAAGTATCAGTAAGTGAAGCAGCAAAGGTAACAGTACTTAAACCTAAAGCTACAAGTATAATTGGACCTAGGCAACATAATGATCCGATAAGTACTGGGAACGATGATATTTTTAATATATCTTTAGTTTTCATATTATTATTTAATTAATTATAATTTATTTTCTATTTCATTAAATTTATTTAATATTTTATTTTTAGTATCTTCACTTAATGCTTCCTCAGCCATAGGGTAGAGGATATTATCTTCTTTATATATATGTTCTTGAAGAAGGCTTGCATAACCTCTTGAATTTTCAATTATTTTTTCTATATTATTTTCATCAATTTGCTTCTTTAATTCATTTATATAGTTTCTGCCCAGTTCATGTTCGTGTAGCATTTGTTCTATTGGGTTGCAAGGCATTTGAACACCTTCTTTATTTAATTCAATAAATAATATATCTTCTTCTTTAGCATGATGAAATTTATCTGCATAATTTATTATAAAATCAATTGTCTTATTAAAGAATTCTAAATTGAGTTCATTTTTAGATTCTAGAGTATCACATTCTTTGAGTAAGTCATTTATTACTTTTAATATGTTTTGATGTTCCTCTGATAGTATTTTAAATATTTTTGTCATATAGATTTTATTTAATATATTTTTTTAAGAATGGGTAAATTATTAATAGCATAATTAGCATAGATATACCAGAGATAAGAAATCCTAAGTTAAAGGATATGGTCATAACTATACCTGTGGCTAAGACAAGACCTGAGCTAAGTAATTTGCTAATTAATTGCTTAGTAGAAAGCATAGTAGCTTTGTATCTTTTATTAATCAAAAAATTATTAAGGTAATATTCATCAAATATTGGGCTTCTGCCAAAATAATATCCAATCATTATAGCTATTAATATGCCTGCAAGATAAGGATTTTTTGATTGTGAGCTTATTATAATTAAACCAGAAAAGAAAAATATTTCGTAGAATAGTAATTTTTTAATCTGTATCTTTTTTATTATAGATAGATTATGTCCTACAATAAACCAAATTAATCTTGACAAAGCCATTATTGAACCAATATAGACTATAGGAAGGCCTAAGGATTCTACAAAAAGTTCCTTGAATGGAGAAATCACCAGAATAAAAGCGCCAATGATACCTAAGAATAATGAAGTAGTATAAAATCCTGTACCTTTAAATCTTTTTAATTGTGATAATAGTTTTTCTCCTTTTTCATCTTTTGCGCTATATTCTACTGTAGGTGAGAACAGAGAAAAAGCAACTACAATACCAATAATATCAAAAATTAAATATGCCTTAATAGGCATTGTTAAAGAAATTTTTGTTAGTATTGGTAGCAATAGAATCATACCAGCAGAGATTAATGAAACTTTAGCACTAATTTTGCCTTTGATATTTGCATAATCTTTCTCTCTTTTTAAGCTGACAAGTGTATTATGTAAAAAGGCTCCATCTGTTCCTGATGTAAAAGCAAAGCCAAAAGCCATAAAAATTGAGCCTAATATAAAAAATAATATTGAATTACTAAAAACAAAAAAAAGCGTTGAAAATAGCATAGAAAATTTAGCTAAAACTAACGTTTTTTTATGACCAATTATATCTGATAAATAACCAGATGGAATTTCTAGTAAAAATCCTACTAACCAGCCAATACCAGTATATATACCTATTTGATGAGCAACAGTATTTGGTAGAGATAGAAAATAAATTGACAGAATAGGTAAATAACTTCTTCTGTTTGTTAAATTATTTAAAAAATATTTCCAAATATTTGCTTTTAATTTTTTTTGCACAAGGTTAATCATCTTTCAAGTTATTTATTTTTTAGTTTCCTCAAGAATTATCCTTTCTTGAAAGCTACCTCGTTTTTCAGCTTTTTCTTTTCTAATTTGTTCTACATTATTTTTATCAAACTTATATAGATCACAAAGTGCATTAATAACTTCTAAGATATCAGCAAGTTCTTCTTCATTTGATTCTTCCAAAAATTCATCAACTTCTTCTTGAAGTTTAGCTCTTAATTTTTGCTTATATTCTTTATCGTCAGCAATATGAGTAACAGATTTTAAGCCGCTCTTTTTTATTATTTCAGGTATTTTATCTCTTATGAGTTTATTATATTTCATAATAGTATTATTTAATTCAGATTATTATAGTTCTTTATCAATAAATTTTTTTAATGTAGTTAAATCTTTAGTATCTTTATTATAATGAAATGTCTTAATACCTACTGATTTTGCACTTTCTACTGCTTCTTTATTATGTTCGAAATAAATTACATCCTGAGCATTAAGATTAAAGTTACTTAACATTGTTTTATAATAATTTGGATCGGTTTTTTCTGGTTCATGTTTTAAAGTAAATATTTCATAAGGCATATTATCAAGTTTAAACATTTTCACTTGTTCATCATTTGCAGAAGTTAAAATAATTTTTTTATTTGGATATTCTTCAAGCATTTGGTGCATTTCATTAAATATTCCTACTTCTTTTATTACAAAAGTATTAATTGCATCTACTAGTATTGTTTTCATATTATTGTATTAAATAAATGGATTTTTCATTTTAAATACTATCTTTGGTGTTTTATTATTTATTCTATATTTAGATATATTATATTTCTTAGCATATAATTCGTCTACGGCGCCAATTATTCCTTCATTATAATTAAAATCTAGTTTAGTTACTACTTCTTTTACTTTCTTTTTTGATTTACCTTCTATTTCTATAAAAGGTTCTAAGAAAGGCCATTCATCTATAGTTATTTCTGTAGAGCCTAATTTCCATAATTCTCTTTTAGTTTCTTGGTAGGCTTTTTGTTTACATCCGAGTATTTGTAATATTTGATTTGCATCATCATAATTATCAACATTTAAACAAATTTCTTTTTGATCACTTATTTTTTTACCCGTTATCATTTTAATGCTCAGAGTAATTTGACCACCGTCATTTCTTACACGTGCCCAGCCATGTTTAACTCTATGACCATTTGGTAAATTATATGTATGTCTTTTTTGTAAAAAAGTTTTTCTTATTAACTTAGCTTTAGCTTTTTTTAATCTTTTCCTGATATCTGCTTTATTAATATTTGGGAAAGTTATTTCATATTCTATATTCATATAATATTTTATTTATATAGCTATTACAAAGACTTGGTTATCATTTAAAATATATATCTTATTATTATCATAATCTAGTATAAAATCTTTTAATTCGTTAAACTTATCTGAATAGTATTGATTAGCTAGTTCACCTGACTCTTTATTTATTACTACGATTCTTTTATTTTCTTCATCTAAAATGTATAAGTTATCTGAGTTTTCTGTAGTAGTAATGTCACTTGGTTTATTTAAAGCTGGTTCTACTATTACTTGCGGGAAGTCTCTTTTATTACCACCAGATAATTTTTTTATTTCTCCGTTTTCCATTAATACATAAAGTAAGCCATCGACTGTAATTGCTTTAGCTGTACTTATATCTGTATCATCTTTTAGCCAATTTCTTTGGGATACAAAATTATCTCCATTACTTGTTAATCTAACTATTTGATTATTTTCTTTATTTAATAAATACATCTTATCTAAGTAAAAAGTAAGATCATCTATATTTAGTAGATTAGCTGGTACACTAGCATTTATACCAGATGATTCATTATCTTGAATGCTAAAGAAATTTTTATTTAAATCATAGCCAATTATTATATTATTCTTATTAAATAACTGTGTATCTTTTAAACCTAGATTAAAATCATCAATTACTATTTTTTCATTATTTTCTAAATCTAAACCATAGAGCTTATTTAAATTATTAAAGCCATATAATTTATTATCTCTTATTTCTATGTTAGTAATATTTACTCCTGGATTTAATTCTTTAAAATTAATAAGTGATAGTGGTTCTTCAATATTATTTACTTTCCAAATTCTTTCATAGATTACTTGAATTGATTCATTTATTTCATTATGTTTAGCAATTCTATCTTTTGAATCTTTAGGTAAGTCATTTAATATATCATATATTTCTTGTAAGAGTTGTTTAGCCCTTACTGTATCGTTATATATAAGTGAAGCTTCAATACCATTTTGTTTATTTATTAATTCGCCTAATAGTTGTTCATACGTTTCATTATCTTTAATTTTTGATTGTTGTCTTGATTGCCAGATTAAATTCTGAGAGAAGAGGAGTAGTAATACTATTATTATTATAATTAAAGTTCTATTTAATTTAGATAACTTTTTAAATTTTGTTACTTTATGATTTATGTAGTCATTGAATCTAAAACTTAATTTTTGAGTAGGTATTTGTTGAGGCAGCACTTGTTTAGTAAGGCGAGTAAATCTTTTAAAAATATTTCTACTTGGCCCATACTCTAAGTGTTTTTTTAATTCATTTTTTTCTTTTTTCGGAGTTAGTTTTTCTTTTAAACTATCTTTAATATTTTCAAAGAAAGAAGGTGGAGTAAGTATTTTTTCAGTATCTCTTTCTACTTTAAGTAGCTCATCAATTGAATTTCTTGAAGTAGTTGGTGTTGTTAATTTAACATTTCTTTGATTTAATTCTTCTATTTCTTGATTTCTAGTTGTTGATTGAATAATCATAGAAAAAAATGATACTTCAGGAGGTGATGAATCTAAAATATTATTAAAATGAGCAATACTACTTTTAGGTGGTAGAGTTGAAATTATTTTTTTTACTTTATCTAGAGAAATATAGTTTGTTAAACTCTCTGTGGTTATTAATAATTTATCTTTCTCTTTAACTTCACCTGACAGAGTATAGGCAAAAACTTCTTTTTCTTCTTCAGGCGCTTTATTTGATATTTTTTTAATTAAAGCATCTTTTATTAAATATATTTTTACTTTACCAAAAGTAGAGAAGTAAAGATTATCTTTATAATAAACACCTACAAAGCAATGCATTGATTCTAACCAATTCTTTTTTTTAGGCATTATAATTGGTATTTCTACATTTAATTTTTGTAAGATTACTTCAAGTAATTTTTCTCCATTAAATGGTTCATTACTTTGATATTCTAAAAGAGCACTTCTTAAGAGCTCTTCAATAAATTGATTATCTTCTTGATTATTTGAATCTATTTCCGTTAAAACAAATAAATCTGACTCATTTTGTTCACTAGCTGGTTGTATTAAAATCTCTCCAGTTTTTTTACTGTGATGAGGATCATGTATATTCAAATATGCTATTTTATATGCCATGTCTTGAAAGAATCAACTAAAATGATTATACTATATTTAGGTTAGTTTGGTAAGACCTGAATTTAAGCAATTAATTAGGTAAAAATGCTTGAACAACTATTTGGTTCACGTACTAGAACTAAGCTTTTACACCTCTTTTTAGAGAATATAAAAGAGGCTTTTTATGTACGTGAGATCTGTCGTACTATTAATGAGAGGATTCATTCTGTAAGACGCGAGTTAGAAAACTTAGAAAAATTTGGTTTACTTATTTCTAAGCAAGAAGATCAAAAAAAGTATTATTTTATCAATCCAGAGTTCCCTATATTAAATGAATTGAAATCTTTAATTGATAAATCTAAAGTACTTGCTGAAAGAAAACTTGGTGAAAAAGCTAAAAAAATACCAGGCGTTAAATTCTTAACTTTAACTGGTATGTTTACCGACGAGGAACAAGTTTCAACTGATGTTTTATTTATTGGTAAGGTTAGTAGAGATAATATGGAAAAGTTTATTTCTGAGCTTAAAAAAGTTTATCGTATGGATATACGCTATACTTATTTTACAATGCAAGAATATAATTTAAGAAGAAATGTAACTGATAAGTTCTTATATTCAATATTAAATAGTAAAAAAATAGTTTTGGTTAATAAATTAAAAATTAATGAATAAGAAGGTAAGTTTTAAAAATTCTAGAGGCCAACGTTTAGTTGGCGTTTTACACATACCTCACGGTAAAGGACCTTTTCCTGTAGTAATATTGTGTCATGGCTTTAAAGGCAGTCATGAATCAAGAATGATAAAAAGAATGGCACCTGAATTAGTGAAAGAGAAAATAGCTGTTTTAAGATTTACTTTTTCTGGACATAAACCAAGCGAAGGGGGTTATAAGGAAGTATTAGTATCACAATTTTTAAGAGATATTAAGAAAGCTTTAAAAATTTTAGGAAAGTTTCCTCAAATTGATATGAAGAGACTTGGTATGGCTGGTCATAGTATGGGAGGTTTTACTGCTTTAATATTAGCTAGTAGTTTATCAAATAAATTTAAGTCTGTTGTTTCGGTCGCTAGTCTTTATGATGGTTCTAAAGTTTTAGATAGTTATAAGAAGGAAAAGAGAGTTGTAGAAGAAGGAGAAGATTATTGGCTATTGAGCAGTTCAAGTGGCACAAAACCCAATTTTAAGATTACTAAACATTATTTTAAAGATCGTCTCTATTTGAAAAGGAAATACTTAATCTCCAAGATAGAGAGTCCTACATTAGTCATCCATGGAGATAATGATAGAAGAGTTTTGGTAAAAGACGCTTACACAATTTTTAAATTACTTGAATGTAAAAAGAAGCAAGTTATTATTAAAAATGCTGATCATGGATTTAGTAACCCTAAACATTTAGATAGAGTAATTAATTTATCAATTAATTGGTTTAAAAAATACTTATGAAAAAATACGCACCGATATTTATAATAATAGCTGCTGTACTTTGGGGCTTAGATGGAATTGTTCTAAGACCTTCTTTGTATGCTTTACCAGTACCACTTGTTGTTTTTGTAGAACATGCTTTAGCTTTTTTAATTTTAATTCCATTTTTAATTAAAGAGTTTAAAGAAGTTAAGAAGCTTAAAAAAGGGGACTGGGGTGCTTTTGTTTGGATCGCTGTATTTGGCGGAGCTATTGGTACTATGGCTATTACTAAAGCTTTATTTTACGTAGATTTTGTTAATCTTTCTGTAGTAATACTTCTACAGAAGTTTCAGCCTCTCTTTGCTATACTTCTTGCTTGGCTTGTCTTAAAAGAGAAGTTACCAAAAAAATTCTTTGTTTGGGCAGGTTTAGCGATAATTGGTGGTTACTTTGTTACTTTTGGCTTAGCCATACCTAATCTTAGTTCTGGTGAGAAAATAATAGCAGCTGCTTTATTTTCACTTTTAGCTTCTTTTTCTTTTGCTTCGTCTACAGTTTTTAGTAAAAGAGCTTTACAAAAAATTAATTTTAGAGTTGGTGTTTATCTTAGATTTGGTGTAACTACTTTAATAATGTTTTTAGTTGTTTTAGGTACAGGCAATATATCCAACTTTGATCAAATTACTTTGCATCAATTACTTTATTTTTTAATTATTGTTTTTTCTTCAGGTGGTCTGGCTCTATTCTTTTACTACTACGGATTAAAGTTTGTTACAGCTTCTGTTTCTACAATTTGTGAACTTGCTTTTCCCTTGTCTGCTATACTTTTTGAATATGTAATACGTGGTAATGTTTTGTCTTGGGTACAGTGGTTAGGAGCAATAGTTCTTATGTATTCAATTTACAGGGTTACTATAATTAAAGAAGGTAAGACTCAAGTATGATATTATATATTAATACCTCTAAAACTGATTTAATTGAAGTTAAACTTTTTTTAGATAACAAGCTTGTTAAAGAGAAAATAAGTAATGAGAATCTAAAACAGTCTGAACTTCTTTTAAAAATGATTGATAAGGTGGTTCATGATTTAAAAAAGTTAGAGGCTATTTATGTAGTTTCTGGACCTGGTGCTTTCTCTGCACTTAGAATAGGTGTTAGTACAGCTAATGCTCTTGCTTGGAGTTTACATATTCCAGTTATGGAGCTTAAAGTAGATCAAGATATATCTCAAGTTAAAATATCTAAAGAATTTAAACCTGTTATTCCTAAATATGGCAAGGAGCCTAATATAACTAAAGCTAAAAAATGAATAGTATTTCACAACCATATGTAAAAAGATTATTAACAGCTCATAGTTTTTTTGTAGCTGGTAAAGTATTTTTTGGTTTATTTATGAGTGTTTTTATTTGGTCTGAAACTAAAGACATTAATCTAGTTGCTACATTCTATATTACTTATTTATTAATTCATACTTTTTCTTTTACTGTATTTGCTAGTTTAGTAAAAAAGGGAGTAATGCATTTTCCTAGAAAATTAGGGATAATAGGATGTGCTTCAGTATACTTTAGTATTTTTTTATTAGGTGACAGGGCTATAGAGCATTTAATACCTATTGCTATGGGCTTTGGTTTTTTTAATGGAATGTATTGGATTAGTTATCATATTTTTAGATTTGATTATACTAAGACATCTAATCGTGGTAATTACACTGGTACAGAAAAAGCTATTGGTACAGTTATTGGAATAATATTACCAATACTTGGTGGGTATATAATTGTTCAGAATTTTTATAATTATGGTTATGGTAATGTTTTTTTACTTGGTTCTTTCCTATATTTAGTATCATTTTTTATTGGTAATATACCATTGCCTAAAAGTACTCATACTAAGTTACATCTAAGAAAAACTATTAAAGAAATAATGAAGCATAAAGACTTGCAAAAATCTATGATAGTTTATTTTTTAGGTGGTTTTGGTCGTGCTGGTGCATTGTTAAGAATATTATTACCATTACTTATATTTGATATATTACAAAATGAGTTTGAACTTGGTGGCTGGTTATCTTTTTTTGCTTTGATTTCTGCATTCTTGGCTGTATTATTTGGTAGGCATATTAATTACAAACATTACAAGAATTTTGCAACGATTGGTGGTTTGTTATTTTTTGTTTCTATTTTATCTTTAATTGGCTTTCCAATTCTTTTAACATATATTATATTCGGTATTGTTAAAGAATTAGGTAGTCTATTTTTACAAATTCCAAAAAGAGTTATTAGTGAAAACTTAGTACATCAAATTGATGATTACACTCATCATAGAGTAGAGTACATTGTGATACGTGAATGGTTTGGTATCTTATTTGGTAGAGGCTCAAGTTATGTATTATTACTTTTTGTTGGTAGTCTAGCTGTTCAACAATTACAATATGTTTTGGTTATTATGGCATTTGCTGTTATTGTAGAGATATTATTTCTACGTTCAATTAATCAAGAATCATATAAATAACATGAAAGAAGAATATAAAAATATAATATTTGATTGGTCTGGAGTAATTAATGATAATTGGGAGACTACATTACTTACTGCTAATAAGTTATTTAAACATTTTAATGTCCCAGAAATTACTTCTGAAGAGTTTAGAAGAGAATGGATACAACCATTTATGTTATTTTATAATAAATATTTACCAGATTTATCTCTAAAAGAAGAGCAGAGGTTATATAAGAAATACTATAATGAAATTATTAAAGAGCATCATCCGTACTCATATTCAGGTATAGTTGAAGTTTTAAAAGAATGTAAGAGATTAAATAAGAATATGTTTGTAGTAAGTTCTGATCCTTTAGTAAACATTACTAGTGAAATAGTTTCTTTTGATTTAGAAAATATTTTTACTGAGATAGAGTTTGGGGCGCATAATAAGTTAAATGGTGTTAAGAGAATAATAGATAAATATGGCTTAGCTCCTAAAGAAACAATTTTTGTAGGGGATACTGACAATGAAGCAGATGTAAGTAATGAATTATCTTTAATATCTATTTCAGTAACCTGGGGGCTACAAGATGAAGAAAAGATAAAAAAAGCAAACCCAAATTATATAGCACGTAATATAAATGAATTTAAAGAAATTTTAGGAATTAAATAGACACTATTTAAAAAATAACGTTAATTATTTAAAACGTTGTTTTTTTATTTAAAAAATGGCATAACTTAAGTTATTCACAGTTTTGGTGGTGAAAAGGGGTTGCGTAATATATCTTAGTGGGGTATTATGTACATACAGTGGTTAAAAGTGGATAAATGTGGGGATAATCATTGTGAACTGGGTATAACTTAATTAAAATAGAGGTTTTGAGTAATAATTATGTTCATCGGAGAATATCAGCATACAATTGATTCAAAGAATAGGTTAGCTGTTCCTGCTAAATTTAGAGCAGTATTAGCTAAAGGTTGCGTAGTTACTAAAGGTTTAGATAACTGCCTTTTTTTATATACTAAAAAAGAATGGGAAGAATTAGCTTTAAAATTATCTAAGCTACCTATTAGTCAATCAAATACTCGTGCTTTTTCTAGATTAATGTTAGCCGGAGCTATGGATGTATCACTCGATAAACAAGGTAGAATTATTTTGCCAGATTATTTAAAGAAATTTGCTTCACTTAGTAAAAAGGTAATTGTAACTGGTCTTATGAATCGTTTGGAAATATGGGAAGAAAAGGCTTGGGAAAAGTATAAAGCTAGTACTGAAAAAGATAGTTCTAATATTGCTGAAGCTTTAGGTGAACTTGGTGTTTAAAAATATGAAGTATATACATAAACCAGTTTTAGTTAAAGAAGTTTTAAAGTATTTAAATTTAGAAAGTAATTACAATGTAATTGATGGTACTATTGGCGGAGGAGGACATGCTTATGAAATATTAAAAAATACTATACCTCAAGGTAAGTTAATTGGCTTTGATAGAGATCCCAGAGCAATTGAAGAAGCAGGTAAAAAGTTAAAAAAATATAATAAACGAGTTACTCTAATAAATGACTCGTATCAAAACATAAATAAATATTTAAATAAAAATAAAAATGGACAAAGAAATAATTTACACATTAATGGCCTTTTACTTGATTTGGGCGTATCGTCAGCTCAAATGGAACCTGAAGAACCACGTGGTTTTAGTTACCAATCAAAAGAAGCGCTAGATATGCGTTTTGGTCCTGATACGGATCTAACTGCAAATTACATTTTAAATAATTATAAGAAGGAAGATTTAATAAAAATATTTAAAGAATTTGGTGAAGAACGATTAGCAACTAAAATTGCTAATAAAATAATTCTCTTTCGAGAAGAAACTCCTTTTGATGCGGCTTCGGATTTAACCTCAATAGTAAATCAAGTTTATCGAAGCCGCTACTCCGGTCGTTCTAAGACTCATCCAGCTACTCGTATCTTTCAAGCATTACGCATTGCTGTAAATAATGAGTTAGGAGTTTTAGAAAATAGTTTAGAAAATATTTTAAATATTTTACCATCAGGTGCTAGGGTAGTAGTTATATCCTTTCATTCATTAGAAGATAGAATTGTAAAAAAATTCATTAACTATGAAGCAAAAGAATGTATCTGCCCAGTAGAAATACCTGTTTGTAGATGTAATAAAAAGAAAAAAGTAAAAATAATTACTAAAAAGCCAATTACTCCGACTACTCTAGAGATTAAAAATAATCCACGTAGCAGGAGTGCAAAATTAAGAGCTTTTGAAGTAATATAAACAAAAATAAAAAGTATGACTAAAACAAAATTTTCTTTGTTTTCAAAATTAAAGAATACAAAAGGAGCAGTAGGTTTTATTAATAATTTCAGAATTTTAATATTCTGTTTATTATTAACTAGTTTACTCTCGTATTTAGTTGTAGTTAATGATGTAAATACCAAAGGTTATGAAATTGCTAAAATGCAAATGGCAATTCAAGAGCTTAAAGAAGAGCATCGTGATTTACAAAGTAGAGCTACTTTGTTACAATCATTGCCACGCATTAAAGAAATTAGTTCAGCTCAATTGAATATGGTTTTAGCTGACAATTTTGATTATGTTTTACCTAAAGGTCCTGTAGCTAAAAAAGATTAAGACAACTTTAATTACATGAATCAATATAACGGACAATCAAGATCTTTTCTTATTTCCGCAGATCGTTTAACTATCATTAGTATAGTCTTTTTTTTATTAACTGCACTTACTATTTTAAAATTATTTAATTTGCAGGTTATTAATCATAATAAGTACTTAGCTTTAGCTGAAGAACAACATTTAGCCCTGGCTAAATTAAATCCAGAAAGAGGTACTATTCTAATTCATGACAGGGAAGCTGGGGAAGATGTACTTTATCCTGTTGCTTTAAATCGTAAATATTTTTTAGCTTACGCTGTTCCTAATCAAGTTAAAAATCCTTTGGCTTATTCTAAGCTCTTAGCACCTATTCTAGAAATGGAAGAAGACACCTTATTATATCGTTTAAGTAAAGAAGATGATATTTATGAGCCTTTAAAACATAAGTTAGATGATTTAAAGAAATTAGAGATAGAATCACTTGAACTTGAAGGTATACGTTTTCAAGAAGAAGTATTTAGATTTTATCCTGAAGAAAACATTGGCTCTCAGGTACTTGGCTTTGTGGGCTATCAAGGTGATGATTTAGTTGGTAGATATGGTATTGAAGGATATTGGCAAGATGAACTTGCTGGTTCATCAGGAACTTACGAATTTGAACGTGATGCTGTTGGTAGATTAATTCCAATTGGTGGTAGGCTTAAAGCAGATCAAGTTAATGGAGCAAATATTGTTTTAACTATTGATAGAGCTATTCAATTCTTTGCTTGTTCTGCTTTGGAAGCTACAGTTCTAAAGCATGGCGCAGAGGATGGTAGTGTTATAATTATGGATCCTGAAACTGGAGCTATTATGGCTATGTGTAATTATCCTGATTTTAATCCAAATAATTATAATGAAGTAGAAAATATTGAAGTATATAATAATCGTGCTATTTTTGAACCATATGAGCCAGGTTCTATGATTAAAGGTATTACTATGGCTGCTGCAGTAGATATAGGAGGTGTTACTCCAGCTACTACATATATTGATACAGGTACAGTTGAAATATCTGGTTTTACAATTCATAACTCTGATGGCGAAGCTCATGGTCTTAAAAATATGACACAAGTTTTAGAAGAGTCTTTAAATACTGGAGCTATTTATGCAGCACGTCAAATAGGACCTGATATTTTTAAAAATTATTTCTATAATTTCGGTTATGGTGATTTAACTGATATACGTTTAGAAACAGAAAGAAATGGAGATATTAAGAATTTAAGTTACCCTAATGAAATATTTATGGCTACAGCCTCATATGGACAGGGTATTACAGCTACACCACTTCAAGTAATTAATTCATTTGCTGCTATTGCTAATCAAGGTAAATTAATGAAGCCATATATTGTTGAAGAAATAATTCATCCTGATGGCAGACAAGAAAAAACTGACCCTACTATGATCAGGCAAGTAATAACTAATCAAACAGCTCAAACCCTATCTGCTATGCTTGCCTCTGTTGTAAAATATGGTCATGCACAACGTGCAGGTGTTCATGGTTATTACATAGCTGGTAAAACTGGTACAGCTCAAGTTGCTGATTCTGAAACAGGTAAATACTCAATTGATAAGTCAATTCATTCATTTGTTGGTTTTGCGCCTGTTCAAGATCCTAAATTTGTTATGTTAATTAAATTAAACCATCCAAAGAGCGTTGAATTTGCTTCATCATCTGCTGCTCCATTATTTGGTGAAATATCTCAGTTTTTACTTAATTACTTACAAGTACCCCCAGCATATAATTAAAATAAGTTTCTTATGAATAAAGCAATAGGCATAGTATTATTACCATCTGACGAAGTAATTGATTTATGTATTGATATAAATAAAGAAGCTTTTAAGCATGACAAAGGTAGATTTCAGCTTAGCAAAGATTATATAGTACCACATATATCTTTAGCAATTGGTTGCTGTAGCGAAGAAGATATAGCTGATATTATTGAAATAGTTAAAGAAGTTTCTAATAATCAAAAACCATTACATTTAAATTTAGAAAAGTTTGATATTAGAGAAAGACATTATGGAAAAAGAGTAATTATTAATATAGGTATTACTGATGAAGTACAAAAATTACATCAGAAAATAATAAATAGTGTGTCAGATAAATATATTAAATATGAGTCTCCTGATATGTTAGCAGAAGGTGACATAACTGGGATAAGTAAATCATCAAATAAGGTAATAAATAATTTCTATGATTTATATTCCAATCAAAATTATAATCCGCATATAACACTTAGTTGTCTTGAATTTGAAAATCTAGGTGAAACTATTAAGTTTCCTGTTGAATTTATGTCAAATAAAATAGCTATATTTCAATTAGGTGATGGCTGTACTTGTCGTAAATTAATAGATTCTTTTAGTTTATGTTAAATTTATTAAACTCATACTAAAACAAAAACTAAAATAAAGGCACTTGTCCTTTTTTTATTTAATGATATATTAGTTATATGAAGAAAATACTATTTAAAATCCTTAAAACGTTAGCTACTAAGATATTGAAGAAATATCGTCCTTTAGTTATTGGTATAACTGGGTCAGTAGGTAAAACTTCTACTAAAGAAGCAATATATGCTCTTTTAAGAGGTAATTTTATGGTTAGACGTAATATAAAGAATTATAATAATGAAATAGGTGTACCTCTAACTATAATAGGTTCTAAGTCTGGAAATAGTAATATATTTAAATGGTTAGGTATATTTTTTAAAGCACTTAAGCTTATCATTAAAAAAGATAATGATTATCCAGAAATGCTAGTACTAGAAATGGGCGCAGATAAAGTAGGGGATATTAAATACTTAGTTGATATGGTACCATGTGATATTTCTGTAGTTACTGCTGTATCTAAAGTTCATTTTGAATATTTCGAGACACTCGAAAATATTATTTCTGAAAAAGGTGAAATAGTAAAACATTTAAAGACAAGTCACTTAGCTATACTAAATAGTGATGATCCAAATGTTATGAAAATGAAAACCATGACTAAAGCTAAAATTGTTACCTATGGTTTAACTGATGATTCTACATTTAAAGCATCTGATATTAAATTATCATTTAAAGAAAATAATATTGGTACCTCATTTAAATTAGAAATTGATGGTAAAGTAATACCTGTATTTTTAAATAATGTTTTAGGTTCAATACAAGTTAAAGCAGCACTAGCCGCTTTAGCTGTTGGCATATCTTTAAAAGTAAATCTACTTGAGCTAATTGATGATTTTGGAAAATATAAAGTACCTCCAGGTAGAACTAATTTACTGAAAGGAATTAAAAATACATTATTAATAGATGATACATATAACTCATCACCTATATCTTCAAAAGCTGCTTTAAATATATTAAAAGATGTTGCTATAAGAGGTAGTGGTAAAAAAATAGCTATACTTGGTGAAATGTTAGAGCTAGGTAGTTATACTGAAGCTGGGCATCAAGAAGTAGGAGCTAAAGCATCTGAATCAAATATCGATACATTAATATGTGTTGGTGAAAGATCTCGTGACATAGTGCGTGGAGCTAAGGAACAAGGTATGAGTGAAGATAATATATTTTACTTTGCAACAAATAAAGAAGCAGGTACTTTTATTCAAAATAGATTACATGAGAATGATATAGTCTTGATTAAAGGTTCTCAGGGTGCTAGGATGGAGCAAATTACAAAAGAATTAATGGCTGAGCCGGATAAAGCAAAAGAGTTACTTGTTAGACAAACTATTGATTGGCAATAATATTTGCCGCCTTCGTCTAGTGGCTAGGACGCCGGATTCTCATTCCGGTAACAGGGGTTCGATTCCCCTAGGCGGTACCAATTTGACAGATTATCATTTTATGATAAGTTAGATATATAAAGGGTCACATTATGTGACTTTTTTGTATTTATATGGACATTTTAATAGATAAAGAAATAAGCGATTTTATAAAATCATTAAATAAAGAAATTATAGCTAAAGTCTTACGAGTTTTAGATTTATTAGAAGAATTTAATTATAAATTACCATTACCTCATAGTAAACCATTAGGTAAAGGATTATTTGAATTAAGAATTCGTGGTAGTCAAGAGGTTAGATTATTCTATATTTTTTATAATAACAATATAATAATCCTACATGGGATAGTAAAGAAAAGTAATCAAATTCCTAAAAAAGAAATTAATTTAGCATATATTCGAAAAAAAGAGTTGACATAATATAACATATACGTTATACTTAAAATATATGAAAAAATATACAAATTTTAAAAAAGAAATTTTAAAAGATAAGGTAGTTAAGAATGCTTATAATAATTTAGAACCAGAGTTTATTATTATTCAGAAAATAATTGAAAAGAGGATAAAATCAGGTTTAACACAAGCACAATTAGCTAAAAAGGTTGGCACTAAGCAATCAGCTATTTCTCGTTTTGAACAAGGTTCATATAACCCTACCATATCTTTTTTAAATAAAATTACTAAAGCCCTAGATGTAAAATTAAATATATCTATATCTTGATTTCTTTATGCTTTGTGTTGTTTTAGTTTTATGCTAGAATAACATAACCTTATGAAAAACATTAGAATATATATAAGTATCATATTTCTAGTAGCTATAGCTATTTTTTTATTACTCAATAATCAATCTAATTTAAAAAGTGATGATGCTTTAGATATTAAAGAACCTATTATTACTGAAAGACTGGAGAGTATAGAGATAACACCTAACTCTACCTTTGGCGCTTTAATGAGTGATAATGGAGTACCAAGTACAGTTACTGCACAAATACTTAAAGCTTCAGAGGAAGTATATGATTTAGTTAAAATTAGAACTGATAGATCTCTTGATCTGTATTATGATATTGAATCTAATAAATTTAAAAAGCTTGTCTATCAAATTGATACTGAAGAAGAATTATTTGTTACTTTAGAAGGTAATGAATGGGTTGCTGAAAGAAAAGATATACCTTATGAAATACGTATTAAAACAAGTGAAGGCGAACTTATTACTTCTATGTATCAAACAGCTTTAGATAATGATATTGATGTTAGGGTAATAATTGATTTAGCTGATGCTTATCAATGGAATATAGATTTTGCTATAGATCCACGTGTAGGTGACACTTTTAAGTTTATTTATGAAGAAAGGTATAGAGATAATGAATATGTGATGCCAGGTAAAATACTCGCTTCCTTGTACGTTAATGCTGGAACTGAGCATAGAATATACTATTTTGAAGAACATGATGAGAATAAGGGATATTTCGACCCTGAGGGCAACTCAGTACAGAAGATGTTTCTAAAAGCGCCTATACAATATAAATATATATCATCTGGTTTTACTACTGGTCTTAGATGTTTATCATATTATCAGTTATGTACTAATCACAGGGCTCTAGATTATGCAGCAGCCTCAGGTACCCCAATTAGAGCAGTAGGTGATGGTACAGTTATGTTTGCTGGTTGGAATAGTGGAGGCTATGGTAATTTAACTAAAATTAGACATAATGCTACTTACTCAACTAACTATGCTCATCAGTCCAGGATAATAGTTAAGTATGGTCAAAAAGTAGTTCAAGGTGAGATAATAGGTTATGTTGGATCAACTGGTCTATCAACTGGTCCTCATTTACATTATGAAATGGTAAAGTATGGTACTAAGATAGATGCTAGGTATGAAGTATTACCTCCAGGTGAAGCTATTAAAGAAGAAAATATGTCTAGATATTATTCAGATATTGAAAATTATAAGAATCAATTGAATTAAAAAAACTAGCGTTGTTTTAACAACACTAGTTATAGTTGAGTTTTAGTTATAGTTGAATCTGGTATATTATCTAGAAAAAATCCATCAACCCAATCATTAATTATTACACTATCACTATGATGATAGTTATTTTGATTGAATTCAATCTGCCAGTTAGTTGAAGCAGATTCATTTTCTAAATAAACGATTATATATTTGATTTTTGGATCAAAAGGATTGGTAAATACTTTATTTATATATTGTACTTCTAATCCTTTTGAGGTAGTTTGAATAGGTCTATTTCCTACGTTTAAGAGTATAGCACTACAAATAAATCCAAGAAAAGCAATATATATTATTTTATTCATTTGAGGCCTCCTTACTTTTAAAGTACCACATTAGTAATACATTAATTTAATATATTTGTCAATGAGTAAGGAGTAGATAGTATTGACTTTATTTAATATATGTGCAAATATATTTATGTTATTGATATTTAAAAAAAGGAGATAACAATGGCAAAAGATTTTGATTCTGTGGCATATGATAAGATTGTAGCTTTAGAGAAAAAGATGATTAAAGTTATTGATACGATACTTCGTAATTGTAAAGCAGAGGGTCGTTCTCATGCATATTCATTGATTGAACAATTGATTGAAAATCTAAACTCAGCTGATTCTAAACAAGTCGAGCTTGCTAAATTAATTGAACCTTATTCAAATTACTTGAATTCAATTATAATAAATCTTGAGTTGGCTCGCTTTGACTCTGCTATAAATAAGCTTAATGATTTAAAAAGTATTTTCATTTATAATATTGCAATTCGAGCTTCTCAAATAGAAGATATAAATAAAGCATTTTCAGAGATTCGTCACTTAAGAGAGTTTATTATTATGCAAAAAGATAGCATTTTACATAAAATGAAATATAAGAGTTCGGATCTATGTAGATAACATTTTATCTTAAATCCCTTGAAATTCGAGGGATTTTTTATTTAAAGTTAAAAGCCGTCGCGTGAGCGTCCGGCTTTTAGAGTAGGGTTTGGAGTTATTGAGCTGACATATCAGCTAAATATACATCTGGGAATATGTCCTTTGCTGATCCTATATCAGCTGTAAGGACTTTTATTCCTTCTGGTAGAATTGGAACTCTTCTTAAGCTGTAACTTATCATGATTCTTTGAACAAGAGCATTAATCTTTTCCCAGTCATTAACTCTATATTCATCAAATTCATTATCAATGCGAATTGTTAACATTGATTTAGTTTCAGGGTGAGTTGCATATATTTCATGGACTAGCGGATCGTTAATATAACTTAACAGCTCTGGGATGCATTGAATAATAATGCCTTCTTCATTCTCTCTTGGCATTCCTTGAGGTTCTATATTTACTATTAATATTAAAGCAATTAATAGTAGAGGTATTAAAGCATATATCATTTTCATGATAGTCTCCTTGTTTAAGTGCTATTATTATTTCTATTTTTATTATACTATATAGTATAGCATATATAGTATATTTTGTCAATACCTGTTATAAGTATCATTATTTAAGACTGTTTTATTATTAGTAAATAAGTGATATAATATATATCAATTATGTCTAAGAATAAATTAAATCATTTAGCCTTTATAATGGATGGTAATAGAAGATGGGCTATAAAAAGAGGTTTACCTACTTTAATAGGTCATAAGAAAGGTTATGATAGGGTTTTTAAAGTTGCTGATTGGTGTTATAAGCATCAGATTAAAGAAGTGACTTTTTTTGCTTTTTCTACTGAGAATTGGAATCGTAGTAAAAAGGAAGTTTCTTATCTAATGAATTTATTAAAAACAGGTTTACTAAATGACTTAGATCAAATTCATGAAAAAGGTTTTAAGTTTAGAATAATAGGTAGAGAACAGGGAATGAGTAAAGAAGTTTTAAAATTAATTAAAGATGCTGAACTTAAAACTAAAAATAATAATAAGTTAATAATTAATTTAGCAGTTAACTATGGCGGACATTTTGAAATAACAGATGGTATTAATAAATTAATTAAGAATAAAGTAAAGAGTGTTACTCCTAAATCATTATCTAACTATTTTTATATCCCAAATTTATCTAAAGTTGATATGATTGTTAGGACAGCTGGTGAAATGAGATTATCTGGCTTTTTATTATGGCATAGCGCTTATTCTGAACTAATGTTTATTAAAACATGTTGGCCAGCCATGACTGAGAAAGTAATAGATAGTATTGTTAAAGAATATAAACGTAGAAATAGAACGTTTGGTGGTAATTAATATATAATTATATAAATAAACATATTTTAAATAATATGTTTTTTTAATAAGACAAGTGTTTAAATAAGTGGTATAATATTATTAATATGCATGAGGATAGATATAATGATTTAAAAAAGAAGATTAAAGCTGATTTTAGTGTTATTGATGAAAAGTACGAAAAAGATGAAGAAAGACATCAAGAAATAGAAACTATTGAATTTAATGGACCTCTTGGTTTAATGAAAACAGAATGGATAACACGTCCTAAAGTACTTGATAAAAAGACTACTTATTCAAATCGTGTTGGTGGTGATGTTAGTGTAGAATATATTTATTCTGAAGATGAAGTAACACATACTTTTAAGATATATAAGAAAGAGGGAAGTATTTGGCAAGAGATAAGTGCAGATTCATTTGTATAAAATATTAGCATGAGGATATTATAATTAATAATTAATAATGTTTTTTTATGGTAAAAAATAATCAAGGTAAGATATTTCAAATAGGTGTCTTAGTAGGCATTGCCTTCTTTATCTTACATTCAATCGAAGGTTATTTATTTGGCGGTTTATATACTGCTTCAGATCCATCACTTTGGAAGGATATGACAGGTAATTGGTGGATGACATCACTTATTGCTGATATTATTGTTGGTTTAGTATTTACATTAGTTTATACTATTTTTTATAAATCAGTACCTGATTCCGGAGTTGGAAAAGGTATTCAATATGGTTTTTGGATTTGGTTAGTTGGCGCTGTACCTGGTTTAATTATGACTTTTGTAACTATGGCTGTACCAGAAGAATTAGTTGTCCTATGGCTTATATCTAGCCTTATAAACTACATGATACTTGGTATAATACTTGGTCTTATGTTTAAACCTAAAGTAAATTAAAATATAAAAATAATATAATTTATGAATATTAGTAAAATAGTTTTTTTAGCTATCTTTCTTTTAGTGTGTGCTATGATGTTAACTGGCATTACTCTTATTTCTGAACTCAACATCTTACCTTATAGTAACTCTGTAAGTGGAATTGATTTAAAACAAAAAGTTTTAGAAGATGATTATCAGAATAGTTTAACTAAGCTTATACAAAAGTATAGTCAGCCAAATAATTCATTGGATAGTATAGGTGATGATTTAATGGAATTAACTGTACCACTTAAATATCAAGAATTGCATCTTAAATTAATTACTACACTTGATGAGCAAGGTATTGAACAAGCTAAACTAAAAAAAATAGTTGATGATTATTCTTGGTTAGCTTCGACGTTATCTTTATTTATAATTAATAATTTTTAATTAAAATGTTAGGTTATAGAATAATATCTTATTTAATACCGCTAATATCTTCTTTGCTTATTAGTTTATTATTCTTTAAAGAAGATTTGGTATTTTTACTTTATATATTACTCTTTATCTTTGTTTTTCTAGGTACTATGTTTTTTATCATGGACAAGGTTAAAGATAAGAAAAAAACATTTTATTTTTCTTTATTTAGTTTACTTATATCATATTCAGTATTAACACTTTTTCTATTTTTAGAAAACTTTTATTTTAAATTAGGTTTAGTTTTAACTAACTTAGTATTATTGTTTATCTTTTTTAATGAGTTATTCATAATATATTTTAAAAATATAATAAAAGAATCAGAAAGATTGTGGTTATATATTAAACAAGCTAAGTTATTTTTAATATTTTTTGTTACTTCAATATTTTTTGGTTTTCGTGACTTTTTTAATTTGTCACCTTACCTTACTTTAGTAATCTTTTTTATCATGATGTTTATTTTAAGTTGGTATCATAATTGGCAGAGTTGGTCGCTTAAAATATCAGCTTTTAATTATCGTTTAATAATGAGTTTAGTAATGGCTCAAGTTTTTTGGGGATTAACTATACTACCTCAAGTATATTTTTTTAAAGGTATAATTTTTACTATATTTTATTTTATATTTGATGAATTAATTATTTGGCATTTTAGTAAAAGATATCAAGTAAAATATATTAAGAATATAATAGCTATATCCCTATTTATATTACTATTACTATTTATAACAGCTCAATGGTTTTAATGTTTATACACATTGATAAATTCAGCTAAAAACATTATAATATATACACTTTAAAATATATTCATGAAAGAAAAAACAACACAAAAAAAAGTTCCTAAAAAGGATATAATTAAGGACTTATATTCTCAAAAAATGGTTAGACCATTGCAAGAGCAGAAAGTTCCAAATAAGATATTAATTCTATTTTTAATATTATCAACGTTAGCTGGTTTTCTAGCTGGTTTTGTGCATGATATTTGGTTTGATGAATATACTCCTGTTGTTTTAGAAGATACTAAAGATCCAGAATCAGAGGTTATTGATCTTAATTTTTTACTTAAAAAAGAAGATGATTCATTTACTCAAGTTTTATCTGAACTTAAAAGTCAAATAGTTGGTATTTATGATAAAAGAGTAGCTGATGATATTTTGGGTTCAATATATTTAGAAAAAGATTTCTTAGGAAGTGGTATGATTTTGACATCAGATGGTTGGATTTTAACTCATTCAAGTGTTATTGGTGATACTGATTATGTTATTATTACTGATGATAAGAAAGTTTTAGAGCCAATTAGTATAGTTCATGATGAATTTAGTGGAGTTGTTTTAATCCAGGTTTCAGCTACTAATTTAAAACCTGTTAAATTTGCAGATCTTGATTCTCTGCAACCTACTAAATCATTGCTTGTTTCTAGGTTTAGTGCTCAGAATCATGGAAGTGATATTATAAAAACAAGTATTCAAAAATCTTTCTATCATGATCAATCTGTAGCTGATTATTTCTTACTTACTACTGAAAGTATTGATCATTACTTAAAATTAGATAAAGATTTTGAAGAAGTATATAATGGTGCTTTAGTAGTTAATGATCAGGTTGAAATAGTTGGTTTAATTTTTAATTCAGGACGTTCTGAATTAAGATTGGCTATTCCTGCATATTATTTAGAATCAGCTGTTGATAATTTTTTAACTAACAGTTCTGAAATATTTAGAAGTAGTTTAGGTGTTACTTACGTTGATTTGTCAGAAACACTTGGTTTAGATGAAAGTATTACCGAAGGTAAGTTAAAAGGCGCTGTTTTACTTGGTAATGCTTCAGAAGATATATTATCTGTTTTAATTGGTAGTCCAGCAGAAGAAGCTGGTTTAGAAGCAGGGGATATAATACTTAAAGTAAATGATGAAGAAATTGATGAGAGGAATTCATTAACTAAGCTTGTTCAGGAATATACACCTGGTCAAGAGTTAACTTTACTAATATTGAGAAGCGGTGAAGAAATAGAGATTAAAGTAGTTTTAGGTGAATTATAATATGGAAGATAAAATAAAAAAGAACATACCTTTACTAATATTCTTAGCTATAATGTTAATGCCCGTATTTAAAAATAGTCCGGGTCTTTTAATTGTTATTGTTGTTATCATTTTAATATTTTATATAAAAAAACATAATAAACTTAACTTAAATAAATCTATGGATAATGTAATAGACATGGACAATCTAAAAACAAATAAAAATATAAAAAAGAATGTTTTAGTTGGCGTTGGTTCAGTTTTAATTATTTGGTTGTTTTTTGCTTCAATTATTGTTGTAGATGCTGGTGAAACTGGTGTTTATTCTTTATTTGGTAGAGTAAAAGATCAAGAGTTAAGATCGGGTTTTCATTTAGTTATTCCATTAGCTAAAGTAACTAAGATGACTATTAGAACAGAAGAATACACTATGAGTATTATCTCTGATGAAGGTAATAAAAAAGGCGCTGATGCTATTACTGCGCTTACTAAAGAAGGTTTAAGTGTTGATCTGGATATGACTGTTTTATATCGTTTAAACGAAGAACAGGCGTCTGATATTTATAAAAATGTAGGCTTGACCTATGATGAAAAAATAATTAGACCATCAATTAGAAGTGTAATTCGAGAAGTAATTGCTAAGTATGAAGCTAAAGATATTTATTCAGAAAAAAGACAAGAGGCTACTATACAGATACAAGACAGTTTAAGAGAGGATTTAGAACCAAGAGGCATTGTCATTGAAGAAGTTTTACTTAGAAATGTAGTTTTACCTTCTAATTTAGCTAATTCAATTCAAGAAAAATTACAAGCAGAGCAAGAAGCAGAAAAATATGATTTCTTGTTAACTAAAGAAGAAAAAGAAAAGCAGAGAAAAGTAATTGAAGCTGAAGGACAAAGAGATGCTCAGTCTATTATTAATCAAAGCTTATCTCAGAATTACCTTTACTACTTATACATTAGAGAGCTTAAAGATAGGGAAGGTACAATATATATTCCAACTAGCCCTTCAACTGGTTTACCATTATTTAGAAACTTAGGAAATTAAGAATAGTATATAAAAAAGCCTTAGGTTTACCTAAGGCTTTTTGTCTTTAAAAAGACATTTTATCTTATTTTAATAAGATAATTTTTTGATTACTGATATTGTTACCAGCAATCATTTTAACAAAGTATATACCAGATGATATATTCTTTGCATTCCATTGTATCTGATGATATCCAGATACTTGATGTCCATTAACTAATTCAGTAACTTCTCTTCCCATCATATCGTAAATTATTACGCTAACCTCATCATTTTGAGGTAATTGATAGGAAATAGTAGTTTCTGGATTAAATGGATTAGGATAGGCAGGAAACAGTGTATATTTATTAGGAGTGATAATACTTAATTCCTGTTCATTAACTAACCTAACAAATTCATCATGAGGTACTTCATAACTTTCTTTTTCATGACCACCACGACCAGCTACAAGTAGCTCAGAAGTAGTTTCTGAATCGATTAGAATAAAGTTATTCCTACTTACTCCTTCATAGATTAAATCAATATTCAATATTCTACCATTACCAATTGGAAATTCTTCTCCATCTGGACCATAGTACAAATATTTAACAGTGTAACCATCAGTTGATAATGAATAGGCGAGTACCATATCTGCAGATGTTGCATAGCTTCCAGCATAAACTGCTGTTGCTTTGTAACCAGCATCAATTTGTATCTCTTGTTGAATACCGGGAACTACAGCTGTAGTTGTCATATTAACTTGCATTTCATATGGAGGATTACCACTCTTTGGTTTAATGATTCTTTCAACAATAGTAGATCCACCATCATCTTCAATCATGGTTTCATCTAGAATTAGCGTAACAGCCATTACAATATCAAGAACATCAATTGCATCATCATCATTCAAGTCACCAGCCCATGCTTCATAATTATTAGGAGTATTTGTTTCTAGGATAAATGCAACCATCATTACCAGATCTACTACATCAACAGCTTGATTAAAATCAATATCACCTTTTGCACCATCTGATGTACCATACATAGTTTCACTCTCCCAGAAAGGCCAACCAGATTCATATCTGTAAGCAAGTACTTTATAAAGAGTAAAGTCATTACCAACTGCAGGATCATAGAATGTTGGAGCAAAATCTGAGTATGAAGTAGAGCCAGAAGCATTAGTATCATCTAATTCATCCCAGCCTCTACCATCTGGCAGATATCTCCAAACAGTGTAGTGATGAACACCTGGATAGGATACTTGATCACTTGAATGTTTATTCCAATTAATAACTACTTCATCATTTGGAGTTCCAGGAGCATCAACTATGGAAGTTATTTCTTGGAAATCTTGATGAAGGTAATTACTACCCATATCCATTCTTGTACCATCTGGATCTTGATCATCTTCATCCTCATTCCAGGCAAAAGCATCGCCATCAAGATTAGGATCTGCTGTATCAATGCAAGGTGATTCTGGAGTTAAATCATAGTTACCAGTTAAATATCCAACAAATTCAGGACCTTCATCTTCAATATTATGACTTCCCCAGGAAGTCACCGGTTCAGTTGCCCAAGAATCTCCCCATGTTTCAATAGCTAATTCACCATTTTCTACTAGATTGTAATCAGCAATTAATATGCTCAATGGGTCATCGAAATTTCTAAGCTTAATTTCATAACCACTATTAATATTATCAAGTATTGAGTTAGTTAATGTAATAGTTCCTCCAGACGTTTGGTATATTCCATAACCAGAATTATTACCTGCTATAGTAGAATTAACAATATTCAGCGTGTTTATAGATATAGAAATTATTGCAGCAATTGTCATATCATTTTCAGTTATTTCACAGTTTGTTATATTTACTTCATCAGCATCAATCCACATAAGAAATTCAAAGTTATCACTATTTTTTATATTAACATTAACAAGATTTTGTGTTCTTTCGATTTCATCATTATCATTCACCTGAATGACGCTACAATCATAACCTGGAGCACAAGTATTATCTTCTATCAATACATCAGTAAGAGTAAAATCAGAGTTGTATGAGCTTATAACTGAACTAGAATTATTTATAAAATCATTGTCATGGAATGAACCAGAAGTAATATTAAGACTAGATTCATCATAGATATTTATTACAGAAGTACTATAAGTATTGGAGTGATTAGTTCCTTCAATATTAATTAAAGTAATGTTTGAACCATCTGTTCCTTTAATATCATAGTAGCCAAAGTTATCTGTCATTATAACATCAGACATAGTTACGTTGGAATTATCAGCATACAGTGTAGTTCCATTATGATGTTGTACTATACCGCCATTATTTGAAGACTCTAAGTTATTTATTACAACAGTAGAATTCAAACAATATATACCACCATATATTCTGTCAGCAGGTTCAGTAGTAGTGTCTGTGTCACTCATATTAATATGATTTAATACTGGATTTGCATATTTTATATATACTCCAGCACCATAGTAATAATGTCCATTTCCGGATTGAGCACCTTGAACACCAAAACCATTAATTAATGTAAATCCATCTAATAATGTTGAATTAGTAATAGTTCCTGCAGATTCAAAATTAAATTGAATAACACTATTATGCCCTAGATCACCGTCAATTATTACAGCGCTAGCATCCGATGGGTTACCAATTAATTGAATTCCATCAACAGATGGCCATGCTAGATTTTCATCGTAAGTACCATCGGAAACAGAGACTTCATCATCAGCAGAACATGCGTCAAGTCCATCTTGAATTGTAAGAAATGGATTTTCTTCAGTACCGACCTCAGTACTGCTAGAGGCATTTACATCTACATACCATTCTGTTCCAAACATCAGGCCAATATTAACTATGAGTAAGACAAAAAGATTTCTCATCTTTTTCCTTTCTTATGTATTATTTTCAATGAGCTTTTAACCATTTATCTATATTAATAGATACTTTATATGTTTAAAATAATCATTTCAGTATATAAAATGATTAGAGTATTTTAATATATTTAAGCTATTTTGTCAATACAGGGGAGTAATGCTTGACTTTCGGTTAACTTTCGGTATATAATTAATATATAAAAAGGGATATGGGGATAACTAATAATTAAAACAAAAAATATGGAAAAATTAACTAAAAGACAAAAAGAAGTTTTGGATTATGTAAATCAATATATTGATGATAATTCATATGCTCCAAGCTATTTAGAAATTGCTGATAATTTAGGAGTTTCTTCTTCTGCTACTATTCATCAGCATATTAAGGCTTTAGAAGGTAAAGGCTATTTAAAGTCGTTTAAGAACCAAAAACGAGCTTTAGAACCTATTATGTTATCAAGTTACCGTGATGCTATAGCTATTGATTTACCACTTGTAGGACTTATTACAGCTGGTAAACCAATTGAAGCTGTTGAAGGTAATGAGACCATGGCTATACCTGCTGATTTTGTAACTAATTCTGATAACTCATATGTATTACGTGTTAAGGGTCAATCTATGATAGATGAGGGTATTTGGGATGGAGATTATGTAATAGTAGAAAGAAATCATAGCCCACAGAATGGGGATGTAGTAGTTGCTTTACTTGATAATGCTTATGCAACTTTAAAGAAGTTTTATAAGGAAAACAATAGAATACGTTTACAACCAGCTAATGCTACTATGAAACCTATCTATGCTAAGGATCCATTAATTCAGGGGATAGTAAGAGCTGTTATTAGAAAATTTGCAACTGTTTAATATTATGTACGATAAGATAAATGAAAGTATAGAAGTAGTTGCTAGTTTTAAGAAAAGTGAAATATTTCCTAAGTTCTTTAGTTGGCGTCGTAAAATATACAAGGTAGATAAAGTACATTTTATTCATACGTCTCAAAATGGTAAAGGTCTACTCTACCACTTCTCTGTTACAGATAAAGTAAATTATTTTCAATTAATATTTAATCCATTAACTTTAACTTGGACCTTATCAACAATGTATAACAATGGCTAAACGAATTATTTTACATTTGGATATGAATTCGTATTTTGCTACAGTTGAGCAACAAGCAAATCCATTTATTCGAGGTAAACCAGTAGGCGTTTGTGCCTACTTATCAAACAACGGTTGTATTGTAGCTTCATCTATTGAAGCTAAAAAAGTAGGTATTAAGACTGGTTGCTTAGTAAAGAAAGCAAAACAACTATATCCAAACATCATACTTCTTGAAAACGATCCTAATAAATACAGGACTGTTACCAAGAAGTTTTTTAACATAATGACTTCATATTCTGAAGATTTTGAACCATATAGTATAGATGAAGCTTTTTTAGATTTAACAGGTGTAGCTCATGATTATGATGAGGCTTTTAAATTAGCTCAAGAAATGAATATACGTATTAAGCAAGAAATTGGTTCATACCTTAAATGTTCTATTGGTATATCCTATACTAAGTTTTTAGCTAAATTTGTTTCTGATGTTATAGGAGTTGATGAAATAAGGTCTCTTAAGTCAAAAAATGAGCTTTCTCAGTGGTTTGAGAGGTATAAGTTAACAGATATTTGGGGTATAAATATTAAATTAGAAGAACGTTTAAATGCTATAGGTATTTATACTATAAATGAATTAAAAAAATCCCCTATTCAAAATTTAATTCAAGCCCTTGGTAAACCTGGCTATTTTTTATGGGCTAAAGTTAATGGATTAGAAATTGATTACTTAAGAGATCAGGATCAGCTCTTAAGTAAATCTATTGGCCATTCCTACTGTGTACCTAATTGGACACGTGATAAAAAGTACTTAGAGAAGGTACTATACAAATTAACACATCGTGTAGGTAAACGTTTAAGATCCAGAGATCAATTAGCCCAAGGTATTTATATTTATTGGACCTATGTTGATTATAGTATACAGGGTTATGGTAAACGTTTTAAACTAAAAACTTCTGTTACATCAACAGAAGTTATATTTAATAAAGCTGTAAAGGTTTTAAGGGATACTGAGTTAAAGGATAAGGTTAGAATGCTAGCTGTAGGAGTCTTTAATTTAGTCCCTAGAAATAATCAGCTTTCATTATTTATTACTGAAGATCCAAGAATAAGCAGGCTTGTGGATAACATAAATAACGTATATGGAGATTACGCTATTCATTTAGGCAGGATGTGGAAAACTGAAGATATTGCACGTGATAGGATAGGTTTTAGAAAAATAGATTAAGATTTTAACTTTTTTATTAGTTCTGGATTAGGACTATATTTTTTATTAGTAATTTTCCATTTATCCACATACTGACCTAAGCCTTGATTGTTAAATTGAGTATGACGCCTTGTGGATAACTGAGACCATTTGATAAGACTATCAAAGTTCAGCTTATATCTACCATTTACTACGATGTAGTGTAAGTCTTCATTTTTTATAGCTGTACGAATAGTTTTAGTTGAAACACCAAAAAGTCTGGCAGCTTCACTTACAGAGACTCTTAAAGGCATACTAAATTTAGTTTTATTAATCATATTTATATATTACCATTTATTTGTAGAATATTCTAGAAGTAAAATGTTAATAGTAATATAAATATATTACTTACTTCTAGATTACAGTAGAAGTACAAGATATATTATCTGTATTTAAGTATTCACTTTGTATTCTTATTTACATAAAATTTAACAATTATTTGATTAATATTGGGTTTAATTGATAAAGCATAAAATCTAACTTTTTTTATTTTATTAACAGCCATTTTATAATTTAGCTAATATTAGCCATTTCTATAATTCTATTTGACTATAGACAAAATTTATTACATAATATATACTTATGTTTGTAACATTTTTTAGTTTTTACCGTCTTATTTAATGTCTATAGATAATGAAAAATTAATTCTTTTTAAGGCTAGCAGGGGTGACTCTGAAGCTTATGGTGAGTTATTCGATAAGTATTCAAAACCTATATATAGGTTTATATACTTTAAAGTAGCTACCGAAGAAATAGCAGAAGATTTAGCTAGTCAGGCTTTCCTTAAAGTTTGGGAGTATATATTAGAAGGAAAGAAGATAAAGCAATTTAAACCATTTATATATAGAACAGCTAGAAATTTAATAATTGATTATTATAGAACACGTGAAAAAGAAGAATTGCCTTTAATCTATGACTCTGAGGATATACCAGATCAATTAAAAATAGATCCTGACAAAGAGATAGATAAGCAGAACTTAGAAAGATTAATAGCTTCTTTAAAAAGCGATCAAAGAGAAATTATAGTTCTTAGATATATAGAAGGGTTTAGTATAAAAGAAATATCTAAAATAGTTGATAAGTCCAGTGGCAACGTTAGAGTAATTATCCACAGGGCAATAAAAGAATTACAAAAATTTACTTAAATAAAATGCCAGAACGTATTACTAGACAATTTAATAAATTAGATAGTATCGAACCACGAGAAGAATGGTTAAATTCAACTCGTGATTTTTTAGTTAAAAAAGTTGATAGAGACACTATCACCTATCAAACACCTTGGACATATCATTTCAAGGTTTTAATGATTGACTGGCAAAAAAGATTTGTACCAGCTCCAAGTAAGATTATGGCTACATTATTAATATTTGGTTTACTTGGTTCAACTGGACTTGCTGCTAAAGCAGAATATAGACCAGATAGAACATTATACTTTGTTAAAAAGACTATAGAAAAGATTGAATTAGTTTTAGCTATGTCTTCATATCAAGAAGCTGCAATTCATTTAAAACATGTACAAAATAGAAAAGATGAAGTTATTAAGTTAGCTCAGTCAGAAAACTTAACTAAAGCAGAAAAAGAAGAATACATTAATACTGTTGTTTCTAAATTAAAACAAGATTTATCATCAGCTAGTGCGTCACTGAGTATAGTAAATAAAGCAGATGAAGAATCAGATAAAGTTGCTGATTTAGCTAAACAAATAACTATTGATAGTAAAGACGCAGTTGAAGTTTTAAATCAAGTAAATGAGGATATTCAATTAGAGAATGTAGAACAGATAATTGCTGAAGTTATTGATTCTTCAGAAAATGCAGAACAAGATGCTATAAAGATTTTAGCTGTACAGCAAGAATCAGGAGAAATAGCAGAGATTGAATTTACTAATGAAGATTTAACAGCATTACTTGATGATAAAATAAATAGAATTAATAAAAAGATTGAAGTTATTACTATAAGTTTAAATGAAATAGAAGTTGGTTTAAGTAATAGAAGATGTGAAAGAAGTGGCGGAACCACTATTTGTGTTAGAGAACCATTATTTGATATTGAAAAACAATCATTAAATGATTTATTTAAAAAGGTTTCAGAAGCTAAAAAATATATGGTAAGTAGCAGTGAGCTATTAGTAGAAGAGAATTTTGTTGATACTTTAGAAAAGCTTAAAGAAGGAAATAATTTAGTAAATCAAGTTAATGATAAAATAATTGAAATAACTAAAGAAGAAGTAATTGAAGAAGAAATATCAGAAGTTAAAGGTGTAAGTGAAGAAAAAGATATAGAAGTAAAGAAATTAGACGAAAGTACTTCAGAGGTTATAGAAATTGAATAAAGATATACATGGTTTACTTAAATGGAAATCCCATTTAAGTATTTATGTAAATTAAAAATGTGTTAATAATGTCCAATTTAAGGACGTGTTAAATAATTAATAAGTCGATTAGTAAATTTAAATTATAATCTAATCGATATTATAAAGCTTATTTATTTGCGCTCGTCTCATATTAGGAACAATTACCTTAATTATTAATTAGTAAAGGTCGAGATTTTAAATGCAAAATCACTAAGAAATAGTGTGAGTAAATTAATTGTTTTTAAGAGATTAGTTGAGTAAATAAGTTAACAAAGGAAATAAATATGAATTTAATCAAGAAAGCTTTCTTGATCTCCATGGTTGCCGTTATTGGTTTAATGGGTGTAGCTTTTACACCTGTTGCTGCCGAAAACGTTGCTTCAGCTGGAGATCTAATTAAAACCGAAGGTTATACAGCTGTCTATTATTTAGACGCTGACGGTTTCAAGCATCCTTTTCCAAGTGAAAGAGAATTTATGTCTTGGTATGAAGACTTTGGCGATGTCGTCACAGTTGCTCAAGATGAAATGACTTCTTACACTTTAGGTGCTTCTGTTACCGTAAGACCTGGTGCTAAACTATTACAGTATGTTGAAATTTCAAGTGATGGTAGTCAATTTTTGACTGCTAATACTCCTGAAGTTTATGGCGTTGCTGTTGATGGTTTATTACACAAACTTGACTCAGCCGAAGCTGCTGTTGCTTTGTATGGTGCTAACTGGGAATCAATGATTTTCGCAGTACCTACTTACTTAGCAGGTGGTTATAGCGCAACAGGCGCTGCTTTAACTGCTGCATCAACTTACCCAAGTGGTACTTTGGTTCAAATGGATGATCAAGTATATTATATTGATGGCGATTCCAAGAGACCTGTAACAGATGCAGGTATGACTGGTAATCGTTTTAATGCTGATTATGTTATTGCTGTAACTGATTTATCAGCATATAGCGACGGTACTTCTGTAACAGCTACAGAAGATGCTTTAGCAAACCCAGCAACTGGTGCTACCGATCCTGGTACAGTAGTTGGTGGTTCAGGTTTAACTGTTGCTTTAGCTTCAGATAATCCTGGCGCACAAGTTGGTCCATTATCAGCAACTGGTGTTACTTTAATGAAAATTAATGTAACTGCTTCTTCTGATGGTGCTGTTGATCTTGACGGTTTAACCTTCACCAGAAGAGGTGTTGGTGCAACTGGTGATTTCTCCAACTTATATATTTATGATGGTGCTACAAGACTAACCTCAGGTAAGTCTATAAATAGCTCTACTCATAAAGCTACATTTATTAACCTAGACTTTAATGTACCAGCAGGTACAACTAAGGTTGTTTCTTTAGTTGCTGATTTAAATTCAGCTACTGCTGGTAACTTTAGTTATTTTGAAGTAGGTAGTGATGATGTTAGTTCTGATGCTGCTATTAATGGTTCATTTCCATTAGTTAGTAACACATTAACATTGGGTTCAAGTGTTGCAGGTACAATTACCATTGCAAAAAATGGTACTCTTGCAAACCCAACTGTAGCTCAACAAAATGCACAAATTGCTCAATTCAAGTTAACTGCTGGTTCTGCTGAAAATCTTGAAATTAGTAGAATTACTCTATATCAAGCTGGTAGTATTAATAGTACTTATATTACTGATTTAGAGCTTTATCAAGGCGCAGATTTGCTTGGTACTGTTAGTGGTATTACAAGTAACAGTTTAGTTGTGTTTGATTTAAGTGATAGTCCATTTATCTTAGAAAAAAATACAAATCGTATTTTTAAGATTTATGGTGATATAAGTGGTGATTCTAGAAACGGTGATACTACTAAGATCTACTTAGAAAATACATCCGATCTATTAGCTGTAGGTTCATTCTATGGTTATGGTGCTGGTGTAACTTCAGGTGATTATGATGGTGTTAGTGGTGATGCTGATACAACAACCTTAACTGTTCAAGGTGGTCAAATTACTGTTGCTAAAAATGGACCTCAATCATCAACTGTTGCTAGAGGTGGTACAGAAGTAGAATTATTAAACTTTTCAATTACTTCTGGTGTTAATGCTGAATTACGTAAGTTAAGACTTGAATTACATAATGATTCTACTGACTTAGATACTGATGATGATGATACTGCTTGTGATACTTCTAGTAATTATATTTCTAACGTTAAGATCGTTGACGTAGATAATGGTGATTCAACATCAGGTGTTGATTGTGGTACTTTCACTGAAATTAGTGGATCAGATGCTGGTATTTATTATGACTATACTGATTACTTTAATTTTGATGCTGGTCAAACCAGAACTTTCAAAGTAGTTGCTGACTTAAACGTAAGTTTAAGTACAACCGGTAATTACTATGCTACTTTAGGTAGTACAGGAAGTACTTATACCATTAATACAACTGATGGTATTAAGAATACTGATAATAACCAATGGATTACTGATATTGTCCCTACTACTCATACTACAGGTAATGATATGACAGTAGCAGCTGCTTCTCTAGGTATTGCCCTAGCTAGTAATGCTGCTGGTGTTACAGTAGTTCAAGGTACAGAAGATGTTAATTTAGGTGAATTTGCTTTCAACGCAGGTTCAGGTTCAGATATGACAATAACTGGCTTAACTTTATATGGTTATGTTGGTACTGACACCACTAATGTTGTCGTAAGACGTCAAGATTGTGGTGCAGCTGTTTATACAACTGTTAACAACCTAATTTCATCTCTAGCATTGTATGATATTACTGCTGATCCAGACATGACTAATAATCTAAATTCAACCATCGAAAGTTTTGCATCTGCTACAGGTGCAGCAACCTTCTCCAATGTTAATTGGACTATTCCAGGTGGTGAGACTCATGTCATGAGAGTTGTTGGTGATACAGTTAATACTGCTTATACAAATGGATGTTCAGTTAATAAGACTGTAAAGATTAATGTAGCTACTGCTGCCGGTGTATCAATTAATGATGACACAGGTACAGATGTTACTTTAACTGATAATGATGGTACTGCTTGGGCTATTGCTGATGGTAATGGTTCTGCTACATTAGTAGCCAGTTCTTATTACGTTCTTATTTCTGATGCAGGTACTTTGAATGTTACTACCGAAAGTAACCCTTCAATTGCTAATGTAGTTGCTGGTACTTCTGATGTACCTATGCTTAACCTTAAGTTTCAAGCTGTTAACGAAGCATTCAACCTTAATAAGGTTAGAATCCAACAGTTACAAGCTGATGGTAATAGAGCTGTAGATTCAGTTACTATTGGTTACATGAATGAAGCTGGTGAAACTATAACTGCAAATAATGTTGAAATTAGTGGTAACGCTGACTTCAATATCACAACAAATCCATTCTATATCCCAGCTAATACATATAGAATAATGAATGTATACTTCAATATTCCTGCTATCAATCAAACTAATGCTACTTATTCTGGTGATGAAATTTATGCTAACTTTGATAGTGATGCTAACTTTGAAGCTAAGAGTGCTGATTCTGGAAGTACTAGCCTAACTGCTCCATCTGATACAACTGATAGAGCTGGTAGCGTTATGACTGTAATGGGTACAGTACCAACATTTACTGCTGATAATACTACAAATGCAAGTTTAATTAATGGTCCTGCCGAATTATACAGATTCCAAGTTAGCGCTCCTGAAGGTGGTACTGCATTAAGCTTGAAGAAATTATCATTTAAGTTAAGTCTTACTGATTCAGTTCAAACTACATCTACCTTGAGTCTTACAAACTTCCAAGTTTATGAAGGTTCAAGTTATAGTGCTGCTACTGTCTTAACACAAAGTGATACTGCAACTGATGGTTACCAAGTCTATAACGGTTATGGTGTAACAACTACAACTGCTAATGGTACTGGTACAGGTGGTAAATTAAGTGCTTCAACTGGTGTTGTTTATCAAAACTATGCTGGTAATACTTCTTCAACTTCTCATGATGTAATCGTTGTCTTTAATGATGATAGATTAATCAGTGCTGGTTCTAGTAAGTATTTCATCTTAAAAGCAACAGCTGGTAATGTTAATACTGGAGCTTCCAGTAGTGACTCTATTAGTATGTACTTGAATGATGGTGATTCTTCAACCACAGCCTATAATTACATCACAGCTCATTGTGATGCAACTGGTGTTAGTGGTGTACCTGGCAAATTCTGTTTAACTGATGATGCTAGTGGTACTACTGATGCTGCAGCTTATATGATTTGGTCAGATAATACCGGTACTAATGGTAATAATACCCATGCCGATATTACTGCTGATGATTCAAGTTCAGCTGATTGGTACAATGGTTATAAGATTAAGACTTTAGACGTTACTAGAGTACTTAACTAATAGCTATTACTTAATTACAAGATACTGTTGAAATAATAAACCCCCTGCCTTTTGGCAGGGGGTTTTGAGTTGCTTGAATAATATATAATAATAGTGTATCTTATATTAATACTTATGCTAGAAAATAATAGCTTAAAACTAGAAAATATACTTAAAAAATTACTTATTTGGGGTAGTTATTTTATTGTTTTTATACCTGCAATTTTTATACCTCAATCATATTTTCCATACGTTATTCAAAAGACTATCCTCTTAAGGATAGTTATTGAATTACTGTTTGGTATTTATTTAGTATTAGTATTATTTAATAGAAAATATTTACCTAAAAAATCATTCTTATTATGGAGTTTAATAGCTTTCTTTGTTGTTATGTTAGTAACTACTTTTACTGGAGATAGCATTGCTAGAAGTTGGTGGGGTAATTGGGAAAGAATGATGGGTACATTTAATTATCTCCATTATTTTGTTTGGTTTTTAATTTTAATATCAGTATTTAAAACCCAAATAGCTTGGAAGAGGATATTAGATTTTTCATTAGTAACATCTATAGTTATTTGTTTATATGGTATAGCCCAGATGTTAGGTTTAAATTTTGTATTTGAAGCAGGTATAGACAGAGTTAAAAGTACTATTGGTAATGCTTCTTTATTATCTAGTTATTTAATATTTCACTTATTTATATCTTTATTATACTTATTTAAAGTAAAAGATATTAAATACAAAATATTTTATATTATTTCATTTGTTTTAGTTTTAATTAATATATTTTTAGCAGCTACTCGTGGTGCTCAGCTAGCTTTATTTATTTCTCTTATTATTTTCATTATATTTAGTTTAGTTTTAAAGTTATGGAGAAATAATAAAGGAATTAAGTACATGTTAATAGGTGTAAGTATATTAGTTCTACTAGGCTCATCATTATTTGCTTTAAGAAGCAATTCATTTATAAAAGATAATTATTTTTTAAATAGACTTACTAATTATTCTTTAGAAGATAATACAGTACAAACTAGACTTCTTTCTTGGCAAGCAGGTTATGAAGGCTTTAAAGATAATTTATTATTAGGTGTTGGCTCTGAAAATTTTCAAAATGTTTTTAATGAATATATTAATCCTGAATTTTATGATTATACTGGTGATGAAGTTTGGTTTGATAGATCACATAATACAGTAATTGACATTGGTGTAATGATGGGTATATTTGGTTTGCTTAGTTATCTATCAATTTTTATTGCATTATTTTATTATTTAATTAATTTACTTAAAAGGAAATTACTTTCAGATTCTTCATTTATTATACTTAGCTTATTATTTATAACATACTTTATTCAAAATTTATTTGTCTTTGATTCTTTAAATAGTTTAATCTTATTCTATTTACTACTTGCCTTTGTTTATAGTTTGTATATTCAAGATAATAATGAGTCTTTAAATGAGTCTAAGGTATTAGCCAGACCTATTTTAACAATACCTTTAGTTATAATTAGTTTTACTTGGTTATTCTTTAGTATTAATTTAGTAGAAGTTAAAGCAAATAATTCAATATTTGAAACATTTAGAGACAAGGGTAGAGTTGATTACGAAACAATGGTTGAACATTATAAGCAAGCAGCAGATGTAGCAGTTAATAAGATAGATCCAGCTCATTTATTTTCTAGTGCTTTAGATGAATCATTTTATAATCAAAACTTTTTTGCATCTCCAGAAACAAAGATTAGTAATTTTAAAATAGCTGCTAGTTTAATGGATAGAGCTTTAGATTTAGATTCATCTAATATGTATCTTTATTATATTCAGTCTAAAAATTATTCTCATCTTTTTGAATTAACAGGTGATATGGAATATTTTGACAAGGGCCTTTACTTTGCTGTTGAATCTAAAGAATATGCTGCTAATAGAATTAGACCATATTGGGTAATTGCACAAATGTATCTTTTAAATGAGCAATATGATTTAGCTATAGAGAATATAGATATAGCTATAAATATTAATGAGGGAACAGCTCAAAATTATTACTATAAATCAATTATTTATAAGGCTCAAGGTAATGTAGATGGTCAAGGAGAGATGTATAAAAAAATGATGGAACATAATTATCCGTTTTCAAATAATGATATATTTGAACTATTAAATTATTTTGATGAAAGACAAGATGTTGAACAATTAATTAATGTAGTTACGATTTTAACTGAGATTGATCCAACCGATTTAAATCATTGGAATAATTTAGTTGGCTTATATGTTATGGATTTACAATATGAAGAAGCTTTAGTAATTTTAAAACAAGCATCTAAAATTAACCCAGGCTATAGTTACAATGCTTTACAGTCATATAAAGAAATAGAACAATTAATAAAAAATCAATATGATGAACAAGATCAATAATAAATTATTTTATATTATAGTAATACTAATTATTATAGTATTAGCAGTATTTTATTTTACTAAAAATAATTTTGATATCGTTAATAATACAGAACAAGGCTTATTCCTAGAAGTTAATATGTCTGAAGAAGCTAGAAAAGATTTTGAGGACAGAAGAGATAAGAATTTAAGTGATTTAGAATTATTTCCAGGTAACTATACCTCATATTTAGATTTAGGAAATATTGAAAGAGAATTAGGTAATGCTACACAAGCTATAGAATATTTTAAACAAGCATCCGAATTAATTCCAACCAATAGTACACCTTGGTTAAATATAGGTAATGTCTATTATAGATTAGCTATGTATGACGAAACCATTGCATCTTTTGAAGTAGCCAGATCTTTAAGTGATACATACTACTTAGTATATTTTAATTTAGCTAAAGTATATAAAGCACAAGACTATAATAATACTCAGAGGGTAATGGATATATTTGAAGAAGGTATTGTAAAAACAAATAATGATTATCAATTAATTTATTTCTACTCTTCATATTTAAGAGAAATGGCTAATAATGAAAAGGCTTTAGAATATTTACAGTTATTTGTAGAGCATGCACCAGAACAAGAAATGAAAGATCTAGTTAATTTAGAAATAGAAGAGGTTAGAGGATTATTAGGACAATAGAATATATAAAAAAACTCAAGTTTAATAACTTGAGTTTTTTGTTTACCTATTTATATATATTATATGTTTGTTGTAAAAAGTCTTCTAAATTATATTTTGAAACTGAGAGTAGAGAGTTTTTCTTAAAATCTTTTTTTAAAACAGGATTATCAATTATCTCAGCTATAGCATATGCTATATTTTTATAACTTCCTGGTTTAATTAAAATACCATTACTTAAATCATTTATAATCTCAGGTATACCACCTACCTTAGTAGCAATAATTGGTACTTCAGCAGCTAGGGCTTCTAAAATAGTGTATGGCCAACCTTCTTTAACTGAAGGTAGTACAAATATATCAAAACCTTTTAGTAGTGTATATGCTTTATCTATATTACCAGTTAAATAGAAATTCTTTTCTAGATTATATTCTTTAATTAAATTTTCTAAGTTTTTTCTTTCAGGGCCTTCACCAATTACTATAAATAATAGATTATTATTATGCTTTACAAGAGTTCCGGCAGCTTGAATTAAACTATTTAATCCTTTTGTTTTATATAAATTTGCAATAGTTCCGATTATAGTAAACTTACCATCACGTTTTATATTCTGAAGTAATATTTGTTTAGCAAGCTTCGTATTTAAGAATTTTAAATTCTTTAAATCAATTCCATTATGGATAGTAACTAACTTATCCTCTAAAGCTATATTAGCAGCCGTAGCTATTTGTTTATCAAGCTCAGAAACACATATTATTATATCTTTAAATCTGCTAGTCCATTTTTCTAAGTAGAAATACATTCTTTGTTTAAAAGGGGATAATGGTTCATTAAATACCCAACCATGGACAGTATAGATTACTTTTGCTTTATCTCTTCTAAATGTATTATATCTTTTAGCAGCCAGTGAACCAAGAATACTTATCTTAGAGCTATTTAAATGTATAACATCTGGCTTTTCTTTTTTAAGAATTTTATATATCTCATTAAAAGCTTTAAAATCTTGTTTTAAACTAATTGCTCTTTTCAAACTATCTAGTTTAATATAATCTACTTCACTTTCTTTTAACCTATTAAATAATTCATCATTACCTTCACCAGCTAAAACTAAAACATCATACTTATCCTTATCTAAGTTAGTTGCTAAATTAAAAATATACTTCTGAGCTCCGCCCCACTCAGACTTGGTAATTAAATATATTATTTTTTGCTTATTTTCCATTTTTTATGTATATTGACTTAAATAGGTGTTTTTAACTATAATAACAGAGTATAATTTTTTTTTAATTTAATCAAGCTCTAAAATTACATGATAGATAAAATAATTGTATTTTTTTCACAAATAGCAGAGAAAATATCAATAAAAATTAAAGTAAATATTAGTTGTAAAAGTTGGGATATTTTTTTTAGATATTGTTTAGTTGGTGTATTAGCTACTATAGTAGATTTCTTTTTCCTATATACTTTAACTGAGTATTTAGGTATTTGGTATCTGTACTCTGGAGTTATATCTTTTGTTCTAGCTGCTTTAACAAATTACTTTTTAAATAGAAAATGGACATTTAATAGTCAAGATCCAAGATTTATAAGACAAATAAGTATATTTTTTTTAGTAGTTGGTATTGGTCTATTAATAAATAATACCATCCTATATTTCTTAGTAGAATATTTTGCTATGTGGTATATCTGGGCTCGTGTATTTAGTTCATTAGCAAATATGATATGGAATTTTCTTGGTAACAAAAATTTAACATTTAAACATAATAAAAAGAATATGGATAATAAAATATGTATTGTAGGTCTAGGCTACGTTGGTTTACCACTAGCTTGTTTATTATCTAAAGAATATGAAGTATCTGGTTTTGATGTTGATGAAAAAAAGATTGAAGAATTAAATAATGGGCACGATAGAACAAATGAAATAAAAGATTTAAAACAATATGGTATTAAGTATAGTTTTGATCCTAACATAATAAAAGAATCGAATATTATTATAGTAGCAGTACCAACACCTATTGATGAGCATAAAAATCCAGACCTTACTTTCTTAAAAGATGCTAGTCGTATAGTAGGTAGAAATTTAAGAAAAGGTTCTATTGTTACATACGAAAGTACTGTTTACCCAGGTTGTACAGAAGAAATATGTATTCCAATTTTAGAAAATGAATCAGGTCTTAAGTTTAATCAAGATTTTTCAGTCGGTTACTCACCAGAACGTATTAATCCAGGTGACTTTGAACATCCTTTAGATAAAATAATAAAAGTAGTTAGTGCTTCTAATAAAGAAGCTCTAGATACTATTTCCAAGATGTATAGTTCAGTAATAACTGCAGGGGTTCATCCAGTTTCTTCTATTAAAGCAGCAGAAGCTACTAAAATATTAGAGAATGTACAAAGAGATTCAAATATTGCTTTAATGAATGAAATATCTATGATTTTTAATAAATTAGATATTGATACTAAAGAAGTAATTGAAGCAGCAGATACTAAATGGAACTTTGTTAAATATTCACCGGGACTAGTTGGTGGGCATTGTATTAGCGTAGATCCATATTATTTAACAAATAGATCAATAGAATCTGGTTTAAATCCAAAGTTCATCTTAATGGGTAGAGAAGTAAATGATTACATGCCTACATATGTTGCTAACCAAGTAATGGAAAGCTTAAAAGAAGCTGGTAAAGAATTAAGTAAGTCTAGAGTATTAATACTAGGTTTAACCTTTAAAGAAGATGTACCTGATTTAAGAAATAGTAAGGCTAAAGAATTATTAGTTGAATTAAAAAGAAATAATGTAGAAGTATTAATTCATGATCCAATAGCTAACCCAGAATTTATTAGTAGTTTCTTTGGACAAAAGAATAATACAATAGATGAATTAAATAATTTAGATGCTATTATAGTATTTTCTCCACATAAAGAATTTAAGGAGCTAACCTTAGAAAAATTAAAATCTTTTATGAATGAAAAACCAATCCTATTTGATGTTAAAAGATTCTATAATAAAGAAGAAGCTAAGAAACTAGGTAAAAAATATTTATCATTATGAGAATAATAATTGCTTCAGAAATATTTCCACCAGATCCAGGTGGTCCAGCAACCTATGTAACACGTATTGTTCCAGAGCTTTTAAAATTAGGCAATGAAGTACAAGTTGTAACTTATGCTGATGTAGAGGAAAGTACTTTAGAAAATATTGATGGTTATAAGGTATTTAAAATACCAAGACAAACTAATATATTATTTAAATACTTTAATTATTTTAGACAACTACACCATTTAGCAAAAAAAGCTGATTTAATTTACGCTCAAGGATTATTCGCCTCAGGCATACCAGCTATTTTAGTTAAATGGTTTTTAAATATTAAAGTAGTAGTTAAAGTAGTCGGTGACGTTGCTTGGGAACGAGCAAAGAATGAATATGATATACCAGAGCTATTAGATGATTTTCAAGATAAAAAGTATTCATTTAATATAGAAGTATTAAAATATATAGAGCACTATATAGCAAAAAACGTAAATACAATAATAACACCCAGTAAATACCTTAAATCTATTATTTCTAAATGGGAAGTACCAGATAATAGTATACAAGTAGTATATAATTCATTTGAATCTTTAAATACTAATAATTTAGAAAAAGAAAAAAACAATTTACTCTATGTAGGGCGTTTAACTAACTGGAAAGGCTTAGAAGCTATTATAGAAGTAATACCTAAGTTAAAAGATAAGTATCCTGATATATTATTTAACATAGTTGGCGACGGTCCTCTAAAAAATAATTTAAATAATTTAATAAATAAATTAAATTTAGAGAACTCTGTTAAATTAGTCGGACAAGTAGATCACGACAAAGTAGGAGATTATTATGCCCAAGCTTCTATATTTCTTTTAAATAGTGGATACGAAGGTCTGCCTCATGTTTTACTTGAAGCTCTAGCTTCTAGTGTTCCAATTATTGCTAGTCGTATGGGTGGTAACCCAGAGGTAATAGAAGATAATATAAATGGTTACTTAGTAGAATATAATAATAAAGAAGAGATATTTACAAAAATAGATTCTCTTTTAAGTGATCCTAGTAAACAAGCTGAGTTTATAGAAAAAGGTAAAGAAGTATTAAATAAGTTTACTTTTAATAATATGGTAGAAGAAACAAATAAAATATTAAAAAATATATGAAAGTATTAATGCTTAGCTTAGATGAAGCTATTTTAAATTTAGATTCTAGAGTAGCAAAGCGTATTAAAAAATATGCAGGTTTAGTAGAACGTTTAGATATAGTTGTGTATAGTAAACAGAAAGTAAATAATTTAAAACTAGCAGATAATATTTTCGTACATTCAACTAAGACAAATAATAAATTATTTTATCCATCTCATGCTTTAAAGCTTTCAAAAAAACTTTATAAATTAAATAAGTATGACTTAGTAACTACACAAGATCCTTTTGAAACAGCTTGGGTAGGTTTAAAGCTTAAAAAGAAATTTAAAATAGGTTTAAATATTCAAATACATGGCGATTTCTTTTCTACAAATTATTGGTTAGAAAAAAGCTTAAAGAATAAAATAAGAATGAGACTTGCTAAAAAAACTCTACCTAGTGCCGGTTCCATAAGAGTGGTAAGTAAAAGAATAGCTACTAGCTTAAAAAAGTTTAAAATAGATTATAAGAGAATAACCATTGCTCCCATATATGTAGATTTAGATGAATTTAATAAGCCGAACGAAAACCATTTAAGAGATAAGTTTAATAATAAATATATTATTCTAACAGTAGGTAGATTTGAAGCTGAAAAGAATTATGAATTATTAATTAACTCATTTAAAAAGTTAAATAATTCTAATTCAGCTTTAGTTATGGTAGGCACTGGTAGCCAAGAAAATAAATTAAAACAATTAGTAACTGATTTAAAAATAGAGGATAAAGTATATTTTGAGGGCTGGCAGACAGATTTAGCCCCATATTATAATTCAGCTAACCTTTATGTGGTTACATCTTACTCTGAGGGCTATAATTTAACCGTTATTGAGGCTTTAGCAGCTGGTTTGCCTATTATTATGACTGATGTTGGTTTAGCCGGAGAAATCGTTAAAAACGAAGAAAATGGTTTAATTATTAAGCCAAATAATGAAGAAGAACTAATTAAAGCTATGGAGAGAATAATAGAGGATAAAGAACTTGAACAAACTATATCTTCTAACAGTTTGAGTGTGATAAGTAAGTTACCAACAGAAGATGAATTATTAAATTTACAAGTAGAAGCATGGCAGAAAGCAATTTAAAAATATTATACATTACTCAAAAAGTAGGCACTTCAGATCCAATACTATCTGTTTTTTTTAAATGGCTTAACTTAATTGCTAAACGTGCACAAAAAGTAAACGCAGTTTGTTTAGAAAAAGGGGAGACACTTGGTATAGAAAGTAATATAAATGTTATATCTCTAGGTAAAGAAAGAGGTGAAGGCAAAAGAGGTAAGATACGTAACTTCTACGCAAAGTTAATACCTTTATTTAGAAATAAGGAAGTAGATGTAATATTCGTTCACATGAGCGAAATATTCGTATTACTTATTTGGCCTCTTGCTTTTATATATAGAAAACCAATTGTTTGGTGGAAAGCTCATGGTAACTTAAGTTTTAAATCTAAAATTGCAAGATACTTAGTAAAGAATATAATAACCTCATCTGAATCTGGTTTTCCAATTAATACTAAGAAACGTATTATAACAGGACAAGGCATAGATACAGATATGTTTTCTTTTACTGAAAGTAACGAACAAGTTAAAAAAGTATTATGGGTTGGTAGAATTTCACCTGTTAAGAATATAGAAACTCTTATTGAAGCAGATAAAATATTAAGCACAAAAGGAATTAATTTAAATATTGAAATAGTAGGAGACATTGGTCTTACTTCGCAAGAAGCATATTTAAATAAATTAAAAGAAATAGCTACTCCAAATATTAAATTTTTAGGTTCAATACCTTTTAAAGAAATAGTAACTAAGTACAAGCAAGCAGATATATTTATAAATACAGGTAATACTAAAAGTTTAGATAAAACAGTTTTAGAAGCTATGTCATGTGGTACATATGTAATAAATTCAAATATAGGTTATAGCGATATTTTAAAAGATTTTCCTTTATGTCAGTTTGAACATGGTAATTATAAAGAGTTAGCTTCTAAATTAGAAGAAGTTACTTTGTTACCTAGAGATAAACGTATTAATACAGGTAAAGCTTTAAGACAGATTGTAATAGATAACCATAATATATATAATTTAATAGATAAGATAATAAATATTTTTACTAAAGTATGCAGAAAGTAATAGTAATAGGTTTAGATGGTGGTAGTTGGAACTATATTCAAAAATGGATTGATGAAGATAAACTACCTACATTTAAGAAACTACAGACACAAGGAACTTGGGGTATTCAAGAATCACAACTTCCTCCAGTAACATCACCAAATTGGAAATGTTTTTCTACAGGTTTAAATCCAGCTAAACTTGGTGTTTATTGGTGGGAAAACGTAGATGTAGCCAATAGAAAAATATATATACCTTCTTCTGACAATTTTAAAGGTAAAGAAATATTTGATTACTTATCCGATGCTGGTTACCGAGTAGGCGTTGTAAATATGCCTACAACTTATCCGCCACATAAAATAAATGGAGTAATGGTTTCAGGTGGCCCAGATGCTATGGAATCTAAGTATACCTATCCTGAACCTTTAGAAAAGCTTTTAAAGAATAAATTTGATTATAGAGCATTACCTCAGAATATTAGTTTAATGAAAAAAGATGAGACTTCAGTAATAGATGAAATATATAGACTAATTAAAGTACGTTTTGAAGTTGCTGAGTATCTTTTAAAAGAAGGTAACTTTGATTTCTTTATGGTAGCTGTTTATTTAATAAACGTATTACAGCATTACCACTATGGAGATGATAAAGTATTTAAAGCTTGGCAAATAATAGATGAGGGTATTAATTCATTAATTACTAAGTACCCAGATAGATTATTCTTTTTAATGTCTGATCATGGTACTAATGAAATTAAATTTAAATTCAATATTAATACGTATTTACAAGAAAAAGGCTATTTAAAGATTAAACAAGATAATACTAGTTCCAAACTAGAAAAAATAGGTATTAACCGAGAATCTTTAATTAAACTATTTACTAAGCTACATTTAAAAGAACTAGCTAAAAAACTAGTACCACGTAAAGTACAAGAAATGATACCAAATAAAGAAGGACAAGTAATGTATGCAGGTAAAGCAGATAAAATAGATTGGGATAATTCTAAATGTTTTGCTTCTGGTCAAGGCCCTATATACTTACTAAGTAAAGACTTAGAATTTAAGAATAAATTAATACGTGAGTTAGAAGAATTAGAGTATAAGGGTATGAGTATAGTAAATAAGGTATTTACTCGGGAAGAAATATATAAGTCTTCTGATTTAAGTAAAGCTCCTGATTTAATAGTAGATCAAGCTCCTCATACTCATTTTAGTGGTTCTTTAGGCTCTAAACATGTTTTTGAGGCTCCAGACCATTGGACTGGTGAAAATGAAAAAAAAGGTATATTCTTAGCTTATGGTGAAGGTGTATTAAATAGTAAGAAAGATATTAATATATTAGATTATGCACCTACTATATTAAATCATTTTAATGTAGAGGTACTTCATGATATGGATGGGGAGGTTATTGGGTTGTGATATGGATATCAATTTTATAGTATTAGCTATTATTTTTTATTTAATAAGAGGAAATATGACCCTTCTCTGGTTCTGATAATAATATATTCAATTTATAAGTATGATAGGTACAATTAATATTAAAACTAGGCCATTGAAAATTGCTTTTTTAGTTGATCCAAAAAGTTCGACACAAGTTAAAAAGGCAATTCAATTAAGCTCAACTTTGTGGGGGGGATCTTTTTTTCCAATTATACAATTATATAAAATAATGCCTGCTACATGGAAAGATGGAACCATAAAAGCTCCTTTAGCAAAAGATGTAATACTCGGTTATCTTGATGCATTTGATCCGGATATTCTTATACAATTATCAAAATCAGTTCCTAAATATATTGTTGATAGTGGTTTAAAAATTATAAAATCAAATGAAATTTGGGATAATATAAATGAAGATTTTAATTTAATCCCTTCATATGGGCTTGGTATTTATGAAATATTAGATGATATTTTTGAACAAGACTTTAAATATAAAATGAAATATCCAATGAAAATTGCATTTCCTGAATTACCAAGAAAATATTCTTTATTTTGGTCTAGTTTTTTTGGTGAAATTTTACCTGAGGTAATTCCAAATTTAAAAAAACATTATTATGGACCACTTGAAATAGAGACTCCAAAATTTGAAATTAAAAATTTAAATAAAATGTTAAAGAACAATATTTTGTTTCCACGTAGAATTACGCTACACAAAATAAATAATAATAGCCATACACGTTTTGGTAGAGATGCTTGTATTTACTTTATGGATGCAAACAAGGTTGAAGATATAGTTGATTATTGGAATTTAAGGGCAATGGGTAGAGTGGTGATGCCTGTAGCAAAACAGATGAAGAGTGAGCCTGTAATAAAAAAAATTGTTATTAATTTTTTAAAAATGTATCGTCGTCCATGGAAACATAATCCGACCGTTTGTGATAGGGCTTCAATTATCAGATCACGTAATTGTACGATGGAGGAGGTTGAAAATTTTGCAAAGACCATAAAAATAAAACCAGATTCTAATGACCTATCTAAAGATAGTTTTTACGTACTACAACATTGGTATCCAAGGGTTTGGGATGAGTGGGCTCGTGATAAAGATGGTGCAATACCAGACAATATATATGGTAGTCAAGAAGAATCATTTGATGTTGCAGATTTGAAAAATAATATAAGATTCACTACTTTACTGCCAGATTTTGCTGATAAATACAGTTATCATGGAAATCCACGTTGTGCAAATGAAGTTATATTTAGTTTTTATGGTGCAGATGAATATATTGCAGAAGTTTTTCCTAAATCTTCTGCTAAAAATTTTATACGAGAGATATCTGGCCTTATGGCTTTACGAGGTAATTGGCGAGTTGGAAATAACGGACTCGTGAGACTTGTTGAAGATAATTCTAACGAAACAATAAATATTCCATTATCTGAAAATATTGTTATTGCTTGGCTGAAAGATTTAGGATGGGAACCAAAATTATCGTCTTCAGGAAAATTAGCAAAGCAAATTCATAAACAACTTAATGGTTATTTATCAACTTTAAAAAATGAAAAGCTACTAAACATTTTTGAGCATATGAATGGTGGTAGTGTAAATATAGCTGGAAGTCCAAAAGCAAATAATAAGATCAATCAAGAAAGAGAAATGCCAATTGGCGAAATAAAAAGAAGATTGAGTGATAAAACAAGAGGTGACAAGTTACATAATTATTTAGTTGAAAAAGGAGTATTTAAATTAGGGATACGTATTAAATGTCCATATTGTTCAAGAAAGTCCTGGTTTGAGCTTGAAAAAATTAGTAATAACTTTTTGTGTCAATTATGTCTCAATGATTTTTCTGCTATTGGTAATTTAGAAAACTCTATATGGTGTTATAAGACTGTTGGACCATTTAGTATACCGAATTATGCAGAAGGTGCTTATGCAGTTCTTTTAGCACTAGATTTTTTCAATGAATATAAAATGACCACGATGCGTATAACACCATTATTAAGTTTTTCTGCTATTACTGCTGACAAAGAAAATATAGAAGCAGATTTTGCAGCATTTTGGCAGGATTCAGTTTACGGTCAGAAAAAAGATGGCTTATTGTTTAGTGAGTGCAAAACATATGGAATGTTTGAAAAAAAAGATTTTACAAGAATGCGATATCTAGCAAAAACTTTTCCAGGCGCTATATTAGTTTTTAGTACTTTACGAAAATCACTAACAAGAAATGAAATTATAGAACTAAAAAAAATCACTAAATCAGGAAGAAAATATTGGAAGTCAGAAAGACCTATTAATCCTGTTTTAATTTTAACTGGTAATGAGTTATTAAATCAATTGGGACCACCTTATTGCTGGGATAAAAAAACAAAGAAAGAACATGATCGTATACCAGGTCTTATTAATCTATGCAATGCCACGCAACAAATTTATTTGAAAATGCCTTCTTGGCATACAGAGTGGCACGAAGAATGGGAAAGAAAAAGAAAGAAAAAATTAAACAAATCTAAATCAAAAAGAAAAACATAAAAAACCAACCAAATCCGCTTAAATCCTTAAAAGAATGAAAGAAGTAAATATAAATAAAATAAAATAAAAGAAATAGCATATAAGCTACATAAAGAAGGTAAGAAGTGGCATTTTCATATGTTAGAACCATCATGTATATTTAATGAGAAAAATGATAAACAAGCTTTTATACTAAAAAATGAATCAGATACTAATTAATAATTTAGTTAATTATAATATAAAAACAGAGTAAAACTCTGTTTTTATTGACAACTTAGGTAAAAAGTGGAAAAATAAGAGTAAATAAATAAATTTATATTATATGACAAAATCTTTAATAGAAGAATTACCAAAGATCGTAAAAGAGGGTAAAAAAGAGGTAGAACAGATATTAGAAAGGTTATCTAGTAAAAGCAAACTTACATTACAAACAAATGAATTGGTTTTACCAGCTAAGGACTCCGCTGGTTTGTTTAGTGGGAGAATGCCTGAGGAATCAGAAGTCGATTGGATTAATCGTTTAATTTATGGAGATAATTTACTAGTAATCCAAGCTTTACTAGCTGGTGATCCAGCTAGTAATTTAGATTCTTTAAGAGGCAAGATAGATCTTATATATATTGATCCACCGTTCGATTCTAAAGCTGATTATAGAATCAAGATTAAATTAAAAGGAAAAGATTTGGAGTAGAAACCTACTACTATGGAACAATTTGCATATTCTGATACCTGGAGAGAAGGGACGGTCTCATATCTTAAAATGTTGTATCCTAGACTTGCTTTAATGAAAGAATTATTATCAGACAAAGGATCCATATATGTACATATAGATTGGCATGTTGGTCACTATGTAAAATTATTGTTGGATGATATTTTTGGTAAAAATAATTTTGGATCACATATTACTTGGGAATATCAAGGGTCGTGGGTGGAAAGTGAAAATAATTTTCCAAAAAGAAGTCAGATGATTTTTTATTATACAAAAAGTCAAAATGCTATTTTTAATATTCTTTATGAAAAAGAAAGAACAGATAGTGGTGTAATAAAAAGATGGGAGAATTATATTAAAGATGGTAAAATATTTGCAAATAATGCACCTTATGATGATGGAAAATTTAAACCTTATTTGAAAAAGTTTATAAAATTACACGATAGAGAGCCAGTTGAAGATGATATTATAGCGGAGTTCAAAGGCAGGAGAGTTGGAGATGTATGGTATGTTAGTATGCTTAATCCAATGAGTTCTGAAAATAAAAACTATAAAACTCAAAAACCAGAATCACTTATTCAACGGATAATAGAATCATCTTCGAATGAAAATTCTATTGTTGCTGATTTTTTTGCAGGTTCTGGAACTATAGGTTCGGTTTCTGAAAAATTAAATAGAAGGTGGATTATATCTGATATAGGGAAGCCAGCTAATTTAATTTCTAGAAAAAGATTTATTGACGAAGATACAAAACCATTTTTATATCAATCTATAGGAGATTATCAAAAGGAAGTTTTAGCCTCTTCAAAATTATATAAAAGAATAGGTGATTTATCTCATGTAGTTTTGCAATTGTATGGTGCAATTCCCTTTAAAGATGAAGATAGTTATATTAGGAATATAGGTTATATCAAGGATTCTAAAACTTTGATTTTTGTTGATTCTCCTAATAAATTAACTGGCTTAAATACTTTACAAAAAGCTATGGAATTACGTAATTCATTTATGGGCGGGTGGAAAAAGGTCATAGTTTTAGGCTGGAATTTTACTTATGATATTACTCAAGCTATTCAAAGCTTAAATGATGATAAATTAGAGGTTTTAGTAATTCCTCCAGATTTATTAGACACACTAAAAAGTAAGAAAGGTTATGATAAGCTAGTTGATAGTGGAAAAGTTAGATTTTCATCGTTACAATATTTAACTATAAAACCTATTCAATTAGAAGTAGGGGGTAAAAAGGACGAGGAGGTTATAAATATTGAATTAGAAAATTATGTTTTGTTGTCCCCAGACAATATACCATTAGACGATAAAGACAAAGAGAAGCTACAAGAAATTATATCTAGCGATCCTTTAAGCCTTATTGAATATTGGAGTATTGATCCAGATTATGACGGTAAAACATTTAGGAGCAAATGGCAAGATTATAGAGAAAATATAGAGAATGATAATGATCCATATCATGTAATAAAAAAAACTACATTAAGAGTGCCTAAAAAATCAAAAAGAAAAGTATGTGTTAAAGCAGTAGATGTTTTTGGTTTTGAAAGCATTGTAATAGAAGAATTATAAATCAAAATTATATGCCAACACCATTAAATATAGGAACGCGAGATATTCCATTAAAATTAGCTAAAAATATAACTGAAGTAGTTTTAGGATTTTGGGATAGCGGGGAAATTATATCGAAGGTTTCTCCTATTACTAAAGATCTTTTAAATTTTTGGTTTAAGGAGCCACATATTGATACTCGTAAAATAAATTTTCACGAAGGTCAGAAGCAAGCAATTTTGAATGTGATTTACCTTCATGAAATTTTAAAAACTACATCAGTGGTAGATATATATCAGAATATTAATTCAGAATTGCTGTTAGAAATTAATTCAGTAGAATTAAAAAAACCAAAATATGAAATTCCCAAATATGCCATTAAGATGGCTACAGGTACGGGTAAAACTTGGGTTATGCACGCTTTAATGATTTGGCAATACTTAAACGCTAAATATGAGGAAGAAAAAACTAATAGATATTCAAAGAATTTTCTTTTGGTTGCACCTGGATTAATAGTTTACGAGAGACTATTAGATGCATTTTTAGGAAAAGAAAATAATAAAGGTGAAAGAGAATTTGAGAAATCTGATTTTTATTTATTTCAAGATGTTTTTATACCACCAAGTTATAGAGATGAGTTATTTGGTTTTATTCAAGGTAGTGTAGCTAAGAAGGAGGAAATTGGAACAAAAGTTACAGGTGATGGAATGATAGGTATTACTAATTGGCATTTATTTTTAGAAAAAGAAAAATTAGATGAAGAATTAAATAGTCCATTAGAAAATCCAAGTTCTATAATTCGTGACATTATGCCAATAAGCCCAGGAAAAGCAACTGGCAATGATTTAAGAGCTTTAGATGCTGCTTATGCTAGAGGTAAAGAGTTAGAGTATTTAGTAGATTTAGATGATTTAGTAATTATGAATGATGAAGCTCATCATATTCATGAAAATAAAAGTTATGGAGAAATACAAGAAGTAGAATGGCAGAAAAGTTTAAATCAAATTACAGCTGGAAAAGAGAAAAAGATGATGCAAGTCGATTTTTCTGCAACGCCCTATGATACTACCGGAAGTGGGCAAAAAAGAACAAAACATTTTTTTCCTTATATTATTGTTGATTTTGAATTAAAAACAGCAATTCAAAAAGGAATGGTAAAAATTATAGCAATTGATAAAAGAAAGGAGATTGCAGAATTACCATTAGAATTTAAAGCTATAAGAGAGGGTAATAAACCCATAGATTTATCAGATGGTCAAAGATTAATGTTAAGAGCTGGATTAAAAAAATTGAACAAGTTAGAAAAACATTTTGTAGAATTTTTTGGGGATGAAAAAGGAGAGAGTAATAAGCATCCTAAAATGATGGTAATGTGCGAGGATACTAAAGTTACACCTTTAGTAACAGAATTTTTAATTCAAGAAGGATTAAAAGTAGAAGAGGTCATGCAAATTGACTCTAATAAAAAAGGTGAAGTGCCAGAAAAAGAATGGTTTGATATTAAACAAAGGCTGTTTAATATGGATAAACATAAAAATCCTAGAGTAGTAGTTTCTGTTTTGATGCTTAGAGAAGGTTTTGATGTGAATAATATATGTGTAATAGTACCTTTAAGAGCTTCTGATGCACCAATATTATTAGAGCAAACAATTGGAAGAGGTTTACGTTTGATGTGGAGGGATCCAGAATTTCAGGATATTAAAAATGAGAATCGAAAAAAATTATTATTAGATAAACAGGAGCCAACTAATTATTTAGATATATTATCGATTATTGAACATCCATCTTTTGTTCAATTTTATGACGATCTCTTAGCAGAAGGTTTGATTGGTGAGTCTAATGTAGAAATTACTTCTGGTTCAGATGTAGTTGGAGATTTAATAAAAGTTAAACTTAAAGATGGTTATGAAAAATATGATTTGTTTTGGCCATATATAGTTAAAGATTCAGATGAGGAGTTAAAATCTACAGATTTGAAACTAGATAAATTAGAAAAATTTGAGGCTTTTAAATTAGAACAGCTGCAACAATTTTTTAAAAAAGATGGTGAATCATTTTTTTCAGAAGAGGTTACTGTAAAAACAAGATTTGGTGATTATATAGTAAATGCAAATTTATTCAATTCACAAAGTTATAATGAATATTTAGAAAAAGTTTTAAATACAGTAGTGAATAGGATGGGACGTATTGGTAGAAAAGCTGCTAGAGCTTTTCCTACTATGCAAATAAACAATATAAACTTAGTAAAAACTATTGATAAATATATTAGAACAAAATTGTTTGGTAAAAGGTTTGATCCATTTGATGGCAGTAATTGGAAAGTTCTCTTATTAAAAAATGGAATCGTTACTCAGCATATTGTAAAAGAAGTTGGAAAACTAATTTTTGAAATGCAGAGTAGCATAGAATCTAGCGAAGGGATTGTAAGAAAACAAAATTTTTCAGAAATTACGGAAATGAAAATGAGAGAAAGCTTTTCTTTAAAGGTAGCTAAAAGTATTTATGAAAGACTACCATTTCCATCAAATAAAGGAGGTCTTGAAAAAGATTTTATTGAATATATCGACGGAGATTCAAAAGTTGAAAGTTTTATAAAAATTGATGAATATCGTCATCCATTCGCACATATAACTTATATTAGAACTGACGGCTTATTATCATTATATTATCCAGATTTCATAGTGAAAACAAAAGAAAAAATTTATTTGATTGAAACAAAATCGGATAAAGATTTAAATGATTTGAATGTTAAACAAAAACAATTAGCAACACTTGATTGGGTTAAAAGGATAAATAAATTAAATCCAAAAGATAGAATGGAAAGAAAATGGATATATATTTTGTTAGGTCAAAATCATTTTTATGGACTAAAAGATAACAATGCTTCAATAAGTGAAATTTGTGAATTAGCTAAAGTTACAGAAGCAAATGCTAAGGGTAAATTAATATAACATGTCCCAATACTATAACATCCCAAGAAAAGCAGAATGGAATTATAAAGGAAGTCAATGGAAATTATCTAGATCTAAAATAGATTTATTTATTGAATGTCCTAAATGCTTTTATTTAGATAATAAGCTTGGAATTAAAAGACCTCCAGGTTATCCTTTTAATTTAAATAGTGCAGTAGATACTTTACTCAAAAAAGAATTTGATATACATAGAGCTAAGAATAAGGTACATCCATTACTCAAATCATATAATATAGATTTAGTACCTTTTAAACACGATATGATGGATGAATGGAGAGAGAATTTTAAAGGAATACGTGTTAATCATAAAAAAACAGGTTTAATAATATTTGGCGCTATAGATGATATCTGGGTAGATAAAAAAGGTATATTATATGTAGTAGATTATAAATCTACTAGTAAAGAAGGTAAGATTGAAGCTTTAGATCAAGACTGGCAAATATCATATAAGAGGCAAATGGAAGTATATCAGTGGCTACTTAGACAAAGTGGCTTTAAAGTCTCAAATACAGGCTATTTTGTGTATTGTAATGGTATTACAGATAAAGAAGCCTTTGATGCTAAGTTAGAGTTTGAAGTAACCCTTATACCATATGAAGGGAACGATAATTGGGTAGATGAAGCGATTATAGAAGCTGACACATGTTTAAAAAGTAAAAGTATACCTAAAGCTGGTATTGAATGTGATTATTGTAAGTATAGAGATGAAGTAAATAAAATTATTTAAATATATGAAAAAGGTATTATTAATTATTATACAATTTCTGTTAGGTATTTTAGCTATATATGGATTTAGTTTAATTTTTAATAAAATAAACGAACATACGGATTGTACTGTTATTAATGGGGTATTATTTTTTCAAACTGTTCTATTATTCATAAGCACATTTATTGCTTATAAATTACATAAGTATAGTATTAATGTAAAAATAATATATTATATTGTACCTTTACTATATTTAGTTGCTTTCTTTTTATTGATATATTTATCTAGTGAAGGTTATATAGGTATTTATGAAAGAGATTTTACTATTAAACATTATGATTATTGTAAAAATATTTATATTTGGTTATTTAGTTAAAAGCAGCAGGAATAATTAAATCAAGATTAAAAATAAAAACCAACCAAATCCGGATATAACCTTAGAAAAAAAAGTAAAAGAGTAATATATAATATGAAAACTCTAAACATATTAATATTAGAAGATGATTTAAAGACCCTATCTATTATTATGGATAGGTTATTTAAACTAGAAGAAGAGTTATTTAATACATCTAAACCTCTTGATTTCTCAGTTACTGTGTTTTCTACGTATATACAGGTTAAAGATTATGTAAATAGCTTAGAAAAGAATAATTTTGATTTAATAATATTAGATAAAGATTGTAAATTAGGAGGTTCTTTCCATGTATTAGATTTAAACAAATTTAATGTGAATAATGTAATTGCTATCTCAACTAATGTAGAATACAATGAAGAAGTAGAGAAATTAGGTGTTAAACATGTGGTTAGAAAAGATTATATGGAAATAGATAAATTTGGAGATGAATTTATTAAAAAGATTAAAGAATTAATATGAACATCTACTTAGATATAGATCAAGTATTAATTACTAAGGATTTAAAGCCTGCAAAGAATGTATATGAGTTTTTAAAGTATGTTACAGATAATCATGAATGTTATTGGTTAACTACTCATTGTAAAGGAGAAGAAAGTAATACATTAGAATACTTAAAACAATTTTTAGATAAAAATTGTTTTATTTATTTAAATAAGATAAAGCCTACTAATTGGGATATGCTTAAAACTGAAGCTATAGACTTTAAAAAAGAGTTTAAATGGTTTGATGATTATGTATTAGAAGCTGAAAAACGTATATTGCTTAAAAATGAATGTTTTGATAAATTAGTATTAGTAGACTTAAAAAGTAATCCTAATCAACTAAAGGATTTTATATAAAAAACCAACCAAATCCGCTTAAACTACTAAAAGAATAAAAGTATGAAAGACAATACAAAATTAGCAAAATGCGAACTCTGTAATAAATCAGTTTTAAATGAGTATTTAAATAAGGATAATATTTGTAATAGATGTATGCATAAAGTTAACATGAGCAGAGAACGTTTTATAAGTAAATTTAATCCTTCTGTTAAATCATTTTTAGAAAAAAATCCTGATAAAACAGTTATGGGTTTATATTGGGCAGGTAATTGGCGTTTTGCAATTTCCGTGTATTCAATAGTATTGATACTATTAATTATTACTTGGATTATTGATAGATAATTTTATTATTGTTTAAGAAATTAATAATAGAGAATTAGTAAAAAGAAAACCATAAAAAACCAATCAAATCAGCTTAAACCATTAAAAGAATGAAAGAAGTAAATATAAATATATGACAAGTAAACTTACTTATTATCAACAAAGAAAAATTGTATTAATAATTATTGTATTATCTATTTTATCTTTTATTATAGGATATACAATTTATAAAATAAATCTTGTACCTTGTAATGAACGATATGCAAATGTAATACCTAGTAATAGAGATTATACTCCTTGTGAAGCTGATAATCATTGTAAAATAAAACGGACATCTAGTTGTCCAAAATGTTTGGATGTAATTGATAAGTGTGTTGAAAGTAAACCTAGTCTATTAGAGAAATTAAAGGATAGTTTTTAGAATAATTATTTTTAAATTATATATAATAAGCATAAAGGTAAGTATAATATTATAATCAGAAGTGGATAGGGTTCTTAAATTAGCAATGTAAAAGTTATCAACATATAGCTTGACAGTATTTTTTACATTTGATATAGTCATAGTATAAATAATAATTCATTTATAATACTATGACTACTTTTTTAAAAAAACTTAGAGAAAAACAAGGTATTAGTCAGGATTTTTTAGCAAAAAGAATTGGTGTATCAAGGCCAACTTATGTACAAATTGAGGCTGGTAAACGCAAGCTTCTTGTTGAAGAAGCACAAACTTTTGCTAAATTTTTTGGATTGTCTTTAGATGATTTTTTAGCTGGTAAAGAAAATTTAGAACCAAAAGTAAAACTTGCTAAAACTATAAAGAAAGTAAAGCCAAAGCCAGAGATGCGTATTTCTGTACCACAAGAAAGAATAGAGAAATTTAAAGAAGTATTATTATATATTTTAGAACGAATTGGCGCTCGTTCTAATGTTGGTGAAGCTGTTATTTGTAAATTAATGTATTTTATTGATTTTGATTATTATGAAAAGTTTGAAGAACAGTTAATAGGCGCTAAGTATATAAAAAATCATTTTGGTCCAACACCAGTAGCTTTCACAAAAATTGTTAAACAAATGGAAAAAGATGGTGATTTAGGGGCTATTGTAAATAAATATTTTCAACACGATCAAAAAAAGTATCTTCCATTCAGAAATGCAGATTTATCAAGTTTTACTGCTCGTGAAAAAGATTTTATTGATTGGGAAATTGAAAGATTTAAAGATTTTAATGCAACTAGAATAAAAGAATACTCCCATAAAGATGTACCATGGATTGGTACAGATAATTTAAAAGTTATTGATTATGAAGCTGTTTTTTCTAGGACAGATGAATTTTCTGTAAGACAGTACTAGGATGAAATATGAGGAAACGAAAGAATTTACCAGAGATATTAAAAAATTAATGAAGAAGTTTTCTTCATTAACTGAAGATTTAGAAGTAAATAAGAAATATCGTATAGATTTATTTCATGGCAAAGAAATTAATAGTGGAAGTATTTTTAAAATTCAAGGTGTTGGTAATACTGATGAGTTACAATTTTTTAAGATTAAAAAGTTTCAATGTAAGAGTTTAAAAGGTAGAGGAGCTAAAAGTGGTATTCGAGTAATTTATGCATATTTTCCTAGTTTTCAAAAAATAGTATTTTTAGAAATTTATTTCAAAGCAAAACAAAAGAATGAGAGAAAACAAAGAATAATTGATTTTATGAATATTAATAAGATAAGTGATAAAAGAAAACTACATAACGGAAGACCTGATCTAGATTAACAAAAAACACTAAATTTTAGTGTCTTTTGTTAGCACTTGTCTACGGTTTTGGAAAACCATTGACCGTGGGAGAGCCTAGGCCCTCACAAGTGCTAATTTCAATATATATCAATTATATGTATCTGTCAATATTAAATAAAATAGTATTAATTTAATGCTTATATTACGCATTATTTATTATTTGCCTTTTTTTAATGATATGATAATATAGCCATAAGTTTTAGTGTTATTTGTGTTGGGTAATCCAATACAATAAATTATAGGAGATAGTACAATGGTAAAAGGTAAGATAAGACGTTTAGTTCGTTTATCTGGAGTAATAGTTAGAATAGGGAATAAGTTTTGCTTTCCAAGTCTTGATTGTCTTGAAGAAAGAGAAAAAAGAATCTCTATGGAAATGATTAAAAAAGTCGGAAGCGGACCTTTTGTTCTTTTGAAAGTAGAATATTTTCCAAGAGATGGACATCCTCTATTTATGCTTCATTTTAAAAATGATAATGGAAAAGATGTTGAAATAACTAGTGAGTACTTTGTTAAGTATATTGAAAGGGAAGAAAAGAAATTTAAGCTATGTAAACCAGATTGTGAAGATTGTAAGAAAGATGAGAATAAATACAATAAACTGATGGGTGATTTATGTTCTATGCATCTTGCAAGTTCTAATGACCCAGTAGATTTATGTTTGCCTGATTTTAAGTATTTTGATAGAAATCATCCTAAATTTCTAGATCTTTCTAGAATGCAAGGTCGTCTCTTTGAAATCGCATACAGACAACATCTTTCTTGGACAAGAAGCTAATAAACTTTATTAAGTTTAATAGGACGTACTTACGAGTACGTCCTTTTTTAATTATTGACAATTAATGTAATAAATGAAAACATTGTATATATAATAAGTATTAAATATGTTAAAACAAATAAATAATTATTCAGGAGTAGTAGGTGTAGTATATCTAGATGAAGAAGTAAAGAAATTTGCTATTGTCCATAGTAAAAGAGGTTTTTCTTTACCTGGAGGCGGATTTGATGATGAGGATGCTAGTATAGAAGATGGGTTGTATAGGGAGATAAAGGAAGAACTAGGTTTAGATATAAAAGATGTTGAAATAAAAAAAACAGATTTAACAGAAGAATTTAAATATGATTCAAATAAAGATGGTAGAGAAGATCAATATGTAATAAGACCAATTTATTTAGTTAAAGCTAAGAATAATAAGTTATCATCTGTGATAATGAAGTAATAGATGCTAAATGGTATACTTATGAAGAAGCTATTAATACATTAACCTGGGATAATTCAAAAGATACACTTAAACGAGTTTATCCTTTAATTTAAATAAAAAAATATGAACAGATTAATAGAAAAATTAAAAAATATTAAATTCTTAAAGTCTGAAAGAGTAATTTTTTATTCAATTATATTAGGTATTGCTGGTTTTATTGCTATTTTACCTTTTTTATTTGAACCTAGAGGTGGTTATGGAATGGGTGGTATCATATTTTATTTTATGTGGATACTTGAAATAATAGTTGTAGTATTAATATATTTGGTGTATGAATTTAAACATTTACCTAGCCCAGAAGAGATTAATTATAGGAGTCAGAAGAAAATAAGTATAGTTTATTTAATGTATAGTATATTAGTATTTTTTTATTATTTAGCTTTTATTATTATAAGGTACGTCTTATCAAAAGATAGAGGAGAATTAATTGAAGATATTTCAGAGTTTATACTATTAACTCCAGTAATGATACTAATTATTTTTAATATTATTTATTGTGTTACTGCTCATAAATTAAAACCTATAAGTAGAAAATTATTAATTATTAGTACTATAATAATTATAATAGTTACTCCTTATATATTATCTCAAGTATCTAATGATATTAGGAGATTAAAGAACTTTAAAAATAATGTAGTTTTTGAAAAAGCTTTAGAAACAAATGATTTAGCATTATGTTTAACTGCAAAGAGTGAAAGTTTCTGTAAATTAAATTTATCTAAAAAATATAATGATACTGAAATATGTATGGGATTAAATGATAATGAAGATACCAGATATAGTCCATTGTACAAATGTTTATCTGCAATTGCAGTTAATACAAAGAATGAAGAAGTTTGTATGATAATGGATGGGTTATTAATAAATAAGCATTCAAGTAATAAATGTATTAGTGGTATTAAGCTTGTTCTTCTTAGAGAAGAGACTGCTGGTTTAACAGATGAAGAAATAACTACTATGGCTTTAACTGAGAATAATATTAAATTATGTTCAGGTATAAGGCATGGTGATCATAGCCATGATTGTCAATTGGAAGTAGCAAAAATAAATGACATATCATATTGTTTAAAGATTAATAAGTTTAATGGGCAAAAATATTTTAAATCATGTTACGAATACTTTGGTTTTCCTGACTATCCAAAGTCAACAAGGGAATATGGATTATTTTGGGAAAATGAAGTAAATGGTACATATCAAAGTTATTATCATGATTTTTACTTTAATTATCCATTAGGTACTACGTTAACTGAAAAAATAAGACCTTTTTTAAGGCTTGCTCTTAGTAAAGAATCAGATATAAATAATAGTAGATGCACGGATGGTTGCGAAGAAGTAAAAATATTTGCTGAAAAAGCATATGATAAAAATACTTCTTATGGTAGTTATAGTTGGTCATTAAATGTTTATGAAAAATTAAGCTCAATTGAAGAAGGTGAGATTATACAGATTGATAATGAAAAATTAGAACATCAAGGTATTGTTATGGTAGATAATGAACCTGCTATAAAATATTTAGCAACAGAGGTTTATGAAGGTTCACCTTATATTGGTTTAGTTATAGTGAGAGAGAGTTCTTCATATTTATTAACTTATAAGGCAGGAGAAGGCAATAGATTAACTTATTATGATTTTTTGAACATTTTATCTAGCTTTGAAATTCAATAATTATGAATAAATTACGTAACATCTTAATAATACTATTTTACTTAACAGGTATACCTTTTTTAAGAAGGATTATGCTTAATAAACCTTTACTACGTATTTGGTGTTTACATGATATTAAAGAAAGTGAAGTAGGGAAGTTTGAAGAAAAGGTTAAGTACTTAAAGAGTAAGTATAATATAATAAGTATTGATGATTTTAAAAGTAATAACTTAGATAAAAAGAAATTAAATATATTATTTACTTTTGATGATGGGTATAGTAATTGGTTAGAATATATATTACCAGTATTAGATAAATACTCTATTAAAGCATTATTTTTTATTAACGATGATTTTAAAGAGTATAGTAGCTTATTAACAGAAAAAGGTCATACCTTAGGTGGTCATAGTATGTCACATAAGTATTTAACTAAGATAAATGATGAAGAATTAAATCAAGAAGTAGCTGGTAGTGTACCATCTGATTACTTTGCATATCCTTTTGGTGATAAGAAGAGTTATAATAAGGAAGTAATAAATAAAGTAAGTGAGAATTATAAATACGCTTTTAGTATAATACCTGGTTTTAATAATAAAAAAAGTAATTCATATAAATTACATAGAGATTCTTTAGATGTAGATACTCCGAATTGGATATTTAATCTATGGTTTAAAGGATGTTACGATTTTAAGAAATGGATATAAAAAAAAGGACTTTTAGGAAGTCCTTTTATGATAAGTAAAATCTTTTTTTAGATTTTTTTTAATTCACTCTTAGGGTATGTAGAGAAAACCAAGACATTTATCGCTGTATCATCTAGATGAATCCAAAGAAATTTTTCATTTCTTTTAATTACATCAGGTTCTTCTGGCATATCTGCTACACCAATTATAGTACCGGTTATATCCCCAGATAAAGGAAGTATTACTTTATCATTGTGTTCGAATCCGAATTTTCTACATGCTTTATCAGAAGTGTCGATTTCTAGTCTAGCTTGAGTAATAGTCTCATATATTTTTTCCAAATCATTTTTTGGATCAGGGAATGTTACAAGATCATCTTCTCCATTAAGTTGGATCCAGAGAGCAATATCTCCTTTGTTTAAAGTACACATATCACATGGTAAGATTGCCACTCCTATAACTCTGCCTTCTTTTTTAATCCTTGGAATTAATATTTTCTCATCTGAATTAAAACCGAATTCAAGAATGGCTTTATTAGATGTATCTATAGCTAATAGATCACCGTTACGACTACGATATTTAATAGTCATTATCTTTCTCCTTATTTATTTTCAAATTGATATATTAGTATAGTATATTTATTCAAAATTGTCAATGATCTATTATAATTAACTAAAATAGCAATAATATTAGTATATTATTGCTATTATGATTGACAATTTATTATATTTATGCTAGTTTAATATATTACGTTTTTATATAACAGAATAGAATAGGAGAGAAAATAAATGGCAAATAAAGTACCTTGTTTTATAACAGGAAAAAAACCTGAAGTAGAAAGAGTTTATTTTTCTGATAAGGATTGGAGAAAGATTTTAAACTCAGTATCAATTAGTTTTGTCGATGTGATAATTGTTTCTGCAGATGGTAAGTTTTTACTTGGAAAAAGAGCAATTGATCCGTTTAAAGGTATGTGGTGCTTTCCTGGTGGTGTTATTAATGCATTTGAAGAACCTGGAGAAACATGCAGTAGGGAAATAGAAGAAGAACTTGGATTAAAGTATGAATCTGAAAGATTTGATTATTTAGATCTTCCTTATATGACTATGGCTTGTGATGGAGATGAAACTCGTCATGATAGTGCTTGGCCACATATGCTTCTATTATCTGTTACTGAAATGTTTAAAGCGGAAGATATTACACATAATTATGAGCATACTTCGCTTAAATGGTTTGATTCATTTTCTTTTCATAAAGACATTGATTTTGTAAATACAAACTTCCCTGAATATGTTCAATATCTTGCCAATAGAATAATTGAACGGAAAGTTCTTAAGCGTCATTTACATTAAAGTAAATATACTTATTGATCGTCGAGTAATACACTCGGCGATTTTTTTATACTATAATTCCACCAGCTACAATATCTTCATTTTGTATTAAAACAAATCTACCCATTTCTGGTATCTTATTATAATTCTCGATTACGAGTGGTTTATCTGATTTAAATTCTACTTCTGCAATATATGTTTCTTTTATAACATCACCATCTATTTCTTCTAAAGTAGAGGAGTCCATAAGTTTATGGATTTTTTTAATTACTACATCTTGTTCTTGAGTAACTATTTTAAGAGATACTATTTCATTTACTTTTATTTCATTACTACTCATCCAAAATATAGTTGCTTTAAAATTATTTACTACTTGAGGTAAGTTATCTTTATCACATATAATCTGACCTCTTTTAACTTGTATATCATCTAACTTTAAACCAATTGAATGTCCGTAAGAAGCTAAATCTAGCTCTTCACGCCACTTTTTAATGGATAATACTTTATTACTCACATTACTAGGTAAAATAGTAATTTCTTGGTTTTTTTCTATCTTACCACTCTCAATTCTACCAACTACCATATCTTCATAGATATCTTGTACGGGGAGTCTTAAAGGAAGGTTTTCTTCTTGAAATTGATTAGTAAATGAATCTAGAGCATCTAAAACAGTTGGACCTTGAAACCAATTTAAATTATTATCCTTAGTAGCTATATTATCACCATTTTTAGCAGATATGGGGATAATATAGTTTGGTTTTAAATTAAGTTTATTTAAATGAGTTATTACTTCTTGTTCTACTTCTTTAAAACGTTTTTCTTGGTAATCTACTAAATCCATTTTATTTATAACAACAATTATTTGTTTTAAATTAAGTAGGTTTAATAGGTATGCATGTCTTTTAGTTTGTTCTTTTATACCTTCATCAGCATCTACAATAAGTATGGCAGCTTCTGCTAGAGAAGAACCAGTTATCATGTTTTTTAAAAATTCCTTATGTCCTGGAGCATCTATAATAACGTAATCTCTTTGTTTAGTTTTAAAAAAAGTTTGCGTTGTATCTATAGTAATATTTTTTTCTCTTTCCTCAGTTAAATAATCCATGAGGTAAGAGAATTCAAAGTCTTTGCCTAGTGCTTCGCAAACGGTTTTTACTTCATCTATTTTTTCTTGTGGAATAGACTTAGTATCAAAAAGTAATCTGCCAATTAAAGAAGACTTACCGTGATCAACATGTCCAACTATTACAAATTTTAAATATTCTTTTATCATATTACATGTAACCTAAGCTTCTTAATTTTTCCATAGTATTTGCTTGTTCTTTATCTTGTAATCTGCCTGCTCTTTCTGCTTCTTTGGTATTTTTAATTTCTTCAATTACTTTATCTATTGTATCTGCTTCTGATTTAATTGGTTTAGTAATTGGCATACAACCTAAACTTCTAAAACGTTTACCATCTTTTGCAAAGTAAAGTTTGTTAACTGGAATATTTTCTCGCTTAGTATATTCCCAAATATCTTGTTCAGTCCAATGGAGTAGAGGATGAACTCTTAAATGAACATCTTCTTCTGCTTTTGACTTATATTGATCCCATAGTTCTGCAGGTTGATCTTTGTAATTCCATTTAAAATCTTTATTTCTAGGTGAAAAGTATCTTTCTTTAGCTCTAATACCATGTTCATCACGTCTTATACCAACTAATAATGCTTTAAACTTATGTTTTGCAATAGTTTGTTTTAAAGCTTCTGTTTTTAAGAGGTGAGTGCATTCAAAAGTATCAGTGTCTTGGTAATTCACTCCTTTTTTTAAAGCTTCTTCATTTTTACCAACAATTAAGTTTAAATTAAACTCTTTAGCGTACTTATCGCGAAACTCATACATTTCAGGAAACTTAAAAGTAGTGTCAATGTGAACTGCTGGAAAAGGTAGTTTACCAAAAAAAGCTTTCATGCAAAGCCAAAGTAGGGTAGTCGAGTCTTTACCAATAGACCATAAAAGAGCCATGTCTTTAAAATCATGAAAAGCTTCTCTAATAATATATATTGATTTATTTTCTAGCTCATCTAAATGATCCATACTATTTTAAGTAGCCTAGACTTTTTAATCTATCTTTTACCTTTTGTTCATCTGATTTAGTAAAGCCTTCTTTTGAATTAACTCCTTCTGAAACAATTTGTCTTAAGACATAAGTAACAAAAGAAGATGCTGAATTAAAACCAGTATCCTTTATTAGATCTTTCAGCTTTTCATTAAGCTGAACAGGTATAGAGATAGTAGTGTATTTATTATGATTTTTAGTCATATGTTTAATATATTACATAATGTATTATAATTATATATAATTAAAAGTCAATGTATAATAAATGGGGATAAAATATAAAAATAATTTGATAAATTATCTAAAATATTGTATAATATTCAATATTTTGACTATATGGATACACAACAAATACAAAAAAAATACGATAACTTAGCCAAAAATAAGTATGTGGAAAACTACGAATATCATCGTTGGTTTAAATCTAGCCCTGCAAAAACAGGCTATATAATGACTCTTAAAGCAATTAAAGGTCATTTTTTAAATGGTAAAAAGTTTAAAGGAAGCTATTTTGAACTAGGTCCTGGTGCTGGAACTTGGACTCGTGTAATGCATGAGAATAGTGAATTTGATAGTTTGAAGCTTGTTGATGTCTCAGAAAATATGTTAGAGCAAGCTAAGAATAATTTAAAAGATTTTAATGATATAGATTATACTGTTTCTAATTTTTTAGATTATATACCAAATAAAAAGTATGATGTTTTCTTTTCCTCAAGAGTTTTAGAATATATTCCAGACAAGCAAGAAGCAGTAAAGAAAATATTTGATATGTTGAATAATAATGGTGAGGGGTATTTAATTACTAAAACTCCTAAGGATTTTATTAATAAGCTTCTTAAAAGAAAGAATTCTAGAATGCATCAAGGTCAAGTTAAAGCATGTAGATTAAAATGTATATTTAAAGAAGTAGGTTTTAGAGAAGTAACAGAATATCCTGTTACTATTTCTGTACCTGTATTTAAATCAAATATAATAAATAGGCTAGTCCACTTTATATTATATAGACTCCCTTTGAATAAATTAAGTGGTTTTTTATCAGAGTCTTACGCTATTAAATTTAAAAAGTAATGATTATTGAATTTTCTGGTTTACCAGGAACTGGTAAATCTACAATTGCTAGAAGATTAGTAGGTGAAAAGAATATACAAAGAATTAGAATTGATAATAAGTATGAACTTATTTGGTATAACTTGTTATTTCTTATTAAGCATCCTATTAAATTCATTGTACGTTTAATATATGTATTTAGAAACTCAGTTTCTTTTAAAATGTTCTATTTTAAATTCATGAATGTATTTTTAAATACTAATGCGAAGTTTGAAAAAGCTACAAAATATGATTTAGCTTTATTAGATCAAGGTTTTATGCAGAGTGTTGGATCTATATTTGAACGAGAAGTAACAGAGGAAGAAATTAAAAAATATTCTAAATATTTATTATTTCCTGACTTACTAATATTTTTTGAAGCACCTTATGATGTGTTAGATTCTAGAATTGAAAAGCGTGGGCATTTTACTAGACCATTTTTAACTGCTGAGTATTTAAAAAAATGGAAAGAAGTAGTTCGTACTAATTTTGTAACTTTTAAAAAGCTATTTCCTAGCTTGCCTTGTAAAGTAAAAATAGTTGATGCAAATAGAGATATTGATGAAGTGTTTTTAGAAATAACTAATAATCTAGATATATGAAGATTGAGTATATAACTAATTCTAGAATACCTACTGAAAAAGCTAGAGGTTATCAAATAATTAGAACTTGTGAAAAATTTTCAAAGATGGGAGTTGATATTGAATTAGTAATACCTAATTTTAGAAATTGTATTAAAGAAGAAACATTTAGTTATTATGGTGTTAGTAAGAATTTTGATATTAAAAAGTATTTAGTAATTGATTTAAAATTTTTAAATAAGATATTTCCAAAATTTACATATCTAGTTAAGCAGGTTACTTTCCTTATATCATTATCATTTAGATATCTATTCAATTCAAGAGAATTAACTATATATACTAGAGAAGTTTTAATAGCTTGGTACTTTGCTAAGATAGGTTATAGGACTATATTTGAATGTCATTTTATACCAGAAAGTAATCAAAAATTATTTTTTAAGTTAAGTAAAAAAGCTGATTTAATAATTACTAATTCAATAGGTACTAAAGATGAATTTTTAGAAAATAACTTTACTAATGTACATAGTTGTCCTAATGGTGTTGAATTAAATGATTTTGACTCGATTCAAAAGACTAAAAATGAATTAAGAGATGAATTAGATTTATCTAATGATAAGAAAATTGTAATGTATTTAGGTCATTACTATACCTGGAAAGGAACTGACATATTATTAAAAGCAGCTGAAAAATTAGATAATAATATTGAATTGGTATTAGCTGGTGGTACTGATTTATTAGATAAAGAAATAATAAATAATTTATCAAATATTAAGCTTGTAAATACTAAAAAGAGAGACATGGTTGCTAAATATTTAAAGTCAGCAGATATTTTAATTATAACTGCAAATAAAAATAGTAAAGAATCAATTAAATATACTTCACCTATAAAATTATTTGAATATTTAGCTTCTAAGGTTCCGGTTTTAGCTCCTGAAGTTGAGAGTATGACAAATATAGTAACTAATAAGGAAGTAACTTTTTATGAAGTTGATAATGTAGAAGATTTAGTAAATAAAATAAATAATATATTAATTAAAAATAATGATAAAGAGATTGAAAATGGTTATGAATTTGTTAAGAAGTTTACTTGGGAAAATAGAGTAAAAAAAATATTAGATATTATTCATGTTTAAAATAAAATAATATGTATAAGAAATATAAATGGCATAAATATTTTTGGCATCAGGCAATAAGTGCTTTAAGTTTTTTAATACCTGAAGGTAAGAATATACTTTTTATTGGTGAATATAATTATGATTTTTTAAAAAATGCTAGGCCTAAGAGTTTAGATATAGTAAATAAAGATATTGATACATTTGTACCAGATAAAAAATATGATTATATTATTATATTTTCAGTACTAGGTATTAGTGAAAATATTTGTGATGTACTTAGAAATATTAAATCAGGTATCACTTCAAGTACTCGAGTAATAATTTATCAGCATAATTATCTATGGATGCCATTTTTAAAGCTAGGTAGTCTATTTAGGATAAAAAATAAAGAATTAAATCATAATTGGTTATCAGTACATGATACTAATACATATTTAAAATCTTTTGGTTATGAAACTATCAGGACTTATAAAAAAACATTATGGCCTACTAATATATTATTCTTTGGTAATATTATTAATTTAATATCTATTATTATTCCATTATTTGATATATTTAAAATTAATCAATTTATAGTTGCTAGATTGCTTGTAAAGGATGAGTCTGAAGAAAAAAGTTTAACTATTTGTATTACAGTAAGAGATGAAAAAGAAAATATTGAACCTATTGTTAAAGCATTACCTAAGGTATGTCAAAATCAAGAAATATTATTTGTAGAAGGTCATTCAACGGATAATACTTTAGAAGAGATACATAGAGTTAAAGATGTGTATTCTGATAAGAATATTAGAGTAATAGGTCAGCCTGGTATTGGTCAAGGTGATGCTATACGAGTTGGCTTTAAAGATGCAAGTGGTGATGTAATTATATTATATGAAGGTGATGGAACTTCTGAACCAGATGATATTAAATATTTCTATGATGCTATTGCTAGTGGACGTTTAGAATTTATTGAAGGAAGTCGTTTTGTATATCCATTATCTCTTAAATCTATGCCTTTAGTTAATAAGCTAGGTAATATGGTATTTGCTAATTGGTTTTCTTGGTTCTTAAAGAGTTATATGACTGATGTTTTAAGTGGTATTAAAGCTATTTCCAAAGAAAGTTATCAGGATATATATAATAATTGGGGATCACTTAATTTACATGATCCATTTGGTGATTTTGAGCTATTATATGGTGCAGCTAGATTTAATTTAAAATTAGGTGAAATACCTATGAAATATTACCCACGAGAATATGGTGAAACTAAAACACATGTATTTAAACATGGTATTAAGTTATTCATATTTGTTTTAAAAGGTAACTTTATTTTTAGACATTTAAAAAACTATAATAAAAAATAATATGAAAGTAAATCAATTTAAACCATGGGTTGGAGAAGAAGAATATAAAGAGATTGAAGGATGTTTTACAGAAAACTGGATTACTGAAGGACCTAAGTCAAAAGAATTTGTAAAGCAGTTATTAGATTTAACTGGTGCTAAGTATGGCGTGTTAGCTCCTAATGGTACTTTAGCAATTTATTTAGCTTTAAGAGCAATTGATTTAAAACCAGGAGATCAAGTATTAGTTCCTGATTTTACATTTTTAGGTTCAGCATCAGCAGTTGAAATGGCTGGTGGAGTACCAGTATTTATTGATGTAAATAAAGAGAATTTTCAGCTTGATTTAGATAGTGCTGAGAAATTTATTAATCCTAAGACTAAAGCTATTATGCCTGTCCATATTTATGGCACTATGGCTAAAATGGATGAAGTAATGGAATTTGCTAAAAAACACAATTTGAGTGTTGTTGAAGATGCTGCTCAAGCTATTGGTGTCCATTACAAAGATAAGCATGCTGGTACTTATGGTGATGTTAGTATATTTTCATTTTTTGCTGATAAAACCATTACTACAGCAGAAGGTGGTTTAGTAGTTACTAATGATAAGAAAAAGTATGAGAAGTTATTATATTTAAGAAATCAGGGTCGTATTGAAAGAGGTTCATTTATACATCCAGAAATAGGTTATAATTTTAGAATGACTGATTTACAAGCTGCTGTAGGACTTGTTCAGCTAGGAAAGTTAGATCAAATAATTGAAAGAAAGAATAAGATAAAAGATTATTACTTTAATAGGTTAAGTAAGATAAAAGAAATTAATTTCTTTAAACCATTTGATGGTGCTGATTGGATTCCATTTAGGGTTGGAATTTTAGTTGAAGAAGCTGAAAAGTTAATGAAATATATGTCAGAAAATGAAGTTGAAGTAAGAACATTTTTCTATCCACTTCACAAGCAACCATGTTTTAAGTATTTAAAAGATATTATTCCAGAAACTTTGGATAGTAAAAATTATCCTAATTCTATATATGGCTATGAGTATGGAATATGTTTGCCATCTTTCCCAACGCTTAGTGAAGAAGAATTAGATTATGTATGTACTGTAATTGAAAAGTATTATGAGTAATTTATTCTACAAGTATTACGATATATTATTTACTTCAAAAGATTACGAAGAAGAAGTATTTAAGTCTCTTGAAATTGCTAAGAAGTATTTAAATCATGAACCTAAAAATATATTAGAGATAGGTTGTGGTACTGGTAGTCATACTTTAGAACTAGCTAAATTAAATATTCCAATTACTTCAATAGATGTAGATCAAGAAATGATAACTAGATGTAGGGAGAAAATAAAAGAAAATAATATATCTAATGTAGAAATATATGATAAACGAATACAAGATTTAGATTTAAAAGATTTTGATATTTGTTTTAGCTTATTTAATGTTGTTACATATATTCCTAAGTTTAATGAGTTAGTTAGTTTTTTTAATGCTATATATAATTCATTAAGTGATGATTCTGTATATATATTTGATTGTTGGAATGGCTCTGCAGCTTTATTAGATCCACCTAAGGGTAAAGAATATTCAGTTAAAAATAATAATGAAGAAATTAATTGTAAGTTAGAAAGTAATACTGATTTTATTAATCAAAAAACTACTCTTAGATATAATTTACGAGTAACTAAAGAAAATGGGGAAGTAATAGAAGATAAATACGATTTAGATCAGTATCTTTGGACACCTAATCAAATAAAAGACGCTTTAGGTTTAGCTGGCTTTACTAAGTTTGAATGTTATGAAAATTTTAATTTGAATGAAGTAGCTACTGATAAGCATTGGAAAATAATGTTTGTATGTCAAAAATAAAATTTATATTACCAAAATCAGGAATTTTTAAAGTTAATGGGCCTAGTGATCCATTAGATTATTATTATAGACCACTTGTTGGTAAATTATATGTTAAGCGTATTCAAATGGGTTTGGATTTATTGAATAAAGAATATGATTCAATATTAGAGTTTGGTTCTGGTTCTGGACTTTTATTACCAACGCTTAATTCAATTTCAAATAATTTAACTGCTGTTGATTTAGATGCAGATACTAAGCTAGTTAAAGAAAGTTTAGATAAATTAAATATTAATGCTCAACTGTATCAAGAAGATATTACTACACTTAATTTAGAATCAAATAGTTTTAATTTAATTGTAGCTTTTTCTGTATTTGAACATATTAAAGAACCTGATCAAATTTTAAAAGAATTGCATCGAATATTAAAACCAGGTGGTGAATTATTAGTTGGTATGCCAAGAGTAGATAAATTTATGGAGAAATTATTTGTAACAATAGGTTTTAATGAAATAAATGATCATCACGTTACTAATTATAAAGAATTTTTAAAGTTTGCAAGTAAAGAATTTGAATTAGAAAAAATAAATACAATGCCTAAGTTTTTACCAAAGAGTTTTGGCTTGTATTTTAATATATTATTAAAAAAATAAAAATTAACTTACTAAAATATTATGGCAAACGTTTGCTTAATTTATCCTAGAGATATAAATTTAAATTTTTTCCCACTCGGACTTGGTTATGTAGCTTCATATATTAAGAGTCAGGGACATAATGTAACCTTTTTAGATATTAAAGATAATGATTTTGATTTACTTGATCATCCTAAAGTTCAAGAAGCTGATATTATTGGTGTTAGTATAACAACACCACAACTTCGTTTTGCTCAAAAGATTTTTAAAAAGCTTAAAAATGATAGACCAGATCTTCCAATTGTTGCTGGTGGAATTCATCCATCATATTTTAAGCAAAAGTTTTTAGAAGAAAATAATATTGATTATATTGTATATGGTGAAGGTGAGATTACTATGAATGAGCTTTGTAATGCAATTGATTCTAAAAAAACTGATATGTCAGATATTAGAGGTTTAATATATAGAAACGGTGATCAAATTTCAATTAATTTACCAAGAGAGCTTATTCCTGATTTAGATGAAATGCCTTTCCCAGCTAGAGAGCTTGTTAATTATGATACATATTTACAACCACCAGGTCTAATTCGTGGTGTTTGGACAGAAAGATCAGCTAATTTATCAACCAGTAGAGGTTGTCCTGGAAGATGTACTTATTGTGGAGTTAATTATTTATATAATAAAATGTATAGAAGGAGAACAGTTGATAGTGTTATTAGTGAAATTGAATTCATGATTAAGGAGCATAATATTGATAGCTTATACTTTATGGATGATACATTTTTAATGAATACAGAATGGATAGAAGAGTTTAGTGATAAATTCATTGCTAAGAAATTTAATATTAAATTTTCATGTTACGGCAGGGTAGATACAGTTAATGAAAGAATCTTAAGAGCTGTTAAAAGAGCTGGTTGTGTTCAAGTAGAATATGGAGTTGAAAGTGGTTCAGTACCAGTTTTAAAAGCAATTAAAAAGAATGTTGATATAAATAAGATTAAAGATGCTCTTAGATTAACAAAAAAAATTGGTTTAAGAGCTCAGGCTTCATTTATTTTTGGATTTCCTGATGACAAGATTGAAAATTTAATGGATACTATTAATTTAGTTGCTGATCTTGATATTGATTTTTCAACAGCTTACTTTGCTACACCTTATCCAGCTTCAGAACTTTATGAACAAGCAATTAAAGAGGATAGGATTATTGAGAATGATATGTCTAAATGGTATGTCAGAGCTAATAAGATTTGGAGAGTTAATTTAGATCATCATACTTTAGAAGTTTATAGGAATAAATTTTTAAAACAGGTTAGATGGAATAATATTATGTTCTTCTTTAAAAATCCAAAATTTTTATTTAATCTTTCAATATTTGCTTTAAAAAATATTGATGCTGTTTATGGCGCAATAAAAGATTCTATAAAGTATAAATCATTTGATGATGCTGGTTATTATTTCTATGCACATCTAACAAAAGGTCAGGAAACAAGAAATTTAATTAGGTAATAATATTTATGTTAAATATAAAAGAATTCATAATAAAGTATAAGATAAGAATAGTTTTAGCACTTATATTGCTTTTAGCTGCATATTTTCGTTTTCATGGTCTTATTATTCAGGGTGGTGTAATTAATGGGGATGATGAATCATTTTTAAATATTGCTAAAAGCTTTAGGAATTCTTTTGAGTTTTTTAAGAATTTTGTAGCTAATGGTTTTGATACTTCGAATATTAGAGATGGGGCTAAAGAATTTTTCTCAGGTAGTTTTAGAGATTATACATTTGCAAGACCAGGCTATATTCTATTAATTACAATTCCAACTTTATTTTTAGGTGTTCAGGATTATATTCCAACAATTTTAAATGCTATTCTTTCATTAATTACAATCTATTTAGTATATAAGGTTACTTTTGAAATAACTGGTAAGCATAAAATTGGTTTACTAGCTTCTTTATTACTTACTATTTCTGGTTACAGTGTGTTTTTTGCTAGAACTGGCTTATCACAAACAACGGCTGCTTTTTTCTTAATGTTAGGTTTACTCTTTTATTTCTATACTTGGAACGAAAGTAAAAATACTAAACGTTATCTTAAGCTCTCAGCTTTAGTATTTGGTTTTACAATTACTGTACATTACAGCACATTTTTATTTTTTGGAATAATAGGTATTTTTGAAATTGTTCAAGCTTTAAGAAAGAAGAAGTTAAAAGAAAGATTAAAAATACTTATTCCTTATGCTCTACCATTTATTATTTTATTTCAGACTTTGACATATATTAAGTTAAGGGTTTTTCAATCATGGAATTTCCAAGCTAAATATTTTACTTATTTAGAAGAGATTAAGCATATTTATACAATTATTCCTGACTTTGCAGACAGATACACTGTTAATGATTCTATATTTCAATATTTTAAGTTTATGAATGTTTATGACAGTATAATTATTGTTTCTTTATTTGTTCTAAGTTTAGTTTTATTTATAATTAAAAAGTGGTGGAGAAATGATAATTATACATTTATTTTTGCTCTTACTTATATTCCTTTCATTGTTTATAGCTTAATTAAACTAAGAATTTCTTATAACCTAGCTACTTTGTTACCACTTATTGCTATTGTTTGTTCTTTTGGTGTTTTTGGTTTAATTAATTATATAAAGGTTAAAAATATACGAATTATTTTAGGTTCTGTAATATTAGTAGTAATTATGTTTTTCGGTCTTAAAACAGCATATACTTTTAGTAATTTTGATAATCCATATGATGATGCTGCAAATTTTTTACAATCTCAATCTAAAGAAATTAAAGAAATCTGTGGTACCAGAAATGGTGCTGAAAATGTTAAATTTTATTTAGATGATTATTCTATTAATAGTCAGATGACAGATGAAGAATGTTTTAAGGCTCAGTATGTTATTTTATCATGGGAGACATCATACGTACCTATACAGTTAGAGCAGTGGAGTAAATTTGTTTCAGAGAATACTCCAATTAAAATATTTGAACATCCTTACTATAATTATATATGTAATGAAATAGGTTGGCTTGAATCTGAAGAAGCTTGTTTAATAAATAGTTCACTTAGAATTTATGAAAATAATAATGATTTATGAATTTAATTAATTTATTGAAAAAGAATAGTTTTTTTATAATACTTTTAGTATTAATAATTGTTAGTACAATTTTTTGGTGGAATAATTTTGGTAAATTTGAAATAGCTGATGATGCATATCAGTATCATAATATTGCTGTTAGTTTAACAAATGGAGAAGGTTATAATTTAGATGGTGAATCAACTATGATGAGAGAACCAGGTTATTCTTTCTTTATGTCTGTTATTTACAAAATATTTGGAGTTAATCCAGGAGTTGTTAGGGTTATTCAAGTTTTATTATTATATTTTTCAGTTTTAATTACATATTATTTATCTAAAAGAATATTTAATGAGCTAGTTGCAAAAATAGTTACAGTTTTAATAGCAATTTATCCAATTTTAAATATTTATACTAGTTTTATTTATTCTGAAACTTTAGCTTTATTTTTAGTAATGCTATTTTTATTTACTTATTATAAAGCTGTAACTCTGAATAAATACTATTTATATGCTTTACTTGGAATAATACTAGGTATATTAATTCTATCTAAAGGCGCTTTTATATTAATGGCTGGTTTAGTACCATTATTAATCTTGTTCAAAGATATTAAAACTGATTGGCAAGGTAATTTGAAAAAATCAGTATTATTTTTTCTTATGTTTTGTATTGTTGTTGTACCTTGGTTAAGTAGAAATTATAATAATTTTGATAGATTTGCATTAGCTTCGAGAGATGGCAATATGGTATATACTAGAGCTGTTAAAAATCTATATGATAAATCAGAAGTAAAAAAATATGTATTATCAGCTATGTCGGGTGAATATTTAGTTAGAAAATTTATTGATTCAGAATATGTATTTGAAAAAAGTTATATTAATAAAAATGCTTTAGATGAATTTGTTTTAAGTCGTACAGGTGATAAAGATAATTATAATTACGATTTAATTGATATTGAAATGAAGAAAGAAGGTATTAATATTATTAAAGAGAATCCTTTTAAGTATTTTATGTTTGGTTTGGTAGAAGTTATTAATTTAAATAGTCCTATGTATTATTACGAAAGACAGATTAGTATATTTCATGAAAGTGATTTAGATAGTAATACATTATTTAAAGTATTAGTTATTACTTTAATGAGAATTGATTGGTTACTATTTATATTATTTATGATTTATGGAAGTTATAGTGTTATTAAAGAAAAAAAAGATTTAGCTTATATATTAATACTATTTGTTTTGAGTGTTAATATGATTGTATTTTTCTTACAAGGTAATCCTAGATTTATAATGCCAATATTACCAGTATATTTTATGCTATCATTTTACGGTTTATATACCTTACTTAAAAAATTTAATTTTAAATACTTATGAAAAAACTATCAATTATAATTCCTGTATATAATGAAAAAAATACTATTAATAAATTACTTAAATTAGTAGAGTCTGTTGAACTTCCAGATATTGAAAAAGAAATAATAATTATTGATGATAAATCAACTGATGGTACTCGAGATATATTAAAAATGCTTACGGATCAGTATAAAGTTATACTGAAAGATGAAAATGGTGGTAAAGGTTCTGCAATTACTCTGGGTTTTAAAGAAGCAACAGGGGATATCTTAATAATTCAAGATGCTGATTTAGAATATGATCCTAAAGAATACATTGATGTTTTAAGTCCAATTTTAGAAAATAAAGCTGATGTTGTATATGGTTCACGTTTTATTAGTAGTAAACCACATCGTGTCTTGTATTTCTGGCATTCAGTAGGGAATAGAGTGCTGACTACATTTTCTAATATGCTTACTAATTTAACTTTAACTGATATGGAAACTTGCTATAAGGCATTTAATAGGCAAGCAATTGATTATTTAAAAGATAGGTTAAGTGCTCAGAAATTTGGTATTGAACCTCAAATAACAGCTCTTGTTTCTAAAGGTAAGTTCAGAATTTATGAAGTTGGTATCTCATATTATGGTAGAACATATGAAGAGGGTAAAAAGATCAATTGGAAAGATGGTATTGCTGCATTTTGGCATATTATAAAATATAATTTATTTAAATAATGAATGAGAAGAAACAACTTGATTGCTTATTAATATCTCCTCCCATATTTTACGAAGATAAGGAAAATATATGGAAGGAAATTAATTCAAATTTTCCACCTCTTGGATTAGCTTTTATTGCTGGTTATTTAAGAGAGCAAGATCTTTCAGTTAAGATAGTTGATTGTAATGTATATTCTCCTTCTGTTGAATCATTTTCTGAGTATTTTGAGAAAGAATTTGTTAATAAGTATGAGTCAATTAAATATATTGGATTAACTGCTATGACTTGTACAATAAAAAAGGCATATTTAATTTCTGAGATATGTAAAAAATATTATCCTGATGCTGTAGTAATGTTTGGTGGAGTTCATGCTACTTTTGTAACTGATGAAGTTATTGCTAAAGAAAGTGTTGATATTGTAGTAATTGGTGAAGGTGAATTAACTGTTACTGAAATAGTTAAAGGAAAAGAACTTTCAGAAATAGATGGCATTGTTTACAAGAAAGATGGTGAAGTAATTAAGAATAAGCCAAGAAATAGAATAATGAAGCTAGATGAATTACCAATTCCTGCATATGATTTATTACCAGTTCTAAAGTATAAGCCAGCTAAAGGCTCATATAAAAGGTTACCAGCAATGAGCATGATGACTTCACGTGGCTGTCCTGGAAGATGTACTTTTTGTAGTAAGACTTTAGGTAATATATTAGTTTTTAAATCAGCTGAGGTTATATTTAAAGAGATTAAGTATTTAATAGATAATTGGGGCATAAAGCAAATACTTTTCTATGATGATACATTTACTGTTTTTAAAGAGAATGTAGTTAAGTTATGTGATCTATTACTTGAAAATAATATTGATATATCATGGACTTGTTTTGCTAGAGTAGATTTTATTGATAAAGAAATGCTTCAGAAGATGAAAGATTCTGGCTGCCATCAGATTATGTATGGTGTAGAAAATGTTGATGAAGGCGTTTTAAGAAATATAAATAAGAAAATAAATATTGATCAAGTTAAAAATGCAGTTAAATGGACTAAGCAAGTTGGTATAGAATGTCGTTTAGCATTTATGGTAGGTAACCCTGGAGATAATATGGAAATTTTAAAGAAAAATACTAAGTTTGCAATTAAAATGGATCCAGATTTAATTGTTGTAAATATTACTACACCTTTTCCTGGAACTGATATGTTTGATTGGGCAAAGTCTAAAGATTTAATTTTAACCTATGAATGGGATGATTACACTTTAGCTAAGCCAGTTATGAGATTAGAAAATTTAACAGCTGATGAAATTAAGAAGTTGTATAAGCACATGTATCGAAGATTCTACTTTAGACCTAAGTATATTTTTAAAAAATTACTTAGCATAAGATCACTTGATGATTTAAAGATATTATCATCTGGTTTTAAAGCTTTACTATCGTTTTTTATTAAAAAGAAAGAAGCAAATTAATGAGTAGTATAAATACAATATGTTATTTTGGAGATTTTGATCCTAATTATTCTAGGAATAGAGTTTTAATAAAAGGTTTTAAGGAGAATAATATAGAAGTACTTTTTGTTAATGCTAAGAGTATTAAAGAGTTAATTAATAAACATAAAGATGTTGAAAATAAATACGATCAATTAATAGTTGGTTATTCAGATAATCAATTTATGGTACCTATTGCTAAGTTAATAAGTAATAAACCAATTATTTGGGATGCTTTTTATTCATTATATGATTCTTGGGTTAATGATAAGAAGTTAGTTTCTAGAAATAGTTTTAAATCTAAGTATTATTGGTTGCTTGATTGGTTAAGTATTAAGTTAGCAAATAAAGTATTACTTGATACAAATGAGCATATTAAATATTTTAAAACGACTTTTGGAGGAAATAAATATATTAAAGTATTAGTTGGTAGTGATGAATCTGTTTTTTTGCCAAAAGTTAAAGAACAAAGTAATAGTTTTGTAATTCATTTCCATGGTAAATATATTCCATTGCAAGGAATAGAATATATTATTGAAGCAGCTAAAGCTTTAGAAGAATATAAGGATATTAAATTTAATTTAGTTGGTTCTGGGCAAGAACATGATAAAATAATTAAACTAGCTAGTAAGTTAGATGTAAATAATATAAATTTTATTTCGAAGCAATCATATTCCGATTTAACAAAGTATATTAGTCAATCTGATATTTGTTTAGGTATATTTGGAAAGGGTCAAAAAACAACTAGAGTAATACCAAATAAAGTATATGAAGCAATAGCTATGCAAAAGGCAGTTATTACTGCTAATACTCCTGCAATTAATGAATTATTTAAAGATAAAGAAAATATATTATTATGTAATCAGGCAGATAGTAAAGATTTAGTAGAAAAAATACTATTACTTAGGAATGATAGTAAGTTAAGAGGAGATATAGCTGATAATGGATATAAATTGTTTAAAGAAAAGTGTTTATCAAAGATAATAGTAAATAAATTAATAAATGAGTTATGAGAATTAATTTTTTATTACCACATTTAAAAATATCTGGAGGTGTACGTATTATATTAATGTATGCTCATTTTTTAGCTGAACGTGGTTATAAGGTAAAAGTAATTGTAAAGAACTCACGCTTTTTAACCAGAAATATTTCAAATTTAATTTTACATAAACCTAAATGGTTCAAAGAGTTTAAAGGTAGAATAATAAAAGTAAAAGAAATTAGTGATAAATATATTCCTGAGTCTGATGTTATAATCGCCTCTGCTTGGAATAATGTAAATGATATTAATAAGTTAAAAGGAAAGAAAATTCATTTTATTCAACATGATGAAAGATTATATCATGGTAATAAAGAAGAAGTTGAAAAAGTATTTAATTTGCCATTTAAAAAAATAGTTGTATCTACTTGGCTTAAAGGAATAGTTAAAAATGATTTTAATCAAGATTCTGAGCTATTATTAAATCCTATAGATTTAAATCAATTTCATAAAGTTAAAAGTAAAAGAGATTTAAATAAAGTAAGAATATTGTTACTACATCATGATTATGATTGGAAAGGTTCTAAGGTTGGTATTAAAATAGTAAATGATTTAAAAAATAATTATCCTCATATTGAACTAGTATTATTTGGGGTTAGAAAAAAAGATATAGATATACCATGTGATGAATATCACTATAATTTATCTCAAAGCAAATTAAAAGATCTTTATTCAAGTTGTAATATCTTTTTATGCCCATCATGGGATGAAGGTTCTGGACTTCCTTCAATGGAAGCTATGGCTTGTAAATGTGCTTTAGTAACATATGACAATGGTGGATCAAGAGATTATGCTTTTGAAAATAAAACAGCTATGGTAGCTAGCAGAAAAGATCAGAATGATTTAAGAGATAAATTAGAACTATTGGTAAAAGATAAAGATTTAAGAGAGCAAATTGCTGAGAATGGCTATAATCATATTTTAAGTATGCCTAAGTGGCAAGACCAAACTAATAAATTAGAAAATATTTTAAAACATGCCTAAAGTTTCTGTTATAATCCCAACATTTAATAGACCAGAATTAATTAAAGATTCTGTGCTTTCTGTTTTAAATCAAACATATACTGATTTAGAAGTTATTGTAGTTGATGATGGTGTGGATATTAGAGCAGAATCAGTAATTAATGAGATAGATGACAAAAGAGTTAAATATGTTCAACATGAAGTAAATAAAGGTGGTGGAGCAGCTAGAAATACGGGTCTTAAACATGCTAGAGGTGAATATATTGCATTTTTAGATGATGATGATGCTTGGTTTGAAAATAAATTAGAAATACAGATGAAAGAATTTGAAAAGACAGGAAGAGATGTTGGATTTTGTTTTTGTGCTGTTGAGTGTGATTATGGAAATAATAATAAAAAAAATACTTCAGTTTCTGAAGGAGTTGCTGATTATCATGAGCTTGTCTTAAGAAGATTTAAAGGGTTTTTAACAGTTACTTTAATTATTAAGAAATATGTATTTGATGAAGTTGGTAATTTTGATATAAACTTTGTTAGTCATCAAGAGCCTGATTTAATGATAAGAGTAACTAGAAAATTTAAAGGTTTAGGAGTTAACAAACCTTTAGTTTATTTAAATATGAAAGAAGGACATGATCATATTGGTAGTAATATAGTAAAAAAGATAAGTGGTAGAAAAATGATTATAGAAAAATATATTGATGAATATAATACTATACCAAAAATTCTAGCTAAACATTATTTTCAACTTGCTTTATTTTATAGAGAAAATAAAGATTATTTAAATGCTAGAACATATTTTAAAAAAGCTTGGTTTAAGAATATATTTAAATTAAGATATATATTACATTACTTAATAATTATAAATAAATAATTATGCTTAAAGAATCATTCTCGTATGGAGAATATAAAAATATAATTGAAGGGCTTACTAAGTATTTACCTTTAATGGATTATTCAGAGATTAATAAAGAAACTGAAAAGTTTTTAGTTTTAAGACATGATGTTGAGTTTTCAATAGAAAGAGCCTATGAATTTGCAAAGTTTGAAGCAAATGAAATGGGAATTTCAACAAGTTACTTTGTTCAACTTAGAAATAATGCATATAATATATTCTCAAAGAGTAATCATGATTTAATAAATGAAATTCATAAATTAGGTCATAAGATTGGTTTACATATTTATTTAGAAAGTAAAACTGGTAATGATTACGCTAAAATAATTAAAAATGAAATTGAAGTTATGGAAAATGGTTTAGGCATGAAGATTGATCGTTTTTCATATCATAGACCACCAGTAGCTGTCTTAGAGAAAGATATTAGGATTGAAGGGATAATTAATCCATATAATAGTGAGTTCTTTACATATAATGGTGATGATGCAGATAAAAAATTAGATGTTTTGTATTTAGCTGAATCAAATAAGTTACCAGAAAAAAGATGGCCTTATGGCTATCCACTAGATATGATTAATGATGATATTAAAAAAGCTCAGTTATTGACACACGCATATGAATGGTCAAATGAAGGGTATAAGGAAAATTTAGATGCTTTTGATATTTTAATTAAACAAAAGAGTACAGAGTTTATTGAAACTATGAAACATGATTGTCAAAGTTTCAGAAAGTTATATAAATAGTTATGAAATATAATATTACATTTTTTGGTGTTAAGAGTACTTCTTCGAAAGTAATTGATTATTTAATTAGTGAAGGCTATAAAATAGATCTATTAGTTTCTTTAGATGAAGAGTGTGTTAAAAAGCATCATATATCAGGTTTTCAGAATTTAAGAGGTATAGCTTCTAAATATAATATTGAATATTTGGCATTAAATGATTATGAGCTAAAAGATAAAAAGGATTTAGAATTTTTTAATTCAAATGAATTTAGTATAGGAATATCATATGGTTGGCAACGTTTAATACCAGATAATATATTAAGTAAATTTGAGTCAGGTGTATTTGGTTTTCATGGTAGTTCTAAGTATTTACCAGAAGGTAAAGGTAGGTCACCACTTAATTGGTCTATTATCGAAGATAGAAAAGTAATTCATAATCATTTATTTAAATATGGTACTGGTGCTGATGAAGGCCCTATATTTAATATTATGGATTTTAATATTGAAGAGTTAGATGATATATCAAATCTACAAGAAAAATCTATTGAAACTGCTAAAGTTCAATTAAAAGAACTATTAACTGCATATAAAGAGAATAATATTAAATTAACTAAGCAGTCTGGTAAGTCAACATACTATCCTAAACGAACTCCTTCTGATGGTAAAATTGATTTTAATAATACGTTAAGAGAAATATATAATTTAATTAGAGGTGTTACTAAACCATTTCCTGGCGCTTTCTGCTATAATAAAGAGAATAAAGTTACTATTTGGAAAGCTTTAATACATGAAGAGGATATAGATGGTAAAATAGGTGAAGTAGTAAAAGTAATAGATGATAAACCAGTTATTAAGTTAAAAGATGGATTACTAATAATAAATGACTATGAGTCAACTAATAAATTAAAAATAAATGATATATTAATATGATAAATAAAATAAAGAATGCTATTAAGTTATTAATACAAGGTAAATTTGATTTATTCTGGTTTAAGTTACTAAGAAAACTTGGAGTTAAAGATATGGTACCGCCTCTTCCTTTTACTTTACTTGTTGAACCAGTAAATTATTGTAATTTAAGATGTCCTTTATGTCCAACGGGTTCAGGTAGACTAAATAGAAAACCAGAACTAATGAGTTTTGATAGATTTAAGTATATTATTGATCAAGTAAGAGGTTATGTTAATAAGATGTTTTTATTTAACTATGGTGAACCATTATTAAATGATGAGGTGTTTAAAATGGCAAAGTATGCAACTGATGCTGGAATTAATGTAAAGATGAGTACTAATGCTCAATTATTAGATAAACAAGAGTTATGTGATGGAATAATTGAAAGTAAATTAAAACATTTAATAATTAGTTTAGATGGTTTAGACCAAGAAACATTAGAACAGTATAGAGTAGGTGCTAATTACGAAAATGAAGTAAATAATATTAAAATGATGATGGCTACAAAGAAAAAAGCTAATTCAAAGTTACCTAAAATTGAATTACAGTTTTTAGTAATGAAACATAATGAGCATCAAAAAGAAAGAATGGAAGAATTTGCTAAGGAATTAGGTGTAGATATCTTTGCTGCTAAAACTATATTTCTTTATGATACACCAGATATGCAGCTGATGGCTAAGAAATTTTTACCAAATGATCAAAAGTTTAGTCGTTATGAGAAAGATGAAAATGATCAGTTTATATTAAAGGGTAAAATTACAAATCATTGTGATCAAGTATTAGGTGTAGCAGCAATTAATGTTAATGGTGATGTAGTACCTTGTTGTTATGATTTATTTTCTCAATATATTATGGGTAATGTATTTGAAACATCACTTAAAAAAATCTGGAAAGGTAGTAGGTATAATAAATTAAGAAATCAAATCAATACTAATCGTGGACAAAATCGTATGTGTAGTATTTGTCCAGAAAACAGAATAGAATTTATAAATGAAAGAAAACAATTAAAAAATGAAGCTTAAAGATTTAAAAAATAGGTTTTTTAATATTTGGAAAACTACTGATGACACTGGTCAACAGGTTGCACGTGGCAGTATTTTAGTATTATTAAGCCGAGTATTAATTAAAAGTTTACAACTTATTAAAACTATAATTTTGGCTAGACTTTTATTTCCTGAAGATTTTGGTTTATTCGGTTTAGCAAGTTTAACAATGACATTTGTCGGAACAATATTTCAACATGGTTTTAATACTGCATTAGTTCATCATAAAGAATCAAATAGTAAGTATTTAAATGGAGCATGGACTGTAAATATTTTACGTAATACTTTAGTTGCTTTAGTTCTATTTTTTATAGCTCCTAATTTGGCAGCTGGATTTTTTAATAATATAAATGTTATACCTTTTATAAAGGTTTTAGCTATTATAGTATTTTTTGAAGGATTCCAGAATATTGGTGTTATTTTATTAAATAAAGAGTTGAGATTTAATAAAAAGTTTTTCTATGATATATCAGCTGTATTTATTGAAATAAGTGCTGTAATAATAGCAGCTTTCTATTTAAGAAGTCCTTGGGCATTATTAATAGGTGTTGCTTTTGGTAAATTTGCAGATATTATATTATCATATGTTTTTCATTCTTACAGACCTAGATTTAAATTTAATTTAGAAGTTACTAAGCAATTATTTAAATTTGGCAAATGGATAGGTCTTGCTGGAATTATTACTTTTATCACAAGACAAGGTGATGCTATTATGATAGGTAAGTTGCTTACTACATATGATCTTGGTTTATATTCTTTAGCTTTATCACTTGGTACTTTACCATCAACTGAAATATCTAAAGTAATGGGTAATGTTTTATTTCCATTCTTTTCCAAAATTCAAAATGATCTTGAGTTATTAAAAAGTTCATTTATAAGATTATTTAGAGTTCTTTATGCATTCATTATTCCCGCTTTAATAGGTATATTTACTTTAAATAATGAAATTGTTTATATAGTTTATGGATCTAAGTGGACAGCTATGATTCCTATATTAAACATTGTATTAATAATAGCTATTCTTAGATCATTTGAACTTATTGTTAATCCATTATTTCTAGGTATAGGAAAACCTAAAATTAATACATATATTTTAACTATTCAATCAATTATAATGTTCTCGTTAATAGTGCCACTGGCCAAGATGTTTGGAGTTGTTGGTATTGCTTTATCTGTAGCTAGTAGTTTACTTATTTCACAGTCAATTTTATTTTTTAAGATTAAACATACAATTAAATTAGGATTTAAGGGGTTTTTTAATATAATTAGTTTACCTATAATTGCAAGTTTAATTATGTTTAATATAATGCATACTTTAAAAAGTATATTTTTAATAACTAATCCTTTTATTTTAGTATTATATATTATTTTTGGTATTATAATATATTTTATTTCAATTTATTTATTAGATAAAGTATTTGGTAGAAAATATTATGAATCATGGTTATGGTTAAAGAAAAACATATAAAACAAGATCAAGTAAATAATATTTGGAGTAAAGTATGGCAACAAGAAGACAAGACTACTCCTAAAATGATATTTAGTAGTCGCTTATTTATTGAAGGATATCCTGTATTTAAAAAACATTTTCCTAATAATTTTAATAGGGTTATTGAAATTGGTGGTGGAACTGGAAGATATGGTTTAAAAATAGCTCAAGAATTTCCAGATGCTCAAGTTACTATTACTGATATTGTTGATTCATCAGTTAAATTTATCGAAAGATTAAAAAATGAATTGAATTTAACTAATGTTGAAGTTAAAAAAGCAGATGTATATAATTTAGAGTTTAGAGAAGATTATTTTGATTTAATAATAAGCGATGTAGTTATACAACATTTACCTAATGATTTGAAAGCTATTAAAGAAATGACAAAGATTTTAAAGCCAGGTGGAGTTATTATAGTATCAGGTGTTAATTTATTTAACTTACCACATACTTTGTATAAGTTATTTCATAGAAAAGAATATACTTACGGTTATGAAAAATCATATAGTAAGAAAGAATTACGTAGATTATATAATGAAGCTGGTTTAGAAATAATTAATGAAGATGGTTTTTACTTTGCTTATGGAATTTTTAGATTAAAATATATACATAGTATATTTAAATTGCTAGGTAAAGCGTTTAATAGAATAACTAAGTTTTTAGATAAATTTACAAATAGATATTTTTCTAAAAAATTTGGCTTTGAAATATTAATTGTTGGTAAAAAATAGTATGAAAAAAGATATTGAAATTTTAGTAAAGAATTCGGGTGTAATTAAATTACAATTTTTTAATGATGAACCTGATGGTAACTTAGTAATAGCTGAATCTATGAAAAGTGTTCCTTTTGATATAAAAAGAGTTTATTTTATAAATAACTTACATAGATTTAGATCAGTTAGAGGTAAACACGCTCATAAGAAGTTAGAGCAGTATATTTTTTGTGTAAATGGTTCATTTAAGATTAAATTGGATGATGGTACAAATAAACAAGAAATAGTAATGAATGATCCATATATTGGTATTAGGCTAGGACCAAAATTATGGCATGAGATGACAAGTTTTTCAAAAGATTGTGTAATATTGGTACTAGCTAGTGATTACTTTGATGAAGCTGATTATTTTAGAAATTATGAGGATTTTATTAAATCAATAAATAATTAACATGATATTATTTAATAACTTTAAAAAAAGATATAGATTAAATAAGAAAGAAATTATTAAAGTAATGGATAGAATATTCAGTAGTGGTAATTTTATTTTAGGTAAAGAATTAGATAAATTAGAAAAAAAGTTAAGTAAATTATTCAATATTAAGCATGTTATAGGTGTAAGTTCTGGTACTGATGCATTATTTTTAGCATTAAAAGCATTAGGTATAACTGAGAAAGATGAAGTAATTACTACATCTCATACTGCAGTACCTACCATTAGTGCAATTAGACAAACAGGTGCTATGCCTATACTTATTGATATAAACGTAGATACATACAATATAGATGTTGAGTTAATTGAAAAAAAAATTACTAAGAAAACTAAAGCTATTGTTCTGGTCCATTTATATGGTTATCCTGCAGAAATTTTAAAAATAAAAAGCTTAGCTAAAAAGTATGGCTTATTTTTAATTGAAGATGTGGCTCAATCTTTTGGTGCTAAGTATAATAATAAATTTCTGGGTACATTTGGTGATATTAGTTGTTTTAGCTTTTATCCTACTAAAATATTAGGTACCTTTGGTGATGCTGGTGCTGTTGTAACGAATAATAAGGCTCTAGGTGATAAATTAAGGGCACTTAGGCATTATGGCGAAGTTGGGCGTAATAATTCTGTATATGAAGGATATAATTCACGTCTTGATGAAGTACAGGCCGGATTATTAAGTTTTGGTTTAACTAAACTTGCTCGTTTGAATAAAGAGAGAAATCAATTAGCTAAAATATATTTGAATGAATTAAAAGGTTTGCCAATTAAATTACCACTTAGTTCTAGTAAAAAGATTAAAAGAGTTTGGCATTTATTTGTAATACAAACTAGTAAAAGGGATAAGTTACAACAATATTTAACAAAGCACAATATTCAAACTGGTATTCATTATCCTAAGCCAATTCATTTACAAAAATGTTATAATTTTTTAAAATTAAAAAATAGTGATCTTCCTGTAGTTAGTAAAATTTCAAAAGAGATTCTTTCTTTACCACTTAGTCCTGAGCTTACTGTTAAAGAAATTAAATATGTATGTTTGAAGATTAGAGAATTTTATGAAAAATGATAATAAAATTAAAGTTGCTTTTGTAGTCGGAAACTTTCCCAGAGTTTCCGAAACTTTTATTATCAATCAAATTGCTGATTTAAAAGATAGGGGAATAGAAGTAGAAGTATTTTCATTTAGAAAAGATTTTAAAGGTAATGATATAATTTCAGATAGATTTCAGGAATATAATATGAAAGATATTATTAATTATTTAGAAATGCCAAAAAATTATTTACTTAGGATCCTACTTGCTATTCCTAAAATTATATTAATATTATTTACTAAACCAATAATCTTAATAGATTTATTTAATTTTAAAAAGTATGGTAGAAACGCTTCTTCACTTAAATTAATTTTTTGGGTAACTCCATTTATTAATAAAAAGTTTGATTTAGTTCATTGTCATTTTGGACCAGTAGCAAATAGATATTTAATAGTTAAAGAAATTCTTAATTTAAAACAAAAGATAGTTACTACTTTATATGGGTATGATGTATCTAGATCATTTAGAGAAAAACCAAGTAGCTATTATGATAAATTAATAAAACAATCTTCCAACTTTTTAGTTATGTCAAATAATATGAAAGAAAGGGTAGTGGAGTATGGTTTTCCTGAAGATAGGGTAGAAGTTTTACCAGTTAGTATTGATGTTGAGTCATATCCTTTTAATAAAAGAAGTTTAGAAAATGATGAACAGATTAATTTGATTTCTGTAGGTAATTTTGTTGAGAAAAAAGGATTTGATGATTTATTAAAAGCTTTAGCTATTGTTAAAGTAAAAACAAATAAAAAATTTAAATGTTATATAATAGGGGATGGTCCATTAAAAGACGAAATATATGACTTATATAGTAAGTTAAATTTAAAAAATTTAGTAGAATTTAAAGGTTATATGAAATTAGAGAATGTAATTAAATATTTTAAGGATATGCATTTGTTTATTCAACCTTCAAAAACTGCTAAGGATGGGGACATGGAATAATTTATGAATACTGTAATATCACAAGCTTTAGCTACAGGTTTACCGGTAATTACTACAAGACATAGTGGTTTACCTGACCAGATCATTGATGGTAAGAATGGTTTTTTAGTTGATGAGAATAATTACAAAGAATTAGCTGAAAAAATTCTTACTTATATAAATAGCTCAGACTTATGGCCAGAGTTTAGTAATTTTGGCAGAGACCATGTATTAAAAAATTATGACTCAAATATTTTAATTGATAGACAAGTTGAGATATATAAAAAGTTATTGAATTAAATAAACAAAAAACTGATTTTTTTAAACCAGTTTTTTTATTATATTATTTTTTTAATACTTCTTTGTAATAATATTCAATTGTTTGTTTAATTCCTTGATCTAATTCTGTATTAGGTAAATTTTTAAATATTTTTTTACTCTTTGTTATATCCATCGCTTTATAAGGAGCACCATCTGGTTTTTCTGTATCAAAAGTTAAATTACCCTCATAACCTACTTGTTCTTTTATAGTTTCTGCTAATTCTTTTATAGTAACGCCTTTTCCTACACCAATGTTTATTGCTTCAATAAATGGTTCTATTTCAAGTGACTCTAATAATATTTCTACTGTATCATCTATATATAACCATTCTCTTACTGGGCTACCTGTACCCCAAACAGTTACTTCTGGTAAGTTTTCTTCTTTAGCTTTAACAATTTTCATGACTAGAGCACCGAGAGCATGTGATCTTACTTCTTCAAAATGATCACCAGGTCCATACATATTTGGAATAATTAAGTTAATAAAATTCATACCATATTGTTTATGATATGCGTAAGCTTGAACCCAGCTCATTTTTCTACACATTCCATAAACCATAACTGATTCATCTAGTTCTCCTTGCCACCAGTCTTCTTCTTTAAATTTTCTATCTCCAACATTTGGGTATGAACAGTTTGAAATTGGGTTAATGAATCTTTCTACTTTAAGTTCTCTAGAAGCTTCAATTAAATTATTTGATATTAATGTATTATTATAATATATTTCACCTCTATGATCCATTCCAAATTTTATACCACCTATAAATGTTGCACAGTTAATTACTATATCAGGTTTTTCTTTTTTAAAATATTCAATTGTTTGATTATAATTTCTGAAATCAACACCTTCACTTAAAGAAGTGCTACAGAAATTATATCCTTCTTCTTTTAAACGTTTAATAACACGTTTACCTAGAAAACCTGATCCTCCAGTTACTAATATTTTTTTGTCTTTAATCATAAATTATTTTTTATCTTGTTGTTTAAAATCTGCTTCTGACATTATATTAACTAATTCGTCGAATTTAACTTTAGGTTCCCAATTAAGTAATTCTTTAGCTTTTGAATAATCACCAATTAATTCATCAACTTCTGCTGGTCTAAAGTATGATTCACTTATTTCTACAATTATTTTACCTGATTTTTTATCAATTCCTTTTTCTTTTACTCCTGTTCCTTGCCATTCTAAATCAAAATCGAAATATTTAGCTGTTTTTTCCACAAATTCTCTTACTGTGTGATTTTCTCCAGTAGCTATTACAAAATCATCAGGTTTATCTTGTTGTAACATTAACCACATAGCTTCTATATATTCAGGAGCAAAACCCCAATCTCTTTTAGCTTCTAAGTTACCAAGTATTAATTTATCATCTAACCCTAGTTTAATTCTTGCAAAACCTCTAGTTATTTTTCTTGAAACAAATGTTTCGCCTCTTCTTGGTGATTCATGGTTAAATAGTATACCTGAACAAGCAAATAGATTATATGCTTCTCTGTAATTAACTGTTAAATAATGTGCAAAAACTTTAGCACAGGCATATGGTGAACGAGGATTAAATATTGTATTTTCATTCTGTGGAGACTCTTTACTATTACCAAACATTTCTGATGAAGAAGCTTGATAGAATTTAGTTTTAATTTCAGATTCTTTAATTGCATCAAGCATTCTAAGAACACCTAAGCCATCTACGTTAGAAGTATAGACTGGAATTTGAAAACTAACTTGAACATGAGTTTGTGCTCCTAAGTTATATATTTCATCTGGACTTATTTTTTCTATAGTTCTACTTAAATTACTACCATCTGTTAAATCACCATATATTGTGTGAAAGTTTTTTACTTCAGGATTATCATCATATATATGATTAATTCTAATTGTATTAAAAGTAGAAGCCTTGCGTTGTATACCATATACTTCATAACCTTTTTTTAATAGGAATTCTGCTAAGTAACTTCCATCTTGTCCGGTGATACCGGTTATTAATGCTTTTTTCATATTTATACTATTTAAATTTTAAAATAATCTTTATACCAGTTAATAAATTTATTCATACCTACTTCTATTGAAGTTGTTGGTTGCCAATTAAGTAACTCTTTAGCTTTACTAATATCAGCTGACGTTTTTACAACATCTCCGGGTTGCATAGGTAGATAATTCTTTTTTGCTGTTTGATTTAATTCTTTTTCTATCACTGAAATAAAGTATTCTAGTTCAATTGATTTAGAATTGCCTAAATTAATTATTTCAAACATTCCATCTTTAATTACATCCAATGCTTTTATATTACCTTCTATTATGTCATCTATATATGTAAAGTCACGTTGATGCTTGCCATTATTGTACACATCTATTTCTTTTCCTTTAGAGATTTTTTCTGTAAATAGGAAGGGTGCCATATCTGGTCTACCCCATGGACCATAAACTGTGAAGAATCTAAAAGCAATTACATTTAAATTATATTGATGATGATAATATTTTAATAAGCTTTCACAAGTTAATTTAGTAACAGCGTAAAGTGAGACAGGATTACTCGTGTTATCATCTTCACTAAATGATTCTTTATCTGAATTACCATATACTGATGACGAAGAAGCAAATATAATATTTTTTATCTTATACTTTACCATCAACTCTAATATATTATTTGTACCTTCAATATTAGTAGTTAAATATACTTCTGGATTTTCAAATGAATATCTAACTCCAGGTTGAGCTGCTATATGATACACTAAATCAAAATTATTATTTTTAAATATATCATTTAGTTCTTGAGGTTTAGATATGTCTATTTCATGTATTGTTATGTTTGGATTCTCAGTGATTTCAGCTAAACGATCATTTTTAAGCTTAGTATTATAATAATCACTTAAATTATCAATAATAGTCACTTTATGACCTAGTTCTAATAATCTCTTAGATAAGTGGAAACCAATAAAGCCTGCACCACCTGTTACTACTATGTTTTTACCTATTTTATCACTCATATGGCATAATTATACTTAAATATTAATATATTATCAACAGAGGCTAAATTTAGCTTTATTTAAGCTAATATTTAGTGTAAAATCCTTATATATGACAATAGGTGTGGATATTAGATGTTTAGGAGGAAATAAGCTTACTGGTGTTGGTATTTATACTTTTTATATACTTAAAAATCTATTACTAGTAGATACTGAGAATGAGTATAAGCTATTCTATAACTCAGCAACTCCATTAGATACTAAGATACGTAAAGAGTTAAAGAGTTATCCTAATGTTAAGTTAATACATAAGGGAGTGCCTAATAAACTATTAAATTTAGTATTAATTTTAAAACTTAGAAGATTAGACAAGTTGGTTAAAGGTGTTGATTACTTTTGGTTTCCTAATTTAAATTTTTTGCATGTTAGCAAATCTTGTAAAACTATAATTACTGTACATGATTTATCATTTAAGATACTGCCTTACTTTTATTCATGGAAGATGAGATTATGGCATTATTTAATTAATCCAAAGAACAAATTAAGTAAAGCAGATAAAATAATAGCAGTATCAGAAAATACAAAAAATGATTTAATTAAATTATATGGTTTAGATGAATCTAAAATACAAGTTATATATCCTGGAATTGAGTTAGAAAATACTGGATTTAAAATTGTTGATATGGCTTTACCTAAAAAATATATTCTTTATCTTGGTACCATAGAACCTCGTAAAAATGTTGGCACTATAATTAAAGCATTTGAAGAAATAAATGATCCTTACTTACATTTAGTTATAGCCGGAGGTAATGGTTGGTTATATAATAAAATAAAGAGACAAGTTAAAGAGTCTTCTAAAAAAGAACAAATATATTTACTTGATTACATATTACCAGATCAAAGATGGGAGATATATAAAAATGCTAAGATGTTAGTATGGCCATCTTACTATGAAGGATTTGGTTTTCCACCACTTGAAGCTATGTGTCAAGGTTGTCCAGTTATAGTATCTAGTAATTCATCAATGCCTGAGGTAGTAGGTGATGCAGCACTTTTAGTTAATTCATATAATGTTTCAGAAATAACATTTGCAATTAATCAGCTATTAACAGATAATAAATTAAGAGATGATTTAATAAATAAAGGTAGGGATAAAATGTTAAAGTTTAGCTGGTCTAAATCAGCTTTAGAAATTAATAAACTATTTAAACTATGAGAATAGGAATAGATGCTAGACTCTATGGTACAAAATATAGGGGACTAGGCAGGTATATAAAAAAATTAGTAGATGGTGTTATTAAGCTTGATAATAAAAATTATTATGTTATTTTTTTAACTAATGAAAATTATGATGAGTTTAGTACATCCAATAAAAGAGTTAAAAAAGTTTTAATGAATGCTAGATGGTATAGCTTAAAAGAACAAATATTAGTACCTTGGATCATAAAAAAAGAAAAAGTTGATTTAATGCACTTTCCACATTTTAATGTACCACTTAGATATAATAAAAAGTATATTGTAACTATACATGATTTAATAATTGATCATTTTCCTGATTCACGGGCTACTAATTTACCAAAATGGCAATATAGCCTTAAATTAAAAGGTTATAAGAGAATTATGAAGCATGCAGTAGCTAAGGCAAATAAAATAATAGTTCCTAGTGAATTTGGTAAAGTTGATCTAGTTTCTCTATATCAAGTACCTCAAGAAAAGATTAGTGTTATTTATGAAGGTTACTTTTTGGATAAAACTCAAGCTGAATCAGAAATTAGTAGATTTAATATAGATAAACCATATTTACTATATGTAGGATCTGCTTATCCTCATAAGAATTTAGATAAGTTACTAGAAGTATTTAATAAATTAAATAAGCAGAATAAATATCAATTAGTTTTTGTAGGTGAAGTTGATGAGTTTTATAGGAAGTTACAAAAAAAAGTAAATAATTCTAATGTCATATTTACTGGTTATGTTTCTGAGTCAGAACTAAAAACTTTATATCAAAATTCTTTAATATACGTATTTCCTTCACTCTATGAAGGTTTTGGTTTACCACCTTTAGAAGCTCAAGCACATAGTGTACCAGTTATTAGTTCAAATAAATCATGCTTAGTAGAAATATTAAAAGATTCAGTAATATATTTTGATCCAAATAATGAATCAGATATGTTTGATAAAATTGATATGTTACTAAGTGATAAGAATTTAAGAGAAGAATTAATTGTAAAAGGTTTAGAAAATATAAAAGCATATAGTTGGAATAAAATGGTAAATGAAACAAATATATTATATAAAAAGTAATTTACATAACAAGTCATTTTGTGGTATAATAAAGCTCAAATGATTTAAGTTTTCCCCAATGGCTAAAGCTAAAACAAAACAAAAAAAGGCTTTGAAAAAAAAGGTAGTTAAAAGTAAAGTTATTAGAAAAAAACCTGCTAAAAAATCAATACGTATTAAAGCTGTAAAAAATGATCAGGACAATGTTAATCTTGATCATCTTTTAATTGATGAACAAATTGAATTTTTAGCTGAGATGAATCAAGTTGAAAGTTTAGAATTTAGAAAGAAACAAAAAGTATATTCAGAATTAGATAAAATAATTAGTAGTGAATCAAGTCTCAAGAATAAAAAAGAGTTATTACCTAAAAATGAGATTAAAATTAAATTATTTAAAAATGGAAAGTTTAGTACTAAGAAAACTTCACAAAGTTTAGATAACTCAGCATATTTATTAAATTTAAAAGATAGAATTCAAAAAAAATCAAAATTAGAAAAACCACCAGAAAGTTTGGTTACTAAGTTTTTTAATCAGGTTGATAGTAATTTAAAAGAAGGACCAGATAAATTAGTTAATAATATTGAAGTACCAATCGTAAAGAAAACAAGTTATACAAATCTTTTAAAAAGAAAAAGAATCTTAGAAAAGTTAGATAATTTTGGAATTAAAATATATAATCAATTTCCAAAAATTAAAAAGTTAGAAACTAAACACAAAACTCCTACATTTGATAAAAAGTGGTTAATTAATTTTAGATTTGCTCTTAATTTTGCTTTAGTAGCTCTACTTTTAATTATTCCAATACGTGGCTTATTCTTCTATAAATATTTACAAGAAACAAAGGGAGAAGTCTTAGGTGTTTCTGAAGTTGCTTTAGATGAGTTTAAATCGGGTGTTGATGCTATACAAGACTTGAATTGGCAACAAGCAGGTATTTCTTTCGGTAGTGCTAGTCAGTATTTTAATGAAGTAAAACAGTATACTGATAATTTTAATCATACATTCATTGAAATTTTAAAAGGTTTGCCAGTAACTGGGAAAAAAGTAAGTTCTGCTGAAAAATTGGTAAGTGCTGGTGAAAAGTTCTCAGATATTGCTCAAGAATTAACTTTAGTTTTAAGTAAGAGTCAAGAATTTAAAGACTTAGATCAAGCTTTAACAGATAATTTAGTTGTTATATATAATGGGTTAGAAAAGATTAATAGTGATCTTGATCTAGTAATTTCTGATTTAATTGAAGTTGATAGCTCAATTATTCCTGGTGAATACAGAGATACATTTAATCAATTACAAGAAGCTTTGCCTATTTTAAAAAATAGTTTAAATCATAATAGTGAGTTATTTAAATTTTCATTAGATGTTTTAGGACATGAGTCACCGAAAAGATATTTGTTTATGTTTCAAAATAATAATGAGTTAAGACCAACTGGAGGATTTTTTGGAACATTTGCTTTAGTTGATTTAGTTAAAGGTGAAATAATTAATATGGAAGTTCCTCCAGGAGGTACATATGATCTAAAAGGCTATTTAACTAAAAAAGTTATATCTCCAGACCCAATGCATTTAGTTGGAACAGCTTGGAATATTTGGGATGCTAATTGGTGGGCTGATTTTCCAACTTCTGCTGAAAAAATAACTTGGTTTTTTGAGAATTCTAACTGGCCTTCAGTTGATGGTGTCATATCAATAAATTCGTCAATTGTTCCAGATCTTTTAGAAGTAGTAGGAAATATTGAAATGCCAGAGTACGATAAAGTATTAACTCCAGATAATGTAGTACTTGCTCTTCAACACGCTACTTTATTTGAATATGAAGATAATAAGCCAAAAGAAATTATTGGAGATTTAATGCCATTATTAGTTGATAAGCTATTATCTAGTAAATCAGAACATACTCTACCTTTGGTTTTAACTTTAAATAGTGCTTTTGAATCGAAAGATTTTCAATTCTATTTCCCTGACAGTTCTATGCAAGAAAAGGCAAGATCATTTGGTTGGACAGGGGAGATTGAAGATACTGATCATGATTATTTAATGGTAGTTAATACAAATATAGCTGGAGGTAAGACGGATGAATATATTAATCAAGAAATTAATCATTATTCATATATTGAATCAGATGGTTCGATTGTAAATACAGTTTCTATTAAAAGATCACATCAAGGTGACTTAATACCAGAAGATGATGCTCGATATGTTTTTGCTAAAGATAATAATGTTGATTATTTAAGAATTTATGTACCAGAAGGCTCAGAGTTAATTGAAGTAACAGGTTTCATGCCACCAGATGATTCATTATTCAAAGATATTTATTCTGGATATAGTTTAGATATTGATTTGTTGAATATAAATGGTGAAGTATATACAGATCCAAAATCTAGAACTAGAATAAATAATGAATTAAATAAAACTGTATTTGGACATTGGATACAAGTTGAACCTGGTGAAAGTTCTACTTTAACCTTTTCATATAGACTACCTTTTGAATTAGATTTAGAAGAAAGCGGTTTCTTTAAATGGTTTAAAAAGGATGATGTTTTAGATCATAGCTTACTTGTTCAAAAGCAATCAGGTGTAGAAAATAACTATTTTAATTCATATCTTTACTTACCAGAAGGTTTTAGTATTAACTGGTTAAACAATACCAATGGTTCTGATACTGTAATCAAGGATAATGGATTGAAATTCAGTACTGAGTTAAATACTGATCAATTTTACGCAACTATTATTTCAAGAGAAGAATAGAATATTTTATAATATCTTATTTAAGGCTAACATTAGCCTTTTTTTAATACATTTTAACCCATATCCTTGACATTTATACATATATGTGCTATTATGATTGATTCTTGCTAAGAGTTAGAAAACTATCTAAACTGCAAGATGCTGAAGTGCCGGAAATAAAAACCAAAACAATCTTAAAAAGGAGAGATTTGCCTGGAGATATATCATAAGATAAGGCAACTTAAAAATCAAAAGTAACTACTAATATTCCAGTTTAATAATATTATGAGTAACTTATTGATAAAACAACCATATGCAATCTAATTGCATTTCACAATTCAACTAAACGTTGAATATCCGGGGGAATACATATTAAACTTGATCAAATATTTTAGAAGTAAATATAGTATATTCCCAAAAGAACGGATAAAGTAGTAATTGCCAAGGATTTGAAATAATTTATATAAAAATAAATTTTAATTTCTTATCCTTGGCACACTATCAAAGTATATTTAAAAATTAGTATATTTTGCGGTGTTATTTACAACTAAGTTATTGGAGGGGGAGAGCTTATTAATTTGTTTAAAAAGCTTGTCAACAGTTTAATAAATTAGCATTCTTTTCTTGGTGAGATCTCTTTCTTTACTAAGAACTTGCTAAAATATCATTCTGCCCGTTTCAAAGCGGGATTCACCCTCCATTAATTTAGTTGTAGATAAAAAGCTGCGCCTTTAGTATTTTAAAATAATTTTATCCGTATTTATACGGAAATCTCTCTCCTTAAAATTATTTTAAAATGTTTAACTAATAGCGCAGCTTTTTGTTTTATTAAATTCGATTTTTTTGCTATAATATATCAGTTATACCTCATGCAAATTGAGGTTTATTAATACCTATATATGTTATCTATAATTTGGAAAAAATTGGGTACTACTGTTACTGGTGGTGCAGTCTTAATTACTTTCTTTACTATAATAAGTAAAATACTTGGTTTAGTAAGGGATAGGTTACTTGCCTCATATTTTGGTGCTGGCAGCATGTTAGATAGTTACTATGCTGCTTTTAAATTACCTGATTTAGTTTTTAATACATTAGTTCTCGGGGCTTTAGCTGCCGCATTTATTCCTGTGTTTACTAGATCTTGGTTTAGAAATAAGAAGCAAGCTTTTTTACTAGCTAATACTTTATTAAATTACTTAGTTGTCTTTATATTACTAATTAGTTTAGTAATGTATATTTTTGCTCCTAAATTAGTATCTATTATTACACCTGGTTTTTCTGGTGAAGTATTAATGCAAACTATTACTTTATCTAGAATAATGTTACTTAGTATTATATTTTTTACTATATCTAATGTAATAGGGGGTATTTTAAATTCATTAAAAAGGTTTTTTACTTTTTCTTTAGCACCTGTTTTCTATAACTTAGGTATTATTGTAGGTATAACATTTTTTCATTCAATTTGGGGTATTGAAGGTCTAGCTTGGGGTGTAGTCTTTGGTTCTGTTTTACATTTACTTGTACAAATACCTGAAGTTCTAAAAGTAGGCTATAGATATAGTTTTAATTGGAAAATAACTGGTAGTGTAAAACGTGTTTTTAAATTAATGATTCCAAGAACAATTGGTCTAGCTGCTTCTCAAGTTAATCAGTTAGTTATAACTGGTATTGCTTCTACCTTAGCTGTTGGTTCAATTGCTGTATTTAATTTAGCAAATAATTTACAAAGCCTACCAACTTCTATATTTGGTGTATCACTGGCTATTGCAGTATTTCCTGCATTTACAGAAAGCTTAGCTCGTAATGATAAATCAGATTTTAAAAGAACTTTTTCTCTTAATTTAAGACGTTTACTATTTCTCATAATTCCAATTTCTGTATTTATGCTTCTGCTTCGTGCTCAAATTGTTAGAGTTATTCTTGGTTTTGGTAATTTTGATTGGTCTGATACCTATTACACAGCACAAACTTTAGGTTGGTTTGTTGTCTCATTATTTGCTCAGAGTTTGATTCCAATGTTAGCTAGGTCTTTTTACGCCTTAGAAGACACTAAGACACCTGTTTATATTGGACTTGGGGCAATAACTCTAAATATTGTTGGTTCTCTCTATTTAGGCAAATTATATGGTGTAGAAGGTTTAGCTATGGCCTTTTCTTTTGCTGCTATTGTTAATATGTTAGGACTACTCTTTGTTTTACGTTTTAGAATGGGTAATTTAGATGATAAGAAAATAGTTAATTCTTTAGTATTAACTTCTATAAATTCTGTACTTGCTGGTACTGTAGTGTATGGTTGCTTGCAAATAATGGCAGATTTAGTTAATATGAGAACCTTTATTGGTGTATTTACTCAAGGTTTAGTTGCTGGTTTAGCAGGTATTATTATATATATAATACTTAGTGTAATTACTTCATGTGAAGAAGTTGTAATAGTAAAGAGATTTATGATGAAATATTTAAAACCATTAGTTAAAAAATAGTATGGATAAGATAAGAAATTTTTGTATAATAGCTCATATCGATCATGGCAAGTCAACTTTAGCTGATCGATTTTTAGAATTAACTAAAACTGTTGAATCTAGAAAAATGCAAGATCAGTTATTGGATACTATGGATATTGAAAGAGAAAGAGGTATTACTATAAAACTTCAACCAGTTAGAATGGAATATGAAGGATATATTTTAAACTTAATTGATACTCCAGGTCATGTTGATTTTACTTATGAAGTATCACGTTCTTTAGCTGCTGTTGAATCAGCTTTGCTTTTAGTTGATGCTACACAAGGCATAGAAGCACAAACTGTAGCTAATCTATACTTAGCCATTGAACAAAATTTAGAAATTATACCTGTAGTAAATAAAATTGATTTACCTGCTGCTAATGCTAAAAAAGTTAAACAAGAGATTATTAATTTAGTTGGTTGTAAGGAAGAAGATATAATTGAGGTTAGTGCTAAAACAGGAGCTAATGTAGAAAGTGTTTTAAAAGAAATAATTAAAAAAACTCCTAAACCTAAAGGAGATTCTGATGAGAATGTACAAGCCTTAATATTTGATTCATCTTTTGATGAGTATAGAGGTGTAGTTGCTGATGTTAGGGTTATAAATGGAACTATTAAAATAGGGGATAAAATTGAATACATAGCAACTAATACTACTTCCGAAGTATTAGAAGTAGGTCATTTTAAACCAAAATATGTTAAGGCAAAAAGTTTAGTAGCTGGTGAAATTGGATACATTGTTACTGGTTTGAAAGAATTATCTAATGTACGTGTTGGTGATACTATAACTTTAGCTAAAAATTCTGGCAAACCATTACCAGGTTACAAAGAAGTAAAACCAATGGTTTATGCTGGTGTTTTTTGTAAAGAGGGTGATGATTATCAGAAATTACGTGAAGCTATCAATAAATTAAAACTAAATGATTCTGCTTTATTCTATGAGCCAGAAAATTCTTCAGCTCTAGGCTTTGGTTTTAGATGCGGGTTTTTAGGACTTCTACATTTAGAAATATTTCAAGAAAGATTAAGTAGAGAATATAATTTAGATTTAGTAATTACTACACCTTCAGTTGCTTATCAAGTAAAAACATCAAATGGTAAAGATATTGTTATTCATAATCCACATGAGCTCTCAGATCCAAACTTTATTACTGAAATTAAAGAACCATACGTTACAATTGATGTTATTACTCCTAAAGATTATATGGGTAATATAATGAAAATGGTTCAAGAAAAAAGAGGTGAGTATCAAAATACAGAATATATAGATGAAAATAGAGTAATTTTACATTATATTATTCCACTATCTGCAATTTTAGTTGATTTCTATGATAACTTAAAAAGTATTTCATCAGGTTATGCTTCATTAAATTATGAGCTTTTAGATTATAGGGTGGCCGATGTTGTTAGAATGGACATTTTAGTAGCTGAAGAAATGGTTGAATCTCTTTCAATAATTGTATATAGAGATGAATCACATATTGTAGGTAAAAAAATCGTTAAGTCATTAAAAGAAGTATTACCTAAACAACAATTCGTAGTTAAAATACAAGCAGCCTTGGGTGGTAAGATAGTTGCAGCTGAACGACTCTCAGCTCTAAGAAAAGATGTTACATCTAAGTTATATGGTGGTGATGTAACGAGAAAGAGAAAATTACTTGAAAAACAAAAGAAAGGTAAGAAGAAAATGATGCAGTCTGGTAAAGTAGATATACCACAAGAAGCATTCATGGCAGTTTTAAAAAGATGAGTATAACTCATCTTTTTTGACAGCAACTTACTTAATTGTTAAAGTTTAAAAGGATCTTTAACAAGGAGGAAAATACTGTGGATAAGATAATCGGATTATTAGGCAATCCAGTAAGATTAAAGGGTTCATCAAAAGATGAAAGTACCAAAAAATGTCATATACAGCTAATCTGTGATGGATTGTTAAAAAGAGAAGTAAAGATAGTAATTGATGGAGAATCAGAGTTGATTATTAAATCGTTACAATCTTTATTAAATAGAAATGAATATCCAAAGATTGAGTGTAGACTAAGTCAAATTAATAGAGATCTAACACGAGATCAGAATTTCAATGTTGGAAATATGATGATCGGTAATGGATCATTTAGGTCTGGCTTAAATTCATTCAGTGACATTTTAGATATTGCAAATGGTATTATAATATTTCCAGGTCAATTAAAAACTTGCTGTAAGTTTTTTGAATCAATTTGTTATTCAAAAATACACGTGAACAAATTAAAGATAGCTTTAGTAGGTTGGACTAACGCACAACTAGGAAGTTTTAGTGAATTTTTAAGATTTAATGATGACACTGTAACTGAAAGCTCTGGAGTTAATATCTTAAAAGATATCTATCCATATTCATTGGGAAAAGGAAAGTATGAAATAGAAACTATTTTCAAATTTTTTGAATGTGAATAATCCTTTTGTCAATTATAAAATCCCCGTTGTTTTAAATGACAGGGATTTTTTTATTTAACTATCTAGTAGAATAATGAGCCAAGAGTAAAGAATACCATTGAACAAATGATAAATATACTCAGGATTATCCAAATAATTTTTACTGTTTTTCTTCTTAACATAGTATATATTTTAGCAGATATTTAAGAATATGTATATTTTTGCTGATAGCCTTTATTTATGTTATAATTTACCCATAATATATGGTTAGAAATAGTAATATTGGTAAACAATTATTCAATTCAAAGAGCTTATTATTCGTAAGTTTATTAATTTTAGTTTTTTTTTCATTTAATCTAATTAATGAAGTTATTAACAGGCGAGAGTTACAAAGTGATATTAAAGCATTGGATGAAGAGATTAGTAAGTTGGAAAATAAGAATCAAGAATTATCATCTTTAATAGGTTATTTTGAAACATTAGATTTTGTTGAAAAAGAAGCTAGAACTAAGCTAAATTTAAGAAAACCTGGGGAAAAGATAATTGTTATAACTGAAGATGAGTTAACAGAGGATAATGAATCATTTTTTGATAGCGCTGTATTAACTTCAGCTAATATTATTCATTTAACTAATCCTCAAAAGTGGTGGAACTACTTTTTTAATATAAATTAATATGGCAGATGAAAAAAAAATTGAAAACAGTATTACTCAAGATGCAGTTGCTGAAGGATCTGAAAATGTTGATAATATTGATGTTGATAAAGCGCGTCAAGTAATTTTGTCAGAAATTGGAACTAATTTGAAAAAAGCTGCTAAAAATATTAAAGATAAACCTTTACTTCCTCGGATGCCAATAATTAAAAAGAAATCAAAGAAATCCAACTTAAATAAAAAGAGTATTGTGAAAATGATTAAAGTTGATTCAAAGATGCAATTTAAAATTATTATCAGTTCTTTAATCATTTTTATTTTAATATCAATTAGCATTACTTTAGCAGGTATATATCTAGGAAGATGGCAAAGTCCTGTTATAACTCAAATAAGTAGATACATTCCCTTACCTGCTTTTTATATTAACGGTGAATCTGTAGGTATTCATGACTTTTTAAGTGATTCAGAAATATTAACTGAATACTTTGCACGACAGAATTTAGACTACAATAAAGAGTCAATTAGAAATCAAATATATGAAAAAATAATTGAATTAAAAGTAATTGAACAATTAGCTAATGAAAAAGAACTAAATTTAACACAAGAAGAAATTGATGAGGAATTAATTGAAATATTAGGTGTAACTAATTTAAATGAAGAAGTTGGTGATATTACTGAAGAATTATATGGTTGGAATTATAAAACATATATTAAAAAAGTAGTAAGGCCTATATTACTAGCTCAAAAGTTAGAAGAAAACTTTTATATATCACATGGTGTAAATCAAATAAGAAGTCAGATGAGTGGTTTTTATGATGTAGTTATTGAAGATGAATCACAATTTGAAGAGATAGCCTCTGAAATAAATCAGGACAGCTCAAAATTAATATCTGGTGATTTAGGCTGGATAAAACTTGGTGAAACTGTACCTGAATTTGAGATTGTATTATTAAAACTAAGAGAAGGTGAGATAAGTGAAGTAATTGAAACAAGGTATGGTTTTCATATAATTAGATTAAATGAAAAAATGGTCGAAGAAAACGAACCATTGTATCAAGCTAGTCATATATTTATAAAAAGACCATCATTTATTGAATATTTAGAAGATCAGATTCAACAAGCTACTATTGTGACATTATTAAGAATTTAGTGGAGCCAACGGTCGGAATCGAACCGACGACCTTTCCCTTACGAAGGGATTGCTCTAGCCTAACTGAGCTACGTTGGCAAGTATAACTAATTATAATAAAAATAAATAAAGATGCAACTAATTAAATTATTATTCATTTTAACATTACTAATAATACCATTTAACTCGGCTAAAGCAATTAGCCGTAATTTTAATTCTGATGATTTAAATGCAAAGCAAATTGTTAGTTCAAGTGATAACAATTTTAAATTACTAATTGATCAAGATCAATACGAATCATTAAAAGTACATATTTATAAATCAAATGATTATTACAAGTACTATTTTATCTCACCTGAAATTAATGATGAATCAAAATTTAATATAGCTTTTGTAGCTGATTTAAATGAAACAAAACAAATCTATGAATGGAATACTAGTTTAAAAACTTGGATATCAGTTCCTGTGATTTATGATTACGATAATAATTTAATTAAAGCAATACTTAGTAATAGAAAAGGTAAAGTTAAATTATTAGATGTTGAAAAATTAGAAAGTACTGGACAAAATATTGTATTTAATGATGGTCAGTTTGAATTAATTTTACCTAAAGTAATAGATGGGACTAAAGTTACAACTAATATATTAATTACAAATGAATTAATAGAAAATTCTTTAAAAAGAGTTTCTCCAATATATAACATTGAATTAAGTAGTGATATAAATATAAGTGAAACTTTAAGTGATTCAAATGTACCATTCATCTGTGAACCATATTTAGAAAATTATATTGATGAAGTAAAAAAAGATTTTAATGATGTGGTAAAATTACAAAAGTTTTTAATAGATTATGAGAATCATAAATTAATAGCTGATGGTGAATTTGATTCATACACAATTAAAGCAATTAATTCATTTCAACTAAAGTATGCATCTCAAATTTTAGATCCCTGGGACTTAACTGAAGGTACTGGTAATGTATACAGAACAACCATTAAAAAAATTAATGAAATTTATTGTGATTCAGAAAAAACTAAAAGTTCATTCATTGAACTTAAATTAAGTTATATATCAGATAATAATTTTGCTAAGAGTGTATATTATTTAGATAATAATGAGTGGCACTACTTACAATCTGTTGATAATCATGAAACTAATATTGTAACTGGTGAAACAAATCTTACTGAATTAACAATTGCATTATTTGAGAGTACTGATACTTGGGTAGGTGAAGCTAGCTGGTATGCCTGGAAAGGTGGTAATTTTGCCGCTTCACGTGACTTTCCTAAAGGTAGTAAGATAAAAGTAACAAATCAGAGTGATAGCTCAAATAGAGGCAAATCTGTTATAATTACGGTTAATGATTATGGTCCTGAACTATGGACAAAGCGTATAATTGATTTAGATAAGGTAGCTTATGGCTTGATTGGTAATGTAAGAGGTGGTGTAATGCCTGTTAAAATTGAATTAATTGAACAAGAATGATTAAATTAAAAAAAGTAAGCAAATATTATAATACAGGCACCTATGCATTAAAGGATGTTGATTTAAATATTAACCCAGGTGAGTTTGTTTCCATAGTAGGACAAAGTGGTACTGGTAAAACTACTTTAATTAGATTAATTATTGCTGAAGAAAGAGCTACTGAGGGTAAAATAATAGTTGGTGGTTGGGATATAACGAATATTGGAGAAAGAGAAGTACCATTTTTAAGAAGACAGATAGGTGTAGTGTTTCAAGATTTTAAGTTACTTCAGAAAAAAACAGTTTTTGAAAATATTTCATTTGCTTTAGAAAGTTGTGGAGCTACTAATGAAAGAATTGACAAAGTAATACCTCAGATTTTAAAAATAGTTAGCTTGGAAGGTAAATCAGAACATTATCCAAGTCAATTATCTGGTGGTGAACAACAACGAGTTGTTATTGCTAGATCATTAGTTCATAAACCAAAATTATTAGTTGCTGATGAGCCTACCGGGAATCTTGATTCCTTAAATACTAAAGAGATTATTGATTTACTTAAAAAAATTAATGAATTAGGTACTACTGTTATTTTAGTAACCCATAATAGGGAAGTAGTAAATAGTTTAAAAAAGAGAGTTATTACCATTGATGAAGGTCAGATTGTAAGCGATCAACTTAAAGGAAGATATATATTATAATTAATTAGATTAAAATGAAAAGATTGTTAAAATTTGCATTCCAAAGTTTCTTTAGAAACTTTTGGTTATCCGTTGTTACTGTTATTATAGTTTCGCTATCATTATTTTCTATTAGCTTTTTATTAATGGTAAATATATTAACTCAACATGTTTTAGAAGTGGTTGAAGATAGAACTGAAGTATTTATAGACTTAACAGCTGAAGCTACAGATGAACAAGCAGAAGTACTTGTTTCTGAACTTAATAAATTACCAGCAATTAAAGAATCAATATTTGTTACTCCTGAGCAAACTTTAGTTGATTTTACGAGCAGACATAGTCATGATCCATTAATGATTGAATCACTAGATGCTTTAGAAGAAAATCCATTCCAAGGTAGTATTAAATTAACAGTTCATGATATTGGTGATTTTCCAGCAATTTTAAGTGAATTGTCTAAAGAAGAATATACGCCATTTTTAGAGATAGAAGATAATGAATTTACTGAAGCTAAATTACTTATTGAAAGAATTTCTGATTATTCAGTTAAAGTTCAAAAAACATTTTTCTTTATCAGTTTATTATTTATAATAATTTCTGTATTAGTTGTCTTTAATACAATTCAAATAGGTATCTATACTCATCGTGAAGAAATAGGAATTATGAAATTAGTTGGTGCTTCAAATAGTTTTATTAGATCACCGTTTCTAATTGAAGGTTTCTTTTATAGTTTTATAGGGTTTATTCTACTTCTCATACTACTATATCCATTTTTAAGCTTTATACAGTCATATATTGATGGATTCTTTGGAGAATATAGTTTAAATTTAATTTCAGCTTTAAATAGTAACTTTATAAAGGTATTTGCTTCTGAATTTTTTGTTGCAATTATTATTACTATGGCCAGTAGTTTACTAGCAGTTAGAAGATACTTAAAAGTTTAAAGAATTAAAAAAATCCTTTCAAATATTGTAAGGATTTTTATATTACTAACTATTTAATTACACTAATAAATTTTGCTGGCTTTAAGCTACCATCATATCTTTTTACTTGTCTTTGAGTAATTTTAACTTTTCCAGGAACTATGGCAAATATTGTATCATCTTTTCCTTTTTTAACATTGCTTCCAGGTCTAAACTTTGTACCTCTTTGTTTTACTATAATCATACCGGCCTTTACTTCTTGCCCGTCATGTTTTTTTAAACCTAATCTTTTTGATATTGAATCTCGTCCAAGCCCTGTGGAGCCGCCTGCTTTCTTATGTGCCATATAATTTAATGTTTAATTTTAGATTGATAATATATTATCCTAATTACTTAAATATGTCAAGTAATAAAAATGGGTCATAAAATGTTATGACCCATAATTTGTTTCAGGTTCAATACCAGATAATATATAAAAGTTAAATATTAACCAAATTATATAAGTATATGACCAGATTTTTAGTATAAAATACCAGATTTCTCCTAGTTTAGTAAATATTACTATATCTGAAGCTATTGGTATATTATATATAATTGAAGCTAATATAACTGATATCATGAAATGAGCTACAGTAACTTGATTATAGAAGTTGATATTTAACTTTTTACCATTATTACCTATTAGTACTCCCAGTTTTTTAGAAAAGTAATCTAAATTATTATTTATAAAGTAATCTAAATAAATTCTAGTTAAGACTGTAAAAGTACTAATAAAGAATAATAAAACTATTATAGTTTGGAAATTTATTGAATTATTTCCAACTATACCTATATTATTATAATAATGCATTAGGATAGTACCTATTATGCAAAATATACTAAATATAGTAAATACCAATGAATAAATAGCATTCATTCTTTTTAACATTGCTAGGTCCTCCTTTAATTAATTTAAACATAGTTTATAATTTATTTTATGTCAATAAAAAAACCTCTTATTAAATTAACAAGAGGTTAGGTATCATTTTTAATGATATAAATAAATGATTTTAAAGCTATATATAAAATATATATAAATTGCAAATAGATTAAAATAGTGTAGTACTGCCATAAATATTCATATAACTCATGATTAGTTATTATTAGTTTATTTATTGGAAGTTTGAAAAATAGTATAAGTGGTAATGAAAAGCTGAAATGAAGAGCTGAACATACTATTATTATGAATCTTTTTTTAATTTTCATCATATCTAGAATAATAGCTGAACTTCCAAATCCCATCCATAAGACAATACATATTATACTATTTCGTAAACCAGTAATATTTAATTTATCTGAATCAATTATATTATCAAAATACATAGCTATAACTGAACAAATACATATAAGAGATAATGTGAGAATAAATAAGTTAATTATTTTTCTACTAACATTATTACTTATATAGGATATTCCTGTTAAAAACATGATTTTACCTCCTTAATTAACTTTAAACTAGGTTAAATATGCAATTTTGTCAATATTTGATATAATATACATATAATTATTAAAATAAATAAAGTATGAAAAAAGTAATTTTATTAATATTAATACTAACTTTTAGTCTAGTTAGCTTAAATACATTAAATGCTCAGGAAGAAGATACCTCAGGGGCAACTAGTGATTTATCTGAATTTACTGCAGAATCATTAGATATTAAAGAACCAACTATTTTGCCTACAAATAAATTTGGTTATTTTTTTAAGAATTTAGGACAAGTAATTAGAAGTGCTGTAACATTTGATCCAGAGAAAAAAGCTGATTTAAATCTAAAGTATGCAAATGAAAAAATATTTGAACTTAAAAAAATTACTGAAAATGAATCAGATGATCCTAAGATACAGGAACTTATTAAAAAACATCATGTTAAATATAATAAATTAATGGATAAGGTTAGTACTAGGATTGAAAAGATTAAAGAAAATAATGGTGATGAAGCTGTTGATGAGCTATTAGATAGAGTTACAGATAATCAGTTTAAACATCAAGATTTCTTTGCTAATTTACATAAGAAATTAGAAAATGCTTTAAGTGGTGAAGAAATTGATAAATTAAAAGAAGAAAAGAAAAAAGCTTTAGAGCATTATGGAAATTTAATTGAAAGGGTTGATGTAGATAATTCTAAAGAAAGACTTCAAAAAATAATGAAAGAACAAGCTAAGAATAAATTGCAATATATAAATCACTTAAAAGTTATGGAAGAATTAGGTGATACTTTCGAAAATGAAAACTTTAAAGAAGATTTCTTAGAAACTAAAATTGAAATTAGAGAAAGGTTAGTAAATTACTTAGATGAAAATGCCTCAGATGAAGTAATGATGGAATTTAAATTAAAACTCGAAAACTTAGAAACGGATGATGGCTATAAATTAAGAGTATATAATTTTGTTGATGACAAAATTCAAGAAGCACGTGTTAATAATTGGAAACTAAATGAATTTCATAATGACTTAGATGAATTAAAGATTAATGGTATTGAAGCTCTTAAAATTAAGTTAGAAAATATTTCAGATGAGGAAAAAGAAAAAATATTTAGAACCTTTGAATCATCTGAATTAAATTCAGTAAGAACACTTGAACAAGTAAAAGCAAGATTAAAAAATCCTGAAGCTATTGAAGCAGTTGAAGCAAGTAGATTAAGACAGATGGATCACTTTAATGATAGAATTGAAAATATTTCAGATCATGAAAAAATTGAAGAATTAAAACATGAAATTAATAATGATTATAGATTAAAAAATGATATTGAAGATCATAATGATGAAATTATGGATAAGTTAGAGGATTTGATTAAAGTCAGAAAGAAACATGATGAAAAGATTAAAAAATCTTTAGAAGAATTAGAAGATTAATATATGTCTAAAAACAAGAGCTTGAACTCTTGTTTTTAGTTAGAATATACTATATATATAATATATGAATAAAAAGGTGATCGTTGCTTTATCAGGCGGCGTAGACTCTTCTGTAGCTTGTTATCTGTTAAAAGAGCAAGGTTATGATGTAGAGGCAGTATTTATGAAGAATTGGACTCCTCAGTCTGAAGCTGAAGGTCTTTTAATGTGTCCGCTAAAAGCAGATGAAAAAGATGCTAGAGTTGTTGCTAGTCAATTAGGTCTTAAATTTAGTACAGTAAATTTTGAAAAAGAATATCGTGAAAATGTAGTTGAATATTTATTTAAAGAATATAAGGAGGGTAGAACACCTAATCCTGATATATTATGTAATAGTCAGATAAAATTTAAAGCATTTTTAAACTATGCTTTAGCTAAAGGCGCTGATTATGTAGCAACTGGGCATTATGTAAGAAATATTGATAATCAACTAGCTAAAGGAGTTGATGGTAACAAGGACCAATCATACTTTTTATTTCAAATAACTAAAGATCAGTTAAAAAAATGTATATTCCCAATAGGTGAGTACGAAAAATCTAAAATTAGAGAACTAGCTAAAAAACATGGCTTAATAACTCATAGCAAAAAAGATAGTCAGGGTATTTGTTTTGTAGGTGAAGTTGAAATGAAAGAATTTTTAAAACAAAGACTAAAGCCTAAGAAAGGTGATATAATAACAACTGAAGGTAAAAAGATAGGTGAGCATGAAGGAGTTTGGTATTATACTATTGGTCAGAGAAGAGGTATCGGTGTTGGTGGTGGTATGCCATACTATGTGGTAGATAGAGATATGAAAAAAAATATTTTAATTGTAGCTAGAGGTGACAAAGATGATGCCTTATTCAAACATGAGTTAATTGCTAATGAAATATATTGGATAAGTGGTGTAGAGCCTAGTTTTCCTCTTAAATGCTTCTCTAAGATAAGATATAGGCAACCAGATGAAGAGTGTGAAGTTAATAAAAAAGACGATACTTTAGTTGTAAAGTTTAAAAATAAGCAAAGGGCTATTACTCCGGGACAATTTATTGTATTATATAATAAGGATATATGTTTAGGTGGGGCTAAAATATTATGAGATATTTACCAAAAACTAGTAATTATTTTGTTAATGTAATAATTAATATTCTTATTATTGCTTGTTTAATAATGTTTTACTTTAATGACTTTTTAAGACTTTCAGGGTTTGCTGTATCACTCTTTTTTATAGTCCTTCCAGATTATTGGTATAGTCAGTCTAAAAAAGTAAAAAGTTTTGTTGATATCAAGTTAATAAATGCTATTCAACTTATTATAGCTTTTTCTTGTTTGGGTAATTTACTAGGTGCACTTAATTTTTATCATAACCTTGAAACATTATGGTATGATGCATTCTTACATTTTATTGTTCCTATATTCTATTTTAGTATAACTGCCTTATTTGTTATCTCTTACCAGAATTTCTTTTTTAAAAAGATTAATAAAGTATTTACAATATTTGGTAATTTTGTATTAGTAATTCTACTTTCATTTTCTTGGGAATTTTTTGAAAAATCAATTGATGATATTTTTGAAGGGGCCAGTATGTTTGGTCAAAATGGAGAAATCTATTATGATACTTTATCTGATTTAATTTTTGATTTATCTGGAGGAATAGTAGCTTCAATATTAATATATTTCTTTACATTTAACTATATTATTAAAAATTTAAATATCTATGACAATAAACGAGGTTAGAGCAAAATACTTAGAATTTTTTGAATCAAAGGATCATGTAATAATACCCTCTGCTTCTTTAATTCCTGAAAATGATCCATCTGTGCTCTTTACTACAGCTGGTATGCATCCTTTAGTTCCATTTTTAATGGGAGAAACACATCCTGCTGGTAAAAAGTTAACTGATGCCCAAAAATGTATTAGAACAGGGGATATTGATGAAGTTGGTGATAATTCACATTTAACCTTTTTTGAAATGATGGGCAATTGGTCATTAGGTGATTATTGGAAAGAAGAATCAATTAAATTAAGTTATGAATTTATAACAAGTAATAAATGGTTAGGTTTAGATAAAGATAAAATTGCAGTATCAGTATTTAAAGGTGATTCAGATTGTCCTTTTGATCAAGAATCATATGATACTTGGATAAAGCTTGGTATAAATGAAGAAAGAATTGCTAAGCTCGGTAAAGATGATAATTGGTGGCCTGCAGGTGGTCATTCTGTTGGACCACAAGGACCAGACTCAGAAATATTTTATTGGACTGGTCAAGGTAAAGCTCCAAGTAATTTTAATCCAGAGGATAGTAATTGGTTTGAGATATGGAATAATGTATTTTTAGAATTTGAAAAACCAGAAGATGGTAAATACATACCTTTAAAACAAAAAAATGTTGATACTGGACTAGGTTTAGAAAGAGTTGCCGCAATTATGCAAGGCAAGTCATCTGTTTATGAACTTGAAGGCTTTAAAGATATGATTGAAATATTAAAAACTAAAGCTCTAGATTATAATGAAACATCAGCTAGAATAATTTCTGATCATATTAGAGCCGCTTGTTTAATAATGTCAGAGCCAGCAAATATTATTCCTTCTAACTTAGATCAGGGTTATGTTGTTAGAAAATTAGTTAGACGAGCAATACGACATGCTAAAAAAATAGGTATTACTACTGAAACCGATGTTACAACACCGCTAGTAAACATAGTCATAGATCAATATGGAGATATTTATCCAGAGCTAAAAGAAGATAAGCAAAGAATAATTAATGAGTTAAATTTTGAAGAAGATACTTTTGAAAAAACATTAGAGAAAGGTTTAAAGGAATTTGATAAACTATCAGATAATGATATATCAGGAAAAGATGCTTTTAATCTATATTCAACTTATGGCTTTCCACTTGAAATTACTCAGGAACTAGCAAAAGAAAAAAGTATCAAAGTAGATGAGAAAAGTTTTAATACTGAATTTATTAAACATCAAGAATTATCAAAAACTGCTACTAAAGGTAAGTTTAAAGGTGGTATGGTAGGGCATAGTGAAAATTCAATTAAATATCACACAGCCACTCATTTATTACATCAAGCCTTAAAAGAAGTTTTAGGGGATCATGTTGAACAAAGAGGTAGTAATATAAATGATGAAAGACTAAGATTTGATTTTTCTCATTCAGAAAAGATGACAGATGAAGAGAAAAAACAAGTTGAGAGCTTAGTAAATAATAAGATATCTGAAGGTTTAGAAGTAAGTTTTGAAGAATTAACAGTTGATGAAGCCAAGAAGCAAGGCGCTATTGGTCTATTTAGTAATAAATACGGAAATAAGGTTAAAGTATATAGTGTAGGTGATTATTCAAAAGAAATATGTGGTGGACCACATGTTGAATCAATAGCTGATTTAGGGAACTTTAAAATAGTGAAAGAAAGCGCCTCATCTAAAGGAATTAGACGAATTAAGGCAATTTTAGAGTAGTTAAAGAATACTCTTGACATATTTCTTAAATAGTGTAAAATTCTTACTACTTGTGGAAATTATTAAAAAGATTAAATATTTCCTTAATTTTAGGAAAATTCTAACAAAATTCGAGATATAGTTAAATAAGTGACAGTATTTTGTGAAGAATTTCTTTTTTAATACCAAATTAGTAATAAATGGAAGAAAACACAGCAAAAACAAATCAAAAAGGTTTTATTGAAGTAATCGGTTCTATTGAAGAATTGCTTCCCTCGACTACTTTTAAGGTAAAATTAGAGAATGGACAAGAGATTTTGGCCCATTTATCAGGTAAAATGAGAATGTATAAGATACGCTTATTACCTGGGGATAAGGTTAGAATTGAAATGAGTCCATATGATTTAACCAAGGGACGCATTACCTATAGAATGTAAAAATAAAAATACCTTATATTAATAAATATATTTCATTAAATTATGAAAGTACGTGCTTCAGTTAAAAAAATTTGTAAAGATTGTAAAGTAATAAGACGCAAAGGTCGTGTTCATTGTATTTGTAAGAATCCTAAGCACAAACAAAGACAAGGTTAATTAATTATTTAATATTATGGCTGTAAGAATAGCAAGTATAAATCTACCAAATGAAAAAAGAATTGAAGCTGGTTTAACAGCTATTTATGGTATTGGATTTAGTAGAGCAAATAAAATTTTAAAAGATACTCAAATAAGTGGTGATATTCGTGTAAAAGACTTAAGTGATGATGAGGTAAATAAGTTAAGAACATTAATTGAGAAAGAATTTAAAGTAGAAGGTGATTTAAAGAGAGAAAAATTATCAAATATTAAAAGATTAAAAGAAATTAAATCATATAGAGGTTCCAGACATTCAAGAGGTTTACCTGTTAGAGGTCAGAGAACTAAAACTAATTCTAGAACAGTTCGTGGAAATGTAAGAAGAACTATGGGCAGTGGTAAAGTTGGAGCAACTCAAAAGACATAAATTTTAAATACTATGGTTAAAAAAGGCAAGAAAAAAGCAAATATCAATATAAAGCGTGGACAAGCACATGTCCAAGCTACTTATAATAATACAATTGTAACTATTACTGATCAAAATGGAAATACTGTAGCTCAATCATCTGCAGGTGTTTGTGGTTTTAAAGGACCTAAAAAAGCAACTCCTTATGCTGCTTCAATAATTGTTAAAAATGTTGTAGAAAGAATAGAAAATGTAGGTATGAAAGAAATTGATGTATTTGTTAAAGGTATTGGTTCTGGTAGAGAAGGTGCAATTCGTGCATTACACGCTAATGGTTTACAAGTAATAACTATAAAAGATGTTACACCTATTCCACATAATGGGTGTCGTCCTAAGAAAGTAAGAAGAGTTTAAATATATGGCTAGAAATTTAGATCCAAAATGTAAACAATGTAGAAGAGAAGGTGTTAAATTATTTCTTAAAGGAGATAAATGTTTTTCAATTGCTTGTCCTATGTTAAAACGTGATTATGCTCCAGGTGTTCATGGACCTGCCTCAAAAAAAGGTAGAAAGAAAAGAATATCAAGTTATGGTATTCAGCTTAGAGAAAAGCAAAAAGCTAAAAGAACATATAGATTAATGGAAAGACAATTTAAACTATACTTTACAAAAGCTTCCAAAATGCCCGGTGATACCTCAGAAAACTTACTACAAATTTTAGAATTAAGATTAGATAATTTAGTATATAGATTAGGATTTGCTACATCCCGTGATTTAGCTAGACAATTAGTTACTCATGGACATATTACTATTGATGGTAAAAAAGCAAGTATTCCTAGTATTCAAATAAAAGTTGGACAAAAAATTAGTGTTTCAGCTACAGCTAATGATAAAGCATATTGGAAAACACAACTTCCAAAATTAGCTAAAGTTGAGATCCCTAGTTGGTTAGCGCTTGATTCTGCAAAACATGAAGGTCAACTTGTATCAGTACCAACAAGACAAGATCTACCAATTTCATTCGATCCAACAATGATCGTAGAATTTTATTCACGATAATTATAAGTAACATATAAAACTTATGAACATTCCTTTACCAAACGAAGTAAAAATCAACAATGAAAAGGGCAATAAAGCTCAAGTTATCATAGAACCATGTTATCCTGGCTATGGTGTAACTTTAGGTAATTCATTAAGAAGGGTTTTACTATCTTCATTAGAAGGTGGTGCAATTACTTCATTTAAAATTAAAGGTACAGATCATGAATTCTCACATTTACCAAATGTAAAAGAGGATTTAATTGAAATAATTTTAAATTTAAAAGCAATTAGACTAAAAATATTTAGTGATGAACCTGTAATTTTAAATATTAAGGTAAAGGGTGAAAAAGAAATTAAAGCATCAGATATTACAAAGAATGCTGAAGTTGAAATATCAAATCCAAAACAATTAATATGTACAGTAACAGATAAAAGTACTGAATTTGAAATGGAGTTAACAGTAGCTAAAGGGCATGGGTATGTTTCAGTAGAAGAAAGAGAAAGTGAAAAAGTTGATATCGGTGTTATTAAAGTAGATTCAATCTATACTCCAATGAAAAATGTAGGTTTTGAAATTGAAAATGTTAGAGTAGGTGATAGAACAGATTATGAAAAGTTAATTTTAAATATTGAAACTGATGGTACTATTACCCCTGAAGAAGCAGTAAAAAGCGCTTCAGATGTATTAGTAAGCCATTTTACTATAGTAAGTGGTGAAAAGAAGAAAGAAGCTAAGAAAGTTAAAAAAGCTAGCACTAAAGAGACAAAGAAAGAAGAAGTTAAGAAAGATGATAAATAAATATGAGACACAGAAGTAAGAAAAAAATATTAGATCGTAAAAAAGCTCCTAGAACAGCTTTGCTTAATAATTTAGCAACACAACTTATTATTTATGAAAAGATAAAGACTACTGAAGCTAAAGCTAAGACTGTTAAACCAATAGTTGAGAAATATATAACAAGAGCTAAGGTTGATAATGTAACAAATAGAAGAATGCTTGTATCTAAATTAACTTTAAAAAAGGCTAATAAAAAGATATTTGAAGTAATTGGACCTAGATATAAGGATAGAAATGGTGGTTATACAAGGATAATTAAACTAGGTGTAAGACAGGGTGATGGAGCCAAAATGGCACAAATTGAATTAGTATAAATATGAATAATGAAATAACAAGAGAAAAACATCAATTAGATGCAACAGATAAAATCGGTGGTCGTTTAGCTACTGAAGTTGCAATTTTACTTATGGGTAAACATAAAGTAATCTTTGAAAGACATTTAGATCAAGGTGATTTTGTTGAAATTTTAAATATAACAAAACTTAAATTTAGTGGAAATAAATTAAAGCAAAAATCAATTTATCATCATACTGGATATCCAGGTGGTATTAAAGAAATTAAATTAGGAAAGAAATTCGAAAGTAAACCAGAAGAAGTGTTTAAAAAGATGGTATATAACATGTTACCAAAGAATAAATTGAGAAAAGAAATTATTAAACGTTTAACATTTAAATCAGATACTAATATAAAACAAGACTAATATGGTAGAAAAGAAAAAAATTGAGAAAAAAGCTAGCACTCCTAAAAAGAGAAAAGATTATATTTATGCTACTGGTAAACGTAAAACTGCTATAGCTCGTGTTAGATTGTATTCAAGAAAAACTGAAAAAGCCATTATAATTAATGAAAAGAAACTTAATGAATATTTCCAAACTATTGAACTTCAAAATATAGTTTTAACACCTTTAAAAACATTAGATTTATTAAATAAGTACTATATTTCAGTTAAAGTATTAGGCGGTGGTATTAAGAGTCAAGCAGAAAGCGTTAGACATGGTATATCAAAAATACTACTTATGACTAATGAAGATTATAGAAAAACGTTAAAATCACAAGGTTTATTAACCAGAGATTCACGTAAGAAAGAAAGAAAGAAACCAGGTTTAAAACGTGCTAGACGTGCTCCACAATGGGCAAAACGTTAATATATTATATAATTACTATAAAATCCTCAGTTAATGAGGATTTTTTGATATTTATGATATAATTAATCTACAAATATGGAATATAAAACAAATAAAATAACCAGGAATACAAGCTATTTTACTGGTGCATTAGTTATACAAAAAATAATATCATTTGTATATTTTTCATATATTGCTGTTAAGCTTGGAGCAGGTTCATTAGGAAATTATACCTTTGCCTTGTTCTTTACAACAATTTTAGCAGTATTTGTTGATATAGGAATTTCTAATGTTTTAGTAAGAGAAGTCGCTAAGTTTAAAGAAAAAAGCCAAAAATATTTTTCAGCAGCGTTAGCAATTAAAATACCTCTAGCAATAATCATCTATTTACTAGCTGTAATATTAATAAATTTATTAGAAGATAACTTATTAGTAAGACAATTAGTATATATAGCAGGTATTGTTATGGTTCTTGATTCTTTTACTTTAACTTTTTATGCTTTATTAAGAGGTCATCAAAATTTAAAGATAGAAAGCTTAGGTACAATATTATTCCAGATAATTTTAGCTATATCTGGTTTTATAATTGTAAATATAACTAATGACTTAAGAATTTTGATTCTAGCACTACTTACTGCGAGTACATTCAATTTTATCTATTCAGGATTACTTATAAAAATTAAATTAAAACTTAAATATTTCCATAAATCAAGAAAAAAAATCATTAAAAAAATACTAATAATTAGCTTACCTTTTGCATTAGCTGGAATATTTACAAGAGTTTATGGATATATTGATACCATATTATTGAAACAATTAATTGATGAAACAGCTGTTGGCTATTATTCATTACCATATAAGATTACTTTTTCCTTACAATTTATTCCAATGGCCTTTGTAGCCTCACTTTATCCAGCATTTTCTAGCTACTTTTTAAAATCAAACGAGTTATTAAGTAAAATATTTCATAAATCAGTAATCTATCTTTCAATGATAGGAATTCCTATTACTTTTGGTATCTTAGCCTTAGCTAAACCTTTAATATTAAAAGTATACACTGAGGAATATGAACCTTCTATATTACCTTTAAAAATATTAATGATTGCTTTATTCTTTCTATTTATTAACTTTCCACTGGGTTCTTTATTAAATGCTTGTAACAGACAAATTAGAAATACAATACATATAGGTATAGTTATGATCATAAATATATGTTTAAATGTTGTACTAATACCAAAGTTTAGTTACCTTGGAGCTGCATATGCCTCTACAATTAGTACTATAATCATGTTTGGTTTACAATTTTATGTGTCAGGACAGATTATTAAGTTAAATATTAGATATTTGTTTATTAATTTTTTGAAAATATTAGCTGCTTCACTTATAATGTATTATTTGTTAATCTATCTATTGTCATATATGAACTTTATCATTCTGATACCTCTAGGTGGTTTGACATATATATTACTACTATTTCTATTTAAAATGATATCTAAAGAAGAGGTTCAAATTTTATATCAAAGTATTGTAAAAAAAGAGTATGGAGAAAACTAAAAAAAGAATATTACTAGTTACTTTTGAATTTCCACCTAAACCTGGTGGAGTAGAGAATTATTATTATAATCTGATTAAAAAATCAACTCAGTATGATTTTGTGGTTTTAACGCTACCTTATAAAAAAGCTAGTGATTTTGATACTGATCAAAAATTTACTATAATTCGTGAAAAATTATTATATAGATTTTTTTATCCTAAATGGTTTAAATTGTTTATTCTTATTAAAAAGATTGTTAGTAGAGAAAAAATTGATATTATATGGGTAGGTGATATATTGCCTGTAGGTAATGCCTGTTATTTAATTAGTAAGCTATATAAGATACCATATTTTATCTCAACTCATGGTATGGATATTATGTTACCTCAGAAAAATAAAAGAAAAGAATTAATTATGAAGAAGGTGCTTAAAAAATCATTATTCATAACTACAAATAGTAAGTATACAAAACTAGAATTAAATAATCTAAATATAGACGATACTAAACTTAAGATAGTATATCCTGCTCCCTGTATTACAGATAAGAGATATAAAGTATCTGAAGAAGACATTGATGTTGAATTAGATAGGCATGATATTAGAGATAAGTTTAAGTTAATCACAATAGGTCGTATTGTAAGACGTAAAGGTCATAAATTAGTAATTAAAATACTTCCAGAATTATTAAATAGTAATCCGGATATAGTTTATTTAGTAGCAGGAACAGGTGATTATCAAAAAGAATTAGAAAAATTAGTTATAAAACTAAATTTAGAAAATAATGTAATATTTTTAGGCAAGTTAAGTAATAAAGAACTAGCTACTTATTATAAACTATCAGATTTATTTGTAATGCCAGCAAAGAATATTGAAGGTGATGTTGAGGGCTTTGGCATTGTATACTTAGAAGCAAGTAGCTTTGGTTTACCAATTATTGCTGGTAAATCAGGAGGTATAGCTGAAGCAGTACTAGATAATAAGACAGGCATATTAATTAATCCTAAAAATAAAGGTGAACTTGGACAAGCAGTATTAAAATTTATTAATGACAAAAAGTTATATAATGATATTTCAAATCAAGGAATTAAATATGTTGAAGAATTTAAATGGAGTAAACAAGCAAGTTATTTAGAACAAATAATTAAAGAATATGAATAAAATTAATTTAGTAATGTTTAATATGTCCTCATACTCTGAGTGGCAACGTGGTATCCAAAATAGGAATTATCATATTCTTAAGACACTTCTAAAAAATGAAAATATTGAAAAAATAGTAGCTATTGATTATATGCCATATAATTTTAAAAGATTTGTAAAGAATTATAAAGAAAACTATTTAAATAATAAGTTAAAAGTAATTAAAAATGGATTATTTACTAAAGTATACGAAATAGATAAAAGATTAATTGTTTATTCTTCGGTACTTCCATTTATTTCAAAAAATAGATTTTATAGTAATTTAAATAAGTACTTAAAAGTTATTAAGTTTAATAATTATCATCTATGGTCAGCTTACCCTCTAAGTATAGATTATTTTGATAAATTAAAACCAGATCTAAAAATATTTGATGCCATTGATAATTGGTCTGAACATCCAGCATATAATAAGATTAAAAATAAAATAATAAAAAATTATGAATTAATTTCCAAAAAAGCAGATATTATTTTTACTGTATCAGATGAAATGCAAAGTTTATTTTTGAATCATGACAAAGTATATTGGATTCCAAATGGTGTTGACATTAAACATTATCAACAAAAGTATGCAATCGTTAACCGAGATATAGGATCAATTAAAAAACCTATTATTGGTTATGTTGGTACAGTGCAAGATAGATTTGATATTGATTTAGTCGAATTTATTGCTAAAGAAAATAATGATAAATCAATTGTTATAGTAGGTCCTGTTTGGAATAATGAAATTGTTGATAAATTAAGTAAGTATTCAAATATATATTTTCTTGGTAGAAAATCATATACTGAAGTACCTATGTATATTCAACAATTTGATATCGGTATAATACCACATAAGTTAGATAAATTTATTAAATTTACTAATCCTATGAAAATGTTTGAATACTTAGCATGTGGTAAACCAATTATATCTACTTCAGGTTCTGGCATTGAAATGTTTAAGGAATCAATTCATATTACAAATGATTATAGACAATTTAATCATCATATCCAAAAAGCTTTAAAAGAAGATAATAATAAATTAATTAAAGAAAGATTAGAAGTAGTTAAGGAGCATAGTTGGTTAAAAAGAGTAGATAGAATGTTAGAAATAATTAAACAATAGTATGGATTTATCTATAATAATAGTTAGTTGGCGTGTTAAAGAATTACTTAAAGATTGTTTAAAATCAATTTTTGAAGAAACACAGAATATTAATTTTGAAGTTTTTGTAGTTGATAATAATTCAGGTGACGGTACTATTGAAATGCTGATGGAATATTTTCCTCAAGTTACAATAATTAGCTCGTCACGTAATCTAGGATTCTCTGGTGGTTGTAATATGGGTTTAAAGCAAGCATCAGGTAGATACTTATTACTATTAAATCCTGATACAAAAATAATTGATAATGCTTTGGATAAAATAGTGGCTCACATGGATAAACATAAAGAATTTGGTCTAGCAGGTTGTAAGCTTTTAAATTACGATGGATCAATTCAAGAATCAGTTAGAACATTACCTACTTTCAAAATACATTTAGCTATGATTTTTAGATTTCAACATTTTATATTAAATGATTACTTAGGTAAAAATGTAGATTATAGTAAAGAACAAGAAGTGGAACAAGTTATGGGTTCATTTTATATGATAAGACGTGAAGTATTTGAAGAGCTAGGTTTAATGGATGATAAATTTTATCTATGGTTTGATGAAGTAGATTACTCAGCCAGGGCCAAAGAAAAAGGTTTTAAAACTATTTACACACCCATAGCTAAAGTAATACATTATGGAAATGCTAGTTTTAAACAAGCATCATCTGTTAAAAAACAATGGTTTTTTAGTAAAAGTAGATTAAGATATTTATGGAAACATAGTAATAAATTTTCTTGGGTAATAATATTACTATTAACTCCATTAAGTTTGCTTATAACATTAATATATAGTTTAGTAATTAAAATGCTAAAAATTTTAAAAATTAAATAAAAACTTATGTCGTCAAATGAACAAATTCCAAAAAATGAAAATTTTGATCCAGATGATAATATAGTAAGAGAAGGTGCCAATGAAAAAGATGAAGATTATATTACAAGGCACGAAATTATATTTGAAAGAAATGGAATGACAAAGGAGGATGCTACTGAATTAGCCACACTTCAAAAAGAAGAAGCTAATCTTGGAGATAAAGATCTTTCACCAGAAAAATTTAAAAGGTTACTAGAGCTTAGAAAAAAGTATGATTAAATTAAATAATGTATTTAATAAATTTTATTTGTATGCTTTGATAAGTATTGTTGTAATTGAAATTATTTCATTTTTAGCTCATCAAAACTATTTATTAAACTACTTTACATTCTTTATACTAATAGGTTTAACTTTTATACTATCTATTAAAAAATTAGAATGGGGTATATATATATTATTAACTGAACTATTTATTGGATCAAAAGGTTACTTATTCTTTATTGAGATTTTTGATTTTAGATTATCTTTAAGAATTGGAATTTTTATTATACTAATTCTTGCTTGGTTTATTAAAATTATCCTTAATAGTGATAAATATTTATTTAATAAAAGCTTTAAATACTATTATCAATACTTAATATTATTTGTTTTTATTATAATAGGTATTATTAATGGTTTAGCTCATAGTAGCTTTAAATTAGCTTTTTTTGACTTTAATGGCTGGATATACTTTGCTATATTGCCAGTTTTAATAGCTATCATAAAAGATAGTAGTATTATAGAAAAAGTTATTAATATATTCTTAGCTTGTATCACATACTTATCAGTTAAAACAATACTACTATATATATTATTTATTCATCAATTTAATTTAAATCTTTTACCTATATATCGCTGGGTAAGAGATAGTGGAGTAGGTGAGATAACTAAAATAAATGATAATTTTTATAGAATATTCTTTCAAGCTCATTTATTTTTAGTTATTGGTTTAATATTACTATTTATACTAATTATTTATTCTAAAAAAGTTGAAATATTAAAAAAACATAATATCTATTTATTAGCTACTTTAGTTTTATCAGCTTTACTAATTAGTTTTTCTAGAAGTTTTTGGCTTGGTATGTTTTCTGCTTTAGTTGCTTTATTTATATTATTTATTATCATTGAAAAGCCAAAGTTAATTAAAGTCTTTAGTACTTTTACGCCACTAATTTTAATTTTCTTAACAAGTGTACTTTTTATAAACTTAATAGCTTTAGACTTTTCAGGTAATTTACAAAATAGGATTAATGATTCTACTGATGAACCAGCAGCTAGTTCAAGAATTAATCAATTAGTTCCACTTTATGAAGCAATTAAGTATAAACCTGTATTAGGTTATGGTTTTGGTAAAACAGTAACCTATATTTCTGAAGATCCACGAATTAGACAAGTGTCACCTGATGGTACTTATTCAACCTATGCTTTTGAATGGGGATATTTAGATATATGGCTAAAATTAGGTTTATTTGGTTTACTTGCATATTTCTACTTATTAGGTAAGATAATAATTGATTGTTTGTCAAAACTAAATAGTAATATTATATATCTCTGGTTACTACTTAGCACTCTAGCTTTGATAATAACCTCAATATTTAGTCCATATTTAAACCATCCTCTTGGTATTGGTTTAATCATATTAATAACTGTAATTCTTAATTACTTAGATTTAAATGAAAATCCCGGAAAACAAATTAGCAATTAGCTTAGTAACATATAATGCAGAAAGGTATCTACCCTTTTGTTTAAGTTCACTATTTGAGCAGTCATTTAATGATTTTTCAGTTTTAGTAATTGATAATGGATCTAGTGATAGAACAATACAACATTTAAAAGAAAATTATCCGCAAATTAAAATTGTAAGTCATAGTAGTAATATTGGTTTTGCTAAAGCACATAATCAAGCAATTTCTTGGTCCAAAGCTAAATATATCTGTTTACTTAATCAAGATGTTATTCTTGAAAAGGATTATTTAAAAAATTTAGTTGAGTTTTTAGATGATAATGAAAAAGTAGCCTCTGTAACTGGTAAAATATTAAGTTGGGATTTTAAGAATAATAAAAAACTAACAAATGTAGATAGTAAAGGTTTAAAGGTATTTAAAAATCATATGGTAGTAGATATTGATCAAGGTTTAAAAGATGTTCCTGATTTAGAAAATGAAGTCTTTGGCACATCCGGAGCTGCACCTATTTACAGAATTAAATCATTAAATGATGTAAAATTAAAAAATAGTCTAGGTGCAGATGAATACTTTGATGAATTATTTTTTTCGTACAAAGAAGATGTTGACCTAGCCTATAGATTTAGATTAGCAGGTTTTAAATCATACTATATTCCCAGTTCAATTGCCTATCATGATCGTACTGTAAAAGGCAAACTTGATGTATCAAATAAAGCAATAATTAAAGCACGTAAGAACAGAGATAAGATGGTTAAAATATATTCATATAAAAATCATTTACAAACTCTTTGTAAAAATGAATTCTTTACTAATTTTATTAAATACTTTTTCCATATTACTTGGTATGAGTTTAGAAAAATAATGTATATTATATTCTTAGAACCTTCTACATTAAAAGGTTTAGTAATGTTTTTTAAACAACGTAAGTATATTAAGCAAAAAAGAAAGTATATTAAAAAAAATATACGTAAAATTAAATCTAGAGAATTAAGTAAATGGTATATATAGTATTATGAAATTATCAATTATTATATTAAACTATAAACAACTTGGCATGGTCAAGAATTGTTTAAAATCAATTAATAAGCTATCTCTACCATTTGAATTTGAAACTATTGTTGTAGATAATAATTCTAATGATGAATCAGTAAAATATTTAAAAGAAAACTATTTTAATATTAAACTAATTGAATCAGGAAAAAACCTAGGTTTCTCGGGTGGTAATAATCTAGGTATTAATGTATCAGTAGGCGAGTATGCTTTAGTAATTAACCCTGATATTATTTTAAATAATGAAGCTTTAATAAGTTTAGTTAAGTATATGGATGAAAATGAAAATGTTGGCATGTCAGGACCTAAACTTTTAAATCCTGACGGATCGCTACAGTATAGCTGTTCTAGATTTCCTGACTGGAAGTTACCTTTTTTTAGAAGATCATTTTTAAGAAATTCAGTAGCAGGTAAAGAATGGAATAATGATTACTTTATGAAAGACTGGGATCATGAAAGTAATAAAAAAGTAGATTGGTTATTTGGTGCTTGCATATTAGTTAGAAAAAATATTTTAGATAAAGTTGGCCTATTAGATGATAGATTCTTTATGTATGTAGAAGATCTTGATTGGTCACGTAGATTTTGGCAGAATGGTTATGAAGTATGGTATATTGCTGAAGCTAAGGTAATTCATTACCATCATAGAGATTCAGCTGAAGGAGTAGGTATATTTGGTTTATTTAAAAAATCAGGAAGAGTACATTTAGTAAGTTGGTTAAAATACTATTTTAAATACAAAGGTAAATTAACCTAAAGGAGGATTAATGAATAAGAGTGAAATAAGAACTGAACTTAAAAAAATTATTTCTGCATATTACAATATTAGTCCATCTAAAATTAATGATGATATGATGATATTTAATCTTGATAACTCCTTAGAAGGTCTTCAGCTAGCCATAATTATACAAATTAATTTTGGAATTTCTTTTCAGTTAATTGAATTGGATATAACTCATTATTATGATATGGAACAATATATTGTAGACAAATATAAATTATTTGACTTTAAATTAGATAATGCTAATTAAAGAGTTGGCCAACAGCTCTTTTTTATTTGTCAAAATACCTTAATTTAGCTATAATTATCATTATATGAATAATAAAATAAACCCCTCAGATGAGGCAAAAATACGTCTTGAGAAGCTAAAAATGCTCCAAAATGAGGATATATCACCATATCCTAAGCATTGCGAGCGAACTCATGAAATAAGTGAGATAATTGAAGATTTTAAAAAGCTTGAAAAAGGTAATAAAAAGTTAACTCTAGTAGGTAGACTTAGAATGGTAAGAAGTCACGGTAATTTAACTTTTGCTCACATAGAGGATGAATCTGGTAAGATTCAAATAGCTTTATCAAAAAAAGAAATAGGTGATACTGAGTATAAGCAATTTACTAAGCTAATTGATGTTGGTGATTTTGTTGAAATTTCTGGTACTTGTTTTGTTACACATAAGGGTGAAAATAGTATTATGGTAAATAAATGGAAACTACTTACTAAGTCTTTATTACCACTTCCTGAAAAATGGCATGGTTTAAGTGATACAGAAACTAGATTTAGAAAAAGGTACTTAGACTTATTATCAAATCCTAAAGTTAAAGAAATTTTCTACACTCGTAGTAAAGTAATTCAATTTATACGTAATTACTTTTTAGATGAAGGTTTCTTAGAAGTTGATACACCTATACTTCAAACTGTTGCTTCTGGAGCTATTGCTGAACCATTTAAAACATATCACAAAGCTTTAGATACAGAATTATACTTACGTATTGCACCTGAACTATTTTTAAAAGAATTAATAATTGGTGGATATGAAAAAGTATTTGAAATTGCTAGATGTTTTAGAAATGAAGGTATAGATTATACTCATAACCCTGAGTTTACTCAAATTGAATTCTATTGGGCATATAAGGAATATAATTTCTTGATGGAGTATATGGAAAAATTCATGGAAAAAATGGTTAAAGAAGTAACTGGTAACCTAACAGTTGAATATGATAATCAAAAAATTGATTTTAAAGGACCATATAAAAAAGTTGATTTTAGGGAAGCAATACTAAAAGAAACGAAAATTGATTTAGATAAGGAAGATGAAAAATCTTTACAAAAAGTTGCTAAGAAAAAAGGGTTAAAGGTAGATAAGAGTTGGGGTGTTGGTAAAATAGCTGATGAGTTATTTAAAGAATTTGTTAGACCTAAAATGATTAATCCTACATATATTATTAATCATCCAATTGAATTATCACCACTAGCTAAGAAATTAGATGATCGTCCAAACTACGTTGAAAGATTTCAATTAATAATTGGTGGACGTATTGAACTAATGAATGCATTTACTGAGCTTAATGATCCCATTGATCAAGAAGAAAGATTTAAATTTCAACAAAGTTTAAATAAAAAAGGTGACAGAGAAGCCATGAAAAAAGATGATGCATTTATTGAAGCTCTTAAATATGGTATGCCACCAACAACAGGACTTGGCATGGGTATTGATAGGTTAGTAAATGTCTTAACTGGAACACATAATATTAAAGAAGTTATATTGTTCCCAACATTAAAACCTAAAAAGTAATGAAAATACTAATTGCTAGTCATAATCCAGCCAAAGTAGATGACTATGGTAATAGTTTAAAAAATGAAGGTATTGAAGTAACCTCATTAAAGGAATTAAAAATTGAAGATAAGTTTGAAGAAAATAAAGACACATTTGAAGAGAATGCAATTGATAAAGCAAAGTATTATTACAATTTAACTAAAATGCCTACCTTATCAGAGGATGGTGGTATAGAAATTGAAGCTTTAAATGGTGAACCAGGCGTATTATCTAGAAGATGGCTAGGTTATGAAGCAAGTGATGAAGAAATAGTAGAGTGTTTAAAAAGTAAGTTACCATTACTTAAAGATAATAATAATGCCAGATTTGTAGCAGTACTTGCATTTGTAAACGAAGATTCAATTAAAACTTTTGAAAATAGCATAGCTGGATATATCTCAAGTGACTTAAATAGTAATTATCCTGAAGGTTTTCCTTATAGAGCACTTTTTAAACTAAAAAAGTATAATAAACATTTCATGGATCTAACTGAAGAAGAATATAATAATGTAAATCATAGACAAAAAAATATTAATGATATATTAAAATATTTAAAATAATATGTTGGATATAAATAACATTAGAAATAATAAAGAAGAAATAAATAAAGCTTTACTAAAAAGATTAGATAAAGTTGATTTAGATTTATTAATTAAATTAGATGATGATAGAAAACATCTAATATCTAATGTAGAAAAACTTAAAGCAGAACGTAATAAATTCTCTAAAACAAAGCCTGATACTGAAACAATAAGTAAAATGAAGAAGCTAGGTGGTGAAATAAAAAAACTAGATGATGAGTTAAATAAAGTTGAAACAGAATATAAAAAATTAATGTCAGCTTTACCAAATATACCTGCAGATGATGTTAAAGCAGGGGATAAAGAGAACAATGAAATCATTGACACATACAGTAAGCAGCCTAAATTTAAATTTGAAATTAAAAATCATGTTGATCTAGTAGAAAGCTTGGGTATTATAGATTATAAAAGATCAGCTAAGATGTCAGGTTCAGGTTTTTGGACATATGTAGGGGATGGAGCACTCTTAGAATGGGCCTTGCTTAATTACTTTATTGATTTTCATCGTAAAAATAATTATCAGTTTATCATACCGCCATATTTACTTAATGAAGATAGTGCTTTTACATCTGGTCACTTACCTAAATTTAGAGAAGACTTATTCTGGACTGAAAACAAATTATGTTTAAATGCTACCTCTGAAATGATGCTGGGTAACTATCATAAAAATGAAGTACTAAATGAAACTGATTTACCTTTAAAGTACTTTGCATACTCAACTTGCTTTAGAAGAGAAGCAGGCAGTTATAGAACAGAAGAAAGAGGTATGATCAGAGGACATCAATTCAATAAGATTGAAATGTTTCAATTTACAAAACCTGAAGAATCATGGAAAGCATTTGATGAACTCTTAAAATACGCAGAAGATTTAGTAAAAGGTTTAGATTTACATTTTAATACAGTAAAGCTCGCAGCTAAAGATGTCTCAGCTGCTATGGCAAAAACAATTGACTTAGAAGTCTGGATACCAAGCATGAACACATACAAAGAAGTATCAAGCATATCTAATGCTCTAGATTATCAAGCTAGACGTGGTAATATCAAGTATAAAGATAGTAAATCAGACAAAAATGAATACGTACATACTTTAAATGCTTCAGGCTTAGCAACAAGTAGGTTAATACCGGCTATAGTAGAACAAAATCAACAAGCAGATGGTAGTATTAAAGTTCCTAAAGCTTTAAGAAAATTTGTAGGAAAAAAAGTTATAAAATAAAATGAAGTATACAAATTCTTGGGTTGAAATTAGTAAAGCTAATTTAGAATACAACTTAAGACAATTTAAAAAATTGATTGGAAGTAATGTAAAATTAATGTCCGTGGTCAAGAGCAATGCTTATGGTCACGGCTTATTAGAAATATCAAAAATTTGTAATAAAAATAAAAATGTTGATTGGTTTGGAGTAGTTAATTTAGAAGAAGCTCTTTATTTAAGAAAAAATAAAATAAGTAAACCAATTTTAGTATTAAGCTATTACGATTTAGACAAGAAACAAATTACTCTAGCTATTAAAAATAATATCAGTTTAGTAGCCTATAATTCAAAACAAATAAAATATATTAGTAGTATAAGTAAAAAGCTTAAAAAGAATGCAAATCTACATCTTAAATTCGATTCAGGAATATCTAGACTAGGCGTATTTGAAAAAGAAATCATTAAACTAGCAAAATTAATTACTATTTCAAATTATTTAAAACTTGAAGGTATATTTACTCATTATGCATCAGCTGAAGAAACAAACCAAAGTTTTACTTTAAAGCAAACCAAACTATTAAATGAGTTAGTATCTAAATTAAATATTAAAGTACCCTTAATTCATGCAGCTTGTAGTGCTGCTACTTTAATTAATAAAAAGTATCATTTAAATCTAATTAGACTTGGCATATCACTTTATGGTTTGTATTCAATTGAAAATAATAATTTAAAAAATAAATTTAAATTAAAACCAATACTTTCTTGGAAAACAAAAGTAATTCAGGTTAAATCATTAAAAAAGGGAAGTACTATTGGTTATGGCAGAACCTTTAAAGTAAAAAGTAATAAAGAAATAGCTATCCTAAGAGTAGGCTATAACGATGGATATGATAGGAAATTATCAAATAATAGTTTTGTTTTAATTAAAGGTAAAAAATGTAAACTAGTTGGCAGAGTATGTATGAACTTAATTATGGTTGATATAACTGGTAAGCGTGTTAAGGTAGGGGACGAAGTAATTTTAATAGGAAAGCAAGGCAAGAATATAATAAGTGCAGATCAAATAGCTAAAAATTTAAAAACAATTAATTACGAAGTTGTAACTAGAATTAATCCTTTATTAAAAAGAATAATTAAATAATATTTTACGACACTAAATATATGAGTCATAAATTAAGAGTAGGGGTGATAATGGGTGGTAGATCTGGTGAACATGAAGTTTCAATAATTTCAGGAGAAAGTGTAATTGAATCACTAGACAAAAATAAGTATGAAGTAATTCCAATTGGTATTACTAAATCTGGTAAGTGGATAGCAGATAATGTTTTGAATGAACTCAAATCTGGTAATAATAAAGAGCTTGTAGAAAAAATACTTACTCCTGATCCTACAAATCATGAATTAGTAGCCCTGGATGACCAAAATATGGCTAATTTAGGTTTAGATGTAGTATTTCCAGTGTTACATGGTACATATGGTGAAGATGGAGCAATTCAAGGTCTATTTGAGCTAGCCAATATTCCATATGTTGGTTCTGGAGTTTTGGGTAGTTCTGTTGCTATGGATAAAGTAACTATGAAAAAAGTAGTTATTTGGCATGGCATTGAACAAGTTGCATTTAAAAGCTTGCTAAAAAATGAATGGTTAAATGATAAAGAATCAAATATTAAACAAATTGAAAAAGAATTAACTTACCCTGTATTTGTAAAGCCTGCTAATTTAGGTTCTTCAGTAGGTATAAATAAAGTAAAGAGTAAAGATGAGTTAGCTAAAGCTATTGATATTGCCTTTGAATTTGATAGGAAGATTATAATAGAACAAGGCTTAGAAGATATTAAAGAAATTGAATGTGCTGTACTTGGCAATGATGAACCTCGAGCATCACTCCCAGGTGAAATAATACCAGGAGATGAGTTCTATAGTTATCAAGATAAATACATTGATGGAAAGTCAAAAAATGAAATACCAGCTAAATTAGACGAAAAAGTAATTAAAGAGATTCAAGGTATAGCAATTAAAACATTTAAAGCTCTTGATCTTTCTGGTATGGCTAGAGTTGATTTCTTTTTAACTAAAGATAATAAAGTAATCTTAAATGAAGTAAATACAATTCCTGGATTTACAAAGATTAGTATGTATTCAAAGCTATGGCAGGCATCAGGCTTGGAGTATAGTGATTTATTAGATGAGTTAATTACTCTAGCAATTGATAGAAATAAAGCTAAAAATGAGTTAAATACATCATATAAACCAAAAACAGATTGGTATAAATAAATATGTCTAAAACATATATTAAATCAGGTTACTCAAAAAAATCAAAACATGACTTTAATAAGCCACGTAGTAAAAGAGCTCATGTCTTTGAAAACGAAGAGTCATCAAGACTTAGACGTAAAGTCTTATTTTATTTAGGCGTAGTTATCATATTATACTTAGTATACTTTTTATTCTATTCAAATCATTTTAAAATAGATAATTTTATACTCTCAGGTAATAGTGAAGTTTCACAGGATGAATTACAAGAATTAATATATGAATCAATAGAAAAAAATAGTTGGTTTGTTTTCCCGCAAAATAATTATTTCTTTTTAAGCAAGAGTAGGCTACAAGATGATTTTCAAGAAAAATATGCATTAGATGAGTTAGTTATAACTAAGTACCAACCAAATACATTATTTATTGAAATAAATGAAAGACGTGGAAATTTTTTCTGGTTATCCAATGGAAGATATTTTTTATTTAACGCAGAGGGGGAGATCTATAGAGAAATCCAAGTTCAAGACATAGTTAATTCAAGTTTACCTGTTTTAGAAGATGAATCTAGTTCAGATATAGAGATAGGTCAAAAAGTGATAAATTTGGACATAATAGACCTTATTATTGAATTATTTTACAACTTTGAGTCATATCAGGTACCTTTAGTTGAAATTGAATCATTTAAGATACCAGGTCCTAAAGCTAACTACTTAAAAGTTATTACTAAACAAGGTTTTGAGATACATCTAAACAGTATATTAAGTTTAAACAATCAATTACATAAGTTAAAAAGATCTATTGAGGATAGAAAAATTGATGTAGATAGATTAAATCAAATAGAATACATTAATTTAAGAATAGAAAATCAAGTAATATATAAGTAATTACCTTCGAATAAGGAGAGAAGCTTGATTAAATTAGAAATATACTATATTATATAGGTATAATAACACTTCGTATAATAATAGTTTATCGAAGTCTAAAGTACTATGTCACTAAAGAAAGGTAAAAAACCAATCATTAAGTATTTAACTGATTTCTTAGAATACTTAGAAATTGAGAAAGGTCTTAGTAATAGAAGCCAAGAAACATATACTAGGCAATTAAATAAGTTCTTTACTTGGTTAAGACTAGTTAAAAAAGACAAGATAAAGCCTCATGAGCTAACTAGCAATGATATTTGGCAATATAGGGTGTATCTATCAAAACAAGTAAATAAAACTACTAATAAGCTTTTAACTAAAAATACACAGAACCACTACCTCATTGCTCTACGTAATATACTTAATTTTTTTGCAGATCGTGATATACAATCAATACCAGCTGAAAAAATAAAGTTAAGTAAACAAAAAACAGAAAAAAATATTAACTTCTTGTCATTAGACCAAGTAGAAAAATTACTCCTCTCCCCTAATACTAAGACTACTGTAGGTTTAAGAGATAGATCTATTTTAGAAATATTATTTTCAACAGGACTTCGTGTTGCAGAACTAACAGCGTTAAATCGAGAACAAATAAAAATTCCTAAAATAAATGATAGTTTAGAAATTTCTGTAATTGGCAAGGGAAGTGTCCCTAGAACTGTCTATATTTCAGCAAGAGCTGTTGAATGTATAAAAAAATATTTAAACACGAGAAATGATTCAGATAAAGCGCTATTTATACGTTACAGCGGACCAAAGGACTCTCCCCTACGTTTAACAACAAGATCCATAGAAAGTATAGTAAAAAAACATGCTTTAAAAACTGGTATACCAGCTCATACTGTCCCCCATACTCTTAGACACAGCTTTGCTACTGATCTATTAGAAAAAGGCGTAGATATTAGAACAGTACAAGAATTCTTAGGCCATAAAAGTATTGCTACAACTCAAATATATACTCACGTAGTTTCAAAAAAATTAAAAGACATACATAGTAAATTCCATAGCGGAAAAGATTTAAATGAATAAAAAAAAGGGTGAAGAATAAACTCCGCCCTTTTAATAATTTTATTACTCCTATAGCCATAATATTATAAATAACATTGGTAATAATGTTACTACAAATTGTATAGTTAGAGATATGTAATAATTTTTTATTGGCATTGTATAGTCATCAACTAAAACTAGATAAGATCCGCAAGTTACTAAAACTGAAGCCAATACCGCAGTAACTGCCCTTGCAATAGTATCATCAATTGATTGAGCTGCGGCTACTGCGAAAATAACTGCTACACAATGTAATGCAACTATACCAAGAGGTTCATGTAAGTAAAATAGAATAAACAACGCACATACTACTACAGCGCTAATAATTCCCACTGTCAGGTTACTCTTTAAAACGATATTTAGAATAAATACTGCTAATATTAAGACAGTTGGAAACACTGTAAGTCTAATTATATTTTTCATCTCTCTCTCCTTATTAGAAAGTTCATTTATCAGTAATTTTACTGACGTTACAATATACCATACTGATAGTTTAAGTCAAGTAATATAATGGATAATTAAAAAAGAGTGAAGGTTAAGTCCACTCTTTAAGTAGTAACTAGAAAGTTTTAAATAATACTACCATTAATGTTAGTGTAGCCGATATCATCAATAGGAAAATATGTTTAAATTGCTCAGTTGGATATTTTAGATTAAACATTAGATATGTTCCAAAAGTTGTAAAACCGATGGCAAAAAATGTAGAAAACATACTTACTGTTGGATTATGACTTACTTGAGCAGCAAATGCTATTAAGATAACAACTATATAATCTATTAGAAATGAAGGCTTTGAAATATAGATTTTAAATCTATTAAAAGCTACTACGCCTAATAAAATACTCAATACTGCTACAAAATAATTACCCTTTAAAGTAATATTTATAAAAAATATTGAAAGAATAAGTGCAAACGGAAATATTGCAATCTTTAAATAATTTCTCATTTCAATCCCCCTTTTAAAGTTCGTTTATCAGTAAATTTACTGACTTTACAACTTACCATACTGATAGTTAATGTCAAGCAATATAATAGATATATAATACTTTATTTAATAAAATAAGGATCCTGTTTTTACACGGAATCCTTATACTTAAACTTTTTTATAGTTCAAATAAATCTTTTTTTATTTGTTCCTGTTTACTATTTAAAATTTCTCTAGCTTTGTAAGTACTAAGTTTTTCTATAAAATGATTTTCTGACACATAGGCTTCTTTCAAACAAATATATTGCTCTTCAAATTTTACTCCACTTATTATATTGCATTTATATCCTGAATTGAATTGAAGGATCTCAATTACGAAAACAAGAGAATTACAATCTAATAGCCAATAATCACCGATTTTAATATCTAGAGAAATACATTTTAAAGTCAACTCTTTTCCAGTTCCGCCAACATAATAAGTTTTTGCTGTACCATTTTTTGAAAGCTGAAAAAATATTTTTTCTCTTCCCATTACATCTAAATCATTATCTAGATTAAAAGTACGTTCCTCCCCTAGCTTAATTGATTTAGCTATTTCAATTACTTCTTTTATATTCAAGACTTACTCCTTTTTTAATTATTACAACTACTTTAATGAATTATTCAATTTAAGTCAAGCAATATAATAGATAATAAAAAAAGAGCTAATTTTTACTTAACTCTTTTTTAAATTACTATTAGCAATTCTTATTCTTCTTACAGCCGCAAGTACCTGAACCAATTATTATTAAAGCAGCTAGAACAGTAATAGCAATATTTGCCCATGATGGTGTCCACCACCAGACAAATACAATAATTAAAGCAGCTAAAAATGCTTTACAACAGCAAAAACTCATCTTTCCGCACATACTCTTTTTTTCTACTGCTGGTTGATTTGTGTCTTCCATAAATTTATATTTAATTATTAATTAAGGTAAATAATTTAATGGGTTAACTGGTATACCATTTAATCTAGTTTCAAAATGTAGATGGGGTGCAGTAGTTAGCCTACCAGCTCCTGATGTACCTGGTCCTCCACCAGATAAAGCAATAACTTCACCTTGAACTACAAAATTATCTTCTTCAACATAAGGTTTACTAATATGTCCATAGACCGTAGATAAGCCACCTGGATGAACTAATAATATATAGCCATAAGCACTTGATCCGGGCGTAAATCTAACTGTTGCAACATATCCAGATCTAGATGCTCTAATTGGTGTACCTTGTGGTGTATCCCCTACATCAATTGCTGGATGTTCAAAAATATATCTATATGGGTAATCTGGATCATGAAAATATGCAGTAACTTTTCTTGAAGGTACTGGCCAAATAAATTCATCATCATTTGGTAGAATGCCTTCTGTTTCTAATAACCTACGTCTTGCAGCTATCTCTAAATTTTGAATTTCTGCTTCTATACCAGCTTGTTCTGCTTTAACTTGAGATAATAAGCTTTGAAAAGATTCTTCTTGGCCTTGAGTCTGATCTAGTAAATTGCCTTTAACATATTGATCAGCTAATTTTCTTTCTTGGTTACTTAATAATTTATCATGTAAATTACTTAGTTGTTCTTTTCTTGTATTTAAAGCTTTGCCTTTATTTATTAAATCATCTTTTAAGTCATTTAAACCTGTAAGTTCTACACTTAAAGTATTTTCTAATGACTGTAATTGATTAATTTCATTAAAAAAGTTACCTAAATTACCTTCTAAAATTAGTATTTCTAAATTATTCTTTTTTCTACTATTCTTATTTATGGTATTTAGTACTTTTGATATTTTACTTTGTTGATTATCTATTTCATCTTCTTTATGACCTATTTGTAGTTCAATATTTTGAATCTCTAAATTACTTTGTTCTATTTGTAATTCAGTAGTTTGAACTTCTAAAACAAGCTTAGCAATTGAATCATCTAAAATACCTATTTGATTCTTTAAAGTATTAATTTGTTGCCTTTTAATCTTTAAATTCTCCTCATATGTTTTTCGTTGCTTTTGTAGCTCATTAATTTGATCTTGGCTTGTTTGGATACTATCTTTTATCCTTTGAATTTCAGGATCAAAAGCTTCAATAAGATTACCTCCTTCTTCACTATTTTGAGCTAGTAAAGTTAAAGGTATTAAACTTAATAATAGTAATGTATAGATTAATTTATTCATTTTAATTTAGCTAGAGCTTTATTTATTCTATTCAATGATTCTTCTTTGCCAATTATTTCCATTATTTCTTCAGGTGGTGGACTTTTTTCTTGACCACTTAAACTTACGCGTAGTGGCCAAAATAGATCGCCATTTTTTAAGTTATTATCTTTTACTAAACTAGTTAATACTTTAAGTAATTTATCCTGTTTCCATTTCTTATACTTTACTAATTCATCATTTACTAAATTTAAAGCTTTAAAAGTATCTTCCTTATTACTCTTTTTAAATATTAATATTTCTGGATCATAATCAACTATACCTAGAAATATACTACATATATCCCCTATTTGATCTAGAGTTTCTAAACGTTTTTTTTCTAATCTCAATATTTTAATTAATAATTTGTGATCAATGTCAGGTAAATATTTATCTGCTAATTTAATTATCTCTTTTTCACTCTTATTTGAGATATAATGACAATTAAACCAATTTAATTTATTTACATCAAAGATAGCACCAGCTTTTTGAACACGTTTTAATTCAAAATTCTTAATTAATTCTTTTAAACTAAATATTTCCTTATCATCACTAGGATGCCAACCAAGTAAAGCAATATAGTTTAATAATGCTTCAACTAAATATCCTTTATTAAAATAATCTTCTACTGCAACATCTCCTTGTCTTTTAGAGAGCTTAGATCTATCTTTATTTAAAAGTAATGGCAAATGAGCGAATTCTGGTATTTCCCAACCAAGTGCCTTATATATCAAGATATGTTTTGGTGTTGAAGATATCCATTCTTCACCACGTATAACATGAGTAATGTCCATTAAATTATCATCTACAACTACTGCTAAGTGATACGTAGGAAAACCATCTGATTTTAAAATAACTTGATCATCAATGTCTTCCATTTGAAATTTTACTTGACCTCTAATTATATCTTTAAATTTAATTTCTCCTTTATCTGGTACTTTCAAACGTATAACATACTCTTCATTATTACTTAATTTCTTAGCAACTTCTTTTTTTGGTAAGCTTCTACAACTACCATCATACTTAGTTGGCTGATTATTATTCTTTTGTTCTTCTCTTAATTTCTTAAGTCTTTCTTCAGAACAAAAACAATGATAGGCATTATCTGATTTAAGTAACATATCAACATATTTACCATATATTTTAAGCCTTTTAGACTGAAAATATGGCCCATTTTGACCTTTTTCTTTGATTTTGCTGTCATTATTAAGGTAAGGGCCTTCATCCCATTTTAAACCTATTTTTGATAATGAGTTCATTATCTGAATCTCAGCACCTTCTACATATCTAGATCTGTCAGTATCTTCTATTCTTAAGATAAATTTACCTTTATTTTGTTTTGCAAAAAGATATGCGTAGAGAGCACTACGAAGACCACCAATGTGTAAATAACCAGTTGGTGAAGGAGCAAATCTAGTTTTAACTTTTTTTCTTAACATTTATTTCATTTGATGTTTAAATTTTGTAATTATATATATAAATCGAAAGGTAGCATTAAATATTCGTATAAATCTCCATGGCTCATTTATTAAACGAAATAGCCATTCGATATTTAAATCTAAATATATTTGAGGAGCTCTTTTAGCTTTACCTGATATGAAATCAAAAGCGCCACCTACTCCCATAGCTAATTTAATATTTAAATCATTTAAATTCTTATCAATCCAAAATTCTTGTTTAGGAGCGCCGAAAGCTACAAATAATATATCTACTTTAGATTCATTTATTCTATTAATAGTTTTATTATCTGGTTCTTGTTCAAAACCAACTATTTTTAAATCTTTATACCTTCTTTGTAATTTACTAGCAGTTTTTTTAGCAACTCCCTCTTCTCCGCCAAGTAAATATATTTTCCAAGAATTTTTATTTGCCTCCTTGCAAATCTTTTGCATTAAATCAACACCAGTTATTCTTTCAGGAAAAATATTAGTAAAATATTTAGGATTGATAATTAATAATACGCCAGTGTAAATTATCTGAAAAATTGATTTAATATATGAATTACTTTTAAGTTTTAAAAACTTAGCAGCCCATAGTATACCTATTCCATCAGCTGTAACTAATGATGCTTTATTTACTATTTCTTGATACTTAACATCATTTAAAGCATGTAAAATTATCTCAGGATTAGCTGTTACTATATATTCTTTATTATTTAAACTAAAATAACTCCTTATTTCATTTAAGGTGTTACTATATGACATATTATTAACTTTCACTCCTAATATATCTACTAACATATTATGCTCATTTTAACATTTTTAGACTAGATTATCAATGATATAATTTACTAGTAGTTATTTATACTATCTATATAAATTGAAATATTGATATATTAGAATCGTCATAATAAATAGTGAATGTGGATATAAATAGCTATGAAATATATATAATAATTGATATAATAATATATATGAAATATAAACAAATAATAGTAATTGCACTACTAATTGGCTTAATGCCTTTTAATACATTAGTAGGGATTGTTACTTCATATGAAGACAATCCTGATTTTAATAAAAACTACCTTATATCTGATGATGAAATGATTGATTACACTTCAATGTCTATTGAAGAAGTAAGAGACTTTACTGAAGATAAGGGTGGTGTTTTAGATACTTATGTTGATCCTACAACTAGGTTATCCGCCTATTATGTTATTTGGCAAGCGGCTCAAGTAAATCAAATTAATCCTAAATTTATACTAGCCCTTTTACAAAAAGAACAAAGTTTAGTAACCGAAAATGATCCTTCAGATAATCAATTAAACTGGGCAACAGGATATAGTTGTTATGGTGGAGTTTGTTTAGATAAGTATAAGGGATTTTCTCAACAAGTTAATGCAGCAGCTAGAAGATTTAGAAATTACTTTGATGATCTAAATGTTAAAGGTATGCATAAAGCAAATTATAATTGTACCTTTACTAAATGGTGTGTTGGTTTACCAAAAACATCTCAAGATTTGCAAGACATAACTCCTCAAACAAAAGCTACTGCAGCTCTTTATACATATAATCCATATCAAGGAAATACAGTAATGGATGGATATAGGATTGGAGCAAACTATAATTTTTGGAAGATATGGAATAATTGGTTTGAAGTAACTACTTTTAGACCAAATGGTACTCTTTTAAAAGCAAGTAATAGTGACAAAGTATATTTAATAAAAAATAATGAAAAAAGACCATTTGCCTCATTCTCAGCCTTAATTACTAGATATGATCCTAAAGATATAATTATTGTATCTCCAGAAGAGCTTGATGAATTTGTCTTAGGTAATGAAATTAAATTTTCTCAATATTCAATACTAGCTGACCCTGATCAAAATATATATCTTTTAGTTGATGATAAGTTAAGACATATTGTTTCAACTGAAGTTTTTAGAACTCTAGGATACAATCCTGAAGAAGTTATTGATATAACATATGCTGATTTAAATTCATTTGATTCAGGTTTAGATTTAACTTTGGAAAGTGTTTATCCAACAGGTGCTTTAATACAAGATGCAACTACTAATGGTATTTATTATGTTAAAAATGGAATTAAATACCCCATTGTTTCTATAGAAATATTAAATGAAAACTATCCAGATCAAACAGTTATGAAAGGTCATACAGAAGAACTGGCTAAATATCCAAAAGGTGCACCAGTTAAATTTAAAGATAACACTTTAATTAAAGATAAAGATGAAGATAAAGTGTATGTAGTTTCTGAAGGTAAAAAATATCATATTAAAGACGGAGATTCATTTACTTCTAGAGGTTATAACTGGGATTACATCGTTGAAACATCAACTGAAGCACTTAGTATTCATCCTACAAGTTTAACTTTAGATGCAATAAGTAATGGAAGTTCTTCAGAACTTGAGTTAATTGAAGAAGACTTACAATAATATGTCATTAGTTAGCGCAGCAATTACGCCACATTCCCCTCTTTTACTTAAAACTATTGGACAAGATAATTTTGAAAAACTTAAAAAAACTCAAAAAGCATTCCAAGAAATTAAAAATGATTTATATCACAGGAATGTAGATACAATTATTATTTTTTCTTCACCTCATGAAGATATTGAGCCTACTTTTGTTATTAATCATTCACCTAAATTAATAGGTCAGTTTGAAAAATTTGGTGATATGGAAACTAAATTTGAATTTAAAAATGACTTAGAATTAGGTTATAAAATAAGAGAAGCAACGGAAACTAAATTTCCGGTTATTCTATCAACTGATGAAGATTTAAAATATAATTTTACTGTACCGCTTAGTAATTTAACAAATCAAGGACAAGAAATATCAATAGTACCAATATCTTACTCATCACTTTCAAATAAAGAACATTATAACTTCGGTAAAGCAATTAGAAAAGTAATAAATAATTCAAATAAACATATTGCAGTAATAGCTACTGGAGAATTATCACATAATTTAACAGAAGATGCTCCCGGAGGTTATTCAAAGAAAGGTTTAGAGTATGACAAACTAGTTATTGAATTACTTGAAAAAAATAAGAATCAAGATATATTAAACTTTGATACTAATTTACTGAATGAAGTTGAAGAATGCTTATATAGCTCCATATTATTACTTCTGGGTGTTTTAGGTGAAACTAAATATAAATCAGAAACACTAAGTTATGAATATCCATTTGGTGTTGGTTATTTAACAATGGATTTAAATTTAAGATAAACTTAAAACATACCTTTAAAGGTATGTTTTTTATTTATTCTCATTAATTACTTTAAAAAAGTATTTCCACTTCTCTCCTTTATCACATAATTCTTTAGTATCAGTTAAAGCTTGTTGAACTCGTTGCTGAGGCATATCTTTACATATCTTAAATACAGAGCTTTTCTTCATATTAGGTATATCAAGCTCACGTATTATATCTAAAGCAAATTGCTGCCACTTATATGCAGGTGGCTTTACATCTTGCTTAGATGTGATAATATCTTTGAAACTATTAAAATTATTCATTTTATTGTAATATTAAACTATGTTAGATGTAATCTATTATCCTAATAAGATTTTAAGGAAAAAAACCAAAAAAGTAAAGGACATTCTAAGTAAAGAATTTCAGTTATTCATTAAAGAGATGTCCGAAACAATGCTTAAAAAGGATGGTTTAGGCTTAGCTGCTAACCAAGTAAACAGTGATCTTAGAATTTGTATCATTAATTTTCATGATGGTCCAAAAGCAATTATCAACCCTAATATAATTTGGAAGAACATTTTCAGAAAATCAACATATGAAGAAGGTTGTTTGTCATTTCCAAATATTTTTGGCTTAGTTAAAAGACCAAAAAAAGTATATATTAGATATCAAGATAAAAATGGAAAGCGTAAATGGCTAAGAGCTTCTGGATTACTTGCTACTGTAATTCAACATGAGATTGATCATTTAAATGGTATCTTATTTATTGATAAAATATTTAAGTATAATAAAGGAAAGAATAAGATTAAAGAATTAAAAAAGTTAGCCAAGATAAATGAATTATAAAGAAAAAAAAATAGTTTTTTTTGGTACTCCTGAATTTAGTATGCCAACACTTAAAAAACTAGTTGATAATAAATATAATATAATAGCTGTAGTAACTCAAAGTGATAAAAAGATTGGCAGAGCTCAAACATTACAAGAAACTAAGATAAAACAATTAGCTAAATCATATAATCTAGAAGTAATTCATGATTTAAATAAATTAGCTAATTTTTTAGTTAAAGAAAAACCTGATTTGGGTATTGTAGTAGCTTATGGAGATTTTCTTTCAGAAAAAATACTTAAACAATTTAAAGTAGGTTGCCTTAATCTACATCCTTCAGCTTTGCCTAAATACAGAGGTCCCTCACCTATTCAAACAACTATTCTAAATGGTGATAAAAAAACTTCTGTTACAATTATTAAACTGGATAAAGACATGGATCACGGACCAATAGTAAAGCAAAAAAAAGTAAAACTAGAAAAATATGAAACAGCAGATAGCTTACATGATAAATTATCAATTAAAGGCGCAGAAATTCTAATTAAAATATTACCAAAGTATTTAAAAAATAATATTAAAGTTAAAGAGCAAGATCATAGTAAAGCTACATTTTCAAAAATATTAAAGAGAGAAGATGGATTAATTAATTGGCAACAAACAGCAGAAGAAATTGAAAGAATGATAAGAGCTTATTACCCATGGCCTGGAACCTATTTTAAAACTATAATCAATAATCAAGAAAAGAATATTAAAATACATAGTGCTTCATTAAGTAAAAACTTTGATTCTGAGATTGGTAAATTAGTAAATAAAAATGGACAATTAATTGTCCAAACAAAAGATAAATCAATAAGTATTAATTCTCTTCAAATAGAGGGTAAAAATATAATGTCAGCTAAAGAATATATAAATGGCTATTTAAAATAATTACTTTTTCTCTGTAACCCAAAATCCTAATCTATACTTACCACCAAGCATTAATCTAGTTTGAGCATCAATTGCTGGAAACGAACCGAATATAACCATAGTTATTGGAAAAAGTATCCACTGAATTAACATTAAAGGATAATATAATAAACTCTTACTATGTGGTTTTTGAGGTAATATTCTAGTACTAAATACTGCTGTTAAAATAAGGCCAATTAAAGCAATATTCATTAACCATTGAAGTATTATAGGTGCGTTCTGAGCCAATACAGTGCCCTGGACGGACTTATCAGCTACAAGTAGAGGTAAGCGACCAAGAATAAAAATAATTAGTGGTGCAGTAGCCCATGAGTAGACACCTTCTAATTGATTATTAAAATAATAAAACTTCTTTTTAAAAGGCATCTTAGGATGTTTTTTTAGATTCATCATTAAATATGGTATATGTTCAACGCCCCAAGCCCATCTTCTCATTTGCTTATATTGATTCTTAACACTAGTCCAAAAATTACCCATATATACAGTATTCATAGAAACAGGAATATACATTGGAGTTACTGCATAATCACCATCATAATGAAGTAAGCATTGTAAAAATATTCTTGAATCTTCAGTAACAATATCTTTTTGCCAAAAACCAACTTTAACCAAAGTATTAAAACTCATACTATGCGAAGAAAATGTAAATAATCTTTCAGATCTAGCTAAATCAGTCATTAACCAAAATGTAGTTGAATTAGCTACTACACGAGTTATAATATCACTTTCCCAAATATTATTATGATAGAAAGCAAGAGGTTGAAAACTAGAGTGTTCAGGTTTTGGATGAGTTAAATATTTGTATGTTAAATAAGCAAAATAATCAGGATAAACACAAGTATCAATATCAAATGATGATACTATAACTTTACTATAAGGAATTTTTAATTCATCAATTAATTCTTGTGATTTATGCCCAGCATAATTTGTATTAGAACCCTTGCCAGGTACTTCGCCTGGTAAATTCTTAGGATGGATTGTTATTAAAAGTTTATAAAATTTATCAGCATATTTTTCTTTAATCTTGCTTGATATCTTTAAGAAATTTTCTTTATCCCCTTCTTCACCAGCTAAAACAATAATAAATTTTTTAGTTTGATAATTTACTTTAATCAAAGAACTAAATGTTTTATCAACCACTTCATATGGCTCACCAAAAGTAGGTAAGAATATTAAATGATAATAATCTCTATAATCCTTATCTTTAACTTCATATAGCTTTTCTAACCAATTAATCTTAGAATCAAGTTTAAATCTTTTCCATGAAATTAATAGATGAATAACTAAATAAATAATTCTCATTAACCAAAATAGATCAAAGAGAATTATAAAATAAATGGTAATAAGTGGAGCAAATATAGAACCAACAACTGCCAAAATTAAAGTAATCCAGACTAATATGCCTGGAATCATTTCAAAAAATCTTAATTTTCTATAATCATTCATTTACTTAAAGTTAACTATATTCCCTGAGTCTAGTGTTTTTGGGTCTTCTTTGACTACTTTCTTATTATTCTTAAAATCAACTGTTTCATCATCATTTAAAGCATCCTTTAAAGAAATACTTTTCATATTATTTACCTTATCACTTATATCAATTCTAGGTGGAGGCGTATTTTTTTGCTCTTTAACCTTATTTAAACAATCCTTACAATATACAGGACGTTTACCATCAGGTACAAAAGAAACAAAGGTCTCTTTAGCACAGGAACTACAATTTACCTTATTTAAATTATTTTGTCTACTATCATTATTATTCTTAAAATTATTCGGTTTTCTGAACTTATTATCCTTTTTAGGCTCTGGTTTTTCATCATTAACTCCACTCCATCTAATAATCTTTTCTTCAATTACAGTTCTTTGAGTTGCATACCTTTCTCGAGTAACTTTAATTATTTTATCAATTAGAACATCTGTATCTAAGTCTTCTGGTTGATTTGAAATATCACTAGCTTTAAAAGTGCTAGCTGAAAATGGTTCTGAAGAAACTCCATCAATCATTAATTTTAGATAAATATTAAACTTAGGTAAATTTACTAAATCTGTTTCATCAAATCTAGGTGTAAATTCTTTTACTAAGAAATCAGCATCTTCAGCGCCAATCCTAAAAGTTATAATAGTACCTACATTACCAAATACAGCTGCTCTTACTATATCACCTAACTGTTCTATATATTGATGAGCAATAATAATATTTAAACGATATTTACGAGCTTCAGATAAAATATTTGCAAAGGAATCAGTAGCAAAATTTTGAAATTCATCAACATAGAGATAAAAGTCATTACGTTCTTCTTCTGGTATATCTACTCTACTCATAGCAGCAAGTTGCATCTTAGTAACCATCATAGCTCCAAGTAAAGCTGAATTGTCTTCACCAATTCTACCCTTACTTAAATTAAGTAAAAGTATTTTCTTACCATCCATTATTTCACGAATATCAATTGCAGATTTAACTTGACCAACAATATTTCTCATCATAGATGATGAAAGAAATCTACCAACTTTATTCTGAATTGGAGCAATAGCTTCAGTTTGAAATCTGTCAGGATATTTAGAATATTCATCAATCCAAAATGATTTAACAACAGGATCTGTTATTTTAGCTACTACTTTTTTTCTATATTCCTTGTCTACTAACATTTTCATAACTCCAAGTAAAGTACTACCTGGGTATTCAAGTAAAGCTAAAATTGCATTATTTAAAACATATTCAAGTCTAGGTCCCCATGAATCAGCCCAAATCTTTTGAAATACACCTAGTAAACCTGAAGCAACTAAATGCCTATATTCAGCACTAACTTGCTCTAATACATTAAAAGCAATAGGAAAATCATAATCAGCTGGATTAAAATAGATTACATCATTTATTCTGTCGTTAGGAATATATTTTAAAATACCTTCAACTAATTCTCCATGAGGATCAACTACAGCAACACCACGTCCAGCTTGAATATCTTGAATAATCATACTTTCTAAAAGATTTGTTTTACCCATACCTGTTTTACCCAAAACATAAGTATGACGTCTTCTATCATCTTCTTTCATGCCAAACTTTACAGAATCATTTCTGAAATTTGTTTGAGCTAGTAATGTTATATCTTGATCTGCCATATTAATTATTTATAAAAGGTAAATTATCAGGTGGAGTAGCATTTTCTCTTACTATTTCTTTAGTAATAGTTTCATTACGTATTTTTGAATTATCTTTTGCAAACTTTTTTTCATAATAATCATTATCAAAATCATATCCTGGTAAAGTCTCAGAAATTACATGATCAGGCTCTTTAACTTCCTCATCACCACTAAATTCATTATCAATTTCATCAACATCTTCTTTTTCAGTTTCAGAGATTTGTTTAAAATATTCTTTAGACTTAATCATTTCAGCAGGTAAAGTAGTTGGTGGACCACTCTTTTTAGCTTCAACTTTTTTAAGCATTGGTGCTTTAACTGTTATTATAGGGAAATGATATATAGTAGCTAACTCTTCAATTGATAACATAAATGGAGTTGAGCCTCTAGTAAATGATCTAGCTTTGTAATTTGATACGAATTTCTTTTGCCTACCAGAAACTCTTCTTTTTTTGAAAAAGTATTCTACCTTAGTCTGAACATTTTTATCTTTCTTAAATGAATTTAAATTAGAAGTACTAAATTGATTAATTGCTCCAACTACAGAACTAACACCTCTACCTTTATGGAATACTTCATTATGCGCTAAATAATATACTCTTAACTTAGTAGCAAAAGTAAGTTGTGATAATTTATGTTGAATAGCTTCAACTACGTTTTTTTCACCAGGGGTTAGATTTTGTATAAGATTTTTCATATCTCTATCAGGATCCTTTTCTTCAATATCACCCCATATTTTTATAACACCTTCAGAAAAAGCCTCTAAAGTTTTTAGAGAACTTTTTACAAATTTATCACCTATATGATCTTTAGTCTCTGATTTTTCACCAATTAACTTTTTAACTAAATGATAACCTTTTTCTTTCCAATTATCAGATATTGGTTGTATTACAAGTTGTATACCTAATTGTTCTCCTTTTGACAACTTACTCATAACTTCAAGTAAAGCTGCCATAGGATCTACAAAAATTTGAGTTAAAGGATGTTCAAAGTTTCTATATGTCTTAATTGGATAACAGTCTTCTTTAGCTAATCTAAATTCAGTTCCCCAAATATTAAAATCAGATTCTTTATCATGAACATCATCAGGCATCATGCTTATATAATCTTCAACTTCAGTAATTTCTGCTTCAGGATATTGAGCATAAATAGAAGCTTCAACTAAATCTTTATACTTTACAGGAGTTCTTATTAAAAATTGAATATACCCCTCTAAGGAAATAATTTCTAAACTTATAGTTAAAGGTGTTTCACCTTTAATATACTTCTCAATTAAATTTAGACGTTTACCTATTCCAGTTAAATGAGCAAATATTTGTTCAACTGCAACTAAGCTTTGTTCATTATCTTTAGGTATATCAATAGCTAACATTGTATGTTCTATACTATTAATAAACTTCTGTTTTTTACGCTCAAAGTATATATAATATGCTGTGACAAATATTAATATAACTAAAACAAGCCACCCACCGTGGCTAAAAATATTCCAAATAATACTGCCTAAGCTGTTATTGGCAAGAAAAGTAAGTAGACTTAAGTCAATAGTAATCTCCATTTTATTTTTTTTATTTTAATATTTTAGTTTTTCAAAAGATATTTACCTTCTTCATCTCTGGTAAATTTTGATTTATCCATTAAAGCTAAAATAATTGTACTTTTTTTAACAAATCTTTTATCTAAAACTTGTTCAATTATTTCATCTCTACTTAATGGCTTATCGTTGTTCTTTAAAATTTCAGTTATTACATCACCAACAGTACCTGGTTTATAACCCCACTCTTTAAGTCCATACATACCACGACCAACTAAAACATATTTTTCATCCAAAATTAATTCATTATGTATAGTTGCTGGATTTGCATTCTTTTTACTAGGAGTTACTGAATCTATTTTCTTAGCAATTTTATTAAAATGTAATGGTTTACCTTCTTTTTTAAGAATTAAATAAACCTTATCACTAATTTTCTTTAAAGTAATTGTATTCCAATCACTAAGACCCCATTCATCAAATGGATTTGAATCTATTTTCTTAGCTAAATGAAGTAATGAATCTAAAATACTTTCAGATAAATCATCAGTTGGAAATTTATCATCATCTAATAGATTTTTATAAATATTTTCTATAGTTACTGGCTTATTATATCCTTCTAACACTTGTAAAACTTTATTTCTTAAACTATCAAAATCATCCATTGAACTTGAAGATAGTTTCCAAATTGATTCATAATTACTATCATTAGGTGCAAAACTAAAACTTTCTTTAACTAAATAATTTAATAGAAAACTAGCATATGCTTTATTTTCAGTAGTATCATTAACAGTTGATAATGATCTTTCAATTAATAGAAACTCCGGCATTATACCACCATGTTCCTCTAATGTTTGATTAAAAATAGACTCAATACCTTCTAATGCATCAATAAATTCAGAACTTTTTTTAATTTTCTTTAAAGCAGAGTTCTCAATTTGTCTAATTCTCTCACGAGTAACATTAAATTTATTACCAATTTTTTCTAAAGTTCTTTTACTATTACCATCTAAACCATGACGTAAAATAATAATCTCCTTCTCACGTGTAGAAAGGAGTTGCAAAAATAAATTAACCAATTTCTTTGGACTAAATTCATTTAAAACAGTTGCCTGCTTAGTTGAAATAATTGTATCTAGTATTGAATCTTGTGTTTCCATATTGTTATATTTATGCTCTAATATTAGCTAAAAATAGCTAAATATTTAGATTATGCGCTAAGTATAGCATAAATCATTAATATCGTCAAGTAATTATAAAAGCCCAGCTTTTAACTAGACTTATTACTATATATATTATATTAATATTTCTTTAATTTGTACCAAACAACTAGTAAAGGTGAAGCTACAAATATTGAGGAATATGTACCAATTATAACACCAAGCATTAAAGTTAATACAAAATTATGAATAGTTTCGCCACCAAATAAGTAAATAGCTAAAAGTACAAATAAAGTAGTAAGTGAGGTATTTAATGATCTAACAATAGTTTCATTAACAGATCTATTAACTACTACTTCAAAGGTTTCATCTTGATGACGATGTAAATTCTCTCTTACTCTATCAAAGGTAACAATTGAATCATGAACAGAAAAACCAAGTATAGTTAAAAGTGCTGTTACAAAAAGAGCATCAGCTTGAAAACCATATAAATAACCAAGTAAAGAGTAAGCACCAGTAATGATTATAATATCATGAGCTAAAGCAACAATTGCTGCTAAGCCATATTTCCAAGATTCAACAGGTTCTGAAATCTTACGGAAAGCATAAGCTATATAGAAAATAATAGCTATTAAAACAATTATAATTGCATAAAGTGCTCTTTGTTTTAATTCATTACCAATAGTAGGTCCAATAGAATCAAATCTAAGTTCAGTTAAATTATCCCCTACTGATGTACCAATAACCTCAGCATCAAATGATACTTCTTGATCTCCACCAACCGGAGTAATCGTTAAACTTTCTATATTATCACCTTCAATCTCTAAATTATCAGAAATACCTTCTTCATTATTTTCATTTAAATCAGAATCTATGAATAACTCATTTAATTTATTTAAAATAGCTTGATGTTTTTCTTCAGTAACTGACTCAGTTCTAATTATTAAACCTAATTCATTAGATGGTTGTAAATTAAGTGTAGTTAATTCTAAATCACTTAACTTAGTATCTATTTCTTCATTGCTAGGTCTTGTATTACTAAATTCAATTTCAAGTAAACTACCTCCAGTAAAATCAATACCTAACTTTAATCCCCAGATTAATATAAACACAATACTAAGTACAACCAGGATACCTGATAGACTAAACCAATATTTTCTATTTTGAATTATTTTAAACATTTTCTTTTTTCTTTTTAACACCAAATAAAAATGGATGCTTTGCAAAAAACTTAGTAGCAAATAATCTAAGCAAAGTCTTAGTTACGACAAATGCACTAAACATAGATATTAAAATACCAATACCAAGTGTAATTGCAAATCCTTTAATTAAACTAGAACCAAACCAAGCAAGAATTATACAAGTAATTATACTTGATATATTTGAATCTCTAATTGATAACCAAGCTCTAGAAAAACCTTCTTCTATACTATTACCAATAGGTTTACCAGATCTTAATTCTTCTTTAGTTCTTTCAAATATTAAAATATTTGCATCAACCGCCATACCAACAGACAATATAAAACCAGCAATACCAGCTAAAGTTAAAGTAATTGTAAATACCTCAAATACTGCTAAAGCAAATATACCATACATAAGTAATGCAATAACTGAAATAATACCTGGTAATCTATAATAAATTATCATAAATAAAGCAACTATAATTAAACCAAGTAATCCAGCTATTAAACTTTTTTCAAGTGATATCTTACCAAGTGAAGGTCCTACGGTTTGTTGAGAGATTAAATGAATAGGTATTGGTAGAGCACCAGCATTTAAACGTTGAGCAAGTTCTTTAGCTTCAACTAAATTAAAATTACCTGATATAACAGCACTACCACCAGTTATTTCTTCTTGAACAGTTGGTATTGAAATTGCATAACCATCTAAAAATATAGCAACTGGTTTACCAATATTACCTTTAGTAATCTCTGCAAATAAATCTCTACCTTCAGAATTAAACTCTAAACCAATATTTGGTGCATTTGTATTTGGATCAAATTGAACAATTGCTTTCTGTAAATGTTTTCCAGATAACTGTGTATTCTGCCACTGATCACTATTTAAAATTTGTGCTTGCTTATATTCTTCATCCTTAGTTGAAAGTAAAATATGTGCACTATTTACTTCTTTTTCATCACCTTCACCTTGTTCTGCTATTTTTTTAATAATATGATATCCAAAATCAGTTTTAATTGGTTCACTTGTTATTTCACCAATATGTAAATCTTCAAAAATTGCTTTTTCAAATTCAGGTACAAACATACCTATGCCAGCAAAGCCAAGTTCTCCACCTAAATCTTTATTACTAGTATCTTCAGAGTTAAGACCTGCTAACTCAGAAAAATCAGCACCTGCTTCTAATTCTGAAATTATACCTTTAGCTTTATTATATATATCTAAATTAAATTGAATAGCTTCTTGTTTTTCAGTTTCAGTTAAGGCAACAGGTGGTGGAGATGGTAATTGAGTTTTAAATTCTAAAAGTGGAGTTTCCCCTATTTGTTGTATAGCATCATTTACATCATGTATACCAGCAAGTTCAATAATTAACCTATGATTTGAACCAGTTTGAACAATAGGTTCAGATACACCAAAAGCATTAACTCTACGTTCAATAACATCTCTAACGCCTTCAAGTGCAGAATCTTGATCAGGAGCAGGTAATTCTGAAACATCAGCTTGATACACTAAATGAGCTCCACCTTGTAAATCAAGGCCTAAATGAGGCTTAAACTGAGAAAAAAATGATTCACCTGGAATACTAAGTGGTAATTGAGGATAACTAATTAACCCAGAAAATATGACCAAAATCAAAATGCCCACTAAGGTGAGCCATATTTTTTGACGAGTTATAACTTTATGAATTTTTGACATAATTTACAATATTCTAGCACATTTAAATGATTTGGCAAGTTATTTATTATTAACTACTTTTTCAATATCAGCTAAAAGCTTAGGGTACAATTCTTTACCTTTTTCAGTTTTAATTGTCCAACCCAATTCTTTCCAAATATTTATTAATTTCATAAAACTCTTAGGTTGATATTTCTCTTGTAAATGCTCTATACACAGCTTACTTAAATTATCTGCATCAATAATTATAGATTCATCATCTTTATCTCCTTTTCTAGTATCTGCCGCAGTTACTAATCTTATTACATTAAAAATATCTGAATCAGTAAAATTTAACTTAGTTAACACTTCTGTAATTAATCTAGATGAATTTTCATTTGCTTTTGATTCTAATATCAACATTTCGTCAAGATCAATTTTACCTTTTGGAGCAACTCCAGACCAGCCAATATCATGAATATATGCAGCTGTAATTAATAAATCTAAATCATCTCTATCAAAAGATAATTTTTTGACCCAATCAACAACTCTAAGTGCATGATTCCAATCACCATCTCTAGCTAATTCAAAATAAGGCTTTGCTATTTTTATTAATTCTTCTTCATTAAGTTTCATGTATTTTATTTACCACAACATTTCTTATATTTTTTACCACTGCCACAAGGACATGGATCATTACGTCCTACTTTTTTACCACTATCATCTTTAATCTTACTAGCTACTTCTTGTTTAACTTGGCTCTTCTTATTCTGAGTTGCTTGAAAAGCATTAACACTACTCTTTACTTCAGTTGTAGCCTGTTTATTTTGACCTTGAGGTAAAGCACTTACACCACCGTATTTAAATATAGCATGAACAACTTGATTCTGAATTTCTGATAATAATTGTTCAAATAAATTAAATGATTCTTTCTTATACTCAATTAATGGATCTCTTTGTCCATAACCTCGTAAACCAATGCCAGTTCTTAAATGTTCAATTGCTTCTAAATGTTCAACCCATAAATTATCTATAGTTCTAATCATAACAAACTTTTCAATTTCTCTTAAAGGTTCCTGAGTTTCTTTAAATTGAGGCATGCCTTTTAATTGCTCTTCCATCTTACTATACTTATCGAGAGCTAAATTATTTAAATATTCATTAGCTTTTAACTCATCTACTAAGTTATTTTCTATTTCTTTCTTTTCATCATTACTTAAAGGAAATATAGTAGAAACGTTTTCAATAATTTCTTTCTTATTATCTTCTGGCAAATGAAATGAAATAATTTGTGTAAATTCTTGTGAAACCATGTTTATTACTAAATCTTTAGTACTAGCTTCTTCTTTTTTCTCATGCAATTCTAATATCTCATCACGTTTATCATAAATTAAATTTCTCTGTTTACTTAAAACATCATCATATTCAACTAAGTGTTTACGTATATCAAAATTATTACCTTCAACTTTACGTTGAGCTGATTCAATAGATCTAGACAATAACTTATTTTCAATTGGCATATCTTCAGGTACTTTAAGAGTAGTCATAATATTCTTCATCCTATCACTACCAAAGATTCTCATTAAATCATCTTCCATTGATACAAAAAACTGAGAAGAGCCTGGATCACCTTGCCGGCCACCTCTACCTCTTAACTGATTATCAATTCTTCTAGATTCATGACGTTCAGTACCAATAACATGTAAACCACCTAAATCAATTACTTTATCATAATCAGTTTCTACTTTAGGATTACCTCCAAGTATAATATCAACACCACGACCAGCCATATTAGTAGCTACAGTAACTGCTCCAAAACGTCCTGCCTGAGCTAAAATTTCAGCTTCTCTGGCATGATTCTTAGCATTAAGTACTTCGTGCTCTACACCAGCATGCGTAAGTAACTGAGACAATACTTCATTTTTTTCAATTGATATAGTACCAATTAAAACAGGTTGTCCATTTTTATTACGCTCTTTTATTTCTTTAACTACAGCGTGGTACTTAGCCAACTCATTAACATATATCTTGTCATTATTATCTTTTCTAACAGTTGGCTTATTAGTAGGTATAATAGTTACATCTAAACTATATATTTTACTAAATTCTTCACCTTCAGTAGCAGCAGTACCAGTCATACCTGCAATTTTATTGTACATTCTAAAATAGTTTTGGAATGTAACCGTTGCCATAGTAACACTCTCTCTTTGTATAGTAACTGCTTCTTTAGCTTCAATTGCTTGATGCAAACCACCTGAATATCTTCTACCTTGCATAAGCCTTCCAGTAAATTCATCTACTATAATAACTTCACCTTGCTTAACAACGTAATCTTTATCTTTTTTAAATATGTATTCAGCTTTTAAAGCTTCTTCTAAATGATGCAAAGTATTAATACCGTGAGTCTCGTAAATATTATCTACATTCAAAGCTTTTTCAATTTTACTTACTCCATCTTCAGTTAAAGTACAACTTCTCATCTTTTCATCTATATTGTAATCTTCGTTTTCAGATAGAATCCTAACTAGCTTAGCAAATTGATAATACTTATCATTAGATTCTTCAGCAGGAGCTGAAATAATTAGTGGAGTACGAGCTTCATCAATTAAAACTGAATCAACTTCATCAATAATAGTAAAATTAAGAGGTCTTTGTACTTTTTTACCAAGCTCAGGTACCATATTATCTCTTAAGTAATCAAAACCAAATTCATTATTAGTACCATATGTAATATCTGCTGCGTAGGCTTCATTTCTAGAAACAGGCTTTAAAAATTTATCAGATACTTTTATTCCTAAATCTCTTTCAGTATCTAAAGAATCAGTAGCGTCTAATGTTTCGTCGTAAAGAAAAGCACTATCATGTTGTAAACATGAAACACTTAAACCTAAATAATTATATATCTGACCCATCCAAACAGCATCACGACGTGATAGATAATCGTTTACTGTTATAACATGAACACCTTTTTCTTCTAAAGCATTTAAATAAACAGCTAGTGTTGCTGTTAAAGTTTTACCTTCACCAGTTCTCATTTCAGCAATTTGTCCTTTATGCAAGACAATACCACCTATTAATTGAACATCGTAATGTCTTTGTTCTAAAGTTCTCCAAGCTGCTTCTCTAACCATAGCAAAAGCAACAGGTAAGATATCTTCTAAAGATTTACCTGCTTTTAGTTCTTTTTTTAGTTCAGCTTGACTTAAAGGCTTGATATCCTTTTCTAATCCATTTATCTCAGAAACTAAAGGGTCTAAACTCTTTAAATACTTATCGTTAGCATCACCAAAAAATTTTTCTAATATATTCATAATTTATATAATAAACGGGGTTATTTTAACAAATATCTACTAATTTGACAATCCTTTGATTTTTCATTAAGATTTAGGTGCTCGTACATACTAATAATAGCAACAATCATAAATTTGGAGAAAAAATGAACGGAAAATTTGGAATATTTGCAATACCAGACAGTAAACAATTTGCTTCTGATGTATGTAAGTCATTAAAAATCGACTTAGGAAAACTGACATTTAAAGACTTCTCTGATGGTGAATGGCATTGTCAATTTCAACAAAATATACGTGGAATGGATGTATTTATAATCGCTAGCACTCAACCACCTATAGATCACTGGTTTCAGCTTTGGATAGCTATAGATGCAGCAAAAAGAGCAAAAGCAAGACGCATCACAGCAGTAATTCCATATTACGGTTATGCAAGACAGGAACGTAAATCTGAACCAAGGGTACCAATAACAGCAAAGATGGTGGCCATATTTACTGAAAAAGTTGGTGCTCATCTAATATTAACTATGGATCTACATGCACCAGCTATTGAAGGTTTCTTTGAAATACCAGTTGATCCATTATGGGCTGCCGACACTATACTTGAATCTATGATACCAACATTATCCGGAAGGATAATTGCAGTAGCACCTGACCATGGTGCTGCTAAGACAGTAGGCGGTATAGCAAAGAGATATAATTGGCCTCTCAGAATAATTGACAAAAACAGACCTGAAGATAACAAAGTAGATAAGGCCATTCTCCATTGTAGTGTTGTAGATGGAATCTGTGTGATTATTGATGATTTAATTGATACTGCAGGTACAATATGTAGTGCTGTTGCAGAACTATTATCTGAAGGAGCTAAGGAAGTACATGTAATGATACCACACGCAGTACTCTCTGGTTCAGCACTTGAAAGAATCTCAGAATCCAAAGTAACAAAAATCTGGATAGCAGATACAATAAAGCTTAAGAAGACTCATAAAAAAATAAAAGTAGTATCTGTATCAAGCCTTTTTGGAAAAGCAATCTCAAATATCCACAACGAAGAATCAATTAGTAGTCTATTTCCAAAATAGACAAAAAGCTGGTTACTAAAACCAGCTTTTTTATTTGACATTTTGTTAATAAAGAATAAAATAGAAATATAAATATATGAAAAATAATAATTTTATAATAGTTTCAGGTAAAACACATCCTGACTTATTAAATAAAATAGCTTCTCATTTAAAATGTGATCCTCTTTTTATTGATACAGGTACCTGGGGAAATGGTTATCCAAGAGCTGATAGACCAGATGAAAAAAGTGTAGCTGGTAAAAAAATAATTATTATTACTCCTCTAATCTATAGAGGAATAGGTTCACCTATTGAAGAATTAGAACTAATGGCAGATGCTTGTGGCGGAGCTAAAGAATTACATTTTATCTTCCCTTGGTTCTGTGGTAAAGATGATATTGAGCATACAGCTGGTCATATTCCTAATCTACCTTATCTAGCTAGACGTATTGTTAGACTTAAACCTAATTCAATAAATGTATTTGATCCTCATCATTCCACTCATCTCGGATACTTTTATCCAGTTAGAAGACGTAGATTTTACTTGATTTCCAAGTTAATTGAATTAGCTAAAGAAACAGGTATTGATCAAATAGCTTGTACTGATGAAGGATCATTAAAAAGAGCTTATAAAGTTGATGAAAAACTTGTTACTAATAATCCAATTTTTATTACTTCAAAAGCTCATGATGAAAAACAAACTATTGGTTTAAAAAACATACCTCTTAAAGATTCAAAAACTTATGGTAAATTAGTTGGTAATAAAATAGGTATATTTGATGATATGGTATTAAGCTTTGGTACAATGCTTAAAACTTTAAAAAATTTAAAAGAAGAATTTAAAGCACCAGAAATACACGCTTTTGCTGTCCATTTTGATCCAACAGAAGATACAACATTTTCTAACATTTCAGAAGCATTTTCAAGAGGTTGGTTAGATAAATTACATATAACAAATACAACTCCAATTAACCCAGAATTTTTAAAGATTAAAAATTCTAAAGGCGAACTAGCTATTAATGTAGTTGATGTGTCAGAGGATATTTCTCATTTAGTTAAAGATATAATTGATGAAAGATCAACAGCTAAAAAATTCTTCGATTTATAAAGTAAATGAAAAAACATAATATAATCTCATTATGTTTTTTGTTTATCTAAAATCCAATATATCGTACTTCTTCTTTAAGTTGAATACCTATTTCATCACGTACTTTCATCTTTACAAAGCTAATTAATTGAACAACGTGATCTGCTTTAGCATCTTTAGCATTTATAATATGATTTGCATGTTCATCTGATATTTGAGCTCCACCAATAATTTTTCCTTTTAAACCTAAGTGATCAATTAAAAATGCCGCTGGTATCTTTTTATATTCAATAAACTTATTTGGTATTTCAATATTCTTATCTTTTAAGATACTAATTACTTCATCATTTATTTCAATATTCTTAAAAGTACTACCAGCAGAAGGAAAACCTGGATGCTTGGATTCTCTGTCATCAACTATTTCAGACATTTTCTTTAAAGCTTCATCTCTATCCCCTTTTTCTAACTTTAAATTAATATTTAAAACAATCCAATCATTTTCTTTTAAAATACTATGCCTATATTTAAAATCTAAATCATCACAACTCAACTCTTTAACTTCTAAGTTATTATCTAAAACAGTAGCTTTTTCAAAAAAATTACTTATTTGAATACCATAAGCACCAGCATTACCAACTACAGCTCCACCAATGGTCCCAGGAATGCCCATCATAACAGCTAAACTTATTAGCCCTGAATTAACAGTTTGATTGATAAGATCAGATAATTCTATATCAGCGCTTACCTCTACATTAGTATCTTTAATTTCTAAAGTATTAAACTGTAATTTAATTACTAACCCAGAAAATCCATTATCTGAAATTAATATATTACTACCACCACCTATTAATTGAATTGGAACATTATTACTACGAGCTAATTTAATTAGTTCTACTAATTGCTTAACATCTTTAACTAAAGAAAAGTATTTACAATTTCCACCTATTTTAAAAGTAGTAAACTCTTTTAATGAAAAGTTTTCTTTAATGTCTGGATCTATTTTTTTAAATTTATCTAGCATATAGTTCTCTGGCTATTTTATCAATTTCCCCAGCACCCATCACAAGAAGTAAGTCATTTGGCTTTAAATTACTATTTATCAATTCTTTTGTTTTTTCAAAACTATCAGAATATATTACATTATCTTTATTTATTTCCTTAACTATATCATTAGAACTTACTTTTTCATCACCACTATACTTTCTACCTGCTACATCATATATTTCATGAAGTATAGTAAAATCAGCTAGATCAAATGCTTTAACAAAATCTTTAAATAATTTCTTTGTTCTATCGTGTTGATGAGGCTGATAGACTAAAAATAGTCTTCTGTCTGGATAAAAATCTTTAGAAGCTTTCAATGTTTTAATAATAGCATCTGGATGATGAGTATAATCAGAAATAAGCAGGACATTATCCTCTAGCATGCCAACTGTTTCATATCTTCGCCATAAACCATTAAATTTAATGAGTGACTCTTTCACATCTTTTAAATTTAATTTTAATTTATGTGACAAAGCAATAACCATTAAAGAATTTAATACATTATATTCTCCAGGTATAGTTAAATTAAAATCATCAAGCAATTTACTCTTATAATATACTTTAAATTTTTGTTGACCATCTTTAATAACTAAATCTTGATAATAATAATCTGAATTATCATCCTTACCGCAACTTATTGAATTATCAGGTAAGTAAAGTTTTTTAATATTTACATCATCACCGTTATATATTAAATATCCATCTTCAGGTAATTTATCAACAAACTTTTGAAAATGTTGAATTATATCATCGATATCTTTATAAAAATCTAAATGATCTTCTTCAATAGATGTAAGTAATATATGAGTTGGGTCTACTTTAAGCATATTTGCTTTATACTCATCAGCTTCAACAATTAAATACTCAGAACTACCTAAATGCAGATTACCCTTAAATTTATTTAGTAAACTACCTATTATAACTGTAGGATCTAAATAAAGGTCAACATAAGTACTACCTAGTAAAGAAGAAGTTGTAGTTTTACCATTAGTACCAGTTACAGCAATAGTTTTGTATTTAAGACTAAGCTCGCCTAAAAACTCACCATATGTGATTTCTTTTATACCAAACTCTCGTACTTTAAGTCGCTCTATATTATCTTCTGGGACAGCTACTGAATATATTACTAAATCAATATCCTCTGAAATATTTGATTCATTATGACCAATAACTACTTTAATTCCTGAATCATTTAACCGGTCTATTACTATTGATTTTTCTACATCAGAACCAGTTACTTGTTTTCCATTCTCAAATAAAAACTTAGCAATAGCTGAAATGCCTATACCACCAATACCAATTAGATGTACTTTTTTTATACTACTTAAATCCATATATTATTTTAGCTATTATCTCTTCACCATGAAGCTTAAATATTTCATTAAAATTACTTCCTAAATTAATTTCTTTTTTTACTTCTTTTAAAAATCTATCTTTAGTTAAGCCCTCTTGATTTAAGCAAATTGCTCCATTTCTTTCACAAATATATTCTGCATTACTTTCCTGAGGAGAATTAGGTAAAGGAATTAAAATAGTATTTTTAGAAAGATATGCAAGTTCCATAATAGATGATAAACCAGCTCTTGAAATAACAAGCTTAGCTTTACTTATCTTTTCATAATAATCATCTAGTAATATTTCATGTTGTTCATAATTATCATGTTTCATATCAATCTGCTTACCTTTGCCCGTAACTTGAATAACTTTGTAATTTATAGTTAATTCATCTAGTGAATCTTTTATTAAACTATTTATACTACTTGCTCCAGTACCACCACCTAAAACTAAAATACTATTATCTATTTCACTAGCTACATTATTTATTTCATCTCTTAAAACAGTGCCCACTACTTGTACTTTACTTTTATCTTTAAAATATTCTTTTGATTCAGAAAAAGTAGTAAATATTAAATCTGCTTGTGAAGTATTTAATTTATTAGCTAGTCCTACTTTTAAATCAGATTGATATAGTACAACTTTAGTTTTAAAAAATTTACTAGCCCAAATCAAAGGTACTTGCACATAACCACCTGCTGAAATTATCCAATCTGGTTTGTATTTTAATAATATAATTAGTGATTGAATAAATGATATTAAAATTAAAAAAGGTATTAATAAATTAAATAAGCTAAAATATCTTCTAAATCGAGTAGCTGCTATACTTTTAAATAATATATTATATTTTCTAACAAACTCTTTTTCAGGTCCATGTTTTGTACCAATAAAAATAGTTTCAAGATTTTTGTCTTGAATTTTAAGTTTCTGCCAAATACCTATTAAAGGACTAACAGAACCTAATGTACCACCACCTGTTAAAATAACTTTCATAATTAATTTTTTGTTTGTTTGGAAATATTTACTAGTATTCCAGAAGCTAGTAATAATATGGTCAAAGCTGTACCACCGTAGCTAATAAAAGGCAAAGGAATGCCTGTTAAAGGCAAAAGTCCTACCATTGCTGCAATATTAACAAATGCTTGAAAAGAAATCCAGCTGGTAATACCAATAGCTAAAAGCTTACCAAAATTGTCAGGTGAACCCCTCGCGATTTTAAAACCACGTATCATTATAGTTAAAAAGGAAAGTAGTATAGCTACAGCAAAGAAAAAGCCCATTTCTTCGGCAATAACTGCAAATATTGAATCGCCTGATACTTCAGGTAAATAATTAAATTTCTGTCTTGATTTACCCATACCCATACCAAACATACCGCCAGAACCAATAGCAAGTTTTGCCTGTGTAATATGATAACTAGAACCTTGCGGGTCAATTCCAGGATTAAAAAATGCTGTAATTCTATCTAATCTATATGGCGCAATTTGAATAGCAATAAATAATATAATTACTCCACCACCAACTAAGGCTAAGATATGTTTCCAAGGCGCCCCTGCCGCAAAGTAAACCATAAATGAAATAGCTAAAATTACAATTAAAGTTCCAAGATCAGGTTGAGCTAAAATTAAAAATACTATAACACCTAAAACAAAAAGAAAAGGTAAAAAACTATATTCAAAATCTTTTATTTGATGTTCATCTTTTTTAGCTAGCCAAGTAGCTAAATATATTAAAAAAGTTAATTTAACAATCTCAGTTGGTTGAAATGAAAAACCAAAGACACTTATCCAACTTTGCGCTTTACCATAGGAAACGCCAATGCCTGGTATGAAAACTAAAATAAGTAAGGCAATAGAGCCAATTAACATCCAAAAAGCTAAACCTTTCCATTTTCTAAAATCAATACGTGAGACAATAAAAAAAGCAATAATACCTGGTATTAAGCCTCTTATAACCTGATTCTTTAAAAAGTAATAACTATCATTAAATTTTTGAAATGCTTGAACAGAACTAGCAGATGATAACAGAAGTAGCCCGACAAAAGTTAAAACGCCTAAAGTTATTATTAAAACAAAATCAGGTTTATGCTCAAATGATGAATGAGCGAATGGATACATTAATAAACTTTTAAGTTTCTTTTTTAGCTTTTTTTTCATTTTTTAAAATATTTATTAAATAGCTCAATTCTACCTCTATAATCTTTAAATTCTCCAAAACTCTCAGCACTTGGTGATAATAATAGATAATCACCTTTTTCTGATAGCTTATATAATTGTTTAATTGAATCTAATAAACTTTTTGTTTTAACTACATTAATAGATTCTTTTTTTAGCATTGAATATAATAATCTAGTAATTTGTCCACTAAGCGCTACATTTCTCACCTTATATCTTTTAACTGTATCAATTAATAGTAAGTATTGTTTTACATCTAACTTATATCTTGAACCTTCTAAAATTAAATTAACTTTTCCTTTTGGAAATGATTTAACAGCAAATATTGTAGCTTCAGGTCTAGTTGAAGCTGCATCATTAATCAAATTTACTCCATTTTTACTTCCAATATATTCTAAACGGCCGCTTCTTGCTTTAAAACTGTTTAAACCTTTATTTATATTCTGTTTACTAATTTTTAATGCTTTAGCTACTAATTCAGCAGCAGCTACATCAGATAATAAATGTTCTCCGATTAAATTCTTATTCTTAACTACTACATTATTAAATGAAAAATATATTTTTTTAGCTTTTGTTTTAATTCCTTTTAATTTATTATTTAAAAATAATATATTATCCTTAGTTTGATATTTTGAAATATCTAATTTAGTTTTGTAATACTTATTAAATGAACCTTGATGATCATCTAAATGATTCTTAGTAATATTTGTAATAACTGCTAAGTCTGGACTTCTTTTTACTTTAGAAGCAAAGGTTAAAGTTCTATTTGATAACTCAGCAACTAAATATGATTTACTATCTGCTTTAAATATTTTATTAAAATCAATTTCTTGCCAACTCTCCCCCACTTGGATAACATTCTTTTTAGATTTTTTTAATATCTTAAATATTAAATTAGTTGTAGTACCTTTACCAGCTGTGCCAGTTATTCCTATAAATGTACCTTGGTAATAATGAAGTAATAAATTATACCAATTCCAAAAATATTTCTTCTTACTATACTTTTTCAACTTATTATTACATTTATATCTAAACCAAGAAGATGGTACTAAGATAAAATCAGCTTCATTTAAATCTTTTAAATAATTTTTATTATAATTTATTTTAATACCATTTAACTTTTTTAAATCACTCTTTATTTTTTTTAAACTAACTTCTTTATGATAATTTATGTAATTTTTTCTAAAATTTGCTTTAGTGCTAAAATCATGACCTGTTAAATTCTTAAAATTTTGATTTATAAAAAAAAGAGCAAGGCTACTACCCTCTGTTCCTGAAATACCTACTATGTGAATATTTTTATCTTTTAAATCTTGAAACATAACTTATTACCAAACATTATCAAGTAAAAATATTATTAAACCAATTACAGAAGTAAAGCCAGAGATTAACCAAAATCTCATTACTATTTTAGGTTCAGACCAACCAATCGCTTCAAAATGATGATGAATAGGTGTAGATTTAAATAATTTTTTACCTTTAAATAATCTTTTATGAGTTAATTGAATTATTACTGATAATGATTCTATAACGAAGATAAAGCCAATAACTGGTAATAATAGAACCATATTAGTAAGCATAGCTACAATACCTAGAGTAATACCCAGAGACATTGAACCAGTATCCCCCATAATAAAACGAGCTGGATTTATATTAAACCAGAGAAATGCAGTTAAGGCCCCTATAATCACTGCACAAAATGCAGCTAGTTCAAATTTACCTTGCAAAAATGCAATAGTTCCGTATGAAGCAAATGATGTTAACAAAACACCACCTGCTAAGCCGTCTAAACCATCAGTTTCATTAACTGAAAAAGATGTAGCGGCGATAATAAAAATAAATATAGGGATATACCATAAGCCAATTTCAAAAGAACCGAAAAATGGTACATGTAAAACATCCCAGTCTAATTTAAAGTAAAACCAGTAAGCTCCAAAACTAGCAATTAAAGTATAGATTAATAATTTAATCTTTACTGACAAACCTCCGCCATGAACACCAATGCCTTTTACACCAAGTAAATCATCAATTAAACCAATAATAGCTGTAGCAATTAAAGCACCAAGTGGTAATAATGTTTCACTTCTAGTTAGAAAGTTAAAATTTTGAAGAAATTCAAATTGAAATATCTTTGGTAGATAATAAAAAGTTAAAGCTAAAATTAAAACTGTTAACCAAATAATAATACCACCCATTGTTGGTGTGCCTTCTTTTTTCTTATGAAGTTTTAAAAAAATTGGTGCTTTCTTAGAATTTCTAATTCTCTTACCTATCTTATACTTATACAAATAGTGAGTTAAAATAGGTGTAAATAAAATAGCTACTACAAATGAGATAATAGACAGAATAAATATTTTTATAACTTCAAAGTTTTCAATCATATTTATTTAAAATAATTTAGTAAAAGAGTAGCTATACCAAGTAATAAAATTAGTTGTATTAATATATTAAAGAATCCAATCAGCTTAGTTAAAAAAACTTCTTTAAGTTGTAATTTTAATGATATTAAAAAGTTAATTATTATAATTAAAATACCAACAAAAGGATAAGTAAATACCATTACCCAGGAACCAAACCAATCAATACCAAAATATATATTATAATGTAATGGAATACCACTTCCTGATACAGGAACTTTAATTAATAGGATTATCCAAATTAATATATTTAAAATCAAAGAAATTAAAAAAGGCCAATAAAGTATTGGTTTAGAAAAAAAATTAAATAAAGTGTCTAAAAATGTATCTTTCATGATATGTATATTATAACAGATATTCACAAATTTATTAAGAGATAGCTGTAGCGAAATCTGAAATATTATGGTATAATTTATATTAATTATTGTCAACATTATGATAGAAGATAAAAAATTAGAAAACATTTTACTAAAAAATGATTTAATTGAAAAAGAAGCTTTAGAAAAAGCTAAGAATGAAGCTAAGAAAGAAAAAGAAAAACTTTTTGATTATATTATTGAAAAAGATTTAGTAAATATAGATAGCTTGTATTCACAATTAGCTGCTTTCTATAAACTTCCACTAATTAAACTAAAGAATGAGACTATTAGAAAAGATGTCTTATTTTTAATACCCGAACCAATTGCTCAAACCCATGAAATATTAGCATTTAATAAAGACGCTATGGGTATTAGTATTGCTACTACTGATCCCACTGATTTACAAACAATTGAGTTTCTTAAAAAGAAATTGGAAACAAATTTAAAATTACACTTAACAACTCCTAAATCATTTAAAGAAGGTATAAAACAATATCATCAAAGTATAGAAGCTGAATTTAAAAATATTACTGATGAAAAAGAATCAGAAAAAGGTAAAAAGAATTTAAAAGAGTTGGCTCAAGACTTACCTGTTATTAGAATTGTTGATACTTTACTAGAATATGCAATTTTTGAAGAAGCTTCAGATATTCATATTGAACCAACTGAAAAAGATGTTGTTGTTAGATATAGAGTTGATGGTATGTTAAGAGACGTTATGAATTTACCTAAATCTGTTAGATCAGGTATTGTAGCTAGAATTAAAGTACTATCTAACTTAAAACTTGATGAACATAGATTACCTCAAGACGGTAGGTTTAAAATAGCTAATCAACAATATAAAGTTGCTTTTAGAGTTTCAATAATTCCAGTATTTGATGGTGAAAAAGTTGTTATGAGATTGCTTAATGAATCAGTTAAAGCTTTAAATTTAGAACAACTTGGACTCCAAGAAAAACCATTTAAAATTTTAAAAACTAATATTGAAAAGCCTCATGGCATGATACTAGTAACTGGTCCTACTGGTTCTGGTAAGACTACTACTCTCTATACCATTATGAATGTTTTGAATAAGCCTGAAGTAAATATTTCTTCTGTTGAAGACCCCATTGAATACAGAATGCCAAGAATTAATCAAAGTCAAGTAAATCCTAAGATTGATTTTACTTTTGCAGCAGGGCTCAGATCTCTTTTAAGACAAGATCCAGATATTATTATGGTTGGTGAAATTAGAGATAAAGAAACAGCAGAAATTGCCATTAATGCATCGATGACAGGTCATTTAGTATTATCTACCTTACATACTAATGACGTAGCTTCGACACCTCAAAGAATGTTAAATATGGGTATTCAACCATTTTTAGTAAGTACTACTCTAAATTGTGTTTTAGCTCAAAGACTAGTTAGAAAAATATGTAAAAATTGTATTATTAGCTATAACTTAGATAAAAAAGTAGTTGAACAGTTAAAAAGACATTTCGATTTAGAATCAATGCAAGTATTTTTAACTGAACAAGGTCTGCTATCTAAAAAGAATAATTCATTTGAAAAAGTATTATTCTATAAAGGAAAAGGTTGTAAGCAATGTAATGATTCAGGTTACAAAGGTAGAACAGGAATATATGAAGTAATGGAAAATACATTAGCTATTTCAGATTTAATTGCTCATAAAGCAACAGCTGAAGAAATTGAAAAACAACATCTTAAAGAAAATAATTTAACTCTAACTCAAGACGGCTTCATGAAAGCCCTTCAAGGCATTACAGCTATTGAAGAAGTCTTAAGAGTAACTCAAGAATAAATGGCAATAGATTTACAACAAGTTGAAAAAAAAGAAAAGAAAACTGGTAAAAAAACACCTTTTCTAAAAAAGCTATATAACTCATTATCAGAAATATCAACTATCTCAAATAAAGATAAGCAATTTTTCATGCAAAATCTTAAAGTAATGGTTAAAAGTGGCTTACCTTTAGATAAAGCATTAAAAACACTATCTCAACAAACTAAAAATAAAAAATTTAAAAAATTATTATTTAATCTTTACAAAGATACAGAAAAAGGCGTTTCTTTGACAGAAAGTTTAAAAAAAAATAAAGGCATCTTCAATAACCTAATTGTCAGTATGATTGAATCTGGAGAAATTTCAGGGCACTTAGATGAAGTCTTAGATCAAATATATATTCAAATAAAAACTTCAAATGAATTAAAAAGTAGGATTAGATCAGCAATGACTTATCCAATAATTGTTATTATTGCCATGACTGGAATTGGTATTGGTATGCTAGTTTTTGTTATTCCTAAAATTACTGCCATTTTTGACCAAATGAACGCTGAACTTCCTTTTGCTACAAGGTTTTTAATAAACTTTTCTGACGCTATTGTAAATAATGGTTTAATAACAGCTCTAGGCTTTATTGGTTTCATTAGCTTATTTATATCATTTATTAAATCTAAAAAAGGTAAAAAAATATTTCATTACGTTTTACTTAGAATACCTGTCTTTGGAGCTATTATAAAAAAAATTAATCTAGCTAAATTTACTAGAACTCTTAGCTCTTTAATTAAAACAGATATTCCAATTGTTAAAACATTTGAAATTACCTCAGAAACACTCTCTAATTATCATTATAAGAAAGCTATGCAGGAATCAGCTATAAAGCTTAAAGAAGGAGTTAATATATCAGATGCTTTATCAGAATATGAAATACTATTTCCACCAGTTATTATTCAAATGATATCAACAGGTGAACAAACAGGAAAAATAGATGAAATATTGGGTGAACTTGCTTCATTCTATGAAGATGAAATAGATCGCATTATGAAATCTCTACCTTCTATAATTGAACCAATTTTAATGTTACTTCTAGGTGGTGCTGTAGCCTTTATGGCTCTTGCTATTATAATGCCAATGTATAATTTGACTGAACAATTTCAATAATATGAATAAAAAAGGCTTCACTTTAGCTGAGATAATCGCCGTTATAATTGTTATAGCAACGGTTTCTTTAATTTCATTTCCTACATTTAAAAACTATACTCAGAATTTAGAAATAAAAAGTAGTACTAAACAGTTTATTTCTCATTTAAAAATAGCTCAACAATATACAGTAACTGAACAAATTAAATATGCGATTATAATTACACCGCTAAATAATTCTTACTCTTTAGTAAAAATTGGAGATCCTGACGTAACTATAGAAACATATGCATTAGATGAAACAGTTTACTTTGCTAGTAACACTGGTATCCAAGATAATGAAGTTTCATTTAACTTTGGCGGAGGAGTAGATTACGCAGGACAAGTTTTCATAACTCACTTACATGCAGAAATAACAACTTTAGTAGATATAAAACCATCAGGCTATGTTAATTGGCAAGAACAATAAGGGATTTTCTTTATTAGAAGTTTTAGTAGCTCTCAGTATATTATCTGTAGCTGTTTTTAGTATTGTTAGGTTATTTCCTTTTGGTATGAATGCTACCAAACAATCAGAACAAAAAACACTAGCTGTTAACTTTGCTCAAGCAAAGATAGAAGAGTTAATTAGCCAAGGATATGAACAAATTAATGTAGGTACAGTTATAGAGGAATCATTATCAACTATTGATAATGATTTTAGTGAATTTAAAAGAATTACCAGAGTAAAATACTTAGATAGTAGCTTAAATGAAACTCAAACAGACCTTGGTTTAAAACTAATTGAAACAGATATTGTTTGGATAAATATAATGACTGGTGAAAATACTACCTTAACTATAAGAACACTTAATTCGCATTTATGATAAAAAAGTCTAAGAAAAATATAGGATTTACTTTAATTGAAGTCATGTTAACTGTTTCTTTAAGTATTGTTATATTTTTCATAGTCTATGATCTGTATTTACTCTCACAAAAATCATTTAATACCAGTAATACAAAAATGGAGCTTTTGCAAAATGGCAGGATAATAATAGATAGAATTACTCGTGAAATAAGGCAATCTCAAGATATTGTAACACCCCTACCTGAAAGTAAAGGAGTTGAAGGTTTTGATCCGCCAACGGAATTTCAATTCCAAGATGGCCATGGTGTACCTGATATACAATACTTAAGATATTATTTAAGTGGCACTGATCTATATAGACAACGGATAACTTATTATTTTTCTGAGGAACCTGGTACATTTGTTTACTGGGACGCTGTTGATCAATTTTTAGAGCCACCAGAATCTATTGTTACTGATAATAAAATAATTGCAGAATATATTTCAAATATAGCTTTCTATGGTGAAGACTTTACTAATATTGAAGTATGGCTTACTAAAAATAATATTAATGAACATATATATAGTAGTGTTTGGGGTAGAAATTCAAGAGAATAGTTATGAATAAAATGAAAAAACAATCAGGCTATGTTTTAGCAACTATTACCATAATAATAGCTATACTTTTTTTAATGGTTTTTTATTTTCTTTCATTCATAGTCACTGATTCAAAATTAGCTCATAGTCAAAACTTAGCAACTGAAACATATTATTTAGCAGAAGCAGGAATTAATGAAGCATTATGGAAAATAAAAAATGATCCTACATGGCAAACAAGTTTTAAAACAAATCCAACTTGGTCAGAATCTCTTTTAAGAAATAATCCATTTATCCCTAACTCATATTACTTAGTAAGTATAGATAATACAGGTTTAGCAGAAGCAGAAATTAGCTCTGTCGCTGTAATTACTACAGACAGAGCCAGTACTCAAAGAATCGTAAAAACAAAAGTGTTTCAAGCAACTAGTGAATCAGCAATAGATGATGTTGTTATGTATACTGATGATTCTATGACTTACTTTGGAGCTAATCTAGAAGTCCAAACTGGAAGTATATTTACAAATAATGATATTGAAGCAAACTTCTATAGCATTTTAGATATTGCTGGTGATGCTTCTGCCGTTGATCAAATTAATGTATCTTGGACGTCAAGTTTAGAGGCAGCTACCCTTAATGCTGATAATTATCCACCTGCTCCAGAAACTATTGCTATGCCTGGAATTGATTTTGATTCAGCTGATCCAAATTCATATAAAAATTTAGCAGACAATATATATACAAGTTCTGAATTTGATGACTTACTTGATGGAACATCAAATTTGATAATCGACGGAATAACCTATGTTACTGGTAATATTGATATTAAAAAAGGACATAATTTAACTGTAAATGGTATGTTAGTAGCTGATGGTAATATAAATCTAGGAACTAGTTTCTGGCCATTCTGGGTGAGTAATCCTGATTTATTTGTTAATTCAAATGGTAGTGATCCTTCAGGGATCATAACAAAGAGAAAAATAGTTTTTGGTTTCTTCTCTGACGACATTCAAATTGATGGTTTAGTTTACGCAGCAGATGAAATAATAATATCTTCAATATTTACTGGCTATGGATTAAATGGAGGACTTTATACAAGAAATTTAAGTGTTTATGACTTCTGGGCACCATTGAATATTAACTATGATCAAGCTATAATAAGTAGAGGATTAGGTACCCCAGAAACATCTCCAATAATTAATATTGAACATTGGGAAGAAGAATATTAAATATGATACCACTTTGCATGAAAAATAATTCATTTGGATTAGATATTAGTGAAAGAGCCTTTAGATTGGTCCAATTAAAAAAAATAAACAAGAAAATTAAACTTGTTAGTTTTAGTTATCAAGCAGTACCTAAAGGTGTTTTAAAAGAAGGAAAAATTGTAGATTCTAAAAAAGCAGAAGTTATAATTGATAAGTTAATTAATAATGTAACAGGACAAAAATTAATTAGCAAAGTAACAAACGTTTGTTTACCAGAACAAAAAACATTTATAAAATTAATTAATTTAGATTACCCTGAAGGTAAAAATATATTAGAAGAAATAGTTCAAGAAGCTAAAAAACATATTCCCTATTCTATTAATGAAGTATATCTAGACTGGCAATATATAGATCCTAGAGATAAAACACAAGTTTTAATCGGTGTTTGCCCTAAAGAAATAGTTGATAATTATCAAGAAGTACTAACTAATTCTGATCTTGTCCCCTGCTCATTAGAAATTGAAGCAGTAACACTAGCTAGAAGTATATTTTCTTTTAAAGAAAAATTAACCGAACCTGTTATGGTTTTAGATCTTGGTGCTAGAAGAACCGGTCTATTTATCTATGCTCATAATGTTATTCCATTTACTATATCACTATCATTTTCTAGTGATGGTTTAACTGAGATAATTAGAAAACAATTAAAGATTACTTCAAAAGAAGCAGAAAAAGTAAAACGTAGCCTAGGTTTAAACTCATCTAAAGCAGAAGGTTATTCAGAAAAATTAATAGCTCCTGAAATTAAAAAAATAGCTAAAAAAATAAGGGAAGCTAATTATTTCTATCAAGAGCATTTTAAAACACAAAAATCTATTAAAAAACTATACTTAACTGGCGGTGGATCACAAATGCCAAACTTAGATACATTTTTAACAAAAGAAACTAAAATGAAAGTACATTTAACAAATCCTTTAACTAATGTATCTTTAGATAAAGTTAAGTTACCAGAAAATCAAGTTGCTTCTTACGCTACAGCTATAGGTTTAGCACTTAGGAATTTAAATACTTAAAATATGATCCATTTAAATTTAATATCACCTAAACAACAAAAATTACTTAAAGTAAGGAATGTATATTTATATATAGAAAATTTCTTAAACCTTTTAATTATTGCTAGTATTTTAATTGCTATTAGTTTAATTCCAATTAATCAAACCATAGCTAATTTAAGTAGAACCGTAGAACAAAAAAAAGGTGCTGTAGCTGCAAGTAATAAATTATTAACTGATAAGATAAATTATTTAAATGAAGAAATTACTACAATAGACAGTATTCAAAAATCATTTAATGATTGGCCTGGCTTTTTAAAAGAGCTAGCTAGCTTAGTGCCAAATAATGTTTTAATTATTCAAATAAATGCTCAGCTTAAAACAAATCAGTTTACTATGCAGGGTCACGCAGAATCTAGAGAAGAATATTTATTATTTAAAGATAACTTAGAAAATTCTGAAATATTCTTTGATCTAAATACACCTATTACAGATATATTACAAAGAGAAAATATTACTTTTGAAATAAGTGGATTTTTTAACAGACTATGAAATTAAATACAGGACAAATTACTAAATATTTGATTCAACTAGTTATTCTAACTATTGTCTTATTATTCTTTATTTTCCCTTATTCAAGTAATCTAAACACTGTACATAATCAATTTAAATCAGAAGCTAGTCAACTTGAAATTAAATTTAAAACAGGTGAAGACTTTAATCAATTAGCTATGCAATATGATGAATTAAATGAAAAAATTCCAACGTTAGAAGAAATACTATTATCTGAAGGTCAAGAATTAGAATTAATTGAACAATTAGAAACAATAGCTGAAAAATATAATTTAGAGCAAACTTTAACTCTAGATTTACAAAAAGATGAATTTAGACCTAATATAATAAGAATTCCTTTTAACTTTAAAATAGATGGTGATTTTGATGATTTACTTAAATATTTATCCGAAATATCTAGCATAAACTATAATTTAACAATTCAAAATATTAATATAAGGCAAAATAATACTTCACTTTCAGCTGATATTCTAGGTTACACATATTGGTTAACTATATGAAAAAAATAAATTTAAAAATTAAATTACCTAAAATTAACATTACTTTAGTAATACTAATAGTAACGCTTTTAATTATTTCTTCCTCGCTCTTTTTAATATTTAGACAATATCACGTAATTCAAGATAATAGTAAATTAATTCTACAATATATTGATAAAGTATCACTTAATAAAATTGATATAAATTTAACTGAAAATGTTATAGAAAAATTAAATAACAATTACTCCCCAATTATTGATGTTTCAGAAATAACAGACCCATTTAAAAAAATAGAAATTGAAAAACCTGAAGAAGAATAAGACCAAAACCTTGACAAAATAGAATAACAAGAGTAAGCTGACCTATCTTGTACAAAAAGATATTAGTAAATAATACAAAAATCTAAAACGAGGTAATAATGGCAAATCTGTTATCTAATCTAATAACTGCCAAGTTGGAGTTAGAAACTGAATATGAAAAAAAGTTTCAAGACCTTAAAGAAAAAGAAAATGATGTTATACGTAAGTTAATTGAAGCTGCGCCCAAAGAGCTCCACCACTATATTAAAGCATCAGGCTTAATAGAGGCTTTAATAAAAAAAGGCAAAATAGAGTTATCTATCATTCTTAAGGAAAAAAATAGAAATTCTGTCTTTAAGGATCATCGGACAACAAAAGCCAGTTTTGAAAAACTAACAAAAGCTTGGGATAACAATATTTCATTTACTTTTACGCAAGTGCCATATGAATGGATAGTTATAAGTATCAAAGTTGCCTTAGTTTAAATACTATCAAATCAAACCGTCAATAATGACGGTTTTTTTAATACAAACGCCTATTACACTTGACTTTTATTTAAAGATATAGTATTATTCCTGAGTTATTAAAGGTTCCGCCTGTTGAGGCGGTTTTATTTAAACCCTTAAATTATGACTATTAGAAATATAGCAATTATAGCCCATGTAGATCATGGTAAAACAACCTTAACTGATGCTCTAATGCAACAAACAGGTATGTCTACCAGTGATACTAGTATGGATAACGACGCTCTAGAACAAGAGCGTGGTATTACTATTTATTCAAAAAATACTTCTGTCTACTACAAAGAATCTAAGATTAATATAGTTGATACTCCAGGACATGCTGATTTCGGTTCCGAGGTAGAACGTGTTTTAAGATCAATTGATAGTGTTATTTTAGTTGTTGATGCTCAAGAAGGACCAATGCCTCAAACTAAGTTTGTTTTAAAGAAGTCTCTTGATTTAGGTTTAAAACCAATTGTCGTAATAAATAAAATTGATAAACCAGCAGCTCAACCTGATATAGCACAAGAACAAGTATATGAACTATTTTTAGATCTAGGAGCAACTGATGAACAATTAGATTTTACTACTCTTTATGCTATAGCTAAACAAGGTGTTGCTATAACAAATTATGATGATGAAAAAAAAGATTTAACTCCCCTATTAGACGCTATTTTAGAACATGTACCAGTTGCTTCACTTGAAGAGGCTTTAAAAAAACCTTTAACTGTTCAACCTTTTAATTTAGCTTATGATGATTACTTAGGACGTTTAGCTATCGGTAGAATCTATCAAGGAACTATAAAACAAGCAGATAATATTTTTATAAAAAATGTAGATGGTACTATAAGAAAAGGCAAGATTACAAAACTATTTACTTTTAAAGGAGTAGCCAGAGAAGAAGTAAAAGTTGCTAGTGCCGGTGACATTGTTATGATTGCTGGACTTCCTGATATATATATTGGTGAAACAATATGTGATGATGAAAAGCAAGAACCACTACCAGCAATTAGTATTGATGAACCAACAATTTCCTTAAATTTTTACGTAAATAACTCTCCGTATGCTGGACAAGATGGTAAGTTTGTTACAAATACTCAAATTAAAGAAAGATTAGAAAAAGAATTAGAAGTTAATGTAGGACTTAAAATAGATTTCTCTGTTTCAGAATATTACAAAGTACATGGTAGAGGTGAAATGCATATTGCAATTCTTTTAGAAAATATGAGACGTGAAGGTTATGAATTACAAATTTCTCAACCTCACGTTATTATTAAAGATATAGATGGTAAAAAATCAGAACCTTTTGAAGAAGTAACTATTAATGTACCAGATGATATGACAGGTGCAGTTATTAAAAAACTAGCTAAAAGAAAAGGTAACCTTTTAGAAATGGGACCAGAACATGGTAATACAAGACTTATCTTTGAAATACCAACACGTGGATTACTAGGTTATAAGAATGAATTTGTAGTTGATACTAAGGGTGAAGGCATATTATATACTCACGTAATTGGTTTTAAACCATATGCTGGTGAAATTAAAAAAACAGAACTAGGTTCTATGATTTCAATGGCTACAGGTAAAGCCTTAGGCTTTTCACTATATAACTTACAAAATAGAGGCGAACTATATATACCAGCTAATACAGAAGTATATGAGGGTATGGTAATCGGTAATGCAGCTAAAGGCGATGATATGACAGTTAACCCAATTAAAGGTAAACAACTAAGTAATATGAGAGCCTCAGGTGCTGATGAAGCAATAAACTTAACACCACCTATTGATTTAACCCTAGAACGTGGTATGAGCATAATGAGCGAAGATGAATACTTAGAAGTTACCCCACATAATATACGTTTAAGAAAACAAGCTTTAACTGAAAGCGAAAGAGTTAGAGTACATAGAGCTAAATAAAAAATATTTTTAGATTAAAAAAATAACCCGACACATACAGAATACATGCCGGGTTTTATTATTTATGGTCAGTAAATTTAATTTACCTTAGGAGGTTTGCCTCCTTGATTACCATTTTTGATTTCGATTTTGAAAGCGATTGGTTTATTATCAGCTCGAACCCATTGATCTTTCTTATTTTTTTCCATAATAAATGGAAATGTCATTACTTTATGTTCTACATAAATAGGATACACCTCTCCGCTTCCCAACTCTACACACATTACCCATGTGGCATCAGTATTCTTTGAACTGAATAGACCATTAGGCTCTGCCTGTTCAATTACCTGAGAAAACTCATCTACTCCAACACTATCAAAGTTATAAGTACCCTGGAGAGGATTCGTTAAACTAACATCAGCTGGAATAGCATAACCCATAGAAGGACATTCGTACCGAGTTAATCCAGTAATTGATTCAATCACGGAATATGTTGCAACAACTTGAGTCGTTGTAACATCATATATCTGCTGATATATATCTCTGGGAATAGAATAATCATAGATATGCACTGGTTGCACATCTTGATAAATCCCCTGCTGTTTAGCAACCGTTGCCTGATCTTTTGCCTCAGAACTGTTATTTGCACATGCATTACAGCCTGTTAGTATCATTACTGCAAAAATCAGTAAACCCATAAAGTATAATCTACATTTCTTCATTTCATTTCTCCTTATCATTTGAGTTTTTTATTGTAAGAGCTTCTGAACTTCTGGTGGAACCTGATGAGAGGGAATGTTTGTTACCTCTCGGCGCATCTGAACCAAAATTGCTTTCTGCTGTGCATAATATACATCAACCAGTTCTGTTACACCGGCAAATTCAGCCTCTGTTGCCTTTGTTTGTAATTCAACATACTTGGTATACAGATTCTGCAATTTAGCCTGTTTTGACTCAACATACTGCTGGCTGTGTTGAACGACTTCACGTTCAATATCCTTTCCGATGATACCAGTACTTTTCAGACTCCAAACGACCAGAAGTACTACTACAATAACAAGAAGTAATAGTGGTAAAAATCTCCAAAAAGTCCAAGCTGACTCTTTAGCTACTATTGTTGCACCATCACGGTATTCATTTTTTTTACTCATCTTTATCTCCTTTGGATATTTACTCATCTTTATCTCCTTTGGATAAACGTTTTACGTGTTTCTTACTTTCTAATAAACTACTTATTTTACTGTAAACATTACAGTAACCATTGATTTCTAAATTATTTAATTTTCAAAAAACATTATACTATAATAGCATATTTATAGAATATTGTCAAGTATGTATACTTTATTAAAAAAATATATATAAATATCGCTAATTAGTGATATATTATATATATTCTAATTAATTTTAAATCTTTTTATATTCTTCAATACAATAATCAAATATACCTAGCAACACACTATCCCAAATAAAAAGGGGTCTTTTCTTTTTTATAATAGTTTCTTCATTAAAACCAAAATATTTAAATCTCTTTGCAGTTACATCTGGTAAATCTACCTCATGTAAAAGTGGAGCTAATGAATCAATAGCTTTAGCAAATTTAGCTTCTAAGCTTTCTACATCTTCAAACTCTTGAAAAATATCAATATATGACTCATCAAGTATATTTTTAGCAGCAGCTATTTCTAAATTTTGATGCTCTTTTGTTTTCTTATATGTTATAACATCACCTACTTCAGTTTCACCAATATCATGTATAGCTAACATTAATAATGTTTTACCTAAATCTATTTTATCTCTATTCTCAATATGAGGGTATAAAAAAGTAGCAATAATTGGTAAATGCCCTACATGTTCAATTAATGATTCTCTTAATAATTTATTATTAAAATCTAATTCTTTAACAAATTTATTTAAATAAAAAGCTTCATACTTTTCACGTGTAGTAATTGCTCTATCTGTTTTAGTATATTTAGTCTGAAGTTTTATTAATTCAGTTACTAATTCTTTTCCACTATTCATATTTAATATATATAAATTATAGATATACTATATCAAAAATATATTAATAATTCTAGTTTAAACTAAAACATTCCCAATATGGGAATGTTTTTAATATATATTTAAATTAATATTATCTACGTCTTCTGTAATCACCTCTATTACCTTTATTTCTTCTAGGACTCTTATTCTTTCTTCTATTTCTTTTTCTTGAAAAATTATCTGTAGCTTCAGTAATTTGATCATTACTTACACTAACCTCAACTGGCATTTTACTAAACTTATTCTTATTTAAAGAATTGATTACTTCTGATACATACTTTTTTTCAACAGCAAATGTAGAATACTCTGGATGTAAATCTATTTGTCCAATATGCATGCCACGTAACTTATTACTAGAATTGATCATAGCAAATAATGTTTTGATATTAAATCTATGTTTTCTACCTAAATTAATCTTTAAATAAGTAGCATTATTTAAAGTTCTGCTCTTTTCAGCATTAGCTTTAAAAGTACTATTTAAATCACGAGTTCCTTGATTATCATTAAATAAATGACTTAATTCTTTAGAAACAAAATGTTTTATTAAATCTTCTTTCTTAACTCCTTTTAATTTATGAGTAATATCTTCAAGAAACTTGGCATCAATTTTTTCAGAATCAGATACTTTAATTGAATCAATAAAATTATCAATTTGTCTTTCATGTATATCTTTACCGCTTGGTACTTGTTTATACTCAAATGGCTTATTTAAAGCCTTTTCTAATTCTTTAATCTTTCTAATATCTCTTGGTCCAACTATGGATATAGCTATACCACTCTTATCTGCTCTACCTGTTCTACCACTTCTATGAGTATATGAAGTATTTTGATCAGGTAGATTATAATTAATAATATGTGTTAAATCTTTAACATCAATACCACGAGCAGCTACATCAGTAGCAACTAGTAATTTAATATGCTTATTCTTAAACCTATCCATTATCTTAGTCCTATTACTCTGAGAAACATCTCCGTGTATTGCTTCTGCTTGATACTTAGCTTGCCTTAACTTATCAGCAACATCTTGTGTTTCACGTCTAGTTCTACAAAATAATATACCATAAACATCAGGAATACAATCTAAAATACGTTTTAGTGTTTCAAATCTATCTCTAGCTTGAACTACATAATATTCATGAGTAACATTTTCAGCACCAGTATTTCTACTACCAACACTTATCTCTTTAGCCTTTTTCATATAATTCTTAGCAATATTACTTACACCACGAGACATAGTAGCTGAGAACAGTAATGTCTGCCTAGTATCCGGTGTTTGCTCTAAAATGGCGTCTAGATCGTCTTTAAACCCCATATCTAGCATCTCATCAGCTTCATCTAAAACTAACCATTTAACACTGTTTAATTTAAGTACATTTCTTCTAATTAAATCATGTACTCTACCTGGTGTACCAACTACAATATTTACACCTCTTCTTAGTGTTCTAATCTGTAAATCTATTCTAGTACCACCATATACAGCAGTAACACTAATACCTTTAGTATGTTTAGTATATGATTCAATATCCCTTGATATTTGTATAGCTAGTTCACGAGTAGGACATAGTATAAAAGCATCTAAGCTTCTTTTATTAGTACTTATTTGGTTTAAAATAGGTAAACTAAAAGCAGCTGTTTTACCAGTACCAGTTTGTGCTAAAGCAACTAAATCATTTTTAGAATTTAAAATGAAAGGAATAGTTTCAGCTTGAATAGGTGTAGGCTTTTCAAAACCTAAATCATCCAAACTTTTCATTATATCTTCCTTTAAACCTAGTTCTTTAAACGTTTTAATTTTGTCTTTTGAAATCATAATGCTGAGTCTATCATTTTTCTCTTATTTTGTCAATGTTTTAGTTATTTATATATATATTATTGACAAAATGATAAATGAGTAATAAGGTATAAAAACTGAACATATAAAAAAATAAGCCAAAAAGGAGTAATCATGGCTATAGGTGATGTAAAAGAAAAACATTTGTTAGAAGCCATTCTAGCCAGATCAGAAATACTTGAAAGTGTTAAAAAAATGATTAAAATGGGAGATGAATATGAATCTAACGTAATTAGAACTTTTCTGCATAAGACACCAGATAACCTAAAAGATTTTATTCAAGACTATAGTATACTAGAGAAGTTACTATATAAAGAAAAAATTTCTATAGTATTAGAAGGTAATGATATAGGAAAATATTATTTTGAAGATAAATTCCTTACTCAAAATAAATTTGAATTATTAGAAAAAAAATGGAATGGAAACGTAATAATTAATCTTACATTCTTCCCCATAAACCTTTCTAGAGACGAGAAAAAGTTAGAAATTAAATTCGAATTAGTATTTCTAGAAATCAAGGAATAATATTTCATCAGAACCGTCAGATAATTTAAGACGGTTCTTTTTTATTAAAATTTAAAAACTAGCATTGACAATTTATAAATGCTAGTATATAGTAACCTGTTAATCGATAAGGTATTGGTTAACAAAATCCCTGCCTGTATGGGTAGGTGGCTCATTAAGAACAAAGCAACAAGGAATGTGCCCTTATAAGCGCAAAAAAGAAAGGAGTTGTTGTATGACAACACCAAGAACACCACATGTTATGCCAAAAATTGATAATGGCCCACGTAGATCTGAGATCTGCGCAGCCTTTATTCATCAAAATAAAATCATATTTGTAGATCCATTATGGTTTAAATTCACTCCCGGTGATCCAGTTACCACATATACAGAAAATTTTGGACCTGGGGTGGAGATGGAAAAACTTGGTATTGTAGATTTACATAAAAAGTACTTTCTCATAGTTAAATCCGTAATCACGTTAACAAACATGGGCAAAGGTGTATGGTACATCTTAGTGCATGGCAATATTTCAACAGGTAAAAAACGTGATAAAAATTCATTGGACACACATGTTGAAGCAAAGCTTCGATACGAAACAAACTCACGTTATGGTGAAATTGAATTTAGCTCATTGTTAAGAGGCTAAACAATATATCCTAAGTGCTCAGCAGAGATTTCTGCTGAGCTTTTTTATTATATAAAACAAAAAATATAACATATATTATTGACAAAATAATAAATGCGTAATAAGGTATAAAAACTGCACATATAAAACAATAAAGAGGAATAATCATGGAGACCGATAAATTACAAAATAATTATTTAATGAATGTTATTCAAAAAAGATCAAAAAAGCTTGGTAAAATTAGCGAAATAATCACGGATGTAGATAAAGATAAATCAGACGCTATCAATACCATGTTAAATGTTATTACACCTCGTATGCTAAAAAAGTTTATTATAGACTTAGATATAGTATACAAGTTAATAGACAAAGGACATGTAACTATTCATCTAACTACTGAACAAAGAGAATATTATGGATTTTCAAATACTGTAATAACAGATAAAGCTTTTAAAGGTTTAGAAAAAGCTTGGAATGAAAATGTAATAATTTCTGTTGGAATATTATATGAAAGCAAAGGTAAATTTACGGACCAGATAAATATTGAATTTGTAATAAAGTAACACTTTAATCAAATATCATTTATATCAAAACCGTCAGATAATTAAAGACGGTTTTTTTTATTTAGGTTAAAAAAAGACCTCCCGAAGGAAGTCTTAAGTAATAAGCTTATTCAGCTACTCTTAATTTGATTCTTGAGTTGGTGGTTCTGCTAGTTCTACACATACACCTTTATCTCCAAAGCGTAAGATAAAACTTTCAAGTTCAGTTCCACCTTCTGATATACCTTTTACAATATAATCATTTGGATACTTTGGATTTAGATCTTTATACTCACAGCAAACAAGAGAATAACTTTTTCCACCTATAACCGATGGTGGTGTAAGTTTATACCATTTACCATCTATCATATCTCTTTTTTCACTCATTATGGTCTCCTAAATAATTTGTGACTGATTAATAAAATGAACAATAAATGAATATATCATCTTATTACTACTAAGTCAATCATTATTCAAATATAAATCAAAAAATCACCTAATTTAATAGATGATCTTTTATTTGACTCAAAAAGAGAATATAATCTATTTCTTATCCTTTTTCTTAGGTTTCTTTTTCTCTTTTTTGTGTGAGTTATTTCCTTTAGCCATATAAAAATGATTAGTGGATTAATATACTAGTATTATAGCATAAATTATTTGGCTCGGAGGAAGGGAATCGAACCCCTATTGCCTGGACCAAAACCAGGTGTCCTACCGTTAGACGACCTCCGAACAATAAAACTGAGTAATATATTAACTCAGTTTTAATAAAATGTCAACCTTCTTTAACCATGAAAACTTTATCACTTTTTTTTAAATCTGATATTTCTGCCTCTACTAAGCCTCCTATATAAATAAAACCATTGACAGTTTCTGGCAGTTTTAAGCCTTCTAGTGAAGTTAAGCCGGTTAGATGAAGACCACCATTGACAGTTTCTGGGAGATTTAAACCATCTGCTGAAGTTAAGCTGATTAGATTTAAATTACCATTGACAGTTTCTGGAAATTTTAAGCCTTCTGCTGAGGTTAGGCTGATTAGACTTAAATTACCATTGACAGTTTCTGGTAGTTTTAAGCCTTCTGCTGAAGTTAAGCCGCTTAGATTTAAATTACCATTGACAGTTTCTGGCAATCTTAAACCTTCTGCTGAAGTTAAACCTCTTAGATCTAAATCACCATTAACAGTTTCCGGTAATTTTAAACCTTCTAGTGAAGTTAAGCCGGTTAGATAAAGACCACCATAATGATAAACAATATCTTCGTTATTAATCGCTTCATTTTTAGTTATACTAATCTTATTTTTTTCAATATTAAAAATTTGAGATAAATCACTTTTTTTATCTCTTTCTTCTATAATTTCTTCTATTCTAGGATCATCACGATAGCCAAATCCTTCTATTGTATCATCAACTTGATATAAAAATCTCAAATCATTTTTATCTAATTCTCGTCCCTTTTTTAAAATATTTTCAATTTCAGTTAATCTTTTCATATCAGCTGTTTTCTTTTTATACGCTTCACCATTTGGAAAATCTTTTAATTTTTCGTCTACTGTATCATTAATATATGGATCTAAATTTTGTTCATGAGCTATACCTCTAACTTCAGCTATATCATTACCATTCATTCTAATAGCTGCTCTAGGAGTCTTAAAATCACCTTTTTTATCTTGAGAATAATAAACAAAAAAGTCACCATTTTTTAGCTGACTTTCAGCTGTTGATTCTCCAGCTGTACACCAACCAGTACCATGACCTTGAATTGAATTAACTAATGGCATATGATCTGAATCTTTATCATATTTAATCCATTCACCTTTAGTGCTTAATAATTCACTTTCCTTAGCAGGAGTTACCTTTTCAATTGCATAAGCATATAGTTTAGCAAAATTAGCATCTTGAAGTAATTTTTCAAATTCTGGATCCTTCTGTATATCTAGTGTATCTTCATCTTTAACTTGTTTATCTTTAGCTTCTTTCACTTTTACATCTTTAACTTGTTTCACTATTGCATTAACTACATGAGCTAAAGCTTCACGATTTAAATCTGGAAAAGGAGCTACAGTATCTTTACTTCTTTTATTAAATTTATGTTTTTCCTTATCATAATTTGATAATTTCAACATGCCATTAAATGACCAATGCTTAGACCAAGTAGGAAAACTTTCTGAATGTGAAGAAGTGTAATAATTTATCCAATTATCAAGAGTAGAACGTTGATCTGAAATAATTGCTTCAGTTAATTGTTGTTTATCTATATCTGAAACTTCAACATCACCATGCCCTTGTTCTCTAGCTAATCTTCTCTGATTTTCAAAATAGCTTTCTGGAACATCATCTGGTTTAATAACATGCTGGTTATGATAATAATCTTTAAGACGTTCTAAAACACGAGGGTCATCTTCATGACCCATATGAGTTTTTTCAATAACTTCTAACCAATCAGAAATCTTATCAACAGGCTTTTGTGATGTTTCTTGACTTGATCTCTTCTTTCTAGATTGCTCGTGTTCAACAAAATCACTAACGTGTAATTTAGGATCTTTTTGGTGTAAAAATTTTTCACCACTATTTTCCATATTTGACTAACTTAACAATAATTAAACAATCAATAAGTAAGAAAACTTAAGTTATATACTAACTTAAGCTTTGTGAAATGTCAATATTATTCAATATAAGTAATATATTATTTAAGTCCAGCACGTAGGAATTCAACAAATATAGTCTTTCAGATATTTTATTTGTTATATATGAACATATATTACAATAATATGAATATAATATCAATACATAATAATAATTAGATTTATCAGTTTTTAATAGAAAAAACCCGGCTAATAAATTTATTAGCCGGATTAACAATTATTGAAATAATGACGTATTATTTTCTCCAAAATAATAATTTATCTATCATTCTTTTATTTTTTTGCCAAGAATCCTTTTTCACGGTTTGATTGATTCTTATTTCCTCATATCCGAGACAAGCTGCATTTCCTCTTGCGTCCATTGTAGCGATTTCTCTTGTTAGTGTTAAATTATCACTTTTACCAAACCCTTTTACATAAACAATTTCGTCTAAAGCATATCCATGCTCAAGAAGCCACTCGTTTTCAGAAACAGGAACTTGCAAGATTGCATACATTTTATATTCATTATTTTCAATCTCAATAGTCCTGTTAATTATTGTAGTGAAGCTAAGAATCTCATTGCATGTCATGGTTTCTTTCTGCGCATTTATGGTAGATAAGTTAACCATAACTATTAGAATAGAAATAAAATATTTCATTATTTTCCTTTTTTGATTTACTATGTTTATTTATTAAAGTGCATTACCCTAATACTGTATACTACCATATTTACATTATTTTGTCAAATATACAAATAACTAAAGAAAATATAGTTTATGGCTATTAAATTACCAATCGCATAAAATATTCAAAAAAGCCTTATCATTAGCGATAAAGCTTTTAAAAAATATCTTTATACTATTACCTTCCTGTCTCTTTTTTCATATCATCAAAAAGTTTTTCAATTATTTCACTATCACTTAATAAATGACTCTTAGCCTCAACTATATTCATTATTCCTTCAGCTTTCAATCTAGAAGGATTACCACCTACACTACTAATACTTACTTCTATTTTATAATCAGATCTCTGTACTCCATCTTTTATATCATTTAATTCACTAATAATTGAATCTACCCTATCTTTTACATTATTTTCAAATGAAGCAAAATTAGATTTATATCCATATTTAGCTTCCCATTCTGTCAACAGTTTAGTCAATTCATTAACTGTCCCTACATTAACATCATAGTATTCCTGTATTTGCATCTTTTCATATTCAGAAAAATTATCATTAAACTCTAATTCTCCTGTCTCTGGTAAATCAGCTGTCATGTCTTCGTATTTATTAAATTCTGCAGATTCTTGATCATCACTACCTTCTTTATTCTCAGGTTCAGAAAACTTAGCAACAATCTCATCTAAGCCATACTCAAACTGTTGCATCGAAACATTATTTTCATGAGAATATTTTACCCATGATTCCATTTCATTCACGGCAAATCCATAATTCAATCTATCCATATCATTTACTTCAGCTAAAGCTATTGCTTTTCTTATAAATAGACTACCCTCTTCCTGTGATAATCCATCAATCTGTTCAAAATTGCTAATTGAAGATGATAAAGTACCTTTAATAAAATCAGAATCAAGTCCATCATTGGAATCTTCAGCTTCAACATTATCTGCAACACCACCCATTAATGCACCAGCTCCATATATGCCTAAAGCAATTAATTTCTTTTTATCTACTTTGTCCCAATCAATCTTTTCACCTATATTGTTTCCAAACTCTTTTAAAATTTGAATGTTATTTTTAACTCCTGCAAGAATTTGTGCTTTTACACTACTAGGAAGCTGTTCGTTAATATTTATTAGTGCTTTTTTCTCATCTTCAGTTACACTCTCCATCATTTCGTCTACAAGCTCAGGTGATTCTGGCTTTTTAAAATTTTTAATATCTTCCTCAGATATATTACTATCTGATTGACCCTCTATTGTCTCAATTTTTGGTTGCTCACTACCCATATTTTTTAACTAAATTATTATATATTAGTAATATATTATTTAAGTCCAGCACGAAGGAATTCAACAAATATTGGATGTGGTTTAAGTGGTGATGACTTATACTCTGGATGTCCTTGTGTAGCAATAAAGAAAGGATGCATAGATTTAGGTAATTCAATTACTTCAACAAAGAAGTTATCAGGAGAAGTACCAGATATAATTAGACCTTTTTCTTCTAGCTTTTCTCTATACTCATTATTAAATTCAAATCTATGTCTATGTCTTTCAGATATTTTAATATTGCCAGCTGCTGTTACTTTTTCTTTAGCTTTTTGATTATCACTTAATTCTTCAGCTTGATTATGCTTTAAATATACTGAAGAAGCTAATGTATTATTTTTTAAATAGCAATCAAATGAACCAAGTCTCATTGAAGTTCCTTTACCTTTTATAACTTGATACTTACTATTCATAGGAATATCATGAATTATTGGGTCCGGAGTATCAGGATTCATTTCTACTGAATTTGCATCTTTTAAACCAACTACGTTACGAGCAAATTCAACACAAGCTAGTTGCATACCATAACACAAACCTAAATAAGGTATTTTTTTCTCACGAGCGTATTTAATAGCAGATATTTTACCTTCAGCTCCCCTATTACCCCAACCAATTGGCACAATAATACCATCTGGTTTTTTAATTAATTTAACACCTTCTTTTTCAATATCTTCAGTATTTACAAATCTTAAATTAAGTTCTGTATTTAAATGCCAACAAGCATGTTGAATAGCCTCAATTAAGGAAGCATATGAATCAAGTAATTCATAATCCCCTGTACTAATATATTTACCAGCAATTACTATATTAATCTTTCTCTTTTTTTCTGATTTAATCTTTTTAACCATCTTATTCCATTCACCAAGTTTAGGTGTTCTAAGTGGTAAATTAAAATATTTAAGTACTTTTCTATCAAATTCTTGTTTAGCAAATACTACAGGTAATTCATAGATAGTGCCTAGATCTTGAGCCATTATTACATTATCTCCCTCAACACTAGTTTTTAAACCTAATAAATACTTTCTTCTCTTATCAATTAAAGCTTCTGATCTTAATACTAAGAATTCAGGTAAAATACCCATACTCATTACAGTTCTAATAGATAATTGAGTAGGCATTGTTTTGGGTTCACCAATATGATTTGGTATTGGTACATAACTTACATGTATATTTAATACTCTACCTGGCATTTTAGCTTTCATAATACGACAAGCTTCATAGTAAAGCATATTTTGATACTCACCTGCTGTACCACCCAGTTCTATTATAATAATATCTTTACCTTCACCAGCGTTTTTAATACGAGTAATTATTTCATCAGAAACGTGAGGTATAGCTTCTACATCTTCACCTTTATAACCAAATGATCTTTCTCTATCAATTACTGTCTTATATATCTGACCCATGGTAGTAAAGTTCCTTTGACCCATTTCTTGATTTAAAAATCTTTCATAAGTACCAAGATCCATATCTGCTTCTAAGCCATCTTCACATAAAAAAGGATCTCCATGTTCAATAGGATTAATAGTACCAGAATCTATGTTAATATAGTTCTCACATTTAATAACACCTATCTTATATCCTCTATTTTGAAGAAGAGTACCAAGTGAAGCAGCAACAACACCTTTACCAAGCCCTGATAAAACACCACCTGAGACAAATATGTATTTTGTTTTTTTATCACCCATATTATTTAATAGCTTCAATCTTTATATTTAAAACCACTTCTTCATTATTTATTTTAACTTTTATCTCATTATTACCTACTTCTTTAAGAGGCTTATCAATTACTAATTGTGAAGCTTTAACTTTAATACCTTTTTTAAGAAGTTCAGAAGCTATATCTTTTGAATTTATAGCTGCAAATAAATGACCAGTCTCTGAAGCCTTAGCTTTAAAATTTAAAGCTACTTTTTTTAACTTCTTAGTAACTTCTACCTTATTTTTTAATACTTTAGCTTCCTTTACTTCACTTTTCTCTTTTAGCTTATTTAATTCAGCTATATTTTCTTTAGTAGCTCTCTTAACTTGTCCTTGTGGAATTAAAAAATTACGAGCATAGCCATTAGCTACATTCTTTACATCGCCTTTTTCCCCTAAACTTTTAACATCTTCGATTAATATTACTTTCATAGTTATTCGTTATTTATTATTTCTAAAGCTCTATCTAATTGTGGATCTTCCTCATTTTCATAATTCTCTTCAGTGAATTCAACAATCTCATCAGGTGCAACACCTTCTTTATCAATAGATCTACCAAATGGTGTTAACCAACGAGCAATTGTTATTTTTACAGATGAACCATCACTTAATTGTTCAAGTTCTTGTACAGAACCTTTACCAAATGTAACCTCACCAACTACATTAGCTAATTCAAAATCTTGTAAAGCACCAGCTACAATTTCTGAGGCTGAAGCACTACCGCCATTTACAATTACTACTGTCTTATAACTAGCAAGTTGCTCTTGACCTGTTGAATTATAGTTTCTATCAATTTCAACATCACCAAAGCTTTCTTTAACTACAACATCACCATTTTTTACCCAATAACCAGCTATTTCTATAGCTACGTCTAAATAGCCACCAGCATTATTTCTAAGATCTAGAATTACACCTTTAGGAGACTTAGTTAAAAGTTCATTAACAATTTCACCAAACTCTTGCGCTGTATCTTGATTAAAATGAGTTAATTTAATATATCCAATATTATCTTTCATTTCTAAAACTACACTTTTAATATCAATAGTATCTCTAGTAATAGTTATGTCTAAAAATGAATCTGCATTTTCACGAGCCACAGTTAAAATAACTTCAGTACCTTTTTCACCTCTAATCTGCTTAACAGCTTCATCTAAGGATATACCTGTAGTTTCATTACCATCAATAGCCATTACCTTATCACCTGGCTTTAAACCGGCTTTTTCTGCTGGTGATTCAGGTAAAGGTGAAATAATAGTTAAACGTTCTTGTTTCATACCAATTTCAGCGCCAATACCTTGAAACTTACCAGATAACTCCTCAGTAAATTCCTCAGATATGACAGGATCTAAAAATACAGAATATGGATCGCCTAAAGCAGCTACTACACCCTTCATAGAGCCATAAAATAGCTGAGCATCAGTTATTTGATCACGATCTATATACTTAGATCTAATTATATCCCAAACCTTCCAAAAGAGCTTAAAATTAACATCTTTAGCTAAATATTCAGGTAAAGCATCGGTATTTAGTACTCTACCTGTATCTTGAATTCCACTAGGTGATTTTTCTAAATCTAATTGCTTATTTAAGCCAACTACTAAGCCAATAAAAAAAATAATGATCGCGAGGATCAAAAGGCTAACACCTAGTATTATTTTCTTGTTTTTTAAATTGTAACCACTTGGTAAATTTGAGTAACTTTCCATGCTTTTTGTAAATTATAATATCAATATTTTATCAGAAAATATCAATTTAGTCAAAACTAATCTTTCTTAACTATTTTAGCTCCTAGAGTAAGTAAACGTTTATGTAAATCTTCATAGCCTCTTTCTACTTGATAGACATCCCTTAAAACAGACTCACCTTGAGCTGCTAGCATGCCAACAATTAAAATAGCTCCCGGACGTAGTGCTGAAGGACACATTATTTCTGTGCCAGTTAATTTAGTAGGTCCTTCTACAAATAGTCTATGTTGATCATTTAATTGTATTGAAGCGCCTAGTTTATTAAATTCAGTAAAATAGATTGATCTATTCTCATATGCCCAATCATGAATAAAAGTTCTACCTTTGGCTTGAGTTGCTATTGGTACAAAGAAAGGTAAATTATCAATGTTAAGTCCAGGATAAGGACGTCCATATATTTTATCAGGTAAAGCTACTAAATCTGAAGGAAATGTTTTAATATCTACTAAGTTAGTTTTTTTATTACGTGCCTTATATTTTTTAAGCACTTTATACTTAAAACCCATTTTCTTTAATTTAAGAAGTTCTAAATCTAAAAAATCAATTGGACATCTTTTTATAACAAATGAAGATTTAGTAGTTGCCGCTAGAGAGATATAAAACATGGATTCAATAGGATCTTCAGATAAATAGTGCTTAACATTTTTCTTAATTTTCTTTTTACCTTTAATTTCTAATGTAGTAGTACCAATACCTTTTATCTTAACTCCTAATGTTTCTAAAAAGTAACATAAATCTTGAACCTGATAATTAGCAGAAGCAAATTTAATTACAGATTTGTCTTTTATACGAGAAGCAGCTAGAAGTGCATTTTCGGTTACTGTATCCCCTGATTCATATAATACTAAATCTGGAGCTGCTTTAATTACATTACGAGTTACTAAATTACCATTAGATTTTTCAGTAACTTTTATACCAAATTCTTCTAAAGCAAAAAAATGTGGATTAACTGTTCTCTTGCCTAATCTACAACCACCGGCCTTAGGTAAAAAGAATTCTTTTAAATCATGACTTAAAACACCAGCTAGTAATATAATAATACGTGTTCTAATCGCTGCTTTCTTATTCACCTTTTTCATGTCTATTCTTTTGGGTGGGGTAATCTTTAAATCATGTTTTTTAAACCATTCAAAATTAACTCCAATACTCTCTAAAACTTCAATAATTCTTTCAACTTCTTGTATTCTAGGCACACCAAATAAGGTAGTTGTGCCTTTATTTAGCAAAGAAGCGCAAATCAAAGCAATAGCTGCGTTTTTAGAGGTATTTGTAGTAATTGTACCTTTTAAAGGCTGACCTCCTTGAATTATAAACTTAGACATAGTATGATGTTAATAATTTATACTTATTGTAATAGTAAATAGATAAAAATTCAAGTACTTATGACACTGCAAAAAAGAAGAATATTATATTCATTTTTCATCCTATTATTTTTTATATTAGCTCCTATTTTAATTTCTTATTCCTTAGGCTATCGCTATAACCTTACTAAAGGCATAATTGAAAAAACAGGAGTTATTTTTATTAAATCGTTTCCTAAGAATGCTAGTATCTATATAAATAATGAACTACAAAGTAATGAAACACCAACCCAGATTACTAATTTACTTGGTAACCTCTATGATGTACGTGTTGAAAAAGAAGATTACCATACATGGCAAAAAAATTTAGAAGTCAGGCCTCAAGAAACAACATTTGCTGAAGAAGTAACATTATTTAAAAATAATTTAGAATTTGTAAATTTATTACCTGGCGATTTTACAAAGTTATTAGTTTCTCATGATAAAAATAAGGTAGCATTAATTTCTGAAGATAATTTAATTGAATCTTTAACTATTTATGATATTTCAGACAATGAATCAAAAACTCCTTTTGATTCAAGTAATTTAGAATTAATAGCTTGGACTAATTCAAATCAAAATCTTATTTTAAAAAATAATTCTGATTACTTAATATATAATACAATAACTGATAATATAACTTCCCTCTTTGAATTAACAAATTTAAACTTTACTGAAATTAAATCAGATTATTTTAATGATAATGTATATTATGGATTAAAAAATAACTTATTATATAAGATTGATTTAGCTAGTAAAGAAATAAACTTAGTAACCAATGAAAGAGTCCTAGCTTTTGAATCATGGAAAACTAAATTATTATATGTAACCTCAGTAAATAATAAATACTTTTTGAAATCATATTTTAATAACGAGTCAACTAAATTATTAGTACTACCTAATTCAATTAACTATAAGTTTATACCTTCAGACCAAAATTTATTAGCTTTACTTGATTTAGATGATGAAATAGCTTATTTACTAGAACCTGATAAAGAAGAAATATTTAAAAAATATATTAAAAATGTTAATCATTTAAATTGGCATAATGATTATTTAGTATATTACAATAACTCAGAAATCTGGACTTACTTTCCAGAAGATAATAGTGCAATACTATTAGAAAGAACCGCAGGAAACTTAAAAGATGCTTTCTGGCATCCAGGCTTAGTTAATGTTTTTGGGATAATTGATAATACTTTAAAAATATATGAACTTGATAGTAGAGATAAAAGAAATATAATTGATTTTTTAGAATTAAATGATTATAATTTATTTATAGATAAAAAAGGAGATAAACTATATTTATTAACTGAACAAAATAACATAACTGGATTTTATACTGTAGAAATCCAATAGGAGGAAATAATGAATCGACAAAATGAAATACGAAGATACGTATTATTTGGTTTACTATACCCATCAAAAGGACATCCTGAAGCAAAAAAAAGAGTTAAATTATTTAATGATATAGTAAGTGGTAAAGAAAAGACTACCGATGAACCTAAAGCTACGCCAGCTGATGAAAGTATGAAAATAATTATATGTTAAGAGCTGTCCCCTCAGCTCTTTTTTTATTTGACATATTTGATAATATAAATTAGTATGAAATCTATATTAATTAGGAGAAAAAGTGAGTAAAAAAAGAAAAGACAAAAAAAATTAGCTCTTCCTTTCATTAAAAAAATTGAGGAGGAAAATCAAAAAAGACTAATTCATCTTAACTCATACATGCAACGAAGATATTATTAAAATCTACTTAAACAGTTTTAATAATATATATAACTAAGGAGACTTGAACATGTATAAACTAAAATGTGGTGAATGTAACAAAGTTTGGATGTCTGCAGACGAACATGAATCATGTAAAGAATGTGGATCAGAAAAAACAGAAATATTAAAAGAGATCAGTCCATATACACAAACTCGCTAATACACAAATTGTATAAAACTAAAAAGCGTTGAACTCAACGCTTTTTTTATTTAAAGTTATATTACTAATTTCTCTTGTAATCGTTCTTTAGCAAGATTCTGAGCTTTTAATAAACTATCAAATGTTCCGGCATCAATCCATTCGCCTTCAACCATAGCAACTTCTAATTCATTTAATTTCAAATACTCATTATTAATATCAGTTATTTCTATTTCACCTCTAGCTGATGGTTTTAAGTTCTTAGCCATTTGAACTACTTTATTATCATAAATATATAATCCAGTTACACAGTAATTACTTTTTGGTTTAGCTGGTTTTTCTTCAATAGATATTACTTTATTATTCTCATCAAATTCTACAATTCCAAATCTTTCTGGATCACTTACTTCTTTAGCAAATATTTTACCACCTTTTTTAAAACTATTTATTTCATTACTTAAATCATCTTCAAATATATTATCTCCGAGTATCATTACTACATCTTCCTTATCAATAAAATTCTCAGCTAGAATAAAAGCTTGAGCTAGGCCTTTAGGTTCATCTTGAATTTCATAAGTGAATTTTACACCCATCTCTTCACCAGAACCTAATAAATTTAAATAATCACCTGCTTGTTCTGGAGCAACGATAATAAGTATTTCTTTAATACCAGCTTTAATTAAAGTGTTTAGTGGATAATAGATCATTGGTCTATTATATACTGGTAATAGTTGTTTACTAGTTACTTTAGTACACGGTCTAAGTCTAGTTGCGTGTCCGCCTGATAATATAATACCTCTCATATAATTATAGTTTAATATATTCAGCAAGAGCTTCTTGCCAAGTTCTAAGTTTATTTAATTTATTATTATTTAATACTGAATTGGTAGGTCTTTCTATTTGAGAATCATACTCTTTATATGAAATAGGCTTTAAATCAACTTCTAAGCCCATTAACTTAAATGTTTCCTTTGCTAAATCATGCCAACTTACACTGCCCTCATTTATTATATGGTAAATACCATATTCTTTTTTAGCTTTAATTAGCTCTTTAATACCATGTGCTAAATCTTTTGTAAAGGTTGGTTTACCAAATTGATCATTAACTACATTTATGGAACTTTGTGTTTTACTTAATTCTATCATCTTTTCAATAAAGTTAAGACCACGAGGCTTACCTTGTTGAGGAGCTTTACCAAATAACCAAGATGATCTAACTAAATAATATTTATCACCATTCTCAATTAAATTCTTTTCTCCTTGCTCTTTACTCTGACCATATATGTTTATAGCTTTAGTAACATCTTCTTCATTATAACCTTCTTGTTTTAAACCATCAAATACATATTCAGTACTAATATGTACAAGTAATATATCTAGCTCTTTACATATTTTAGATAATGAAGTAACAGCCTCAGCATTTACTTTAAAACAAATATCTTTTTTTTCTTCAGCTCCTTCAACATCCGTAAAAGCTGCTGCGTTAATAATTACTTCTGGCTTTACTTCAGATATTTTATTTTTTAGAGTTTCATAATCTGCTGTTATATCCCACTCAGGTAAATCAGCCACAAAAATATCTTCGTCACTAAAAGCATTTACTAAATCGTGTCCAAGCATTCCCCCTGCTCCAAAAATAAGTAATCTCATATTATTTATATTGTTTCTTATAATATTCTAAATATTCTCCACTTTTAATAGGTTTCCACCACCAATCATTATTCTGATACCAACGTATTGTTTCACGTATAGCATCATCAAAATCATATTCTGCGCTCCAACCTAATTTTCTAAGCTTAGTACTATCAACAGCATAACGCCAATCATGCCCTGCCCTATCCTTTACTTTTTTAATTCTTTCATCGCCAAGACCTAATTCTTTTAAAATAAGCTTAGTAATTTCAATATTCTTTTTTTCTACACCTGACCCTATATTATATACTTCACCAAGTTTTCCTTTATGTAATAAGAAATCAATTGCTCTACAATGATCTAAAACATATATCCATTCTCTAACGTTTTTACCATCACCATATAATGGTACTTTCTTATTCTCAATTAAATTAGTAATAAATAATGGAATTAGCTTTTCAGGATACTGATATGGACCATAGAAATTACATGAATGAGTTATTATAATAGGTAAATCATATGTTTTAATATATGATCTGCATAATAGATCACCTGAAGCTTTAGAAGCACTATATGGACTATTTGGTTTAAAAGATGAATCTTCTTTAAACTTACCACGCTTTATACTACCAAATACTTCATCAGTACTAATTTGAATATATTTACCAATTTTAAACTCTTTAACTGCTTCTAATAAATTATATGTACCTATTACATCGGTTCTAATAAAAGCATCAGGATCTAAAATAGATCTATCTACATGAGTTTCAGCAGCATAATTAATAATGACATCTATATTTTCATTACGCATTACCTTATCAACCATACGTTTATCAGCAATATCACCTTTTATGAACTTGTAATTAGCATTACCTTCAATATCTTTTAGATTATTAAGATTACCGGCATAAGTTAACTTATCCAAGTTTATAACCTTGTAATCAGGATACTTCTTTAAGGTTTGTCTAATAAAATTTGAGGCAGCAAAACCTGCGCCACCAGTTACTAATATTTTCATATATTAAATACTTTTAAAAGGAATGGGGACAATAGTAATGTCCCCAGACATTAATTATTCTTAGATCTTTTCATCGAATTCACAATCCAATTCATCACAAGCACGATATTTACCTTCATTATTTTTACCAATCCAATCATAATATACTAAGTTACCTACATTACACTTAGGACATTCATCAAATGAAGATTTAACATCTCTTGCTTTTTCTTTATTTTCATAATCTTTCGCAGTATCATTCACGGTCTTTCTCCTTGTTTATGTACACTTCTTAATTCCTTTTAAAAGTACTTACTATTTCTATATATTTGATTCCCAAACTTCTTCATCCTTCTCAGAATTTTTAGTCTTTACAGAATTTTTTACTAACTCTCTAACAGTATCTTTAAATAATTCAAATTTTGGATGATCTTTCATTGATTCTCTTCTTAAAATTTCAAGCATTTCATCAAATGGGTTATTTGCTAGTTTTTGACCATCAATTAATTTCTTAGCAATGACTAAAAATTCATAAATAGATGTATCAATTGAATTACTTTCTGATCCGGTTACTTTACTAAATTCCTCTTCAGAGTACTTTAGATCCATATCTTTTATTTCCTGTAAAACAGGAGATAATGCTTCTTGAGACTCTAAATTTTCTAAATTCATATATTTTTAATTAATTTTTTTTAATTCAGAAACTAAATATTCAGCAATATCATTTGAAATACTATATCCTGATTTCTTTTCATGTAACCTTAAAGTACAAGCTGTATTAATTTCACTTAAAACATAACCATCTTTAGTCTCATATATATCTATAAAAGCAACTTCAGATTCAAACACGTCTGCTAAATGTTTAGCATAGGTTAAAAGCTTCGGATCTGGATTTTTATCAAGCTTCATGGCTGGATTAATACAAACGCTTACTTTCCAATCATCAGAAGTTGGTTCATCATAAAATACAGCTTTATCTAATGCTTTATTTCCGACTACAATTACTCTAAAAATTTTAATATATTTAACAAATTCTTGAATAATAATTTCTTTACCTGGTACATCTGATAATTTATTATCAAGTTCAGGATCATTTAAAGAAGAACGGAAACAAAAAGCGCCCATGCCGTTACTATTAATTGGTTTAAGAACAAACTGATCTATACCCTTATTATGAATATATTCCTTTATCTCTTCTCGTTTACCTTTCTTAGTAATAGGTAATTCAATTCCCTGCTGATGAGCCCATTCATATGATTTAAATTTATCTGATGTACGATCAAGAACTTTAGCTGAGTTTATTACACGATAACCTTGTTTTTCTAGTTCAAAAGCTTTGGGATTAACATTTGGCCCTGCTGTTCGAAAATGAAATAAAGTATTTTCAGGACTGCATTCATTTTGCTCCATAAAACTTTCTAAGTCTTCCCAGCATACTATTTTACTACACTCTACACCCAAGTTATTTATCTTCTTAGCAACAGCCTCTGCATATTTATGTCCAGATTTTGTTCTAATTATTATGATTTCTTTATCCATGTATCTGTTTAATAAGTTACTTTAAAAAGTACTTAAGTACCAATTTCCCAACTTGATAAATATTTAACTTGTTCTTTAGTTAATTTATCTATTTTAACATCCATAGCTTTTAATTTAAGCTTCGCTATCTTATCATCAGTATCTTGAGTTACATCATATACTTTTTTTTCTAACTTCTTGTAATTTTTAACAATAAATAAGGAAGCCATTGATTGGTTAGCAAAACTCATATCCATTACAGATGCTGGGTGTCCTTCAGCAGAAGCTAAGTTAACTAATCTGCCACCAGCTAATACATTAATTATTCTATTATTTTTTAAAGTATATGCTTCGACAAATGGTCTTACCTCTTTAACTGACTTAGACATTTTTTTAAGAGCTACTAAATCAATTTCAATATCAAAATGTCCTGAGTTACATACTATTGCACCGTCTTTCATTTTACTAAAATGTTCTTTACGTATTACATGTATATCCCCGGTTAAAGTACAAAAGATATCTCCTTGTTTAGCAGCCTCAATCATAGGCATTACTTCAAAACCATCCATTTTAGCTTCTAAAGCTTTAACTGGTTCAACTTCGGTAACAATAACACGAGCACCCATACCTTTAGCTTTAAGAGCAAAACCTCTACCACACCAGCCATAACCTACAGTTACTACTGTTTTACCAGCTATTAATATATTAGTAGCCCTGATTATTCCATCTAATGTAGATTGACCAGTACCATATCTATTATCAAAAAAATGTTTTGTTTGAGCATCATTAACAGCAACTACCGGGTAAAGTAATTTACCTTCATCAGCTAAAGCCCTGAGACGTATTACACCAGTAGTAGTTTCTTCACAACCACCCCAAATATTTTTAATTAAATTTTTTCTTTTAGTATGAAGTAGTGATACTAAATCTGCACCATCATCAACAGTAATATGTGGTTTAAAATCTAAAACTTGATTTAAATGTTTGTAATATGTTGTTTTATTCTCACCATTTATGGCGAAGACAGAAATTCCAAAATCTTTAACTAGAGAAGCAGCTACTTCATCTTGAGTAGATAATGGATTAGAAGCACATAAATAGAAAGTAGCTCCACCTTCTTTTAAAGTACGAGCTAGATTAGCTGTTTCAGAAGTAACATGTAGGCAACCTGCAATACGTACACCTTTAAATGGTTTTTTCTTTTTAAAATCTTTTTTAATTTCATTTAAAACATCCATCTGTTTAGCAGCCCAAAGTATTTTTTTCTTACCCGCTGCTGCTAGTTTTAAATTCTTTACATCATGTTTTATCATAGTTTATGTTTTATAATTAAGTTTATATCTTTTTTTTAAATTATTTAAGGTATATTTATGATTCTGAGTACCGTAGCTTTCTAAAGCATAAACTGCTGTTAATGAAGCCAGTTGCCCTATTTCAAGCCAAGGCATTTTAACATATTCTTTCTTTAAAAAGTATTTTTTGTTATCCACAAGTCCTTTTATGAGGCCTGATCTAAAAGCGTCCCCGGCACCTGTTGGATCAACTACTTTTTTTATCTTAGCAGGAGCTATCTTATATGTTATTACTTTCTTACCATCTCTTACTTGAATTAATGAACCTTTCCTGCCAAGTGTAGTAATTAAGATACCAGCTTTTTGTAAAATAATATCTTTTGAATAACCAGTTAACTTAACTGTTAAGGCAAGTTCATAATCATTTACTATATATATACTACTTTGTTTTATAACTCTCTTTAACTGAGTCTTAGTAAATTGAATTATTTGTTGTCCAGGATCAAAGATAAAGGGTATATTTTTTTTAAAACATGTTTCTGCCATATCAAGCATTTCATTTGGATTTGCTGGAGATATAATAACTAGGTCATCTTTTTTAAACTTTGGTTTAGAAGTATGATAACGCATAGCTCCTGGATGAAATCCAGTTATCTGATTATTTGATTTATCAGTAATAATATATGCAGAAGCTGTAAAATCTTTTAAATGAGTTTTAACCCCAGTTAAATCAATATTTTTGAAATGCTTCTTGTATGGTTCAAAATCCTTACCTACTGAACCATATAGTAATGGTTTAGACTTGATTAAGGATAAGTTGTAAGCAATGTTACCACCAGTACCACCAAATGATTCTTTAAGCTGATTAATCATAAAAGAAACATTTAAATTATGTATTTCATTCGGTAAGATATAATCTTTAAAAAAATCTGGAAAATCCATTATTCTATCATAAACAATGGAACCGTAAACAAATATTCTCATTTCTCTAATGCTTTAATAATCTTTTTAGAAAATAGTTCCATTTCATTATCCAAGTATTGTTTACCAGGCCAATGATGTAAATTATCATCTTTTAAGCGAGGTATTATATGAAAATGTACATGATCAACTAATTGTCCAGCTGTTTTACCATTATTAACTAATAAGTTAAAACCATTAGCTCCACTAGCAGTCATAACAGCTGGGGCTAATGTTTTAACTAGAGCCAATAAATCTTTTGATAAATCAACGGGTGTATTTAAAAATGTATTGTGATGATCTTTAGGTATTACTAAAACATGTCCTTTATTAATAGGATTTAAATCTAGAAAAGCTAAAAACCTTTTATCTTCATAAACTTTAGTTGAAGGTAAATCACCTTTTACAATTTTACAAAATATACAATCCATATTATTTAACCACCTTTTTTAACATATTTAGGCCATTTATATTCTATATCTGGATCATCCCACTTATATCTTAACTCATCAGGCTCTTTGTAATTAAAATGTTGAGTTGGTGTATTAACAATTTTAGCTTGGTCACATTCATAAGCTGTAAAGCCATGCAAGACACCTTTAGGTATTTTAATTAATAAATGATCACCTTCAATTTCAGGAGCTGATAAGACAAAATCTTGAGATTCTTTATATGTTGGAGAATCTTCACGCATATCATATAGAGCAACTAAAGCTTTACCTTCAACACAAACAAAATGATCATCTTGTAATTTATGATAATGCCAAGCTTTAGCAATGCCGTATTTAACTAAAGTCATATATACTTGACCAAACTTTTCAAATATTTCATCATCATCTCTCATAAATTCCATAACCAAGCCTCTGTCATCACTATGTACCTCTAATTTTTTAATTTTAACGCCGTCAATCATATTTTGAAGGATATAAGTTGATTATAATATAAGTAGCTAGACCTATCAAAAGTGATATAAAGTATCTCATTTTTTCAATATTTTGTAAATATTGAAAACTAATGAATATAATAAGTAAAGTTAAGATAATAGATAATAGCTTTTTATAAGGTAAATAGCTATTTTTCTTATGATTAAACATTAATAAAAAGAAACCACTTACTAAAGCAATAAGTAGTAAGTAATGCATATCAAAATAATTAGAAATAATACCTACTTTAAAATTTTCAATAATAAAATATATTATAAAAGTAATTACTGATACAGGAAAAAGTATTTTAAAAATATTTAAAATTAGTTGTCCTAAATTATTTAATAATCTTTTTCTCATTTTAATTTCTTTTTAATATAACTAAATGTTTTATCCCAAAACTCACTTAAACTAAGTGGTTCTTTTGTTAAAGTAACTTTGATTTGTAAAACAGGTATTTCTTCATTTAAACTATTAAGTTCAGGCGCAGAAATTGCAAAACGTAATTTACGGTTAATAACTGATGCATTATTTAAATCAAAACTTACTTTACCTGTCTGCCAACCATTTACTAAGGTAGGTTTAATATAATCAGTAATTAAATAATCAATATTTGAAAAATCAGTTATATTCCTTAAATTATATATCTCTGGATTAAAATACATATCATCAGATAAACTCATTAAACCCTGACCAAATACTTTAATATCATTTTTAGGTATAAACATATATACCGGCATGCTACTTGGTGTTAGATAATAATTTTTATGAGTTTCGTCTATTTCAATAACTTCATTATTTATCCCAATGAGCTGTTTGCCTTCTTTATGTGAAGTATAGAAGCCAAGTCTAGGTATAGTACTATAGATAGCTGTAGGTTTGTATTCTAAATCTATAAAACCATCTGAATAACTAGGATTATCAACTAAGTATAATCGATCAATAAAAGTTAAATATTTTTGTTTTGTTTTAATTTCCCTAAAAAATATTTCATCCGCGCAGTCTAGTACTATCTTATATGCGCCTTCAGCTAGACCTTCAAAATAAAAATTAATATTACGTGATGCAGAAGCTGGATCATATTTGCTTATTAAACCATCATCATCAACTTTTTTTTCATAAATTAAAATACCTTGATCATTATATAATTTAATTTTAAGTTCATCTAAACCTTCTGCTCTATTTATATCTTGAATAGTAAATACAAAATCTAAAGCTTCATCTTTAATATAAGTATAAAAACTATGAGTTCCTCTCAATGTTTTATCCATTACTTTGTAATCATCACTAGCTAAATAATTTGGAATTGTAAATTTACGATCAATATCATAATTATATGCAGCAAAGTTAGTTAAAGTATCTTTTTCTTCTAAAAACTGATCTATTGAAAGATATTGTTTTTTTCTTTGATATAAAGCTTTATCACTACTTTCAAGCTTAAACCAATCTAAATTATCAAGTAACTTATTCTCTAATGGTTTAAAATCATAATTCCATTCATTACTACCCATATTATTTAAACCAATTTGAATTAAAGGTAAATCATTATTTTGATACATAACTTCTACTTCTGCTTTATCAAAGGTTTGAGGTAATCTAGTTTCAAAATAAACAGGTTCATTATTTATACTCTGCCAATAAATATCAAAATCTTTAACCTTATTTACATCACTCATACGATTAGCTGGAAATAGATTGGTAATAACAGGTGAATCTTGAGAAAAATCATATACAAATGAAATAGTACCACTTCTTACTAAATCTTTATTTATTAAAAAAGCTAGTAATATAAAAGGAATAATAATTATAATTATTTTAAAAAAACTATATAAATTATTTACTAATCTTTTCATAATTTATTTACTGGATATAAACTTTGTTCTTCAAAGTCTTTAATACTCTCCCCTACTTTCAAATTAAATTTAGTAAAATATTTATTATTAAATTCATTTAGTAATTCATCAGATCTAGTAAAGTAAAAATAATATACAGGATATCCAGCATCAATTAAATCATAAACTGCATTATAATCCCGATCATTATTTAATTTAAATATTACACTTCTTGAAGGAAAAAATACTTTATCTAAACGATCAGCTATTATAATAGAATTATCAGGAGTTAAATTATTAACTTCTTGAGCTAATACTTGATAACCTGACAAGGTGTTACTAACATCTTTTAAGCCATCACCTTCACTTAAAACAACTACTTGATAACTTTGCCAACTGAGTATTATAAATAAAACAACAGAGACAACAGGTAAAATATATTTCTGCCTTTTATATAAATTACTAATACTATGTATTACCATAGGAATTAAAAAGATATATATAGGTAAAAAGTACCTTACATACGAAGTCCCAATAGTAATTAAATCAGGATTAGGATTATCATGAAATCTCCATGAACCATAATATATCATTAAATATCCTCCAATTGCTGAAAATATAAAAAGATACATTAATTCATCATACTTTTTACGAGTAATAGCTTTAAAACTAAAAATGAGTAAACCAATCAAAGAAATAATAGACCAAATAGGAAATAACCTAAAAGTATAATCAAATGTATTAAATAGAGCTGTTTTTGGATGAAAACTAAATGGCAAAAATATACTTTGTACTAAAGAAATACTATTATTTAATAGACTATCATCATCTAACTCTAGGCCAAATTCATAACCTATACTTAAAACATGACCATAATTTTCTAAATTAAAATATAGTATTGGTGAAAACGTAATTAAAAAGACAAGTAGTGATAATATAATGTATTTCCATTTAAGTCTTTGAAAATTAAATATGCCAAGTATAAAAAAGATAGGTAATATCCATACTATAGCTGAAGTCCTAACCATTAAAGTTAAAGCTAAAAATATAGCACCTAATAAATAATAATATATCTTTTTCTTTTTTATTGAGAGTACAGAATAATATAACGTAAATAAGAAAAGTGTAATAAATAATATATTAGGCATCATACTCTTTGAGGAGTAGAACCAAAAAGCAGGATTAATAAATAAAAATATAGCAGACCAAAAAGCTATTTTTTTATCAAATAACAATTTAATTAAGAAATAAAATATAAAAACTCCTAATACTGCAATAAGTGGAGTAAAGTAATTAATTAAATTTAAACCAAATGCTTTACTAAGTAAGCCATAAAATAGAGGCATACCCATAAAACTAGCAGGCACTGTTAAGCCATCAATAACTCTCATACTACGAGGACTAACTAATTTACCTGCTACAGAATTAACATCATCTTTAAAACTTAACTCATTACTTTCGTAAAAAACTTTACTAAACGTATAATTAGCAGTAGCATCAGGTGAATTATATATTTTAATACTAGAATCTACATTAAATGCATTATTACCATAGAATGAATAAATAATAAAAAAAGCTATTCCAAATAACATTAAAATTACAAGTTTCTTATTAAACTTTCTAAATATTCTATTCATAAATTTACTTATATATTATATCAAATCTTTTAGTTTTAGATAAGTACTGATTTAATTGATAAATTATGTTAAAATTATACTATGACTTATTTAATTAATTGGCAGAAACATTTACTAATCTCGTTAATACTAATTGTTTTAATTATAGTATTCCCTTTTAAATTACTTATTGGGCTTTTATATTTAATATATATTTCTTTAATACTGGGTAATTATCTATTTATAAAAAATTCTTATCCATGTAAAATATTCTTTGGCATATTATTTACTCTGGTAATTGCTAGTTTAATTAATACTGTTTGTTTTTATTTATTTAAATTAAATGATTTAACTTTTTTATTCAACTTACTAATTATTCCATTACTTTATTTACCAATAATTATTAAGTATCCTCTATTAATTGATTTTCCAGAGAAAATAAAAACTAAGTTTAATTTAAAAAAATTAATTCTTGTTTTAATCTATTTAATACTATTATCAATAATTACATTTTTAGTTTTTAATTCTAGAACTGGACTTAGTATTAGATCTCCATGGGAAGTAATACCTAGTCAAATATTCTTTATTTACTTTATTGCTTCTTTTATTTTACTTAACTTATTAATATTTAATAAAAAAGGTAATTACTTAACTTTAATAATATTACATTTTTTTATTAGTTCTATTATTGCTGTTATTACTTACCAAGTAGGTTTTGATTATGATCCTTTTATACATAGAGCTAATCTTAAATTAATTTTGGAATCAGGTACTCTGCTACCTAAGCCATTTTATTACATTGGGCAATATAGTTTAATAATATACTTACATAAATTATTTAACTTTTCAGTTATTAATATAGATAAGATACTAGTACCACTTATGTCTGCTGTTTATATACCACTTACTATTTACTATGCTCTTAAAAATAATTTTAAAATAAAAGAAAAAACCATTTTACTAATTATCTTTTTACTTCTAGCTATACCATTTACTAATTTTATTGTTACTACACCTCAAGCTTTAGCTAATGTATTTCTACTAATTACTATATTTTTAGGTATTTACTTTATATCTCATCCTAAGGTTGCTATTTGGCCACTTGCTCTACTATCGCTCATGACTCTAGCTATTCATCCTTTAGCTGGTATACCCTGTATTATTTTTATTGTTTTACTATTTATATATCATAGATCTAGACTTACTCTGCCTAAACTTTTAAGTAAAAGTATATTCTGGGAAATAGTAGTTGTTTCTTTTTTTGCCTTGCCTTTTGCCTTTTTTATTAACTCCCAAACACTATCAGAAATGAAAGTTGGTTTAAATAGTAATTGGACTCAAAACTTAGCTACTGTTTTAAGTAATCAAGATTACTCATTATTCTATCGTCCTTTTATTTCAATTTATGATTTAATATATAACTATGGGTATAACATAATAGCATTCTTAGTATTTTTAATAGCTATTACTGTAATATTTTTAATTACTAAAAAAAGATTTAAACGTTTTAGTATTTATCCAGTTATGACTTTAATCATGCTAGCTAATTATTTAATACTAGTTACAGGTATTTCATTTTTTAGTTTGCTATCTCACGAACAACAAAATTATCCTATTCGAGTTTTAGAAATGAGTCTTTACTTTTTACTGCCTCTCATCATTTTAGCTTTCTATTTATTAATTAATAAACTATTAAAACAAAGTTCCACTTTTATTCTTCTCTCCACTATTTTAATTTCTTTAGCCTTTACCACCTCTTTTTATCTTTCATATCCAAGAATTGATAAGATAAGTGAGGATCATGGTTTTTCAACATCTGTTACTGATATTAAAACAGTTAACTTTTTAGAAAACTTAAATCAAGGTAGACCATACATAGTTCTAGCTGCTCAACCAGTTTCTGCTTCTGCAATTTCTGAGCTTAGTTATAAATATTATCATAATGATTTCTACTTTTACCCAGTACCTACAGGCAACAGATTATATGAATTATATGAAGACTTAGCCTATGCTAAAGAAAAAACAGTAGATGTTATTGCTACTGCTAGATATTTAACTGATGTTAATACTATTTACTTAGTAATAAATGATTATTGGTTTGATGCTAAAGACAGGATCTTAGAACATAAGCAAAGTGCTGATTACTGGTATGCTATTGATGGTAAAAACTATATATTTGAATACGTTAATTAAATATATATTATAAACTAACTTATAGTAAAAGTTAGTTTTATTATTGACAAAATAAGCTATTTCTGCTATATTTCTATGTTATTTACTAATAATATACGTAATAACTTATATAGGTTATACGTCTATATATTTAAGTAAAATAACAATAAATAATTAAAAAAAGAACATAATTCTATACCTTTTTTAAAAGGTTAAGTATTTATGTTACCGAACGTTGAAAAATGAATAAGTAAACAAATAAAGGGGAAATAAATGAAAACATTATTTATTCCATTGATCGTTATTTCAGTAATGTTTGCTGGAATTGATACCGAATACAACCTAGTTTCTAGTGTTAATCCAGATCTGGATATCATGGAACTGGTTAATAATACACCTGAACTGAATACTCGGGATGAAGGAGTTGTAGCTTTTTACGAAAGTCATGAAGATGGGCAAATCCCTGCCGGATTGCCCTATACTGTAATCAGCTTAGATATCTACAACAATATCGAGACATATATTCAAAATATGAAGTTCTATGCTGATGGTTCAATCGGTTCAAGTAGTTTCTATGCAGAAATACTTGGATATGATGGTGAACCGATTACTCCAATGGTTTCTTCGTATCATTTGACGGATGATAGTGGTTGGTCACAAGTTATGTTCTTTAATGAACAGACAGCTTTCTATCTAATGCCTGATGAAGCTAACTCAATTAGCTTACGAATCTATACTGAAAATCTAGGTGGTACTGAAGGACAATTCTTCTTCATTCCCGAAGAATGGGATTATAATCCTGAAGTCACTTACCTATGGCCAAATGATGAAATCATATATGGTGCTAATCTAGCGGTAATACCTGAATCTGGTGAAAATAGTGTTTATGTAGAATTCTTAGGTCCTGAACCAAATGTTTATGGATATGGTACAAATGATGTTACCTTTATGGAATTCTCTATAACTGCTGGAACAAATTCAGAACTTCAAAGCCTCCGAGTTGAATTACATGAATGGTCCACTGATCTTGATACATCTTCGTTATCATGTACAGAAGGGATCTATAATATTCATATTGTAGACACTGATAATGGCGAAAGTACTGCATCAGTCGATTGCTCAGATTTTATGAACATTAACAACGATGATAATGGTGTATATTACGATTTTACAGACTCATTTGATTTCTATACAAGTCAAACCAGAAACTTTGCTATCATTATGGATCTTGGGAATAATTCAGTTGGTGGTTACTATTCTGTACTTGGATCTACTGGTCAATGGTATACATCACCTGAAACTCCATATTCAATCAGTCCTTTAAACGGGATGTTAAATACAGATACTAATGAATGGATAACAGATATCACACCATCAACCTATACCCAAGGTAATCATATGACGGTAGTAGCTTCATCACTTGGTGTTGCATTAGCATCAAACCCGGCAGAGGTTAACGTTGTTCAAGGTCTTACTAATATAAATCTTGGAGAAATTGCTTTTAATGCTGGACCAGGTTCTGACATGACCATTTCATCACTTACTCTCTATGGATATATTGGTATAGATCCTATAAATTGTATGGTCAGAAGACAAGGCACTGGTGATGGTGAATATGTATATATCAGTGACATGGTTTCAAACTTAAGACTATATGATATTACAGTTGACCCAAATATGACCACTAACCTAAATGAAACTATAGAGGCTTTTAGTTCAACTACCGGCGCTGCTTCATTTAACGATATGAACATGATCATTCCTGTTAACGAAACTCATATAATGAAAGTTGTTGGTGATATCGCTCATAATGCATACTCAATTACCTTCCCAGGTAATAAGTATATAAAGGTTAATATTGCAACTATTTATGATTTAATAATAGTTGATTCGAATGGAAATAATGTTACTCTAACTGATAACGATGGCACTTCTTGGTCTATCACTGATGTCAATGGTTCATCGTCTTCATTCAATAACTCATATCGATTAAAAATCACTAATGCTGGCACATTAAATGTTACTGGATGGGATCAACCTGTTACTACGAATATTATTGCTGGTACTTATGATGTTCCTATGCTTAATCTAAACTTCCAAGCTACTAATGAGTCATTTCATGTTAACAAGCTTCGTATTAGACAAGACAATGGTAATCTATTCAATCGATCAGTTGATTTAGGAACAATTAGGTATCAAAATGAAGCTGGTGAAGAAATTGTTGCTGAGGTAGTTCAACTATTTGGTAATATGGACTTTGATATCACATCAAATCCATTATTTATACCTGTTAATAGCTCAAGAATTGTTGAAGTTACATTTAGTGTCCCAATTATCAACCAAACATATGAAGCGTATACTGGTGATGTAATAAATGCTAAATTTGATTATGATGATAACTTTGAAGCTCATGGTGAATCTGGTTCAATTTTTACTGCTACTAGTAATAACTGGAATATTTATGGTAATGATATGATTGTTCATGGTAATGTTCCAACTATCACTCCTGATACTGAAACCAGCACAATTTTTTTCAACGGTCCAGCAGAACTGTATCGTTGGCGAGTTGAAGCTGCAGAAGCTAATACTTCCATAGGTTATAAGAAGCAAGGTTTTAAATTAAACTTATTGGATGATATTCCAACAGGTAATTTATTAAGGCTAAGCAACTTTCAAATCTATGAAGGAAATAGTTATGAAGATGCTACTCTGCTTATTGCAGGATCATCAGGAGCTGACAGTTATCAGATATTCCATGGAAACTATCCAGGCACTGAACTTACTGCTTTGACTGATTATCTTTACTACGATGAATCAATAAGTATTCATGATATATTCCTTGTTTTCAATGATGATCGATTAATTCCTGCTGGGACTTCAAAGTACTACATTTTGAAGGCTGCAGCCGATAATGTAAATACAGGCGCTGGTAGCTGTGATCAAATCGCAACATATATGTATGATGGTGACACCGATTATCTTCCACCAATGTATCTTGAACCATCTTGTGAAGGTGAAGATATGGATCTAGGACCTGGACAATATTGTCTAAGTTCTGATGGTGAGAATGATGGTACTGGTGCATATATGATTTGGTCAGACATGACTGGTACTGATGGTAATAACTTTCATACCGACACTAATGATGATGGTTGGCTCAGTTCAATGGACTGGTTCAATGGCCACCTCATAAATCAACTTGATGTAGTTAGAATACTCAGTTGTAGTGGTGCTGATCTCAGAGGTGATTTGAATAATGATGGCATGATTAATATCGTAGACATCGTTCAATTAATAAGCTGGATATTCAACTTACCGACAGAGTATCAACTCCTACTTGCTGATATGAATGAAGATGGAACTCTTAATATAGTTGATGTAGTTCTACTGGTTGATGCTATTCTGCAACTTGATCTAGGACGATCGTTACCTTCACAGGCAACAATCTCAGTAGATAATAATCAGTTTAAGATTGAAGCAGACGGTGACATTGCTGGATTTCAATTCAAAGTTTCCGAAGATTTCCAAATTAATCAAATTTTCCTACCTCATGGTTGGATGTTTGAAAAAAATGGAAATACCATATTAGCAATAAGCGCTGACGGTTCAGAATTACCAAATATAATATTTGAATATACTGGTAATCTAAACATAGTTGATGCTCTACTTGTTGATTGGTCAGGAAATGAAATTCCAATTAACGAAGTTATTCCTAATAACTTCAAACTTAATGCTCCTTACCCTAATCCATTCAATCCAGTAACTACGATTGAATATTCAGTAAAAGATGATTCTATTATTCAAATCATAGTCTATGATATGAATGGCAAAGAAATAACTGTTCTTTACGAAGGACAGAAAAATTCTGGTAACTATCAAATAACTTGGAATGCCAATGATTTACCATCTGGCGTTTACCTAGTTTCGATGGTAGCAGAAAATTTCAACAAAACTCAAAAAGTAGTTTTACTGAAATAAGTAATATTTTAATAAATATTACAAAAGCCCTTGGTTTTACCTCGGGCTTTTTTATTGACAAAATATACTATTTTTGCTATATTTTACGTTATTTACTAATAATATACGTAATAACTTATATAAGTTATTCGTCAATATATTTAAGTAAAATAACACTAAAAAATTAATAAAATGAACATAATTCAATACCTTTTTTAAAAGGTTAAGTATTTATGTTACCGAACGTTGATAAAAGAATAAATAAACAAGAAAAGGAGAAAAGATGAAAAATATCGTCTTTACACTTATGTTAATAATGTCCATCGGACATGCTCAAACACTAACGCTTTCTTTAAATGAAAATAACCAAGGTTCATATACCTGTGCAAGGCTAGCAAATAACGCTCCCGTACTAATTGTAGATATGGTTATTGATTCTGAATACAACGTATTACTTGATGGATTTGCTGCTACAATCAGTGGGTCAACAGAATCTATTCAATATTCAGATATTACCATATGGCAAAACTTTGGTCCTGAAAGGACAGAATTTGCTTCGCTATCAAGTTTTGATAATGATGTAGCTCTTTTTGAGGGATTGTATCTTTCAGAAACCAATTATACATTTACATTTACGCTTGATGTTGCGATGCCATCTGCAGGTGACACATTTTACCTAGGTATATCTGAAGTATTTGCAAGAAATACTCATAATGAAATACTTGAAGTAATCTATGAAGATATGAATCCAGATGATAACTTAATGATAATAGGAAATGTAATTTCTATTGGCAATGCTGAAGTCGGTGATGCTTATATAAATAGTTCCGGTTATGAATTTAATGATATTTCTGTTCAACCTGGCGATCAAAATGTCTTGTTATGGGAATTTGGAGGTTATGTAATGGAAAATAATCTTCACTTTGAAGCTGTTAACTTTACTATTTCTAGTATTGAAAGCCTTCAAAATATTAGATTATATAATAGCCTCAATGACTATGAAAATCAAGTAAATTTTCTCTATGGTAATACTATTGAAAATGGTTATATAATTGAACCTAACTATGGATTACCAAGTGAAAGTAATTTCCTCTTCTATTTGGCAGCCGACGTTGATCCAGATGCTGAGCTAAATGAAATTATCCATATATCAATTGAAGAGGATAATTTCATCTTAAAAGATAGTATGTATGGTTTTGAAGTTCACACGCATCAATTACCAGCCGTGGGTCCTGAAATCTTCATAACTGATGGAGAAGAGAATATAGGTATGTTTATTATTAATGGCTATACAATTCCAAATGAACACACTGAATTGATTATCAATATTGTTTCAGATTATCCTCTTCCTGGAATCCAATTCGAACTAATCGACTCCCCAAATGCAGTTACATTCTGGCAACATGAGTCTTCATTTGAATTCTCATATGCTGCTGATTTTGGTGGTACATATGAATTCATTGGAGTTCAAAATCCATTTAATCAAGTAATTGAAGAGGATGGTGAATGGGTAGGATATTACTTGGAAAATTTAATAATTACGGGATATGTCAATGAGGATGCTATTCCAGGAAGTAATATTGAATTTTACATTGGTGAATATTCTGTAAGTAATTCTGAAGGACAACCACTAAATCTGACTGTTGCTGATTCTGGTTCTATCCAAGTAGGCATGAAAGGTGACATTGATGGCAATGAAGAAATTGATGTAGTGGATCTGGTACAAGTAATTGGTATAGCACTTGAAACAATAATCAGTTCTGAATATACGTTCTGGGCTAGTGATATGAACGAAGATAATGAAATCAATGTTTTAGATGCAGTACAAATACTGTTCATAATTATTGATGAACCTGTAGGAAGATCATCTCCTGAATTAATTAATCTCCTGTTTAACAACGGCTCACTCAAAGTTGATGGAGATATTGCAGGCATACAGCTACTAACAACTGGCGATTTCACTATTACCAACTATCCAAATGGTTGGATAATGAAACAAAATGGTAATGAGATTATCATGATTAGTATGGATGGTTCAGAATTAAATGAAATAGTTTTCGAATACTCCGGTGAGATGAAAATTGAAAAAGCAATAGTAGCTGATTGGCTTGGAAATAAAGTTCCAACAAATATAGTTGAGACAGCTAGTTTATTCAAACTATCTCCTGCCTATCCCAATCCATTCAATCCAATAACAACTATTGGCTATGATCTACCTCATGATTCTGATGTAAGTATAATAGTATACGATATATCAGGACGCGAAGTATATTCATTAGTCAATGAATACCAAATATCTGGTAATTATCAAATAACCTGGAATGCCACAGATTTTTCAAGTGGTATTTACCTAGTTAGTATGATTGCTGGAAATTTTACTGAACTACAAAAAATAGTATTAGTAAAATAAGTAATATTTTAATAAATATTACAAAAGCCCTTGGTTTTACCTCGGGCTTTTTTATTTAAGTAATATTTAAAATTTAATAACCACTAACCAATGAAAATTAATTGAGTTTATTATTGGAATAGAAAGTAATATTTCATCAAATACTAAAAATATGTATTCAATAACAAGAGGAATTTTAATCCTCTTTTTTAATTTAAATAATCTATATATAGCTTCTAAAAAATAATGCAAAAATCCAAGAAGTAACCAAACTCTTTTAATACGTATAACTTTACCTAACTTTTTAAAATCACTTTTTAAATACCCTAAATGAGTTTCATCAGCTTCACTATGTCCTTTATGAACTCTCAATTTATCTGAATTCTTAAATAGTTTAGTAAATGACATCATGAATTTAGATGGTTCCATGCCTAGTACTAAGTAACCACTATCTAAAACACGTTTTAATTCAGTAACTAGCTTATTTTGATCTTCAAAGTGATGCAGAGTAGCTACAATTAAAATAGCTTCAATGGAATTATCTTTAAGAGGTAAATTCTGACCATCAGAAACTAAATAAATAATATTTTCTTTATACTCAGAGTAATTAGTATTAATATAATTTTTTAAATCTTTTAAAGTACTTTCTGATATGTCAGTTGCTATTACCTTAAAACCTTTTTTAAGCAGAGGTATTAAATCGTAACCAATACCAACGCCTATTTCTAAAATTATGCTTTCTTTTTTTAAAGCATTAAAATATTTAGAAAATAACTTATGATAATACTGATTTCTTAAACTATTTAATTGATGTACATCTTTTTCATTAGATCTGTCATTTTCATGAAATTCTATCTCTTTTTTCTGGAAATCAGTAAGTGTAGGTAGATAAATAAATATATCATCTTTTACCTTACACTTAGTATTTAAATAACTTTTTATCTCTCTAAAACTACTCATATATTCTTTAATTTATCTATATATTTAGATACTTCAAATTGTTTAATGAATTCGTAACCATTTGCCCCATATTTAGCTAAATCTGCCCTATTTTGAGCTATTTTATCTAATTTAGCACACATATCACTATATTGATTATATTTGTAAATAAAGCCAGTTTTACCCTCTTCTACTAATTCTTTAGAGCCACCAATATTTGAGACTAAAACAGGTGTATTATTCACATAACTTTCATAAATTACAGTAGGTGAATTATCATACCAGATTGAAGGTATTATGGTTAAATCAATATCATTAAATATATTATTTATTTCTTCATGAGCTACTCTGCCTAAGAATTTAATTTGATCACTAGCATATTTCTTGCTTAACCCATTTAAAAGTGTACCGTCCCCTACTACTTGTAATTCAAAATCTACAGAATTATATTTAATAAATGATTCAAGTAAAAATTGTATTCCTTTATGTTCTTCTATTTGTCCGAGATAAAGTAATTTAATTTTTTCATTATTCTTTTTTAAATGTTTTTTATCTGTTAAAACAATTGGATTTGGTAAAACAAATGTTTTAGATTTTTTAAAGAAACCATTTTCTAAATGCTTATCTAAAACAAACTTAGATGGAGATATGATATATGGTATATTCTTAAACAGTTTAGAACATATATTTTTATATACTCTTAAACTAATAGGTAATTTTTCAATATTAATTCCCTTTCTATGTAATGAACCATGAGGATCAAGTAATTGATAATCATGTAGGGTATGAATATGTTTTAATTTTAATTTACGTATTACTTTAGGTATTTCATATGACAAGCCTTTTAAATTATGTGTCATAACTACATCAGGCATTTCACGTTTTAAAATATCTTTAACTAAAGACGCTGTTTTAAAATTAAATACATCTTTAATATGCCAAATTAATTTAAAAAATATTTTTTTATCCTTGTTATCTAAATAGTGATATATATTATTACTGGGCAAACGTATTATTTTTAAATTAGGAATCTCTTTAAATTCTGTATCTCCATTATTACTTGAAGTTATAACTAAAACTTGATCATTAACACTTAAAGAGTTAGCAATTATTTCTACTATATTTTCAGCACCACCTATTGAAAAAGGTGGATAGAGATTATTTATTAAACAATATTTCATATTATTCTTTCTCGTAACAAGCTACTATTTTTTTAACTACTTCATACCAACTATATTCATTAACTACTTTAATTCTACCTTTTTTACCATAATTAATTCTTCTTCTTTCATTTTCTAAAAAATATTCAAACTGTGCAGTTAATGCTTCAATATTTTTTGGTTTAACTAACCTACCATTTACTCTAGCATCAACAACTTTTCTAACACCAGCTAAATCTGTAGCAATAACAGGTTTAGCACAAGCCATGGCTTCAATTAACACCATACCAAAGGCTTCAGATTTATCAATTGATGGTAAAACAAATATATCTGATAAGTTATAGTAATTAACTAATTGTTCATCTGGTACATAGCCTAAAAATATTACTTTATGACTTAAATTAAATGACTCAACTAAATCCATATAGACTTTTTTTAAATCACCCTCACCGACAATCAATAATTTAACATCTTCTCTTTTTAATAATTCAAAAGCTTTTATTAAATAATTTACACCTTTAAAATAATGAGCGCTATCTAGAGCTCCAACAAATAATATAACCTGTTTATTCTCTAAACCATATTTTCTCACCAAGCTTGGTGATTTAGATCGAGGTTTAAAAAAATCAATATCAACTCCATTTGGCACTTCGACAAACTTCTCAGGATGTTTTTTAAGATATGGAGCTATAATAGACTCACGAGCATAATCTAGGGTAGTTACCATTATTTGGTCAGCTAACTTTAAAACAAGTTTTAAAAATAATTTATTATAAAATAGGAAGAAATATTTTTTCCAACCAATACCTACTAAATCCATATGATAGTGAATGATCAATTTTTGCTGATCACCTCTTATTAACTTAGGGAATACAGTAGCTAGTGAACTACCAATAAATGGATAATGCAAATGAACAATATCATAGGCAAATAATCTAATAGCTAGTTGAGGTAAAATAGCAGCGTTACCGAATCTAACTAAAGATCTACAACTTATTAATCTGTAATAACTTTTAATATCATGATCACTAAAAGCACGCTTTGGTGTGAAAACAGTAACATTAAAATTTAATAGACTTAATTGATCAGTAATTGAGCAAGCTAAATTACCCATACCTCCTCGGTATGGTGGAAAAGTTGAAACTACTTGAGCTATCTTCATATAATTACCAAATTATTAATCTTTTAACTACTTGCCAATATAAATCAAATAAGGGATTTATAAAATTTAATAAGTTACTTTTTACTTCCTGATGTAATATTTCACCAGAAAATCTTTTAACAACTTGCTGATCATTTAATATTCTATTACTTTGTACTTCAATTCTTTTTTTATTTAATTTCTGCCAACTTTCTCTCTTTAAAAAATATTTATATACTCTAAGCTTCTCTTTAAAAAAACCATTACTTAAAGAAAAAAGTAATAGTCCCATTTCCATTATAACTAAAACAGGCAAAATTAATAATATTGTACCTAGTTTGTAATTCTGAAACATAACAATAAATCTATTTCGTTCCATATAATAATATTTTTTAATACTTCTTGAAAATTCATAACTATGATAAACAACACTAGTTTTAGCTACTATATTATTATAGCCAAGTAACTTCATACGCCAACCAAGATCTAAATCTTCGTGATACATAAATAGTTCATCATAAAACAAACCTACTTTTTTTAAAACAGATACTTTGTATAAACAAGCAGCACCACTACAATAATTAATATTTCTGCTTTTAAATAATGACTTTTTATCTAACTCTTTATGACCAAAGGTATAACCAAAGCCTAGATAATGAATTACATTCCCTAAACTATTTACTTTATCTGTCTCTGGGTAAAGTAATATTTTAGGTTGTACTGCACTTATTTTTTCATCACTGGCTATTTCCTCAACTAATTTATCTAAATAACCTTCAGTTACTTGAGTATCTTGATTTAAAAGCATGATATAATCAAAATTATTTTCGATTGCATATTTCATACCAACGTTATTACCAGCTGCGAAACCAAGGTTTTCATTATTTAAAATTAATTTAACTTGCGGATAATTACTTTTAACATATTCAATGGAATCATCACTTGAATTATTATCTACAATAATAATCTCTTGTTCTACGTTTTTAGGTAAGTAGCTAAAAAGACTCCCCATAAGTGGAGGGAGATACTTTTTACCATTGTAGTTTAATATAATAACAGCGACTCTTTTCATAATTTATTCATTATCCTCTTCTCTCTCATTTAAGGCTAAATGCCTAACTAATTTAGTAATTTCTTTTTGTTGTTTATCAGCTTTTAAGTATAGTCTAAAAATTAAATAAAATATTAAAAGTACAGCAACATAAACAGCTAAATCTACTCCCCTGCCTATACCTAAGAAAAAAGCAAAATATGATGTAGTTTGTGGTACCCAAAATACTACTAAAACACCAAGCCATATTAAAAACCAAGTAATAAACTCACCAATTTTTAATGTTTTATCCTTAAACTTTTTAATTAACCTATATATTACAAGTAAGGAAAATACAGTAACAATAATTTGTAGTGGTAAATAATTCATACTATTTATTTAATTTACTAAATAATAAATCTTTTAATATTTGAAGTCCACCTATAAAGCCCTGCCCAAATTCATTATAACTAACAGTTACTGGAACTTCAACATATTTTAAATCATGTTCTTTAATTAAACTAACTATTTCCGTAGCATGAGCCATACCATCTTGTTTAATATGCATTTTACTTAAAGCGTTTCTATTTAAAGCTCTAAAACCATTATGAGTATCTGTTAAATTTAAACCAAGTAATATATTTTGAAATAATATAGCTGGTTTTAAAATAAAATACTTTTTAATAAACGGTGTACTATCAGTACTGTTTAAAAATCTAGAACCAAGTACTATGTCTACTTTACCTAAAAGTAATGGTTCAATCAATTTAGGAATCTCTAAACTATTATGCTGACCATCAGAATCAAAATGAATTACAATGTCAGCTCCATGTTTTAAAGCATATCTATCACCTGTTTCTAAAGATGCTCCTTGTCCGCGATTAATGTAATGTTTTAAAACAACTATACCTTGATTTAAAGCAAGTTCATAACTATTATCTATTGAACAATCATCAACAATTACTACTTGACCATACTCTTTAACAGAATTAATCACTTTAACAATATTTTCTGATTCATTAAGACATGGAATTATAATGAATGTCTTCATATATTATTTACCTACGCCTATATATTTAAAACCTAACTTTTCCATTTTATCTCTACTTAATAAATTCTTACCATCTATTATTACTTTTTTCTTCATGCTTCTTTTTATCTTAGCCCAATCTAGATTCTTAAAGCTAGGCCACTCAGTAGCAATAATAACTAACTGACTATTTTTACAAGCATCATATGGATTTTTAGACCAAGTAGCTTTATCCTTTAAAAGCATTTTAGAATTCTCTTGTGCTTCCCTATCATATGCTTTTACTTTGGATCCTGCTTTACTAAACCATTTAATTAAATCAATAGCCGGTGATTCACGTATATCATCTGTATTATCTTTAAAAGCTAGTCCTAGTATAGTAACTGTTTTACCTTTTAGTGAACCTAGTTCTTTTTTTGCTTTATTATATACTAATTTTCTTTGTCTCTCATTTACATCTAAAACAGCTTTTAATATTTTAAAATCAAAACCATTAACTTTTGAAATATGATTTAAAGCTTTAACATCTTTGGGGAAGCAACTACCACCGTAACCAATGCCTGCATTTAAAAAATATTGATTTATTCTCCTATCTAAGCCCATGCCATAAGCTACTTCTTCTACATTAGCCCCTACTTTTTCACATAGGTTAGCAATTTCATTAATAAAAGATATTTTAGTTGCTAAAAATGCATTAGAAGCGTATTTAGTAAGTTCAGCTGTTTCTAAATCGGTAATCATTTTATGTGTTTTAAGCTTACTATATATATTTGCTACTTTTTTAGCAGTTTGCTTATTATCTGCACCTATTAATAATCTATCACCATGAAAAAAATCTTCAACTGCTTTACCTTCTCTTAAAAATTCAGGGCTACTTACAACTTCAAACTTATGTTTATTCTTATTCAATATACTTTGTACCATTCTAGCTGTACCAATAGGTACTGTACTTTTATCAATAACTATTAAATTTCTTTTAGCAACTTTAGCAATTTGTTTAGCTACAGTTTTAACAGCTGATAAATCTGCTCCACCATCTTTTTTAGGAGGCGTACCAACACAAATAAAAACATAATCTGTATTATTTATAGCTTCTTCTAGATCTGTACCAAAGTGCAATCTATTTTTCTTTAAATTCTTTTTAAGTAATTTAGAAAGACCAGGTTCATAAAATATTTGTTGACCTTTTTTTAATTTCTCTATTTTTTCAGGTGATCTATTTACACCCCAGATTTCGTGACCCAGTTCAGCTAGTCCTACAGCTGAAACTAATCCTACGTAACCTGTGCCTATTATTGATATTTTCATAAATTATTCAAATTTATTTAAAATTTTAAATTTTTATTCTTAAATGGTATTAAAGCTAAAATAATAGCTTCAGTATAATATTTAGTTCTATCGATTATATCATTTGTTAAAATACCAACCGTAGCACTATTTTGCTTTGAATTATTTTGTTTAAAAACAATATCTGTTGCTTCACCTAGTTCTTTACCATCATCAATGTATTTTATAACTTCTTTAGGTAAAAAAAATGTACCTGTTTTAGATTTACCAACTAAATCTTTAGATTTAATAATAATCCATGCAAATAATTCCATCTCTTGACCCATTCTTTCTATACCTCCATCAATACCTACCCAATAATCAGCATTTTGAAAACTTTCTTCAGCACTATTTACTCTGCTTAAAGCATTATTCATTGTTTCTTTAGAACTAACAGGTTGTTCAGATACATCAGGAGTTGCAATACTATCATATTCAAATTCTTCATTAGGAAATATTTTTTCAAAACCAATTTTTGTGGCCTTCATTTTAACTGGGTTTTTAGATGCAATAATTACCTTTTTCATAATATTTTAAATAAATGTTCCATTCTATTTGCAACACTATCCCAATTAAAAGTTTCATTAACTAATTTCATTGAATTACTATGTAATTCTTTTTTTTCATCATCAGATAATTTACTTGCTCTGGTAATAGCTTTAACTATTGAATCTATATCTCCAGGCTGACAAACTATACCAGTCTTACCATCTTCCAAAAAATCAGGAATACCCCCAACCAAAGTTCCAATTGTAGGTAATCCTGAAGCCATAGCTTCTAAAAATGAATTGCCAAGTCCTTCAGTTAAAGAAGGACGTATAAAAATATCCGCTGCTTTGTATATAAGTGGTAACTCATCATGTGATACAAAGCCTAAAAACTTAACACGTTTTTTTAAATCTTTACTTAAACTTTTTAATTCATTCTCTAACTCACCATCACCACATATTAAAAAACAATATTCTTCAGGTAATTTATCCAGTGCTCTTATTACATCAGCTACACCATTTTTTTTAACGAGCCTAGATGCTGTAACTACAATTTTAGAATTATCTGGAAAACCAAATGAATTTCTTTTACTTTGTATTTCTTCTTTAGAATATTTTTTAGTAAATTTACTAATATCTACACCATTTGGTATTACTTCGCTCTGACTACCTTTAAATCCCATCTTATTACCCCAGGCATGTAAATAATTACTTATTGATTGTAAACCATCAGCTTTTTTAAATATATTGCTAAATGTTTTTTTTCTAAATCTTACTTTTTCTAAAATCTCTTCAATAGGATCTCCTTCTTGCAAAGTTAGTAAATATTTAAGATTACTCTTTAATTTAAACTTTAAAGCCGCAAAACCACTATACGAAGCCATCATAGACCAAACTATATCAAAAGGCTTCTCTTTGTGTAATTTTAAACCTAGTTTATGGCCTTTGAAAGCTAACTTAAATTTAGCTAGCTTAGAGCTTGGTAAAAAACAACTTATTCTATGTACTTCAATATTACCTATCTTTTCAACTTTTGATAATTTACTATCTAACTGAGCAGTTATCATAACAAATTCAAAATCTTCTAAACGATCAGTTATTTCTTTAATAGCGATTTCTGCACCTCCAACAAATGGATAATATGCAGTAGAATAAATTAAAATTCTTTTACTCATTTTAAATGTTTAATTTCTTCTTAAAATATTCAATGGTATTGTTTAAACCATCTTCTATGCTTATTTCAGGTTGCCAATTTAGTTCTTTCTTAGCCACGGATATATCTGGTCTTCTTTTAATTGGATCATCTTTAGGTAAGGGATAATATGTTATCTCGCTTTTAGAGCTGGTTAATTTAATTATTTTTTTAGCAAGTTCCTTCATAGATAACTCAGTATCAGGATTACCTAAATTAACTGGACCAAAATAGTTATCTTTATTCATCATTGTAGTTAAACCACGTATTAAATCAGAAACATAACTAAAAGCTCTGGTAGTACTACCATCACCAGCAATAGTAAGTGATTCATTAAGTAAAGATTGTTTTACAAAGTTAGGTAATGCTCTACCATCATTATATTGCATACGAGGTCCGTAAGTATTAAAAATCCTGACGACTTTAACATCAAGATTATATTTTTTATGATAGTCATAGCAAAGAGTTTCAGCACATCTTTTTCCTTCATCGTAACATGAACGAGGTCCAATTGGATTAACATGGCCCCAATATGTTTCTGGTTGCGGATGAACTTGAGGATCTCCATATACTTCTGAGGTAGATGTTTGTAATATTTTTGCTTTATGTTTTAAAGCTAACTTTAACATATTGTCCATACCAATTACATTGGTTCTAATCGTTTCCATCGGTTCTTTAACATAATGAATTGGTGATGCAGGACATGCTAAATTATATATTTGATCAAATGGTCCATTATCATATTCATTAGTTATATCATGTTCAACAAATTTAAAATTATCATTATTTAATAAATGTTCTATATTCTCTTTAGAGCCAGTTAATAAATTATCAAGACATGTTACTACATGTCCTTCTTTTATTAAATGGTCACATAAATGTGATCCTATAAAACCGGCGCCTCCAGTTACTAGTATATTCATATGTTATTTAAAATAGTTAATAGTTTTTTTTATGCCTTGTTCTAAAGTTACTTGAGACTTCCAATTTAATTCTCTCTTAGCTTTCTGACACTTTAAAACACTTCTTATTACTTCACCTGGTATAGCTTTCTTATATTTTACTTTTTTTTCATTTATTAACTTAGAGATGTTAGAATATAGCTTACTAATTGAAATCTCTTTACTAGTCCCTATATTATATATCCCCTTACCTTTACTAATGGATTTAATACAAGCATTTACTACATCATCTACATAAATAAAATCACGAGTTTGTTTACCAGTACCATTTATATATGATTGCTTGTTATTTAATAGATTTGAGATAAATATAGCGATAACTCCTGCTTCACCATAAGGATCTTGACGCGGACCATAAACATTAGCTAAACGAAGTGATACGTAATTTAATTTACGAACTGGTAAGTAATAATTTTTAAAATAGTTATCAATTGTTAATTTAGCATTACCATAAGGTGAATCTGGTTTTTCCTTAGCAGTTTCTGGAGTTGGCAAATCTTTAGTTTCTCCGTAAATAGCACCACCTGTAGAAATAAAAATAAATTTCTTTACTTTAACACTCAAAGAAGCATCAATTACATTTAATGAACCATTTATATTAATATCTGCATCAAGTGCTGGATTTTTTAAAGAAAATGGTACGCTCTTTTGAGCAGCTAAATGAAAAACTACTTGAGGCCTCTCTTTCTTAAAAACCTCAAGTAGTTTTTTACTACGAGTATCAATTTTAATAAATTTAGCTTTGGGATTAACAAACTTCTGGTAACCTGTAGTCAGGTTATCAATTACAATAACTTTATGTTTCTTAGCTATTAATTTGTCTACTAAGTGTGAACCAATAAAACCAGCTCCACCCGTAACTAAAATTTTCATAAATATTTTTTAAGCGCTTTAACTTTATCTGTATTTTCCCAACTAAAGCCATTTCTTCCAAAATGTCCATAGGCAGCAGTGTCTCTATATACAGGACGCTTTAACTTCAAGTGTCTTACAATATCAGCTGGCTTTAATGGAAAATGTTTTCTAACAATTTTCTCTAATTTTTCATCACTAACCTTACCAGTATTAAAAGTTTCTATCATAACACTAACAGGTAAAGCACGACCTATAACATAGGAGAGTTGAACTTCACATTTTGAAGCTAAATTAGAAGCCACAATATTCTTAGCAATATATCTAGCCATATATGAAGCACTTCTATCTACTTTAGAAGGATCTTTACCAGAAAAACAACCACCACCATGACGTCCTTGTCCACCATAAGTATCTACGATAATTTTACGTCCAGTAAGTCCAGCATCAGCAGGCGGACCACCTTTAACAAATTTACCGGTAGCATTAACAAATATTTTAGTTTTTTTATCCAAGTATTTTCCAGCTACAGGTTTTATAACATGTTTAATAATATCACGCTCTAATTTCTTACCACTTACATTTTCATCATGTTGAGCTGCAATTACTACTGTATCAATACGTTTAGGCTTACCATCTACGTATTCTATAGCAAGTTCTGTTTTACCATCAGGTCTAAGATATGGTAATTTCTTATTCTTTCTTACAGTAGATAACTTCTTACTCATTTTATGAGCTAAGCTAATTGGTAATGGCATTAGCTCTCTAGTTTCACGACATGCATAACCAAACATTAAACCCTGATCACCAGCACCTTGCTCTTTAAATTTACCTTTACCCGAATCAACGCCCTGAGATATATCTGGAGACTGTTCATCAATAGCTACAATAACTCCAACGTCATCACCAGAAAATCCAATGTTACCATTATCATAACCAATGTCATTTATGACAGATCTTGCGATGTCTGCAACATCAACATAACCTTTAGTTCTAATTTCCCCAGCAATAACTACTAAACCTGTAGTAACAAGAGTTTCAATTCCAGCTCTTGATTCTGGATCTTGCTTAATTAATTCATCTAAAATAGCGTCAGAAATCTGATCACATACTTTATCTGGATGTCCTTCAGTAACTGATTCTGAAGTAAAAATGTATTTGTTCATAATTTTATTTATTTTAATGATTCTTGATATTGAGTACTTAATAATTGTTTATTAGCTCTAGTATAATCTAATGTCTTATTTATTCCATCTTCTAATTTAGTTAAAGCAAACCAATCTAATTCATTCTTAGCTTTAGAAATATCTGGTAATGATAAAGGAGTCATAAACATTAGGGGTGATTTAAATACAATCTTAGAACTAGAATCTGCTTTACTAATAATCATCTCAGCAACTTTATTTAAAGTTATTGATTCATGATTACCGATATTTAAAGCACCGGAAAGATCAGAATCCATAAATTTAGTTAAACCAGCAATAGCGTCATCAATATATAGTAAAGAAGTTTCAAATTTCTTATCACCATATATTACTAAATCTCTATTTTCTAAAGCATCTAACATAAAATCAGGCATCATTTGACCATCATTTAACATCATACGAGGTCCATATGTTCTAAAGAGACGTGCGATTTTAAAATTCTTTTTATGAAAATTACTATATGTAGTAATTAAAGTTTCAGCAAATCTTTTACCTTCATCATAACAAGCACGTGGACTTAAAAAATCAACTTGCCCGTTGTCTTCTTCTTTAACATTATTTTTGGAACGAGCTCCATAAACAACAGCAGATGATAAATGTAAAAACTTAGCATCATATTTTAATACTAAGTCTAGGATATTCTTAACACCTTGAGAATTAGATAAAACAGTATCAATAACAAATTCATCAAAATTCTTAGCGCTGGTAGGACATGCTAAATTGTATACTTCCTGAATACCTTGAGTTTCTACATTAAATCTTTTAAGTTCAGGCTGTGTATTTAAATCAAGTAGATCATTAATATCATGTTTTATGAAAATAAAATTAGGATTTTGTAATAAATACCTAATATTTTCCATGGAAGATGTTTTAAAATTATCAACACAAATAACCTGATTATTTTTAACTAGTTCTTCGCATAAATGACTTCCTACAAAACCAGCTCCTCCAAAAACTAATATACTATTTTGCTTACCCATAGTTTTTAAATTTAATTTTAAATATATCTAATATTGTTTTAAAATAATCTTTTAACTTAACACTTGAATGAATATTATTTGACCAAGTAATTGGCACTTCAATAACTTTGTAATTTAACTTCTTAGCTAAGTACAATAGCTCCATATCGAAGCTAAAACCATTTAAAGTCTGCTTTTTAAAAATTTCTTTAACTTCTTTCTTAAATAATTTAAAACCACACTGAGTATCTTTAAGATCGAGCTTTAGTATGTAATTCATAAATAAATTACCAAACCTACCAAATGCTTCTTTGTACGTGCTTTGACGTGTTTTAATTATCGATTCATTATGTTCACGAGAAGCAATTGCAATATGAGCATTATTTGATTTAAGACTAGTTATAAGACTAGTTAAATGATTAATAGTCGTAGAACTATCAGCATCCATGAATAATATATAATCACCTTTTGAAAATAAGACACCATCTTTAACAGCCAAGCCTTTACCCATATTTTTACTATGTTCAAGTAATGTTAAGTTATCAATATTCAAGCTATTAACTATTTTTTTAGTATTATCTAAACTTCCATCATCAACAACAATAATCTCATATTCAAAGTGAAGACTTTTTAAAAAATCTACTATATCAACAAGCGTAGATTCAATAACTTTCTCTTCATTATATACTGGAATGATAATACTTAAATCCATATAAATCAGAATATATTATACCCTAAATATGTAGTATTTGGCAACTTTTTTTAATATACAATATTTACTCCTTGATTATTATAATCAACAACTAATTCATCTAGCAACTCACCATTAAAACTATATACTCTTAATAGATTCTTATTAATAACTAATACTTCTTTATTTGGTCCTTTGTTAAAATTACCCACAGCTATATCTAAGTCATGTAAATCAAACTCATTAAATGCCTGCCAACTATATTCTAAGTTACCAGTTGTACTAAATATATTTACAAAAGCTTTATCAGTAGTACCAGCTATTACTATAAACTCACTACGTATATCACCATATAGATTGGAAGCTATAACTCTAACATCATTAGATAAATTATTTACAGATATATTAAATTTATGAATTAACTTACCACTATTTGTAAATATTTTAACTTCTTGACCCGAATTAACAACTATCTCGCTACTACCATCACCATTTATATCACTTAATGTTAAATTTAATTCACCTCGATAACTTTCATCAAAAGCCAAAAATTCAGATTCTAATTCTAAATCAGAATTAAATATTTTAATTAAAGGTTTAGCATTTTTTTGAGGTGCAGTAATTATTTCAATTTCTCCATCATTATCTACGTCTCCAGCATCAACTAAAACACCACCATCAAAATTAATATCATAAGCAAAAAATTGTTTTAATACTTCCCCATTCTGATTAAATATTCTAACGTGCGGACCACCCGAAGTACCTGCTCCAGTTATAATCTCTTTAATTCCATTATCGTCTAAATCAGCAGAAGCTAAATTAACACCTCCGATAAAATTTTCATTATATGCTAAAAAGCTTTTTATAACCTGACCTTCATTATTAAAAATTCTAACTTCTGGTTTAAAACCAGACTTAGGTGCTAAGTAAGTAGTCATAACTTCAGATTCATATGAAGCAGCTGCTAATAATGACTCGTAAGTATTTAATCTACCACTTCCTAATTTTGTCTTGTATTTTAAATTTAAATTATCTATATCATCAGTATTATTTATTATTAAATCATATATTTCATAATTTAATAGTTCCGGTCTTAAACCTTTTATAAGGGCAGCAGTAGCACTAACTAAAGGTGCTGCCATTGAAGTACCAGAGTAATAGCCACCAAAATATTCTTGATAATCACCAAAAATTGGTTCATAAACTCTAAGACTATATATATTTTCACCAGGAGCTACTAAATCAAGACAATCTGAACCATAATTAGAATAATATGATTTTTCATCATCTGGATTAACTGAACCAACGCCTAGTACATAATTTCTATTTGAATCAATACAAACTGGATAACGAGGTAAAATATCAAGGTCCATTTCTGCTTCACCTTCTACATTATTACCTGCAGCTGTTACTAAGACTACATTATTGTCATAAGCATATTTAATTGCTTTTTCTAATTCATCATGAAAAGCATCTCCTATGATACTTAAATTAATAATATCTGCACCATTATCTACAGCGTAATAAATAGCTTCAATAGTAAATTCCATATCACCAGAACCAACAGCGTTTAAAGCGCGAAGAGACATAATTTTAGTTTCCCAAGTAAGTCCAGTTACTCCAAAATCATTATTCCCCCGAGCTCCAATTACTCCAGCTACAATAGTACCATGTATAATTCCAATCTTATTTTTTTTAGTATGAAACTTAGGACGAGGGTCAGGTGATGAAATTATAAAATCCCAGCCATAGTAGTCATCAATATATCCATTATCATCATTATCAATACCATCAGCCATAACTTCATCTGTATTAATCCATATATTTCCTTCTAAGTCAGGATTATATATATCAACTCCAGTATCTATAACAGCGACTACAACATCAGGGCTTTTTGCATTAATTTCCCAAGCATTTAAAGCTTTAATATTTTGAAGATAAAATAATTTTTCTAATTCTGGATCATTAGGTAAGTTATCATAAGCATACAGATTTTGAGTACAAAAAAAAGAAATGATTAATATTAATAATATTTTATTTATTTTCATATATTAAAATAACTTAATTTGTTCAAGATAACTACTTACTTGTTCGTTGTATTCACCAACAATATTTTCTTTTCCTAAATTAAACACATTAAGAGCACGTTCCTTGTAATATTCACTTTCTTCACTATTTAGAATTAGCTCTTGATAAACAGGAAAAGCTCTTTCGTAATAAGCAAATTCATTAGGTTTTAAATGAGATGCACTAAAATATATTTTTTCTAAAAGTTCATACTTATCAGTATCTTGAAATAAACTAATCAAATTATCAGCATCACCAGAAGTTGGTATTGTATGATTATGATATAAGGCTTGCTCAGCAGCTTTACTTGCTTTATCAAAATCACCAATATTTCCATATATTAAAAACTTAGACCAATGAGGATCCGAAATCTCTTCAACTAACTCTATACTCATATCAAGTGCAGCTACAGCTTTTTCATACTCACCGGCTATTAAATATGTTTGCGCTTCTGACCAATATAATCTAACTCTAGAAGGACTTAATTCTTTAGCTTCTTCTAATAATTTAATATTAATATTTAAATAATGAGGATTACGAGTAAATTCAGCAAATGAATTATATACTTTACTTAAAAGAAAATGATTAAAAACATTTTTAGGATCTAACTCTAAAGCATGTTCTGCTAGTTCAATTGTTTTTAAATAAGCGTCATTTAAAACTTCACGATCCAATTTATCCTTATACTTAATTGCCATACCTGGAAAACCTTGAGTTAAGGTATTAATTGAATCTATAGGATTAATATCCAGATCAATAGCTTTATTTAAATTAAGATAAAACTTATTAAATGATACTTCAGGGTTACTTGCATCTACTGGTTCATTTTGAGCTAAGAATCCAGTGTAGGTATAACCATTAGCCTTAGTTTGCTTAAGTTGTATACCAAAGAAAGATGAAAAGAATATAACAAGAACTAAAGCAATAGGAATAAGAGGATGTATCTTGCTAAATTTAGTTTCTTTAAGTTCAGTATCTACTTTATCTTTATTTAATCTATCTAAGAAATCAACAAAAGCCAGTAACATAAAAAATAATATAAATGTATTTAAAGAATCAAAAACAAATATATTTTGTAAAAAGTAAGCAATAAATAATAAAGCCAAGATATACATATTAACAGCATAACCTTGCTTTCTATAGAATTGCCAAATAATACTAAAGACTAAAGCAAAAATACCTAGATATCCAATAATACCAAAAATACCAAGCATAGCCATCATATCAACTAAAGTATTATGAGCTCTATCAAACCAAACTTCATCACCAGTATATAAATAGAAGTCAGGATGAAAATATTGATTAAACCCTATATTATAATTCTCAGGGCCAACACCTATTAATAAATTATCTCGAAATGTTTTAGTACCAGCTTTCCATGAGATTAAACGAGTTTGTACCGTAGTATCACCAATTGAAGCATTAGCAAAACGATTTAAATATGAATTCTTTGTTACTATATCAAAATTTTTAAATATTCCAGTAAATAAACTGAATAAAATAATTAAACTAAAAAATATTATTATTGGTCTAGCATTTTTTTCTTTGTAAAATTTAAAAATAAATGCACCTATTAAAAATAGTATAACAGCTATAAAGAAAGCTAAAGCTGCCCCACGAGTGCTAGTTAAAAACATTACAACAAGTAATAGTAGAAAAGCTAAGAAATATAATATTCTTTGATAAAATACAGTTGATTTAACAAAAAAGTATAATGCAATAAATGAATGGACTAGAGTATAGGCAGCTAGATATGCAGCATTACCAATTGTTCCGTTAACCCTAGCTAACCCAGACTGAAATGTAATACTTAAACCAAAACGCTGACCTAACGAATATATACAAATTAAAATACTAGCTATTAAAGAACCAAGTAATAAATTATACCAATGCTTTATATTTTTTAGAACACTAATTAAAACAACAAACCAGAGATAATAATGTAAGAAATTAAAGAAGCCACCCATTCTTTCAGAATTACCCCAAAAACTTTTTGTAAAACTAGAACTAAATATTGTAGAAACTAACCAAACTAAAACAAAACCTGTTACTACATAAAACATTGTAGTTAGCTTAGGTCTATATTTTTTCTTATAGAGCATTAAAACTAACCAACTTAAAAAGACAACTTCTATTATTGTCCTCAAGATGATAGTTTTAATTATAATATATGGAAAATATGAATAAGGTACAATTATAAGAGGCACAAAGACCACAGCTAAAGAACCTACATAAATTATAACTAATAATATTTTCTCTAAATACTTATTTAACATATTTTTAATATAGAAACAATAGCATTTTTTATAACAAAATTCAAGAACAAAACATTGACTTTTTTCTCAAAAATCAATATAATCAGTCCTATGAAACAAATGATTAATAACTTTAAGCGTTTTATCCTATTATTAGGCGATATACTAATACTTTTTATTAGTCTATATATAGCCTTATTAGTAAGATATTTAGAGCCTGTTAACCAAGAAATATGGAATATTCACTGGCCTATTTTTGCTATTTTATTCATATTATGGTTACCAATTTATTATGCTTTTAATTTCTATGATTTGAAAAGATCAAGAAATTTAATTACTTTAGTTGGGAATACAATTAAAGTAGCTATAATGATTACTGTAGTAGCTATCTTTTATTTTTATATAGCTCAGAATTATATAACAATTACTCCTAAAACAATCTTAGCTATAATTATTATAGTAACTAGTATTATACAATTTTCATGGAGAAGACTATTTACTAAATTAATTCAAATACAAGCCTTAGAAAAAAATATAATTTTCTTAGGCTATGATCCATTAATAACAAGTGTCATATATGAAGCTAAAGCTTCTGGGTATAAGGCTAAAGCTATTTTTGATGAAAATTATAGCAATAACTATCAAGCAGCTATACCTGTTATAACTGACCTTTCTAAATTACCTGAAATTATTAAAGAAAAAAATATTGAACAAATTGTTATTGCTAACTCATTAAATTCTAAAAGCACAAAATTACTATTTAATAATTTAAATTTAAGAGTAAATTTTATAACATTAACTCATTTTTACGAAATACTTTTTCAAAAAATACCTCTTTCAAATATTAATCAATCATGGTTTTTAGAAAATCTATCAGAAGGAGATAAATCAGCTTATGAAAATCAAAAAAGATTATTCGATATTTTTATAGCTTTACTTCTAGGTATTATAACTTTATTATTCATTCCACTTATTAGTTTACTAATAGCTATAACATCTAAAGGAAATATATTTTTCAAACAAATTAGAACGGGTAAAGATAATAAGACATTTAAAGCTATCAAATTTAGAACCATGTATCAAAATGCAGAATCAAATGGACCACAATGGGCTACTAAAAATGATCCACGTATTACCACACTTGGTAAATTTTTAAGAAAAACTCGTATTGATGAAATACCTCAACTCTGGAATATATTAATTGGCGAAATGTCATTTGTTGGACCAAGACCAGAAAGACCAGAGTTTATTAATGAACTTGTTAAACAAATACCTTTTTACAAAGAAAGATTACTTGTTAAACCAGGTCTAACAGGTTGGGCTCAAGTACTAGGACCATCATATGGTGGTTCAGAAAAAGAAACCTTAGAAAAATTACAATATGATTTATATTATATAAAAAATAGATCTTTCTTTTTAGATCTAGGAACTATTTTAAAAACAATTAATACTGTACTAAAAGGTTCGGGTCAATAAATAGTATTAAAAAAACAGATTAAATAATAGTCTGTTTTTATGTTATCTATTTTCTTTTAACTACTAGCTTAGCCTTTTTAACAATATTAGCTACTGTTAAACCATATTTTGTAAGTAACTTATCAGCATTACCAGATTCACCAAAAGTATCTTCAATTCCTAACATTTCTATAGGTACTAGATTATTTTTCACAATAAACTCAGCTACAGCACTACCCATACCACCACTAACCTGATGTTCTTCTACTGTAACAAAAGCGCCAGTTGTTTCTGCAAGTTTTAAAATTAACTTTTCATCTAATGGTTTAATTGTATGTAAATTAACAACTGTTGCTTTAATATTATTTTTAAGTAACTTACTAGCTGCCAATAATGCAGGATAAACCATAATACCGCAAGCAAATATTGTAACATCCTTACCTCTTTGTAATATATTCCCCTTACCTATTTTAAATGCTGTGTCCTTAGTAGTAAAAATAGGTGAAGTATATCTTGATAATCTTAAATAAACAGGTCCTATATATTTACCTATTGCAATTGTGGCTTTTTTAGCTTCTTCATAATCAGCTGGATTAATTACCACCATATTAGGTAAAACACGCGTAGTAGCTATATCTTCTAAAGCTTGGTGTGTTGCTCCATCCTCACCTACTGTAATACCAGCATGAGAGCCAATTATTTTGACATTAGCTTTGTTATAACAAATACTTACTCTAATCTGTTCCCAGTTTCTACCTGGTGAAAATGCTGAAAAGCTACCCATGTAAGGTATTTTTCCAGACAAAGCAAGTCCAGCAGCTACACCTGCCATATTTTGTTCAGCTACACCCATTTCAAAAAATCTTTTAGGATACATCTTAGCAAATTTAGACATCTTCAATGAACCAGTTAAATCTGCACATAAACCTACAACATCTTTATTTTGTTTAGCTATAATATTTAAACCATCACCAAAACCAGCACGAGTTGCTTGTTTTTTTAATTTATCAGGATTTAAATAATTTTTATTTAACATATTTTAATTCATTTAAAGCTTTAACTAATTCTTCTTCATTTGGTGCTATACCATGCCACTCATATTTATTTTCCATAAAACTAACTCCTTTACCTGGTATAGTTTTAGCAATAATAGCTTTTGGTTTATTCTTACCTTTTATTTTTAACTCACTTAATAACTGCTTGTAATTATGTCCATTAATTGTTTTAACATCTAAGTTAAAAGCTCTAAGCTTATTTGCTAATGAATCGAGAGGCATTACCTTGTCAGTTGGACCATCTATTTGAATATTATTTCTATCAATTATAAAAGTTAAATTATTTAATTTATTCTTAGCTGCCATCATAAAGCCTTCCCAACATTGACCTTCATTTAATTCACCATCACCTACTGTACAATATATATGATGTTTTTCTTTATTTAACTTAGCAGCTAAAGCCATACCAACTGATACTGAGATACCTTGTCCTAATGGTCCACCAGAACATTCCATAGCTGGAAAATCATGTAAACTTGGATGACCTTGTAAAAAACTACCTAACTTTCTTAAAGACTTAAGTTTAGTTATAGAAAAATAGCCTGCTCTAGCCATGGTAGCGTATCTAACTGGTACAATATGACCATTTGATAATATTAGTCTATCTCTTTCAGGCCAAATAGGTTTTTCAGGATCATGATTTAGAATGTTAAAATAAAGTACTGTAAAAATATCAGTTAAACCTAAAGAACCTCCTGTATGTCCTGAACCAGCAGCTGACAGCATTTTAACAATATCTTGACGTATTAAAGATGCCAACTCTTTTAATTCTTCTATATTATCTATTTTATCCATATTTTTTTAATTGCTCTAAAACTTTTTCAATATTTTCTGATTTAAAAATAGCACTACTCATAGCTATAGTATTTACCCCTGTATCAAATAATTGTTGCATATTTTCAAGAGTTCCTCCACCATCAATTTCTATTTCTATTTCTTGATTCATTTCTCTTAGCTCTCTTATCCTATCATATGAACTTTCTAAAAATCCCTGACCTGACCAACCAGGTTCAACCGTCATAAGTAAAACAATATCAATTTTTGGTAAGTACTCACTTATATCTTTTAAAGCTGTGCTTGGATTTAAAGCTAATCCTACGTCTATATTCAATTCACGTATTTTATGAATTACTTCTTCTATTCTTTCTTTAACTGGTTCAATATGGAAAATAATTCTACTTATCCTATCACCTTTAATTTGATCTATTATTTCATCAGGATTATTGACCATTAAATGTAATTCAAATTTAACATTAGTATCAATTTTTTCAATTTCAGAGATATCATAATATGTAGAATTCTCTACAAACTTACCATCCATAATATCAATTTGTAATAATTCAAAAGTACCTTCAATTAATTTAACTTTCTTTTTAATTTCATCTAAATCTTTAGATAAAATAGCTGGAACTACTTTAGGCATATTATTTGTCTAATTTATTTTGTAATTCTTCCCAATCTTTTAAGAAAGCCGCTAAGCCTTTATCGGTTAAATCATGCTTAAACATTTCTTTGAATATCTTAGGTGGCAAAGTAATAATATCTGAACCTAAGGAAGCTACTTGCGATACTTGATCTACAGAACGAATACTAGCAGATAATATTTCAGTCTTAAAATCAAAATTATCATAAATAGTTCTAATCTCTTTAATAAGATCTAATGATGATACACCAATATCATCTAACCTACCTAAAAAAGGACTAACATAAGTAGCCCCTGCTTTAGCAGCTAGTAAAGCTTGATTAGCGGAAAAGCAAAGTGTAGCATTAGTCTTAATACCCTGATTACTAAGTTCTTTAATGGCAATTATACCTTCAGGTATAATTGGTACTTTAATAACAATAAACTTATGGATTTTGACTAATTCTTTAGCTTCTTTAATCATTTCCTGAGCATTAGTACTAATTACTTCAGCACTAATAGAGGTATCTTTTGTATCTTTAAATATTTCAACTATTTCATTAATAACTTCTTTAAAATCCTTGCCTTCTTTAGCAATCAAAGAAGGGTTAGTTGTAACCCCATCAATCATGCCAGTATTATAGGCACTTTTAATCTCATCTATATTACTAGTATCTAAAAATATTTTCATAAGCTAATTATATCATTAATTATTAAAATTTAAAAATTTACTTAATAATACTTCGTCCAGAAAATTCTTGCCATGATTTATTAACAAAATCATTTATTTTTTCTTTAAATACAGATGTATCAAATTTTTCTGCATGAACTTTAATACTCTCAGGATTATACTCATTTTTTTTCTGATGAAACTCAATTACAGTATCTGCTAAAGATTCCCAAGTTTGTTCTTCAAAAAATTCACCTGTTTCACCTTCAATTATTGTTTCTAAAGCTCCTCCTGATTTATATGCAATAACTGGCCTGCCACAAGCCATAGATTCAACAGCAGCAATACCAAAGTCTTCTTCTTGAGGATGAATAAATGCAATAGCTTTACTCATTACTTCATTTCTTTCTTTATCAGGTAATTCACCTAAAAATTCAATATTTGATTTTGCTATTTTTCTAAGATGAGTAACTTCTTCTCCACCACCTATTACTTTTAGAGGAATGTGTAATTTATTAAAAGCATTGATAGCCATATCTACCTTTTTGTAAGGTCTTAACCTTGAAACAATTACATAATAATTTCCAACTTCAGGAGCTATATTAAACTGCTTAGTATTTACTGGAGGATATATTACAGTTGAATCTCTTTGATAATACTTTTTAATTCTTTTAGCTACGAACTCAGAATTAGCAATAAACTTATCAACTCTTTGTGCTGCTATATGATCCCAAGTTCTTAATTTATTTAATACTAAAGGTAGTAACATTTTAATAATCTTAGGCTGTTTTAATTCCTCAACGTAGTTATGAGCGTCTGACCATAGATATCTAGTTGGTGAATGACAATAACTAATATGTAATGTATTAGGTGGTGTTAAAACGCCTTTAGAAAAAGCAGAAGATGAAGATATAACAACATCATACTCTTTAAAATTCATTTGTTCCCAAGCAATAGGCATTAGTCTTAAATACCATTTAAAATGATTCTTAGCACCAGGTAAACTTTGGAGAAAAGAAGTTCTAATATCTAATTCTTTAAATATTCCAGCTTTTTCAGGATTATGGATTAATGTATATACTGGACTTTCAGGAAAAATATTATGTAACTCAAATAAGACGCGTTCTGCGCCTCCTAGCTGAAATAGATGATCATGAGTTAAAGCTATCTTCATACAGCCTTTCTTTTTCCTAAAACAGCCCTAGGTGTTTTTAATATTATTTGTATATCAAGTCCTAAACTCCAATTCTCAACATAATATGTATCAAGTCTTACTTCTTGCTGCCAATCTAAATCACTTCTACCTGATACTTGTGCCATGCCAGTAATTCCAGGTTTTATAGCCAGTAACTTCTTATCTTTAACCTCATACTTCTCTACTTCCTGTGGTTCATGAGGGCGTGGACCAACTAAACTCATTTGTCCGCGTATTACGTTAATCAGTTGAGGTAATTCATCTAAGCTATACTTACGAATAAATTTACCAAACTTTGTTATTCTAGGATCATCATGCATTTTGAATAAAGGACCATCAGCTCTTTCATTAAAATCAGTTAAATCTTGTTTCATTTTATGAGCATCCTTAACCATAGATCTAAATTTATACATTTTAAACTTCTCTCCATTATCCCCTATTCTTAATAATCTAACAATCATTGGACCACGAGAAGTAAATATTATTATAAGACCAATTAGTATTAAAAAAGGAAGTAGTATAATAAAAATAATTAAAGACATTATAAAATCAAATATTCTTTTTATTATCCTACCCCAACCATCTAAACGAGTATGTCCAACTTCAATTACTGGTACTCCAGCAATAGTACTAAATTTAAAATTACTTATTTTAGTCTCTAACAAAGAAGCTACGAACTTATATGTTAAATTATTATCTAAACACAAATTAACTACCTTATTCTTCTCATCTTCGGTTAATTCACTACCGGCTAATATTAAATCATCAATATTATTATTTTTAATTAGTTCTTTTAATTCTAATTCATTAAAATGATTAAAGTGCTTTACTATTTTAAAACCATAACTAGGTTTACTATTAAACTCATTTATAATCTCGTGTGCATTACTACCCTCACCAATTATTACTACTTGCCTAACACCGATACCTTTTTTATAGAATATCTTTTTAACATAATGAATTAATATTCTATCAATGGAGATAAAAAATATTGATAATATCCAACCAGTTAAAATAATAAGTCTTGAATTAAATAGTTGAAAGTTAAAGAAAAAAGCTACTACAATTATTAAAGTAGCAGCTGAACAAGCAATTATTATTTTAGTAACATTTTTAAGTAAACTTCTTCTTTCAATAGTATATAATCCTGACATAGCAAATACCACAATCCAAGCAAGTGAAGCAATGGTTAAAACATTAAAAAAATCACTATATGACATAGTAAATACAACAGGCCTTATTTCAGTAACAAATGATTCAAATCTTAAAAAATAGGCTAAAGTACCTGATAAAAGAAGTACCAAATAATCAAATGGTACTAATATAGCAGCAAATATTAATTCAAGCTTTTTCATATTAGTATAATAACAGATTTTAACTTATTTTAACACAATACTAAACATTGACAAAATACATTATATATGATATATTACTAGATGCTCATTTAAGTTTAAGTGATCGCTACATATTAATTTATGTAGAGGAAAGTCCGAACACCAATCTTAGTAATAGTTGGTAACACCAACCGCTTGGGTATGTGAATACTTAAGTAGGACAAGTGCAGCAGAAAATATTCCTATTTGTGAGACACGGGTATACCCTTCACAAATTATGGGTGAAAAGGTTAGAGTACGATCTAACCCGTTCCATTCAGTGATGATGGAAAAGAGGTAAACTTCTATTCGGTGCAATCTCAAGTAGGCTACTTTAAGTAGCGGGTTGAGAGCTTGATCCATTTGGCAACAAATGGACTAGATAGATGATCACTGTTATACAGAATTCGGCTTATTAACTTAAATGAGTATTAAAAAAGATGAATAATTTATTCATCTTTTTTAATTATATATTTTCTATAATTTCTAATGTTTTTTTAGCACATTTGAGCCAAGTAAATTCTTTAGCTCTACTTAACCCTTTTAATCTTAATTCTTCTTTAAAATTATTATCACTAACAATTTTTTCCATAGCTTTGGCTATATCTTCTTTATTTCTCGGATCTACTAAAATACCACTACCAGCCACTACTTCAGGTAAAGCTGTTAAATTACTTGTTATAACCGGACAGCCAGAAGCCATAGCTTCAATTACTGGAATACCAAAACCTTCATAAAATGATGGAAATACTAGAGCTTCAGCTCCTGCAAAAATAATTGGTAATTCTTTAGAAGGAGTATAGCCTAGTACTTTAATTTCATTTGAATATGGAGAGCTACTTATTGCTTTTTCGATTAATTTAAAATCAAAACCTTTGAAACCTATTAAATAAAGGTTATGAGGCCTAGCTATTTGTTTTCTAAATATATTATATGCTTCTATTAAGCCAGGTACATTTTTTTTAGCTGTTAATCTTCCTAAATATACAAAGTAAGGTAAGTTAAAGTTATTTTCTCTTAAATAATTCTTTACTTTCTTTTCATCTTGTTTTTTCCATAACTTATGATCTATACCCATGTAAGTTACTTCAATCCTGTCTAAACTTAAATTATATTTCTCTACTATTTCATTACGAGTAAAATTAGATATTGTAATTATTTTGTCAGCTTTTTTAATACCTCTTTTTATACCTTGTTTAAGAGACATTAAATGAGACTTAGTATATACCTCTGGATAATGCTCATAGGCTAAATCATGCCATGATAATATATTTTTACGAGCTCCAACTAAAGGCAGGGTATGTGAAGGTACTATTAATACATCTACTTTTTTAAAAATCATTTCAAGAGTTAATCTACCTAGAGTCCATAACCTAGAAAATGGCCATTTTAAAACCTTAAGATGAAAATTAGGTTGATCTATTTTTAAATCATCTCTAAATTCCTTATTTGAGTATAAAAAATATTGATTTTTTGAATCAATTTTAGCTAAATTATGTATTAAATGAAAAGCATACCATTCTACACCACTTCTCTCTTTTGTATTTGCACGTGATGCATCGATACCAATAATCATATTACTTGGTTGATAATATACTTCTTTTATATGAATCAAGATTATCAAGAGCAACACCTGTACCTTTAGCTACACATAACAGTGAATCATCAGCGACATATGCAGGAACTCCTGTAGCTTGAGTTAAAAGTTCTGAAATATTTCTAAGTAAAGAACTACCACCAGTTAAAACCATTCCTTTATCCATAACATCAGCGCTTAATTCAGGAGGCGTTTTAAATAATACAGATTTAACAGCAGCTATTATTCCTTGTAATTCATTTTGCAGGGCTTCAGTCACATCATCTGAATTAACCTCAATGGAACGTGGTAAACCAGATATCATATCTCTGCCTCTAATCTTCATGCTTAACTTCTCATCATCATCTAAATACATAGCTGAACCTATTTTAATTTTAATATCTTCTGCAGTTCTCTCACCAATAGCTAAACCATATTTTTTACGTATAAATTCAGCAATAGATGTATCAAATTTATTACCTCCAATACGTATTGAAGTATTAGCTACAATACCACCTAAGGAGATAACAGCAATTTCAGCTGTACCACCACCAATATCTACTATCATATGTCCAGAAGCTGAACCAATTGGAATATCTGCACCAATTGCTGCGGCAATTGGTTCTTTAATAATATAGGCTGCCTTAGCTCCAGCTGACATAGTAGCATCAATAACAGCTCTTCTTTCAGTAGAAGTAATACCAGCAGGTACAGCAATCATAACTTCAGGTCTAAATAATTTAACACCTTTAACTGCTTTATTTATAAAATACCTAAGCATACTCTCTGTTGTCTTGTAATCAGCAATAACTCCATCTCTAAGTGGACGTTGAGCTACTATAGTATCAGGTGTACGACCTAACATTTCTTTAGCTTCTTCACCTACAGCTAAAACTTTTTTATCAAGCACAGAGATAGCTACTACAGAGGGTTCATTAATAATAATACCTCTTTTAGGTAAATGAACTAAGGTGTATGTAGTACCCAAATCTATTCCAATTTTTTTAGGAAACATTGCCATAATTTCTTGTTAATGTGAAATTATACTAACATAATTGAATATATATGCCAAGTCTAATTAACCTTTTTAATTAAATATTTAACAATACCTTTAGGTAATTCAATTTCAACTTCTTCACCTTCATTATGCCCAAGTAAAGCTTCACCCATAGGTGAATCACAAGAAATTAAATTCTCTTCTGGTTTAGATTCATGAGAACCAACGATAGTATAGATAATCTCAGTACCGTCAATTTCTAAAGTAACTTTATCACTTACTTTAATACCACTGGTAGATGTAGTATCTGGAGTAACTGCAGTTTTTAAGATGTTCTCAATTTCTAATATTCTACCTTCAGAAAATGATTGTTCTTCACGAGCATCATGATATTCAGCATTTTCACTTAAATCACCGTGCTCTTTTGCTAATTCAATTCTTTTTTTTATTTCTAGTCTTTTTTCTCCTTTTAGAAAAGCAAGTTCTTTTTTTAACTTTCCCTTACCTTCAGGAGTTAAGACTGGATAATCTGCCATAAATTTTTTATTAATTTTTAATTTTATTATTTACGATTATTATAATACCACCACCATACATCACGAGCAATTGGTGAAGCTACAGAGCTACCTTCTCCACCATTTTCAACTAATACTGTAATAACAAGCTCTGGATCATTATATGGTGCAAAACTAGTAAACCATGAGTGAGGTACCCTATCACCACCTGCTTGCGCTGTACCTGTTTTACCAGCTACTTCCATAGGATGTCCGTTATAGCTTCTAGCACTACCCCATTCAGTAACAGCTTTCATGCCTTCTCGAATAATATCTAAACTTTCTGGACTAAATAAATGGCTATCTATTACTTCAGGCTCAATAATAGTTATCTCACCAGTTAAAGGATCTTGTATCTCTTCAACTAACTGAGGTTTATATAAAATACCATTACTAGCAATAACATTAGTATATGCAGCAACTTGCAGAGGTGTTGTTAAAATATCACCTTGTCCAATAACTAAATGCATAGTATCTCCTGGATACCATATTTCATCCTTTGCTTCTCTTTTCCATTCTCTGCTTGGTAAAAAACCAGAACTTTCACCATATAAATCTATACCTAATATTTTACCAATACCAACTCTTGAAAAAACAGATAATATTTTATCTAAACCTAAACCTTTATGATCTTCAAATTCTTCTAATGCTAAGAAATAGAAATAGGTGTTAACTGATTCAGCTAAAGCTTTAACAATATTTGTCATGCCATGTCCCCCGCTTTTCCAATCAGGAAAAAACCACTTATCATACCAAACACCGCCAAAACTCATTACTTGTGACCATCTACTTACTAAATCTTGATCTAGGGCTTCTGCGCCAACTATTATTTTAATCGTAGACCCAGAAGGATACTCACCAGCTATAGCTCTATTATATAGTGGCTTTAAAGGATCACTTATTATATTATTATAAACTTCGGATGATAATTTTTGACTAAAAGAATTATGATCAAATGATGGCCAGCTAACCAAAGCTCTTACCTTACCAGTTTTTGGATCTAAAGCTATAACTGCTGCAGCTTTATTTGAAGCATATTTTTCTAAACTTTCAGCTATAGCCATTTGTAAACCATTATCAATTGCTAAAACAATGTTTTTACCAGGCAAAGAGGGTTCTTCAGCAATTATTTCTAATTTTCTACCTAAATTATCTACTTCAACTTGCTGTTTACCAAGGGTACCTCTTAATTTATCTTCATAAAAACTTTCCAAACCAGTTTTACCAACTCTTTCAAATAATTGATAACCGTCATTTAAATATTTATCTTTTTCATTTTCATATATTCTAGACGTATAACCAAGTAAATGAGAATTAATACTATCACTTAAATAATTACGATAAGGATCTGTTAACACTTCTAAACTGGGTATATTACTTGTAATTATCATAAGTTGTACAGCAACTTCATAATCCAAACTATCTTTAACTAGCTTTGGTAATTGACTTTCACTAGTTAAAAGATCATTTACTGATTTATTTACATCCTCTTCATCTTTTAATATATCTTCAAGTATATTTTTTATTTCCGTAAACTCTAGAGAATCATCGGGTAATTGATATGGTGTTAAATAGAGAGAAAAAGCAGCTACATTTTCAACAAGCGGTGTATGCCATCTATCAAAAATGATTCCTCGCTTAGTTGGTTGATACTCAATTCTAATACGATTACCTTCAGCCTTATCATGATACTCATAACCTTTAACTAGTTGCAGGTGTCCTAATCTAAGAAAAAGAACTAGAAATACTGAAATTAAAGCAAAGAACAAGAAATTAAACTTAGTAATTGAAACAACTTTACCGAGCCATAATGGATTACTTTTTTCAGTTACTATACTTGACCCTGCTTCATTATTATATCGAAAGTTAGGCAAAGAGCTATCTTTCATATCTTTAGCCTGATCATGTATTACAAATGGGTCATTATAGTTTTTCATACAGTAGACAACTTATTTTTAAATAATAAGTAAATAAATAGTAAGATTAATAGATTTACAAGATATACTTGAATAATATTAAAACTAATTACCTGACTAAAACTATTAAATGAAAGTATAGTCCAAGATACTGACATTAGATTAAATAACCATCTTAAAATTATTTGTAGCAATGTAAAAGATATTAAGCTTAGACTATAAATAATAAAATATTGATTTAAACGACCAGTTACAGCAATTTTATTTTTTAAAATTCTCACAACAAATACTAAAATAATATATGATAATAAATAGTAACCAAATACATGAAATTGCATATCCATGATTAAACCACTTAACATTACAAACCACCAAAGCCATTTTGAATCAGTTAAGGCTAACCATAATATTGAAATAAATAATAGATTAATAAATGCTAAAAAATTATTACTAGCATATAAAAAATTTATTTGAAAAAAATAAATTAATATGATAAATACTACACTAAATAAATATTTTAATTTCATATTAATTTATTATTAAAGTTAGAGTCTGTAAATTCTGATAATTAAACGGTGGGATTATCTTAGCTTGTTTAAATATTTGTCCTACTTGTGATATCACTTCAACAACCTCACCTATTAATAACCCACGGGGTATATTATTTTCTAAGCCTGAAGTAATTACTAGATCACCTATATTAATTTCTTGATCCTGAGGAATTAAATCAAGAAGCATAGAATTACCAGCTTGGCCAATTACTAAACCATTAGTTTCATTTAAATTACCAAGTGATATAGCTAATTGACTCTGAGTACTGGTTAAGAGCTCAATAAATGATCTGCTTTTTTCTACTTTAGCTACTTTACCTATGACTACACCTTCGGAAACTGTAGCCGCTATACCTTCTTTAACACCATCTAAACTGCCTTTATTAATTATTAAAACTTGATTATTAATTTCTGTTTTACCAATAATATCAGCTAAGACAAATTGATAATTTTTTGTATTTAAATAGTTTAATTCATCTTTTAAATAATTATTTTCTGATTCTAAACTAGATAACTTTACATAATCTATATTAAGTTCAGATAACTTATTTCTTAATCTATCATTTTCTGAACTTATTTCATTTAAATTAGATATTTTATTTAAACTCATACCTAGATTGTAGAAGGATCTTTGTATAGGCAATGTTACTTTAACAATAAATCTTTCAACTGGTCCTAATATTCCAATTATATGAAAAAAAATCAGCAGGATAATAACTGCTACTACAATAAATAAAGATTTACCTTTTATTTTTTCCATATTTAATTATCGAAAGTTGGCGGAACTAAAACTTCTTTTAAATTATCTAAATCTTCTAAAATTATACCCGTACCTCTAACTACAGATGTTAAGGGATCATCAATTATATGAACAGGTATTTTAATTTCTTGAACTATTAATTTATCTAAGCCTCTTAACATAGCTGTACCACCACTTAATAAGATTCCTCTTTCATAAATATCTACAACTAATTCAGGAGGTGTTTTTTCAATTGTGTCTCTAACAGCTTCAACTATTTGACGAACTGATTTTAAAATAGCTTCTCTAATTTGATGATTTGATATAGTAACTTCTTTAGGTAGACCTGTCATTAAATCACGACCTCTTAAAGTAGTCTCTTCTTTTTCAACATCTGATGAAACAGTACCAATTTTAATTTTTAACATTTCAGCTGTTCTTTCACCTAAAAGTAAATTAAAATTCTCTCTAGCATATTGAATAATATTTTCATCAAGTTCATTACCAGCAATTGGTAATGTAGTAAAGGTAACTACGCCACCTAAAGAAATAACAGCAATTTCTGTATTACCTGCACCACACTCTACTATTATAATACCTGAAGCTTCTTGAATAGGTAGTCTAGATCCAATAGCTGCTGCTATGGGATGTTCAACTAAGTGAACTTCACGAGCTCCACCAGATTTACAAGCATCTTCAACTGCTTTACGCTCTACTTCAGTAACATCTAAAGGTATACCAATTACAATACGTGGTCTGGGTAATAAATTAAAATGTTCTTGATGTATTTTATTAATAAAATGTTTTATCATTTTCTCGGTAACTTCAAAATCAGAAATAACTCCATTTATAAGAGGTCTAGTTACGGTAATATGGCTTGGTGTTTTACCTATCATTTTTTTAGCTTCTCCACCAATAGCAATAATTTGATCATTACGAGTATTAATAGCCACTACTGATGGTTCATTAACTACAATACCTTTATCACGTACATAAACTAAAATATTAGATGTTCCAAGATCTATACCTACGTCTGCACTAAATTTTCCAAGTAACTTATTTAACATTATAATAATTTCTTAATATCTTTTTCATCAACCTCTCCTTTTTTATTCCCCGCTCTTATCTTATATTCAACTTTATCTTTAGTTTTATCACCTATTATTAATTGTAATGATACACCTATTAAATCAGCATCATTTAACTTAACTCCAGCACTAACTTCTCTATCATCATACAATATATCTATACCCTGCTTTATTAAATCATCATATAATTTATCAGCTATTTGTTTCTTCTTATCATCTTCTGATAAAAGAAGCAAATGTATCGCAAATGGAGATAAGCTTTTTGGCCAAATCAAACCTTTTTCATCATGATATACCTCAGCAACTGAACCCATTACACGAGATGGACCAATACCATAACTTCCCATAATCACCTCTTGCTCTTTACCAGATTTATCTTTAAATTTTAAACCTAGATCGTGTGAAAATTTAGTACCTAATTTAAATATATTACCAACTTCAATTGATTTTTCATGTTTTACTTTAGCTTTACATTTAGGGCATTCATCACCATCTTTTAATTTACATATTTCAGAATTTTGAGCGAAATCACACTTAGTACATATTACTATATTATCCTCACCATTTTTAGTTAAAACCTGAAATTCATGAGAATATTCTTTAGAAAAATCACCGCCTGAAGCTTCTGTAACAATAGCTTTTAAGCCACAACGCTCAAAGATAGTTAAATATGCTTTAATAGCTCTATCATAAAATTTATTTAAATCTTCTTGTGACTCACAAAAACTATATAGATCCTTCATATTAAATTCACGACCTCTTAATAAGCCAGATTTAGCTCTTGGTTCGTTTCTAAACTTATCTTGTATTTGATACAAGTAAAAAGGTAAGTCACGGTATGAAGATACTCTTTTTTTAACCATACTAGTAATTGGTTCTTCGTGAGTAGCACCTAAACCAATTTCTTGATTACCTCTACCTTCAAATTGAAACATAATTTCTTTCATACTCTGCCATCTACCAGTTTTTTCCCATAATTCTTTATGTTGCAATGCAGATAAATATATTTCCTGACCATCTATCTTATTCATTTCTTCTCTAACAATGTTTTGTATCTTACTTAAAACTTTAACACCGAGTGGTAAATAATTATATACTCCAGCAATTAACTTATCTATATATCCAGCACGTGATAAAAAAATAGCATTAGCTGATACTTCATCTTTTGGAGCTTCTCTAATTGTTTTTCCAAATAATTTTGATTGTCTCATATTATTAAATGTTATTTATTATTCTTTCTGCTTCTTCTTTTACTTGAGGTTCGTCGTAATCTGCACTATGTGCTTTTTGTCCCTCATAACTCACTTTTTTTTGATCTAAATGTATATTAAATATATATTTATCATCTTTTTCATCAACGTACATATGGAATCTCGGATAATGACTTATTTTAGAAAACCTTTTTACAAAACTGTCCTTACCAGACCTTCTATCATAAATATTAAAGTAACCAACTTTTCTTAAAGTTTCAGGCAAAGTATATCTAAATCTATTTTTATCAATATTAAATTTCATTAAAATATATTTTTAAACCACTCTATTATACCACCACCAAATTTAATAAAATCACGATACGTTATAAATACAATTAAGATCATTAATAAAGCAAAGCCTATTCCATGTACTGCATTCTCTATCTCTTGATTATTTGGTTTACGTCTTATCTTTTCAATAACTATAAATAGAAATCTACCACCATCTAAAGCTGGAAATGGTATAAAGTTAAGTACAGCTAAATTTAGTGATAAGATAGCAGTAAATTGAAGTAAATAAATTAAACCTCTTTCCGCTACTTGTCCGGTTATAACAGCAACACCAACTGGTCCAGATACATCAGCACTTAAACCATGACCTAAAATTAAATTCTTAAATAAATCATAGAAAGCTACAGCTATTCTACCCAACATTTTTACAGTTACTTTACCACCCTGATACCAACTTTCAAAAAAATTATATCTTACAAAACCTGTTTTAACTAAAGCCACACCAATTACCTTGTCTTCACTAAATCCATCAATTATTTCTGAACTTATCTCTGTAGTAAAACTTTCTTCATTTCTGTTAATTAATAATGTTTGAGAATCATTCTCATTTAATTTAATATATTCTTGTAACTCACTTATTTTATTTAATTCAACTTCATCAATTTTTACTATTTGATCACCCATGGCTAAACCAGCTAAATCAGCAGGTGAATCTTTTAAAACAGACTCAATTTGTATCTTAACATCAGTAACTTTTTGATTATTATCCATATCATCACTAATTGCTTGAGGCATACCAAACATATAGCCTACAGAAAAAATAAAGAATGCTAATAATACATTCATTAAAACACCAGCACTTAATATTAAAGCACGCTTAGAAAATGATTTACTACCAAAACTATCAGGATCTTCTCTGTCTTCACCATTTTCACCCTTTATTTTTACAAAACCACCAAGAGGTATCCAATTAATTGAATAAATTACACCATCCTTACCTAATCTACTCACCATTCTAGGCGGGAAACCAATACCAAACTCTTCAACATGAACACCTGACTTTCTGGCAGTAACAAAATGACCCCATTCATGAACTAGGATCAAAATACCAAGTACGACAAATAAAATTAGTATAGTTGTAAACATTATTTTAAAATATTAATTATTAAACAGTCATTATTTCTTTTTCTTTGCTATTTGATAAATCTTTAATTTCATCATTATAGTCTTTAACTAGTTGATCCAATAACTCAATCCTTTTAAACTTGTTATCTTCAGAAATAACTTTTTCTTTTTCTTCTTTATCTATATCTTTTTTAATCTTTTCTCTTTGATTACGAACAGCTACTCTAGCATCTTCAGTTTTTTTATGTAACTGTTTTACAATGTCAATTCTATTCTCTTCAGTTAAAGCTGGAAAAGTAATTCTAATTAACTGTTCATCAACTTGTGTAGAAACGCCTAAATTAGCTTTTTCAATAGATGAAGCTATTTGCTTAAGCAATGTCTTGTCCCAAGGTTGAATAGTTAATACTTTAGGCTCAGGTGATTGAATACCAGCTAGTTGAACTAAAGGCGTTGGCGTTTCATAAGCATTAACAATAATATTTTCTAAAATTGATGGTGTAGCTCTACCAATTCTTAAATTGGCCATTTCACTTTTAAAATGATCAATAGCTTTTACAAAATTAGGTTTAAAATTATCAATATAATCTATCATAATATATATTATTAATTATTTAACTCTTTTAGTACCAATATATAAAGTATCTGGATTTAATGGATCAAGTAACATAAATTTTGGAGCTCTAGAAGTAGGCAAATTTCTAGTTACCCAATTCTCACCACCATCTTCAGATCTATAGAATGTATCAGATACAGTATAATAAATTTCATCTTCATTAGTTGGATTAACAGCTATACTGTAGATAGCTCTAACACCAGGCTTGATTAATAATTCAATATTGTTCCAATTCTCACCACCATCAAATGATCTAAATAAACCATATTTATTAGCAAAGAATAAACCATCATCATAATTATTATCAAATATTAACTTATGATATTCCAACATGCCAGTATATTGCTTAGGTAATTCTTTACCAATTACTTCTTGCCAATTCTCACCACCATCAATCGATTTAAAGATGCCATTTCTAGAAGTAGCCACATAAATCATATTTTCAAAATTTGGATTTAACATTACCTTAACAATTGGACCATCAAAATATTTAACTACATGCCATGAATAACCACTATCATCACTACGATACAAGCCTTTACCTGAAGTTCCAGAGTAAACAACTGATGAATTATATGGGTCAACAGCTAAAGTATTAATTATATTACTAGTATTTGGACTTGCTTCAATTAACTTATATTCCCAATTTCTACTACAATCCGATGTCTTATATACTCTATTACCAATAGCTACGTAAATAATACAACTTTCTTTAGGAGAAATAGCAATATCATTAATTTTACCTCTACCAGATAATGTTTGTTGCCAACCTGCACCACCATTATATGTATAATATATTCCCCTATCTGTTGTACCATAATAAATTGCTTTATTATCAAGATTATCCATTACCATAACAGTAGCATCAACAGTATTAAAATTATCAATTATTTCATCTAATCCATAGACAATGGTAGACTGTTGCCACTCTTCACCACGTGTTGTTGATTTAAAAACACCAGCATCACTACTACCTGTTGTATTTATCTTAATAAAACAACCAGATAATATTAATGGGGTTATTATAATAAAAAGTATGAGTGATAATTTTTTCATATATTTATAAATAAGTTTTCTAAAACTAATTGTGGTTTAATATTATATTTTAATAATTTCTTAGAATCTTCCAATTTAGTTAAAGCATTAAATAGTTTAATGTCATCTAACTGATTTAATAATCTTTTTCTTAAATTAAATTCTAAATGTTTTAAAATGTTATTTGCTAATATATTATTATCTTGCAAAGTTTTTCCAGTTAAATAATTTTCAATAAATTTAAATCTTTGAGCTAATCTAAGTTCAGTAACCTTACCTATCTCTTCGTCTAGTTTAAGGTACTCATCAAAAAATTCGCTGTCTTCTATAAACTTAAGAGCTAACCCTGGTTTGCCTAAAGAAAAATCAATTATTTTATCCATTTTATCTTGAGATACTTCCTTATTACTTAATTCTTCTTTTAATTCTTTATTAGGTACAGTTAAAAAATGTATTTTCTGCGCTCTTGATACTATGGTAGGTAATAATTCTTGCCAAGCAGACGATATTAAAATTATTATTGTATTTAATGAAGGTTCTTCAATCGTTTTAAGTAAAGCATTTGCTGATTGCCTATTTAAAGTTTCCATCTCATGAATAATACCTACTTTATAACCACCAGAAAATGATTTTAAAGATAACCACCTTTGCCAATCTCTTACTTGTTCAATAGTTATAACCTTACTATCATCTTCTAATTTTAGCTCAAATAAATCAGTACTTACCTTGCCGTCATTATTCAATAACTTTTCAGCAAATTTATTAGCTACAGTAGTCTTACCTAAATGCTTATTACCATAAAAAAGATAGGTATTTACTAACCTATTTCTTTCAAGGCAATTATCTAGATATTTAGTTATATTCTGATGACCTATTACGTCCCAATTCTTAGCCATAGTTTATTAAATTATAATAAAAAATAGTATGTTTTGTCAATAATTTTATTTATTATTATCAAGCTCAATATTTACAAGTTTATCTGCTTCTTTATTCTGTTCACGTGGTATATGAAAAAACTTTACTTTTTTAAACTTAACACTTAAATTCCAAGCCTTAACGAATAATGTTTGTATGCCTGCATTTTTTACCTTAAATGTCTGATTCAACTGATTAACTGCTAATAATGAATCTAAATAAAAATCAATTTCACCATTCGTAATCTTTAAAGCTTCAGTTAAGCCTAAAATAACTCCATTATATTCAGCTTGATTATTTGTAGCTTCACCTAAGTATTTAGAATGATTACTGATCACCTTACCAGTTGCATCTTTTAAAACAACTCCACAAGCTGAAGGACCTGGATTACCACGTGACCCACCATCAGCGTATATTATTATTTTCTGGTCATTCATATTTTAAAATCAATTAATGATAATTGTATCTGCTTATTACCATTCCATTCATTAATACCTATCTCACAAACTATATCAATATCTAAATCAACTTTTAATTCACTAATTCTAGAACCAAAACTAAATGCAATTACCTTAAAGTCTATATCACCATCACTTACTAATAATCGTAAATGTTTACCATCGTTACCAACAGTATCAAAACTCTTTAATTTTAATTTTTTTAATAAAAACTTAGGTTTTACATTCTTTTGACCATATGGTTCAAAAGTAAGTAGAATATTTAATAAATCCCAATTAATTTGAGATAACTTAATTTCTAAATCAATTTCCACCTTAGGCACAAGCTCAACGTCTTTTAATTTATCACCAGCATATTTTGTTAAATCTTTTTTAAAATCTTCGTAATTTTCTGGCTTCATACTAAAACCAGCAGCACCTTTATGACCACCATATTTGATAAAATATTTTTTATAAACATTTAATGATTCAATCAAATTAAATTCATCAATACTTCGACAAGAAGCTACTAATTTATCTTTTTGCTCACCAAGCACTAAAACAGGACGTGAATACTTTCTAACTATTTTTGAAGCAACAAGTCCAATTATACCAGTTGGCCAATTTTTACCTTTAACAAATAATATAGGTTCATCTTTAACTTTAGTAAGCTGTTTAAGTGCTTCAGTAGATATTTTATCTGTTAAGCTTCTTCTTTCCGTATTTCTTTTATCTAAAGAATGAGCAATCATAATTGCTTCTTCAATATTGTCTGTGGTTAATAGTTGATAAGCTGAATTAGCATGTTCCATTCTGCCAGCAGCATTTATTCTAGGAGCAATTTGCCAGCCAATAGTCATGGCATCCATTTCTTTTGAAGAAATACCAGATACTTCAAATATTTTCTTTAATCCTAAATTCTTTGTTTTATTTAAAACAATTAATCCATATTTAACTAAAGTCCTATTTTCTCCAAGTAATGGCACCATATCAGCCACTGTACTAATTGCCACAAAATCAAGTAACCATTTTTCTAAACCTTTACCCTTTTCATCTTTTAATATACCCTGAGCTAGTTTAAAAGCAACTCCACCTCCAGCTAAAAATTTAAATGGATACTTATCATCATAACCTGGATGAATAATACCAAAAGCTTTAGGAACGTCTTCTGGAATATGATGATGATCAGTTATAATAACATCAATACCTAAACTATTTGCATAATCTACTTCTTCTTTATTACTAATTCCGCAATCAACAGTAATTAAAACACTAAATTTATCTTTAGCAAACTGCTCAATTGCTTTTTTATTTAATCCATAACCTTCTTCTTCTCTATTTGGCATGTAAGCTTCATAATCCAAATTAATTTCTTCAAAAACATGAGATAGTATAGTACTTCCAGATACTCCGTCAGCATCATAATCACCAAAAATCATAACTTTCTGTTTCTTATGTCTAGCTTCATATATTCTAGCAACTACTTTTTCCATATCAGAAAATAAAAAAGGATCATGAACATCCTTAGAATAATCAGGACTTAAAAACTGATCAATAGCACTTTTAGTCTTTAAATTACGTGAAAATAACAATTGTAAAATAACCGGATTAATTTCCGGAAATTTACTTATATCTTTATCACTTATTTTATCCTTTATGACCCATTTTTTATTCATACAACTATCTTACACTGTTTAAATTCCTTTGTCTAATCAATTAAAAAACCGCAACACAAGTGTTGCGGTTCAATGTGTAATAGTTACACATTTGAAAATTATTAGTTAAGATATAATACTATCCCATCTAATTCATTAAGATTTTTGATTTGATAATAATGATTAGATTAAAAGGTATTGTATAAATGTTTTTGTTATCTGATGTACCTACTCCAATCTCTACCCATTCATCTTCTTTGTTATACTCAATTATTAAACCTGAATATATTAACTTTTCCTTCAAACCTGAGACAATTCTAACAGATTCAAAATGTTTCTGTAAATCTTTGCCATCAATCATATATAGCTTACCATTAGCTAAATATACGGAACGATTATGGTTTTTTAATAATTTCAGTATTAACTTCTTCATTATTACCCCTCTTTGTTATTAAATGTGCTCATCAATAAAATAAATTGATAAATTAGAATAACATACTATTTTTAGTATGTCAATCAAAAAAAATCTAACTAAAGATTTTAAATTTAAAAATATTTATACTATTATTTCTTCTTTTTTAAATCAATAACATATGAAGAAGCACCTGGTCTAGATTTAATGTTTTGTACAGGCTTAGGAGCTACTACTTTTTGTATAGGTTTACTTTTAACCTTATTCTTTTTAACAAACAATCTAAATATATTATCTTGATATAAATAAAGTGAAATACCAATTATACTAAAGATTAATAATATAATAATCCAAAGTAGCCAATTAGTACCTTTAAAAAAATAATTATCAGTTCCCGCTACTGCTTCTACCTTTAATTGATTATCAGATACATCAAGATCAGCATGGTCTTCTAGGTTATCAATCAATTCCTGAACATTACCTAAACTATTACTATCTAAATTAGCCGGTTCAATTACTTCAGGATTAGATATGACTTCTGGTTCTAGCTCCTGCTCTACAATAGGCTGAAAAATATTTCTTACTTCTTCTTGTGATCTAGATGAATCTAAAGGATACGCATCTTGAGCATCATTAACACCATCACCATCAGTATCTGAACGTAATGGGTCTGTACCTAAATTTTGCTCTTGTGAATCAGATAAGCCATCATTATCATCATCGTTATCACTATTATTACCAATACCATCATTATCTGTGTCTAACCATTCTGATGAATCACAAGGGAATTTATCAGTACTATCATTATAACCATCATTATCACTGTCTGCATCTAAAATATATGGGCATTGATTTTGATTTTCTTGAGTGTCTAATAATCCATCATTATCATCATCATTATCTTGACTATCAACAATACCATCACCATCAAAATCATGTTCTGGATATAGCAAAGCTGTTTGAGTTTCATTATTTGAATTATTTTGATCTACTGGCTCTGTACCTTGAACTCTGGCTACAACATTAAAAGATGCAACATCAGGAACTACAAAATCAACAAAAACATCATCTACTCTACTAGGTAAAACAGAAACTGGTTGAGAATTACCAATTAATTCAATACCTTGAAAAAAACTAACATAACCAACTATATCTTCAGTACCAACATTACGAACTGAAGCATATATTCTAACACTATCACCAGCAATTAAAATATCCTCAGAAAAATATATATCACCAGGTATTATTTGTAAATCATATTCAATAGCTGAAGCAGTCAAAGGAATTACAAAAAAAAGAAATAAAGCTATTAATATGTATTTTTTAAAATAATTAATCATAATACTATTATATTCAATATATAAAGAAAAGACAACTAAATAATTAATTTAATATCAGCTAAATAAAGCTTTTCTCTACTACAAATAACAGGATTTAAATCAACTTCTTTAATTTCAGGAATTAATTCTAAGAGATAAGATATTTTAACTATTAATTGATAAAGCTTCTTAAAATCAATAGACTTATTTTTTAATAAAGTGTAATTTGTAGAATTCTTTACTAAATCTTGAGCTTTTTTAAGGCTTACAGGACATAAGGTCCAATTAACTTCATTAATTTTTTCAACGTCACTTCCTCCAGAACCAAACATTAAAAATTCACCTAAACCTTGAGATCTCTTAAGACCTATTATAATCTCCTGTCCTTTAACCTCATCTTCTAATATTAAAGATAAATCTTTAAATTTCTTAAACTTTTTAAATAACTTCAAAGCTTCTAATCTAAAATTATTATTATCTATATTTAATACTAAGCCACCTAACCTATTTTTATGAATAGCTTGCTTAGAATCAATTTTTAAAACATATTTCTTATTCTTAACTAATTTAATTTTTTTAATATCTTGAACTTGTTTAAGTATCTTTTTATTTTGTAGTTTTATACCAAGTAAAGATATTATTTTTTTAGTTTTACTATAATCCAAAAGTCCATGATAATTTTTTAAACTTTTTCTAACTGAGCTTACTTTTTTTAAATTAACCCTCAATGCTTTAATATTCTCTGATTTAAAACTAGAATAGTTATATAGATAATTTAAAGCAGTAATTGCCTGAGAAGGTGTAGTAACACAAGCAACATTATTATCATTTAAATATTGAACTGCTGATTTAACTTGGCGGTAACCAACAAAACTACAAACTATATTTTTATTTGTTTTTTTAGATAATTTAACTATACCTTTAGCGATTTCAAGACTATCAGTCATTACTTGAGGCGTTAACATAATTAAAATACTGCCAATGTCTTTAATTTTAATTAATTTTTCTAAAGTACTAGTATATCTTAATGAATCAGCATCTCCTAAAATATCAATTGGATTATTTAAAGAAGCAGCAGTTGGTAAAAATTTAAATTGTTTTTTTTCATTCTTAGTTAATTGATAGAGATTAAAATTAGTATTAATTAACTGATCTGTTGCCATTACTCCTAAGCCACCAGCATTTGTAATGATAGCTAATTTATTTGAAGTAACTTTTTTAGATTTTAAAACTGTTAATATATTAAATAATTCATCTAATGTTTTAACTAAAATTCCATTATTTTCTTTAATTAAAGTTGTAACTAGATCTTGATCTTTAGCTAAGCTACCAGTATGTGAACCAATAGCTTTTCGAGTTAATTCAGAACTTCCTGGTTTAATAATAACCACAGGTTTTATTTTAGAAACTTCTTTCAAGGTCTTAGCAAAAGATATACCATCATTTAATGACTCTAAATAAAGAGTTATAACTTTAGTTTTAGGATCATTTTTTAAATAATTCAAAATATCAACTTCATCAACATCAGATCTATTACCTAAACTAATTATCTTAGAAAAACCAATCTTTGATTTAAAGCTCCAATCAATAAGAGCATCTATAACAGCACCACTCTGTGAAATCAAAGAAACTCCACCAATTTCAGGGAGTTCTTTAGCAAATGATAAATTATATCCACTATTTACTTCTAGCGTACCTAAACAATTAGGACCAACCACATTTATTCCATGCTCTTTTATAATATTATTTAATGCCTCTTCACGTTTAATACCTGTCTCACCTATTTCTTTAAAACCAGCTGAGATGATAAGATAATTTTTAATATTTTTTGATAAGCAATTTTTGATCTCATCAATTACTAAACTAGCTGGAATTGCAATAATTGCTAAATCAACTTTAAAAGGAATATCAGTTATATTAGAATACGCCTTAATCCCTTGAACTTTCTTACCTTTTATATTTACAGGATAAGCCTTTTTACCTAAACTTTTCTTTACATTAAAAAAAATATGGCCACCAACTTTCTCTAAATCATTGGATGCGCCAATTACTGCGACAGAATTAGGACTAAAAAATTTATCTAGATTTTTCAAATTATTATATTTTAAACTTAGTTAGTTCTTTTTTACTTAAAAGACCCTCCTGAGCTCCAACTTTACGAACTACATAATTACTTCTAACAATTGCTAAATGTAAAGCTTTTTTAACATCGCCTTTATAAGTTATTAAACCAGATACTAAACTAGAGCCAAAAGCATCTCCAGCACCTGTTGTATTTAAACCTTGAGCAGGCAAAGCTTTATCATAACAAACATTACTATTACTACAAACATATGCTCCTTTATCACCAACTGTTATTGCAATAACCTTAGGGCCCCAACCATGCATTACTTTAAATAATTTTGGAATTCTAGTTGTTTTAACACCACTGCTTCTTACCAAAGAAATAGCTTCCTCACGATTAAGTAATAATACCTCTGTATTTGCTAAATATTTTTTCAAAAATGGATAACCAGCATCAAGCTGTGTAGTTCCAGGATTCCAAGCAATTTTAATATTCTTTTTCTTAGCAATTTCAAATATATTTTTTGTATTTTCTTTCCATGGCTTACCTGCTAGAGAATTCAAATAAATCCATTTAGTACTAAAACTATTTAATAACTTTTTACTTACCTCTAACTTTTTATTAACAGATCTATGTACAAATATAACCCTATCTCCTTTTTTACCACCAGTTATTACAAAAGACATGCCAGTATATCCTTCTAATTGCTTAACAAAGGATATATCAATTTTTTCATCTTTAAACCTATCCATTACTATTTGCCCGGTAGCACCTTTACCAATGCAGGCAATAGCTGCTGTTTTAAAGCCTAAACGTGAAAATGATACTGCCGTATTAGCAGCACCACCGCCTGAAGTATATAAAACATCATGTGTTTCTACTTTAGAACCAAGCTCAAAAGCCATTAGGTGTTGATAACCAAATTTTTTCCTGTTTTTTAGTATCTGTGCATCTTTAGTATGAAACATTATATCTAAAGTAGCACTACCAATTGTTACAACGTCAAATTTTTTCATACATATATTATACTAAAAAAAGACTAAGTTGACAAAAAAAGAAAAATAGATTAAAAATAAAGTAACAAATTAGGAGATGATATGATTTCAAAAAAAGACTTCCTATCAGCAGAAGTAAATCATTATTTAGTTGATAAATTTTCTAGATATTATAGGATTATAAGGAAAACAACTAATCGAGATAATCCTGCTTTAGAAATTATGACTTCAGAAGGTAATAAAATAGTATTAATTTATTCTTTAACTCAAAATAGATTATTAACTCATGACTATAATCCGCCGGAAGACTTCTTAAGCTCTAATTCTAGAATTACTCAAACACGATCAATTTACTAAAAACCCCTGAACTTATCAGGGGTCTTTTTTTTATTCTTGTTGTTGATTATATATCTCTTCTTTCTTTTCCTTCAGATAGGCTATCCAATCCTCGATAACTTCAATAAATATTTTAAATGGCGCTTCAATAATAAAATCAAAGAAAAATACAAGTAAATTAATTTTCTGAAATTTAACACTTAACCAATAACCAGCTCTTAAAAAAGGTAAAGATATTAAATTAAGAAGTGATGCAAATATATTTTCTTTCTTATCAATAATTACTAGTTCTCTAACTCCCATTCTTAGCTTAATACCAAAGAAACTAACTAAGCTTAAGAATAAAAGGAAAATAACCATACTTACCCAAGTAAACTGAAGTTTAGATAATACCATTAAGATACCACCAAATGAAAGACTAAATAGTATTAAATATAATATAATGAAAACAGCAGAGTTAAAAGGACTTCTCTTTACTACGCCACCAACGCCTTCAGTACTTTTTAATTGCCCTTTATTTACTAAAACCTGAGCTACGTAATTAATACGTTTAGTATTTTTCTTAGAAGGTACCCAAATAAATAAGCCAATTAAAAACATTAAAAATGGTGGAAATACTGCATTAACAATAAGTGGTAACATAATCACACTTTCTGCAACATATTTCTCATAAGGAAGTTCTAAAAGTAAAACAAGTAACATTTTAGTTAAGAAAATATATATAATTACTCTAAAGATACTTCTACGAAGTTTAGTCTTAGCTTTCTTATACATTTTCTCACAAGTAGTTCTAACATGGAATTCTAGATCTTCAGGATTATTAAATATAGCTTCAGCTTCTTTAGGATGTTTAATTATAATTTCTTTCATTACTTGAAACACAACAGCATATTTTCTAAAAACTCTTAATAATCTTTCACTTAAATAATATGTTAATTGTTCATTAATTACTTTCTTTAAAGTATTAATCTTCTTAGCTACTTGCATTACATCATTCTTTGTAGCATTTCTCCAATTAGGATTATAATACTTCCAAACATAATAATTAAGCATAGCTTTATCAGATTTAACTAATGATCTATTTAAAGCAATTAATATTTGTAATTGTTTTTCTTTATCACTTAACTTCTTATCAATAATCTTTACTTCTTTACCTATACTAAAATAAGCAAATTCAACTAAAGCTTTAGATTCTAAAGGTGGAGCTAAAGCCTCTTCTACTTCACAAGCACATATAGAAACAAGCCATTTAAACATTTTAACTCCAGCAGTAGTTCTTCTTTTAATACTTCCTAGCTCAATTATCTGAATATACTTATTTATTATAGATTCAACTTCTTCAGACTTAGATGCAGGAATTAAATTATTTTCTAAATAACCAGCTCTAATTAATTCTTTAATTAAAGAATTACCAATATTATCAGTAGAAAATTTTAAATTTAACCTTCTCCAAAGCACTCTATCAATAGCATTTTTTCTAAGTAAATGCTCTTCCTTATAATCTATAGCATTCCTTATTTTTTCATAAATAAAAGCTATTTTACTAGCAAAACTATCAACCTTAATCCTTGATAGCTTCTCCCCTACATAATAATTTTTTAAATCAGATTTCTTTATTAAATTAATAAAGTTCTGAACTGTTTTATTTAACATATTTTATTCATTATATATGAACATATATTACAACATATTGACTATTAATTCAATATATAAAAAAGAGCCTATAAAAATAGGCTCATCATAATATAAAACTTCTATTTATTTTAATAACTTAATATCATTTAATATTTCACTTGCATGATCTGCTGGTTTAACTTTTTCATATATTTTAGCAATTATACCTTTTGGACTAATTAAAAACGAACTTCTAGAAATACCAAAATATTCCTTACCCATAAACTTTTTTTTACTCCAAACACCATATGATTTTACCAAATTCTTCTCAGTATCTGCTAATAATGTAAATGGTAACTCAAACTTTTCTGCAAATTTTTTATGCTTTTCAATAGTATCATTACTTACCCCAAATACAACAATTTTATTTTTTTTAAATTCATTATAATTATCTCTTATGGTGCATGCTTCTTTAGTACAGCCTGGTGTATTATCTCTAGGATAGAAATATAATAAAATCCACTTCTTCTTATAATCTAAAAGTGAATGCTTTTTACCATTTTGATCTGATAAATTAAATTTAGGGGCTTTATCACCAACTTTTAATTTCATAAATATATCATAATATAATAAATAACTTATATTTAATAAGTTATGGCTCGGGGACAGGGATTTGAACCCCGATTCCCAGGACCAGAACCTGGTGTCCTACCATTAGACGATCCCCGATTAAATTTTATATTTCTTAACTAATTTTTCTACTTCTTTTAATATTGGAGTTCTCCAATCATCTAATAATTGAGTTTTAATAAATTTAACTAACTCTTTATCACTGCTAGATAATTTCATTTTTTTAAGTAAATTACACTTATATAGTATTTCAAGATCTTCATTAGTTGCCAAAACGTATTTTTTCTTATCAGATTCACTAATCTTATACTCATGACTTAACTTTTTCTTTTTTTCTTTCAATAGAATAGTATATTCCTTATCATTAAACAATTTGTGTCTCAGCTTATCACCTTTAAAACCCAAATTTATATAATGATCTTCAATTAATTGTAACGATTTTTTCATATATTAATTTACTACTTCACCGCCTAATTCGTTCATAACAGTATCAAAAATTTCTTCTTTCTTTTCTGTTACTACTTCTTCAACAACAATGCTCTCATCTACTATACCATCAATTAATAACTTCTCATCAAATAATTTATTTAATACTTCTTCAACATTCTTCTTATTCTTATCTTCCTGAACTCTTTCTAAATGAAAAGCATATTTAAAACCAATAATCAACTTATTACCTTCTATACTAAGAGGTTTGCCTGTTTTTAAAAAGCTAGATAATGATTGATTGTATTCTTTTAAGGACTTAATTATTTGAGGCCATTTCTTAATTACCTTACTTATTTTTATATTACTCTTAGTAACGGGTATTTCTTCAGTCTTTTCTTCTACTTTATCTTCAACCTTTTCCTCTGGCTTATTTTCTACCTTTACTTCATTTGGCTTTTCAGAAGGAGGTTCTTGATTATCACTATCATCTTCTTTGTCTTTGGTTATTTTTATTACAGCAAGTTCTAAAGGAAGTTGTATTATTTCACTACTCTTCATATTTGTTAAAGCAACTAATAAATACTCAATCATAGAGCTTATTTCACTTGAATCAATATTTTCTAAAGAGTTTTTTAAATTATTCAAAGCTTCTTCTTCAATTTCCCATAATAATTTCTGCCAATCATTTGTTACTTGAGATAATAATATTATTCTTGAATATTCAATTACTTCACGAGTAAAAAATTCTATATCTCCACCTTCTTCTATATAGTTATGAATTAAATTAATTGCTTCTTTAGTATTACCTTTGAATAAATTAATTATAAAATTAAATATTTCATTCAAATCACTTCTTGGTATTACCAAAGCCGCTTGTTCAAGTGTAACTTCTTTAGTACCAAGTGATAATATTTGTCCTAGCATAGAAATTGCATCTCTTAAATAGCCCTGACTAAAACGTGCAATATTTTCAATTACTTTTTTTTCTACTTTAATACCTTCTTGCTTTACTAAAAATTCTAAATGTTTAACTGTTTCAGGTATAGGTATTTTTTTAAAATCAAATCTTTGACATCTAGAAATAATTGTTTCAGGTATTTTATGTATTTCAGTAGTAGCTAAAATAAAAATAGCATGAGCTGGTGGCTCTTCTAAAGTTTTAAGCAAAGCATTAAATGCTTCATTGGTAAGCATGTGTACTTCATCGATAATAAATACCTTAAACTTTTCTTTAGAAGGAGATACTCTTACTTGTTCTCTAAGCTCTCTTATTTCATTAATACCTCTATTTGAGGCAGCATCAATTTCAATTAAATCTAAAGATCTACCTTCAGCTATTTCTAAACAAGAACTACACTTAGTACAAGGCTCTAATTTATCTTTTTCATTACAATTCAAAGCTTTAGCTAAAATTCTAGCTAAAGTAGTCTTACCAATACCACGAGGCCCAGCAAATAAGTAAGCATGAGCTACTTTATCCATAGTAATAGCGTTAGCTAAAGTAGTTTTTACATGATTCTGACTTATTACTTCTGCAAAGATTTGTGGTCTATATTTTCTATATAATGTATTAGACATATATTTTACGTGGCTATATTATAGCGATTATATTATATTAAATCAAATCAACTAAAACAAGGCTTTTTAAAGCCTTGTTTTACTATATATAAATTTACTTTTTCTTTATTATATTTTCAACAGCAGCAAATTGGCTATCTGTACTCTTAGGAACTAATATAATAACTTCATCACCTTCATCACCTTTAAAATAAGTAACTGAGGCTAGTATCACCTTATATACCTTCTTATCTACCATTACAATATATTCATCACCTTCATCTTTTACTAAAGTACCTACTAAACGATCTCTTTCAACTGGACCAATTTGTTTGTAAACAAAGTTGCCTGATCCATCAATAGTTAGTTTTAAAATATCTCCTTCAACTAATTTAGATTTAGAAACATAGTTAGCTGGTATAGAATATTCTTTACCATCCGGACCAATCATTTTTTGACCATCAAAAACTCCTTCAATTACTCTTTCTTCATCATTTGATATTTCTTCGCCAACATCTTCTGCTTTTTTCTTAAAATCAACACCACTACCATCAGGTGTTAAACTGCCTCCATCTATTAAAACTTTGCATTTTTGTATTTGAATTTCGATATTCTCAAGAATATCTTTTAATTCATCTTGACTATTTTTCATATTTATTTTTATTAGTGTTTGTTTTAACTTTATTTGTGTTTTTGTTTACTTTAACTATAACAAGATTTTGAATACTGTCAATAGTTCTTAGTGTTAATAAGTTAAATTTAATATTTATATAAATAGATAGGTAAAGACTTTGAGCCTACCTTAGCAATGCTATGAGGCTTAGTATTTGGTAATTTAAAAGCGTATGAAATAAATGTAGAATTAGGTTTTAATTCATTTTTTAATTTAGGTTCTAACTTTATCATAGCCTTGGGTGTTAAAAAACATAAAATAACGTTAGCTTTAGATAAATCAGTTTTTAAAAAATCATTAAATAGTACTTTAATATTATTTTTTCTAGTGAACAATAATTTTACTCGCGAAATAATATATGGTAATAAAGAAATTTCAAAGCCAATAACCTTACTAGCTTCAGTATTTTTAGCAATACGTATTAACCATCTACCATCACCTGAGCCTAAATCATAAACTAAGTCATCTTTTTTAATTCCTGCTACTTCTATTATTTTATTTATAGTCTTCCTGCCACTTGGTACCCAAGGTGCTGCTATAAAAGTAGCCTGAAACATTGTTATTGATATTGCTATGAAAACAATAAAAAATATAATTAGCCAAATCATATTATTAAATACATTTTAAATAGGTTTAATTAATGGTTTTGAGGCGAGCCTTATTCTCTCTTGAATTTCATTTTCAACAATTTGTCTATCTCTGCCATATTTAGCACGTGATAATTCTCTAATCTTATCTATCTTTATCTTATCTCCAGGCACTGGCGCATAAGGTGCTAAATTAAAAGCCGGTGGATTTTGATTATCAATTAAAAGTTTAATATAGGCATTATACTTAGGTATGTTTATAACATCATACTCATTAAAAACAGGAGCCAGTTGCTTAGCTATTACCTCTGCATCATCTGGTCCTATTCTAAATGAAATTAAAGTACCAATGTTACCAAATACAGCATCACGTATAGTTGTATCATTATCTTTTACTAATTGAGCTACAAATTGATGAGCAAAGGTTAAAGACAATTTATATTTACGTGCTTCAGATAAAATAATACCAATAGACTCTGTAATAAAATTTTGAAATTCATCTATATATAGATAAAAAGGAGTTCTACTATCTTCTGCTAAATCAACTCTAGACAAAGCAGCCATTAAAATCTTACCAACTATTACCATGCCTAATAGGTTAGAACTAAGTTCACCTATTTTACCTTTAGATAATTTTACTAAAAGTATTTGTTTCTTATCCATCACTTCTCTAAAATTAAATGAGCTTTTTTGTTGAGCAATAATTGGTCTCATTAAATCAGATGCTAAAAATGGAGTCAACTTAGATGTTATATATGGAGTCATATTAGCGAGTGATGCATCACCACCTGCTTTTTGCGCTTCTTTCTCCCAAAAATCTTTTACTACACTATTTCCACAATTAGCTAGCTTATATCTTCTAAAACTAGCATCAGTTAATACTTTAGGCACTTCTAACAAAGTTGCTCCAGATTCTGGATCCTCCATCATAAGTAACATAGCATTTCTCATATACTGTTCAAACATAGGACCACCTGTTGCTTTTAAATCATACAGCTTATCAAAAATAGTAATCATTTCATTTATAACAAAGGTTTTTTGATCTTCACTTTGATATTCAAGCATATTTAAACCAAGGGGTCTTTCGTGATCAGCAGGATCAAAAAGTATTACATCATCAAATCTATTTTCTGGTATATGTTCTAAAACTGAATCAATTAAATCACCATGAGGATCAATAACACAAACACCTTCACCATTTTTAATATCTTGGTTAATAAGATTTGCCTGCATAACTGATTTACCAACTCCAGACTTACCTATTATGTAAGTATGTCGTAATCTATCACTAGATTTAATTCTAACCTCAGTTTTAATTCCTCTGTATTCATTATCACCTAATAATATACCTTCTGCTGGTAAATTATTTGGTGGTTGTGCTTTACGCGATTCCAACCATTTAATCTTAGGAACTGAAGAACTAACTAATGGTAAATGCCAAATTGAAGTTAATTCTTCTGCATTTAATACTAAATTATATTTTCTAGAAAAAGATCTTTTAATAAAATCAGAAATAACTTTTTTCTTATTAAACATTTTAGCTTTTTTAAAGCCATTACCATACTGATATATATTATATTGTGCAAAAGAATTTAAAATATTTTGTAAATGATTATATGCAGTATTAGATTCCACTGCTGAGACTACTACTCTAATATTTACATCAAAACCAGCTTTTGAAGTTTTTTCTTCAATGCCTTTTATTGTTTCCTCTTCCATAGGTGACAACTTATGCTTTTCTTCATCTAATTCTTTACTTTGATCAACTTTCTTATCATTTTTAAAGAATGAAAATATAAAAGTAAAAAATATAGTTAATTTATCAAATATATTACCTAGTCCTGCTTTTCTCGAAGCTTCACTTAATGATTTACCCTGTTGCATTTCTCTGGCCACAGCTTGACCACGACGATGCCATTTTTTATGTGAAGAACGTAGTATTATCTGAACAGCAGCTCCTGCTTCATTAGGTAGTTTAGCTAAAGTATTTAATAGTCCATCTAAAGGATCAGATTCCATTTTACGGAATGTTTTTATTGGTAAAATATATTCTCTACCAAATTTAAGATATGAACCAACTATTTTACCTTGAGGTTTAAAAAAATTATAATCTCCTAGCTCTTCAATATTTGCAAAAGGATAAGCTGCTAATAATTGTTGTTTTAAAGTATCTTCAAAAAAATGAGGCGCTGCAATATAGAAAAGTATTTGATCATTTGTTGAAACAATTTCAAAAGAAAAATGATCAGTTCTACCAAGTAACTTATTTTTTAAACTACGTTGAGCTTTTAAACCACCTAAAACTGAAAATAAATTTTCAGCTTTACCTATTTCTTCTAAAATATCCTCTTCTTCATTTTCTTTAGCTAAACTTACTTTAGGTATAGCTACTTGTAATATTTTCTGACTTTGTACCCCAGGTTGTCCAAAAACAATTCTTAAAATCCTTTTTAAGAAATAAAAAAATACAATAAGCGTTATAATAAAAATAACCAAAGTAAAAATTGCGGTTATTATTGAATTAAAATTAAATTGTTCTAACATATTCTATATATTTTTATTTCTAAGCTCTAAAAGCTTATCTGTTTTTATTTTAGCTTCTTGTTCTAAATAATGCTTATTAATCCCCGGTATCATTTTTAACCACTTAACAATTAACTTAAATACTTTATTTGCTTTAACTTTAACACCACTTAATAATTCACTAATCTTTTTAGCTGTTTCTTCACCAGCTTTTTTAAATTCAGCTTGTTTATCTGTAGGTATATTATAATAAATCTGAGATAAGTTTTGTTCTAAAATACTTTCTACATCTTTATGTAATTTACTTATCTCAGTTGCTTGAACCGAAGGTGTAGGTACACTTTTTAATTTTTTAGGCTTAATATCTGCCTTTGATTTTAATTCTGGCTTATCAATATTAACAGGAACTTGTTCAAAAGAACTGGTTTCTTTTTCAGGTAACTCAATTTTAGATTTTTCTTGAACTTTTTCATTACTACCAACCTCAAGTTCAGAAAACATATCATCTATTTTTTGATTTGATATATTATTTTTCATACATAAATTATACTAAAAAAAACACATTTTTGGAAGTGTCACTAGGCAATTAATTAAAAAAATAGTATAATAGTATATAAGCTTGTCATAAATATGAATAAGAAAATTAGTATTAAAAAATCAAAAAACTTTCAAGAAATAAAAACACATAATGTTAAGTGGCTACATTTTAGCAAGCCCAATGCACATGATCTTGAAATATTAAGAGAAGACTTTAAATTTCATCCATTAGATATTGATGATTGTCTTTCTTCACCTGGTCAACGTTCTAAACTTGATGAATATTCTAATTATCTATTTATCATAATGACTTTCCCATATTATGATAATGTAAGTAGATTAATGAAGGGTAGTGAAATTGATATTTTCATTGGTCCTAACTATATTGTAACAATTACTGATAATAAGCTTGCACCTTTAAATGAGTTTTTTCATCAATGTCAAGTAAATGATGCTTTTCGTGAACGTTTCTTAGGCGAGGGTCCAACTCAATTACTTTATGCAATAATTAATAAATTACAAAATTATTGCTACCCAATGCTCAATCATGTTGATGAAGATATTAAAAATATTGAAAAAGTAATATTTGCTGGTTATGAAAAGAAAATGGTTAAAGAAATATTAATAGTTAAAAGAAATATAGTTAATTTTAGAAGATCAATGCAGGCTCATAAGAATGTAATTAAAAAACTAATTTCTAAAAAAGATAAGTTCTTTATACCAAATTCAATTACTCAATACTTTGCAAATATCTTAGAACAAACTAAAGATATATGGGATATTTTAGAAAGTTTAACTGAAAATATTGATGCCCTACATAATACTAATGAATCATTAATATCATTTAGATTAAATGATATTATGAAAGTATTAACTATTATTTCTATTATCCTCTTACCAATTAACTTAGTTGCTTCAATATTTGGTATGAATACACCTGCTATGCCTTTTATCTACCATCCAAATGGATTTTGGATGATCCTGTCCTCTATGCTTGTCTTAGTTCTGCTTTTCATGCTAATATTCAAACGTAAAGGTTGGTTATAAAATAAATTAAAACAAAAATATTTAATACAAATATTTTTTTTATTATGAATTCCTTTTGGAACAACTTAGAAAAACCCATTTATGCTCTAGCTCCTCTAGCTGGTATTACTAATTCACCTTTTAGGATGGTATGCAAAGAATATGGTGCTGATGTACTTTACTCTGAGATGACATCAGCAGATGGTTTACATTTTAAATCTAAAAAAACTTTAGCTATGCTTAAGTTTAATAAAAAAGAGAAACCAGTAGTTATTCAATTATTTGGTAAAGACCCTGAAAAATTTAAAACAGCAGCTAAAATAGTTGAAGAGTCAGGAGCAGATGGTATTGATATTAACTTTGGTTGTCCAGCTCGTAAAGTTGTAGCCCATGGTGGTGGCGTTAACTTAATGAAAAATTTAGATCTCTGCTATGATATTATAAAAGCTACTTGTGATAATACATCCCTACCAGTTTCAATTAAAATTAGAACTTCTATTCAAGATGAAGATAAAAAGATAACAGCACTAGATTTTTTAAAAAAAATATCCGACTTACCTGTCCAAGTAGTTATGATCCATGGCAGATCTTATGAACAAGGTTTTAAAAAAGAAATAGATTATAAGATAATAAAAAAAGCTAGAAAATATTTTAAAGGTATTATATTAGCCAATGGCGGTGTGGTTGATTCCAAATCTGCAAAAAAAACTTTAAGAAAAACTAAAGCTGATGGCTTGGGTTTAGCCAGAGGCCTCTTCGGTAAACCTTGGTTTTTTAATGAACTTAAAACAGGTTTTAATCCTGATTGGCCTGAAATAAAAAAAATTATTTTAAAACATGCTAATTACTCATACAATGCTTTAGGTGACCATGGAATTATCGAAATGCGTAAACATCTGTTATGGTACGTTAAAGGCCTTAAAAACGCTAAATCTTTAAGAAAAGAGCTAGTTAAGGTTGAAACTATAAATGATATTAAGAAGGCTTTAAAAAACACCTAATATTAGATAAAAATATGTAAATTATAGCAATAAATGCTATTTTTTATTTTCTCAAACATTTAAACATTGACAAAATGTAATAAATATGATACTTTTAGATGTTTATTACCCTCTAATAAGAGGTAGCAAATTGACAAAAAAATACAAAAAACAAACAACAAATAATACAAGGAGTATTAAAATGAGTACAATAAGTCAAGTAAGCGACGGTGCCGGCAGGGTTTTTGGTGAAACGGTTGCTTCTGCAGTAAAAGATGCAGCAACAGATGGTGGTAGAAAATTATTTACAGCTCTTAGTGATAAAATGCTATCTGATCTTGGAATTACAAAAGGACCTCATGATAACTCAGCACATGCAATTATAGATACATACTATAAAAAACATACAGCAAATAAACCAGAAAATTACAAATCCTACCTAAGACTTTGTAAAACTTTGCCTAAAGGTCACCTTGATAATATGTCAATAATACTTATTGGCGAAGTTATCTTAACTAGTACTTTTGGCGCAACTACTGCAAATAGCAAAAATGATGCAAAAGTTAATAAGAAAAATGATACGAAAGACAATAAACCTAAAAAGAAATTCGTTGAATCAGCAAGACAAAATATTTCTGGCATTGATTGGCAGGATAAGGAAAATTTCACAAAAGTTTGTGAAACAATCGATTCAATCATAGCAGAATTCAATGAACTTGAAGCTGATAAAAATCTTTCTAAGAAAGAGTTGGTCAAACAACTAATCGATAAACTCGATACAAGAAGATTATTAGGTGATAGTGGTCTGCGTTACTTTTGGGAAAAAGTTAAGGATAAAGAGTTCAGAATTCCTCAAAATGTAAAAATATATTTTGTTAAAATTTTGGATGATGCATCAACAGGAGCTAATTCTGTGCTCAACCCTATGAAAAAAACTCTGAAAGATTTTTTTGGTAAGATGTACAGAGAATATAACGGAATAACAGGTAGAAAGGCTATACCGTTTGATGAAAAAGATGAAAAACCCAAATCAACTTTTGCTGCTTTAATTGAAAATCTTTTAAGTATTCCAACATTCCTAACTTTAGGGGTATGGTTATTTTTAGGCATTCAGATTAAAAAAGGTAAAAGCTTTTGTCAGGGTAGTAAACTCACAGATAAGATAAAAGATTACACAGTCATACTAGGTTTTTTACTCTTATTAACAGTTATGATGATTCTGTCTGGATTAAGTATACTTTACTTTGATAGTAAGATACTTGCTGAAGTACTTGTTAGTTTAATAATAATCACTCAATTCTTGATATTGTTAAAAGTAACTCACTTCTTAAATCTACTCAAGATATTCTTAATAATTACCATGGTAACACTTAAATCAGTTATTTACTCAGTAGACTCATGGATAAATTATTGGATAAATAAATTAACTGTTTTAATCTTAGTAGCACTTTTGGTCTTAATGTCTTTAGTTGCTTATTATTATTCTAATGTATCGCTTGGAGAAGGTCACATTTTGACAACTATTGCTTATTTACTTTCAATGATTCTTATAGGACCTCCAATACTATGGGGTGGTATTAAGATAATATATAATGCTTTAAAAAGCTTATATGAATCTTTTGAAAAGAAAGACTTTGAAGGTTTGGGTAAAATGTTAATATTGGCAATAGTATTAATATGTTTAGCTAAGTTAGCATTGATAAATCCAGCTATAACAGGATTTATTCTAATTCTCTTATCAATACTATTAGTATTGTCATTATGGGGATTCTATGGATTATCATTCACGGCCTTAAAATCTGCTATTTTCATGGTAGAACTTGGTAAGAATGTAACCTTGGAACCAGCCATTTGGTTAGGAAAAAGTAGTGGTACTCTATTATGGAAAGGCACTACATGGCCTCTTAATATTAGTATCAATACTATCAAATCAATGTTTGCGGGCATTCTCACTGTTCTTGGAGTAGATGCTGATAAGATTGAAATGATAATAGATGGGAAGTCAGATCTAAAATTTCCAGATATAGGTGATCCCTTTGATAAAGTTAAAGAGCAGATAGCAACGGTAACAAATAAATCAAAGTTCTCTGGTGAAGCAATAAAAGTTACATTTCAAGCTACGATCTATACCTTGTTATTCTCAACTGTAATATTCCCTCTCGTTGGACACTATGCTCAACCAGGTACTTATTTTGCTGAACTCAAACATCCTTATTTCTTTTGGGCCTTCTTTCTATCATTCATCTTGATCGCTGTTGATCGAGCAATGAAAGATTATGAAATAAAATCTGGTAAAAAAATAGTGAAGCTGAAAGGATTTGTATATCTTGTACAAACCACGGTATCTATCCTATTTATCTTCTTTGTTTTTAAAGGATATCCCACTGTATCAAGTTTTTTTGACAAACCACAAATACTATCTATTCATAATTTTTATAAATATGATGTGACTGTAAATAGGTCTGTTGATAATACAACTTATACTATAAATAATAGGATTAAAGAGGTAATTACTGATACAACAAAAGTGATTGTTTTGGAAAAAGTAAAACAGGATGACGATTATCTTGTAGTGCGTCCCTTAGATGAACATAATAATCGAACCAATATTGTTTATGCGATCCAAGACCCTGCCTTCTTTGAAAGCAAATTCAACCAGTGGATAGGAAGTATTGGGGAAGTAATAAATGATATTATTGATCCATCGGATTCATCAGATGATGAAAATGAAGAATCTGAAATAATACATGAAATATCAAGCGTCTCCATAAAGGAAGTTAAAACAATAGTTGAATTCCCAATTCGAGAAGAAATCTTGAATTTAGAAAAAAAGGATGACTACTATGTTATAGACTTGCCTTTACGAACAGGAAATGGTAATTCATCGATAATTCTTAAACCAAGTAGCTCGGCACAAATCCAAGCAAAAGGAAAAGGAAATATCGGTCCAGGATCAGGCTGTGATGGCGCAAATCGCTTCACTAACCCAAACGGCTACGTAGCTGATTGGAATAAAAATCGAACCTCAATTGGTTCCTGGCCATTAAAAAATGGTCAAGTATCAATTAATCAAAAAAAACTGGGAGGAGTTTACGCTAGATTCCCATACGACTCCAGATGGACTTATATTGGTTCAAATGGTGTAATAACAAATCACTATGATCAAGATATGTTGATCTACCTCGCAGTAAATGATGATTTTTACGATGAACGAGGACATCTACGTCTTGACTGGATAAACGATAACCCTGATATGGCTTATGAGATAACTATAAAAGTTTTCTCAACACCTATCTAGGTTATTTAACAATAATAAGTGGGTGGACTATTTTATATAGTTCCCCACTTTTTTTTATCTTAAAAAGTGCTAAAATAGCTTATATGAAGAAAAAAATTATATACATATACATCATATTTTTTACTATTACTTTTAGCATACAATTATTTTCGAATGATTTATTAGGAGTTGATGCTTTCTTTCATAGTAAATATTCAAAAATAATGTTTGAAGAGAATATTTCAGATAACTTTCCTTGGTTATATTATACTGATTTAAATAATAATTTTTCAGATCAAAGATATTTATTCCATGTAACCATGCATCCATTTACATATTTTAATTTTCCATTAAATTTAAAAATATTTATTAGTTTATTCTCTGCATTATTCTTCACACTTTTCTATTATATTTTAAATAAATTAAATATAAAAAAGCCTGAGATATGGCTATTTATTTTATTATTCTCTTCAAGTCTATTTTTATTTAGACTTCAATTAGCCAGGCCTCTTCTATTTACATTATCACTATCAATAATTGGTATATATATTATTTTAAAACAAAAAAAATGGCTATTACTATTATGGCCTATACTTTTTATATTATCTTCATATGGTTCAATATTTATCATATCAATTATAGTAGGTAGTTATTTATTAACTAAATTAGTAATCGAAAAAAGAATTGATTGGCAAATAATATTAATTACAATGTCAGGATGTATTTTAGGATTATTATTTCATCCAGAAACATCAAATTTTGTTAATTTAATAATAAACAACTATACATCAGGATTATCAAGTTTTAATAACCTCAATATATTGATTCCAATTGAACTCGAAAATTTAAATTTTTTAGCTTTACTAGTAACATCATTACCTATTTTTTTACTTATTATTTCTTTAATAACTCTATTTTTACTTAAAATATTTTTTAAAGTTGAAATTGAATTAAAAAATAAAATAAATTATTATTTTCTTCTACTATTATCTCTGATATTTATTATGTTAACAATTAAGTATAATAGATTCATAGAATACCTCGCACCTATCCTAATATTATCAGTTGCTTATATTTACAAAATATCTATGAATATTCCTGAAATTAATGAATACATAAAAAAAATATATAATAAATTAAATAACTTATCATTTAAATTAATAATTACTTTAACCACCCTATCTTTAATATTCTTACCTCTAAAACAAATATATACAGACTACAAAACAACTAACTCAATTGAAACATTTAAAGAAACTGCTATATGGTTAAATAAAAATACGCCTTCTGAATCAATAGTCTTTAATACTTCATGGGACGCTTTTCCAAGACTATTCTTTTACAATCATCACAATTACTATGTAGTAGGCCTAGATCCAATATTTTTATATAACTACAATAATAAAATGTATTACCTATGGCACAATATATCAACTAAACAATGTGCCTTAGATTCTAAAATAGATGAATGTCCAGAGAATAAAAAAACTGCCAAGGCTATAGCAGACAGTATATTAAATAGTTTTAACTCAGAATATATATGGTTATCAAAAATAAATAAAAGTTACTTAAAGCTAAGTAACATCTTAAATAATAATTCTGACTATTTTGAACTAATGATTGAAACAAATGATAGTATAGTTTATAAAATAAACTAAATACCTTCTTTATCTATTTCATTTAATAATTTCTTTTGCTTTTTATTTAAACTCTTAGGTATAGCTACATTTACTTTAACAAAGTGATCTCCTGTGCCTCTACCTCTTAATTTAGGCACACCTTTGCCTTTTAAAACAAATTCTTTACCAGCAGTAGTACCAGCTGGTATTTTTAAATTAACATCTCCATGAACTGTTCTAATTTTTGTTTTACCACCAAGAGTAAATATGCTAAATGGAATTAACTTTTCTGAATACACATTATAGCCTTCTCTTTGGAATAAACGTGAAGCTGATACTTGAATATGAATATATAAATCACCTGAAATACTTCCCTTTTCACCTACTTCACCTTTACCAGATAATCTAATAGTTTCATTATTATCTATACCTTTAGGTATTTTAATATTAATAGTTTCTTTTTCCTTATGTCTACCTTCACCATGGCACTTAGTACATCTTTTACTTGGAATTTTACCAGCTCCCTGACATTCAGGACAAGTAGCTACTGACGGAAAAGCTCCGAAGATTGTCTGTCGTGTAATTTGTATTTGCCCAGAACCCTGACACTTCTTACATGTATCTATTGAAGCTCCAGGTTCCGCTCCATTACCACTGCACTTAGTACATAAAACATATTTAGACAAATCAATTACTTTTTCTACACCAAATACTGCTTCTTCAAAAGAAATAGATAATCTAGCTTCAATATCTGCGCCTCTACTTGGTCTTCTGCTTTGAGTTCTGCCTCTACCAAAACCACCACCAAAGATATCTCCAAAGATATCTCCTAAATCATCAACGTTTACACGGGTACCACCTGTATTAAAACCACCAGAAAAACCTTGAGGTCCTTGAGCTCCATTAAAATTAGATCCAAATTGATCATACTGCTGTCTTTTTTCGGGTTTACCAAGAACCTGATAAGCTTCATTAAGTTCTTTAAACTTATCAGCATTACCATTACCCTTATCTGGGTGATGTTCATGAGCTTTCTTTCTGAAAGCTTTTTTTATATCATCTTGGGTAGCTTTTTTATCTACTCCTAGAATACTATAGTAATCTTTACTCATTTAATTCTTTATTACTTCTAAAGCAACGCTACTTAAATTAATTCCATTATATTGTTCTTTACTTATTTCTTTATTCTCACTTAATACATTTACTTCAAAACCTGACTCTTTAATTAAATTAATATAATCTTCTTTAAGCATAGCACCTGCTACACAACCTGAGATTAATTCTTTATCTACTTTTTGTTCTTTACTTAGTTCTTCAAGAAGTACTATATCTGAAACATACATTTTCCCACCTAACTTTAAGACACGTTTAGCTTCATTAAATACAGCCTTCTTATCTGAGGCTAAGTTAATTACACAATTACTTATTATCTTATCAACTGATTCATCTTCTAGAGGCAAATTCTCTATATCAGCACGTTTAAACTCAATATTAGTATAATTAGTCTTTTCTACATTATTTGTAGCAATATCAATCATTTCTTGAGTAAAATCAATACCTATTACTTTACCAGAAGGACCAACTTTTTTAGCAGCTAAAATGCAATCAATACCACCTCCACTACCTAAATCAATTACTACGTCACCTTCTAAAATATTACTAATTGCTACTGGATTACCACAACCGAGCCCCATATTAGCGCTACCTACATTTTCTAACTCTTCTTTAGTATAGCCAATACTTTCTGATATCTTTTTACTCTTACAATCACCATGACAACTGGAACCACCTTTTGCTATATCTTGATATTTATCTTTAACTATTTGTTTAATTTGATTAAAATCCATATTACTTATCTAGTAATTCAACTCTTCTCTCATGTCTACCACCTTCAAATTCAGTATTTAAGAAAGTTTTTAATATTTCTAATGTATCTTCTTGCTTTAGAAGTCTTGCACTTAAACATAGGATATTTGCATTATTATGCTTTCTAGCCATAGTAGCCATTTCAGAGGTTAAACAATTAGCACCTCTTATACCTTTATGTCTATTTGCTGCCATACACATACCAAGTCCAGTACCACAAATTAAAACACCAATTCCATTTTCAGTTAGAACTTTATTACTTAAATCATGAGCAACAGAAGGATAATCATCATCTTTATTTAATTCAAGATAACCAACATCTTTAAATTCAACATCTTTAAAATTATCCATTAAATAATGCTTTAACTCATAACCTGCATGGTCTGAGCCAATATAGATTTTCATAAATTTTATTTTAATTATTTAGCTTCTTCTTGTTTTGGTTCTTCTTCCTTAACTTCTTCTTTAACGTCTTCCTTGGTTTCTTCTTTAACATCTTCATATTCACCTTCAACTGGAGTTTCTTCTTTAGGTTTTTCGCCACCCTCAGCACCTTCTGGAGGTGTTTGAGCTTGTTCCTTATACATAGCTTCACCAATCTTTTGAATAGTCTTATTTGCTTCTTCTAAAGCTTTTTTTATAGCTTCAACATCATCACCATCTTTTACTTTCTTAAGCTCATCCATCTTCTCAGTGACTTCTTTCTTTACATCTTCTGATACTTTGTCACCACTTTCATTTAATAACTTTTCTGTTTGATATACTACAGAATCAGCATTATTTTTAACATCTATTAATTCCTTCTTCTTCTTATCATCATCAGCATGTATCTCTGCTTCTTTCTTCATTTTTTCAACTTCTTCTTTAGAAAGTCCTGAAGATGCAGTAATTGTAATAGATTGTTCAGTACCTGTTGCTTTATCTTGAGCTTTAACATTTAAAATACCATTAGCATCAATATCAAAGGTTACTTCAACTTGAGGTACGCCTCTTGGAGATGGTGGAATACCGGATAATATAAATCTACCAAGTGTTTTATTACCTTCTGACATTTCTCTTTCACCTTGTAATACATGAACATCAACAGATGTTTGGTTATCAGCAGCAGTTGAAAATATCTGCGCTTTGGATGTAGGTATAGTAGTATTTTTCTCAATTAAAGGAGTACTAACACCACCTAAGGTTTCAATACCTAGAGTTAATGGAGTTACATCTAAAAGTAATACATCTTTAACATCACCTTGCAAAACACCAGCTTGAACAGCAGCCCCAGAGGCTACTACTTCATCAGGATTAACGGTTACATTAGGCTTCTTACCAAAGTATTCTTCTACTTTCTTTTGAACAAAAGGCATTCTAGTCATACCACCAACCATAATAACTTCATGAATTTCTTCTTTTTTAAATCCACTATCAGCTATTGCTTTATCAACTGCTTCAAAACTCTTAGCAACTAAATCACCTACTAATTCTTCTAACTTTGCTCTAGTTATCTTCATGACTAAATGTTTAGGACCAGCATCATCAGTAGTAACAAAAGGTTGGTTAATTTCAGTTTCAGTTGAAGTAGATAATTCAATTTTAGCTTTTTCAGCTGCTTCTTTAACTCTTTGTAGGGCCATAGCATCATTTGAAAGATCAATACCTTGATCTTTCTTAAATTCATCAATTATCCAATTAATTATGATTAAATCAAAGTCATCACCACCTAAATGAGTATCCCCATTAGTTGATTTAACTTCAACAGTATCTGCTGATATATCAAGTATTGAAATATCAAAAGTACCACCACCTAAGTCATAAACTGCGATTTGTTGATCTTTTTTCTTATCAAAACCATAAGCAAGAGCCGCAGCAGTTGGTTCATTAATAATACGTTTTACTTTAAAACCAGCAATTTCACCAGCATCTTTAGTGGCTTGTCTTTGTGAATCATCAAAATATGCAGGTACAGTAATAATAGCTTCTTCTATCTTTTCACCAAGCTTTTCTTCTGCGTCAGCTTTTAACTTTTGTAAGATCATAGCTGATACTTCTTGAGGAGTATGTTCTTTATCACCCATTTTAATCTTAACGCCCTCGCCAGCTTGTACTATCTTATATGGCATTGTTTTAATATCTTTTTGCACTTCTTTAGAATTATAGTGTCTACCAATTAAACGTTTGATAGAAAATAATGTATTTTCTGGATTAGTAACAGCTTGTCTCTTAGCAAGTTGTCCAACAAGTCTCTCTCCAGTTTTAGAAATAGCAACCATGGAAGGAGTGGTTCTATTACCTTCTTTATTTTCTAATATTTTTGGTTGACCGCCTTCCATAACGGCCATGGCACTATTTGTAGTACCTAAATCGATTCCGAGTATTTTTGACATATGTTTTATTGACTAATTATTAATTATTTGTTAAGTTATTGTTAATTAATTAAAGGGTATAGGGGGAATTATGAACGTTACTTTCACATTAATTGATAACCAATGGGTAGGTTATTATAAAATCTTTACAATAAAATTCGATTGTAGCTTATCAGGAGATCCTAAATCTGCTTCTAACTTCTTCGAAGTATTGATTAACTCACGACAGCTTAAGGGTGTATCTCTTGAAAGAGAAGAAGGATTCACGAACTTTGATTTACACAATTACGGTATAACAATATTTATGGACTCGTCGCAAGAAGGGAAAAGCAAAGTATTAACTTTTTCAAAGGCTTAATCAACAATCTTTAAGGGAACCAACGTGTTCCCTTTTTTTATTTAAATTTTTCAATAAAATCCCCTTGTTTAGAAAAGTAATCATGAATTTCTAAAACATCATTTGAGGAAACAGTATTTTCTTCGCTAAAAAACATTACTTCATCAGCAGCTAAATCAGTAAGTATGGCGTTACCAACTAAACCATGTGGCATAGACATTACTCTGATTAAAATACTGGATGAACAAAAACTACAAGTTAGATAGGCTAAAAATGAATTACCTTCTTCTTCTAAAATTTGAATCTTACCAGTTGTATAATCATTACTACAAACTGGACATTTTTGAACTAATTTTAGACTAAATTGTCCTTTTTGATCCATATTATTTCTTTTTCTTTTTAACTTCTATTTTAACTGATTTTGGTTTTAATTCAGCTATTTTAGGTATAGTTATTTTTAAAATACCTTCTTCATATTCAGCTTTAGCTTTATCACCATTAACAGCCAAAGGTAGAGAAATTGATCTATGGAATGAACCATATCTTACTTCTTTACGATAATAGTTCTTTTCATCAACTTCACTTTGTTTATGACTATGACCTTCAATGGTTAAAACATCATTGGCCACAGTTATTTTTACTTTACTAGGATCAACACCTGTAAGTGGTGCTTCAACAATTACATTACTTTTATTCTGATAAATATCCAGTGATGGTATAAAACCTGATACAGGTGTTAAACTTGGAAAATCTGCATCTTCAAAAGGTTCTAAAAATGGTGTCCATTTTACTATAGCCATATATTTATTCCTTAGCCTGACTTACTACTACTTGAGCCGGTTTCAAAACCTTTTCATTCATAGTATAGCCAGATTTTAATTCTTTAATTATTATATTTTCTTTTTCATCACTTTTTTCTTGAGAAATAGCTTCATGCATTTCTGGATTAAATTCTTTACCCAGTGTTTCTATTTCTTTAATATTAAACTTTTTTAAAAGCTCTTTAAAATCATTTTTAATATGTAATAAACCACTTAAAGCATCATCTTTCTTCTTATCATCTGGAATGTGTTCTAAAGCTAATTTAAAATGATCATAGATTGATATAAAATTTAGGATCATATCAGCTTGAACATACTCTTTAACTTCGGACAATCTTTTATCTGATTCTTTTTTTAAATTATTATAATCTGCTTGAGCTCTTTGCCAACCATTTAAATATTCATCACATTTTGCTTCTAACTTTTTAATTTCTTTAGACATTTTGTTTAATAAAATTAATTAAACTTAAATTATGTTCATAATCCATTCTCATAGGTCCCAGTATTCCAAAGATACCTTTAGTAAACGGCGTTAAAATAACGCTACACTTTCCATCAAATGGATTATTCTCTCCAATTTTTATTACAGTATCATCTATCTCATCAAATATTTGATTCATTACTTTATCTAAATGATCTATTACTAAACCTAAATCATACATACGTTCAGGATTAATAAATTCTGGTTTACGAAGTAAATTAGCGACTCCAGTATAATAGACATGATCAGGATCAAAACCTATTAAAATAGTACAACGTGATAAATCGGCAAGTCTTCTTCCCATAGCTTTTGCTGTAAGCTCTAAAGATTCTTCATCATATTTTTTTAAAGTATCAACCAATATTTTAATCTCTTTGTTATTTAAAGAAGGAAACTTTAAAAAATTATCTAAATAATATTTATAACCCTTTTCAGTAGGTATACGTCCTGCAGAAGTATATGGTTGAGCAATATAACCATCTTTTTCAAGAGTAGCCATATCATTACGAACAGTAGCTGGTGATACGTCAATTTTACTTTTTTCTAATACTAACTTAGAACCAATAGGTTGAGCTGTTTTAATATGCTGCTTAATTATTTGGCTAAGTAAAGCACTTTTTCTGCTATCCATATTTATATATATTATTAGCACTCTCATACTACGAGTGCTAAAATTAGTATAACATAAAAAAAAAGGACGTCAAGTCTTTTATGTTCTGACTATTAATGTTGATGTCTTAGCGCTTCAATAGGATCCATCTTAGCTGCTTTACGTGCAGGTATTAACCCAAATATGATTCCAATAATAACAGATACACTTACAGCTATTATAATAGAAAAAGGTTTTACTACAAACGGCCAATCAAAACCTTGAGATTTAGCACCAACTGAAGTTAAAAATGATATCAGTAAACCAAATATAATACCTATTACTCCCCCACTAAATGTTAATACAATGGCCTCCCATAGAAATTGAGTGAGTATTTTTCCAGGACTTGCGCCAACTGCTTTTCTAAGCCCTATCTCGTTAGTTCTCTCAGATACCGATACAAACATAATGTTCATAATACCTACTCCACCTACAATAAGGGAAACAGCTACAATAGCCATAAGAAGTAAAGTAACACCACCAAGTATAGTATCCCAGATACCCATCATTTCAGTCATAGTAGTTACTGCAAAATCATCTTTATCAGGATCTGATATATCATGCCTATCTCTCATAAGTAATGTTAATTCATGAGCCGTCTCTTCAGAAATATCTGTATCTTCAAGTTTACCTATAACAAACATAATATTATCAATACCCATTATTAATTTTTGAAGTGGCCTAATTGGCATATATATCCATTCATCAAGATTCATAAACATTACAGTACCCTTTTCTTTAAAGACGCCAATTACTTTAAAATTATGTCTGCCAATTTTAACAGTTTTGCCAATAGCTTCTTGATTACCGAAATACTTTTTCTTAGCTTCACTACCTAAAACTATAACCCGAGCTAAAGATTTGTCTTCTTCTTCAGTATAGAATCTACCAAATTCAATTTCTGATGAATCAATATTTAAAAATGAAGAAGTAGCACCCCAGATTTGTATAACATCTGATTCATCTTCTCTGGTCATTATAGCCTGTCCCATTATTCCAGAATAAGCATCTACTACATTAGGATGATCTAAAATAGCTTTAGCATCATCTAAAACAAGTGTAGTAATATTTACCCCCATCATTATATTAGTAGCATTTTCAGATGATGTTTTAGAAGTAGCAGGTGCTTTAATTTCCACTTCAACAAAATCAGTACCCCAGGCTTCCATTTGCGAAAGAAGTAATCCTTTTAAGCCTTCACCTGCACTAAAAACAAGTATTACTGAAGTAATACCAATTACAATACCAAGTATTGTTAAAAAACTCCTTAACTTATGTGCTTTAAGAGCAGTTAAAGATATTTTAAGTGTAGTTAAAAAGTTATTCATACCTTAATGCTGTTATTGGATCAAGCTTAGCAGCTCTTTTAGCTGGAAAAAAACCAAAGACAACTCCAACAAGTGTAGCTACAATTACACTAACAAATATTGAGCCAGGAGATACAATAAAACTCCAAGAATATCCTAAGTACATTGCGACAAAAGCAACTAACATAGAAATTATTGAACCTATTATAATACCTATAATACCTCCAACTAAAGTTATAATAATAGCTTCAACTAAAAATTGACTAAGTAAATTCTGATAAGTAGCTCCAACTGCCTTTCTTAAACCTATTTCTTGAGTTCGTTCAGTTACCACAACATACATTATATTCATAATACCTATCCCGCCAACAAGCAAAGAAATAGCAGCCATAGATGCTAAAAAGAACTTAAGAGCATCAGTAATAGTAGTTAACATATCAAGTGCTTCAACTTGATTTCTAACACTGAAATCATCTTCATCTGCATTTTTAATATTATGTCTATCTCTTAAAATCTGTTTAATTTCTAGTATAGCTGGATCTAAATCATCACTATTTAAAACTTTAGCTCTCATCATATTTACATGATGAATACCAAGTAAAAGTTTTTGAGAAGTATTAAGAGGTATAAATACCTGATCATCAACATTTTCAAAAGCAACAGTACCTCTTTCTTTCATAACTCCAATTACCTCAAAACTTTCTCTTTTAATTTTAATCCTTTGACCAATTGGATTTGTTTCACCAAATAAATCAACAGCTACCTGAGAACCAAGCACAGCAACTCTAGCAATTCCTTTTTCATCACTAACTGAGAAAAAATGGCCTTTCTCAATTTCAGAAGACTCAACTATTAAATAACTAGCTGTAGTACCAACATAGGTAGTATCTAATTGTTGATTTTGCCAAGAAACAGTTTCAATACCCCTAGCATATGAAGCAATAGCCATTACCTCTGGTGCATTTCTTTTAATAGCTAAAGCATCTTCATATTTTAAAGTTGTTATTATTACCCCCATAGCAGAAGCAGGCGGACCATCTTCTTCTGAAGCTCCGGGTAAAATGCCAATTAAATTTGAACCTACTTTTTCTACTTGCCCTAAAATTAAACTCTGAGCTCCAGCGCCAACAGACATAATAATAATAACTGCAGCTATACCAATAATAATCCCTAACATAGTTAGGGCAGATCTAGACTTATTGGTTTTTAAACCGACTAGAGATAAAGTTATAATACTTCTAAAATTCATAACTTACTTATTTAAATAACCATCACTTGCTACTCTTTGCTTTGAAACTTTTTCATCACTTATTAATTTACCATCACGAAGTTTAATTATTCGTTCAGCATGATCTGCTGTATCTTGTTCGTGAGTTACTAAAATAATTGTCTTACCCTTTTTATTTAAATCACTCAATATCCTCATAACCTGATTACCAGAAGCAGAGTCTAGATTACCAGTTGGTTCATCAGCATAAATTATCTCAGGATCATTAACTAAAGCTCTAGCAATAGCTACACGTTGTTTTTCGCCACCAGATAATTGATTAGAAAAATGTAACATTCTATGTCCTAAACCTACAGCTTTTAAAGCACGCTCTGCTTTCTTACTATCAACTTTAACTCCACTATATACTAGGGGTAATTTAACATTTTCTAAAACAGTTGTTTTATTTAATAAGAAAAATGATTGAAAAACAAAGCCTACTTCTTTATTACGTATTTCAGCTAATTTATCATCATCAAACTCTTTAGTATCTTCTCCTTTATATAAATAGTCTCCTGAGCTTAATCTGTCTAAAAAGCCAAGAATATGCATTAAAGTAGACTTACCTGACCCAGAGGGGCCCATAATAGCTAAAAATTCGCCTTTTTTGATGTCTAAGCTAATTCCAAACAATACCTTAGTAATTACCTCTTCATTGGCAAATTCACGCTTTAAATCGTTAATTTGTATTAACTCCTTATTCACCATTTTTAATATATGTTATTATTTCTTGTCCCTCAGAAACACCAGTTAATACTTCTACTAAACCACCATCACCTCTTAAACCTGTAGTTACTTCTTGCTCTTTAATTTCTCCATTTTCAATATATCTTATATATTTAATATTATTCTTTTCAATAACTGCTCTAAGCGGTATATATAGAACATCATCTTTAGAAGCAGTAGTAATATCAACATTAGCGGTCATACCAGATTTAATACGTGGATCTTTTTCATCAAAGGTTAATTTAATCTTATAATATACAACATCGTTTATTATAGTTTCAGCTGGATCAATAAAAGTAATATGTGAAGTAAATACTTCATCCTCGTTAAAAGCATCAAGAGTAATCGTTGAAATATCTTCTACTTTAATTTTAGTGATATCAGATTCAGGAACATCAACTTCAATTTCTAAATTATTTTCAGAAATTATAGATACAACTGATTCCTGAGCACTAATATATTCACCTAATTGATATTCTACTTTAGTAACAACGCCGTCCAAGGGAGAAGTTAAAGTATATTCAGATAAATCAGCATAAGCTGCTTGTAAATCTGCTTGAGCCATTTTAACTTTAGCGTTTTGTAAATCAATCTCAAAACCACGAGGTTCAGCTAAAGTACTATCTAATTCAGCTTGAGCTACAGCTAAAGCAGTTTCTGATTGTTCAATACTTAACTGAGCTTCTTCTATACTATTATTATATTCAATACTCTTAATTAAAAGATTTGACTTAGCTGTTTGTAAAGCAGTAATAGAAGATGAAACACTTGATTGATCAGCTATAATTGTAACTTTCCAAGCATCAATTTCGGTCTGAGTTATAGTTCCCACAGGATCTAAATTACTAAGTAAAGAAAAGCTAGCATTAAGAGCTGTATTTACTTTACTTTGAATATTATAAATTTGATCTAAATAATCTACTAAATCCTCAACAGAATTTGTAGTATCAAAACTTAAATTTTGTAAAAGGAATGAATTATATGAAACAAGAGCCGTATTATAATCAGTATCTGCATTAAAATAGCTAGTAATATATGTCCTTAAATAAACTTCTTTATCACCATCTAATATTTCAATAATATCTTCTAAAGAGTCAGCAGCTAAAAATCTAGCTTCTTGCGCTTCATCTAAAGCTTGCTCCTTATATGACAAAATATTTTCATTCTTTATTTCATATGCATTTAAAAGAGCAGCTTCATAACTATTTAAATTAGCTTGAGCTTGAGCAAGTTTAGCTTGAACAATAGCTACTTCTTCATTAGAAGAGCCTTGTATTACACTATCTAAATCAGCTTGAGCTTGAGCAAGTTTAGCTTGAGCTGAAGTAACTGCACTTTGTTGTTGTAGTGAAGTAAGTCTGGCTAAAATCTGACCTTGGCTAACTTGTTCACCTGGAGATACAAATATTGAACCTAGTTTACCAGCTATTTTAAAATTTAGATCAGTTTCAGAGGATGATTCTACCTTACCTGTAGCCGAAACACTTTGAATAAGCATGCCTCTTTCAATTTGAGCAGTCTTATACTCTAGATCTTCATTTTTATTACTACCGCCTATTACAATGCCTATTATAATTATTGAGACTATAATAATAATCCAGAATAACTTACTTTTTAATACCTTCATATATTTAATGTAAAATTATAAATTAACTAATGTATATACAATGCCCCCGATAAATATTATACCTAGAAACGTAATTAGTAAAGGATTGAATCTTAAAGAATACTCAGGATTTCTTTCAGTCTTTTTAAGCTTTTTAATCTTCCAATATATAGCTAATATTAACAAACCTTCTATACCTCCACCAATAGCACCTACAGTACCAATTATCTTAACAAAACTATTTAAACCAAATAAAAATACAACGAAAGGAATAAGCATTGAAAGAGACCAGGCTAAACCATGCTTTAATTTTAAATCATATAGATAGGTATTCTTAATAGCTAGGCCTAAAGTTAAAAAACTTGTACCCATAGTAAAGAAAGCAAATAGGTTACCAAAAATTATCATTGATTTACTAACAACCTGACCTAAACCAATTGTAGCAATTTCAGTAGTTCCTAAACCTGTTACTCCAACAACAATTAAAGTAAAAAAGAAATATACTATAAAAGGGATAGACACACCTATTAATATTGCTTTTTTAATATCCTTCTCTCTGCCTTTTAAAACTAATCTTAGCTGTGGTACAGCTGAAGTACCGCCTATAGCAAAGAATATAACGCCATAAGGTATAAATACTTTAGCTAAACTAAACTCATTTAAATTACTAAGATCTATAGAATTAACACTTAGTAATATAATAATCAAAACTATTACTAAAATAATAAGTGTCATAAAAAATTCAAACTTCTGAACTATTGTTAAACCTATATATACTAAAGCAGAAGCTCCCATAAAAAATAATAAGCTATATACCATCTCATTACCACCTGTTAAAGCAGCAAGTACTTGACCCTCGCCAATGATATAGGCAAGTAAAGCGCCATAAAAACCAAAGACTACTGAACCAAACATTAAATATTTACCAAACTTTCCTAAATACTTCTCAGCATAACCAGTTAATTGATGCCTAGCTTTAGTACTTAATACAATTTCTCCTAAATACAAATTGATCATGATGACAGTAAAAGATATAACTGCCAGAATTACTAAACCTGTAATAAAACCAGCTTGAGCAACTACATATGGGATACCTAAAATACCAGCACCTATTATTGTACCGACTAATATTGAAATGGCTTCAAGTAATGGTAATTTTTTATGCATATTTATTTATTTAAATTAGGAAATACATCTCCATTATTTTCATTCTTTTGTTCATTAACTACTTCTTCTTCAATAATTTTACCTCCCTGTAATGTTGGAATAACTGTTACTTGTAAATTAACTGAACTTTCTAAATTATCTGAAAGCAAAGATATTAATCTATCCATTTCTCTAGAATTTAAATTATTTCTAGCTCTAAGAGTAGTGGCAATGTATAAGGTATTTTCTTTTTCTTTAATAACTAATTCTATTAAACTGGCCTCATCAATATTAGTAATAATAACTTGCCTAGTTAAACGATACCTGTTTTCTTGTTTAATAGTACTTTTAGTAATAATAAGTAAAGGAATAAGTATAACTATTAAAAAGACTATAGACCAGATAAAATGTCCTTTACGCCTTTCTTTAACTATATCTGATTCTAACTGTTTAAAATGAGCTAAGTAAAAGAAAAAAGCAGCAGATAGAACAACAGCTATTATATTAGCAATGAATAGTAAAAAAGCACCAGCTGCTTGTTCTAAATTATTATGTGCAAAAGAAATACCAATAACACATAAAGGTGGTACTACAGCAGCAGCAATAACAATACCAGCAATAAAACTACTTTTTTTAGGATAACTAATTACAAAAGCAGCCATAAAACCAGCAACTAAAGCAATAATTAATTCTAATATAGTTGGTTGAGTTCTGGTTAATATTTCAGTACCAACTTCTTTAAAAGGAGATATTAAACCAATTAAATATGAAATAACTAAAGTTAAAAGTAATATCTTTATTATATTAAATAAACCTTTTTCAAATAGTCTAATACTTCCTCGGACCATGCCTAAAGCAATAGCTAGCATAGGCCAAACTAATGGGGTAAGTAACATACCACCAATAACCACAGCATTATTATTTAAAATTAAACCCAAAGTAATAATTATAGTAGCAAAGATAGATAAAGTATAAAAATCTAAATCAGCGTTAGTTTCTTCACTAATTTGATTTATTACCTTCTGATGTCTATCTTGAGGTAATTTAAATATTCTTATATATTTTTTAATTTCAACAGCCATATATTATTTATTAAATAATTTAATTGCTTCATCCCAAATTGAGCTATCACCTTGTTCTCTTAACCAATACCACCACTCAACTCCCCATAAATGAATTGGTGATAAACCTGTTCTATTAGCGTATTCTAAATTCTCCTTAAACCTATCAATATCCATAGATTTATACTGTGTATCAAGTGAAGTTAAAAGTACTGGCATACCCAACCAAGGTTCCATCTGCATTTCAGAAATAAATATATTATTAACACCAGTAACAAATTTAACAAGTTCTGCTTTTAAATAATAAAAAGCTGGTGGTAATGGATAATAGAAATATCCAAAATGTTTATTCCAAGTAACTCTGTAAATACTAGTTCCTACATAATCACCAAGCCTTGAACCACCAAGCCATGTAGATAATTCCCCACTCTCTGTTATAACAATAGGTCTTGAATCTAACATTTTAACAAGCAAAACTTCTTTTTTAAAAAAGTCATTATCCATTCTAGGACACTCACCAAATACTTTTAAGTAAGGTTCATTTTCAACTTGCCATGCAATGACTGATTCATTATCCTTGTATCTTAAGACTACAGCTCGTAATAAATCTAAAACTTTTACTTTCCATTCATCTTCAGATAATTTAAAACTCCATTCAGGCCAATGACACTCAGGCCAACGAGGCGTTCTATGACCAATAGCTAAGATAACTTTAGCTTCATTCCTCTCAGCTAATGCTATTTGATAATCTAGATCAACAAAATCATAATTATCAATCTCTTTTTCAATCATGTCCCAATGACCTACAATTCTAATATCCTTAACATTTAATTCATCATATATAGAAGCATATACCTGACGCCAATTTAAATTAAGTTCAGAAGCATACTTTTGAGAAAAAGTAACCCCATACTTAATGTCTTTATTCTCACCAAAATCAGCACTATATAACCAAGCAATTAGAAAAACTATAAAAACTACTACTATTGCTTTTAAAGTTCCAATTACTTTTTCTCTCATATATTAAATTAATATTAAATATATTCCTAAAAATAATAGTATACTATACATTAATTTAGGTAATATATATCTAGTTGAAATATTTTCCCTATATATCTCAGGTTTAAATTTAGATAGTAAATAAACAATAACAATAATGAATAAAAACTGTACACCATTCAAAGCTGTAACTAAAATTACATTACCAATAGCAATAGCATATTGCATTAAAATTATTCCTAAACCACCAGCTACTTGCCCCAAGGCAAAGGCTAACCAACGCTGTTTAGTCTTTGATTCATCTTTTTCTTTTAAATTTATTATTTTCTTCCAACCGCCAACTATAAAAGTAAATATAATTGCCCCAAGTAATGAAAACCATCTAAGATAAATAAAAGCAGTTAAAAATGACATTTCATTATATGCCAGCTTATTAAAACTATTTGATATAGCAAACATTAAACCAGCGCCAATAATAAAAAGCCAAACTTTTGGCTTTATCTTAGTTTTAGCATGACCAACCTGAGATAATAAGTAACTACCTATTACAATAAGTAAAATACCGATGAATTGATAAAAAGTAACTGTTTTTAAAGAAAGTAAATAAGAAAATACAAATATTATTAAAGGCGTAATACTTACAATTAAAGGATTAACTTTAGATATTTCTGACTTAGCTACTGCCTTAAATAATAAATAAATAGCAAAATAAATAGATACTCCACCAATTAATAAAATACTTAAATGCTCTTTAGGAAAATAAAAATCTTTTTCAAAAAATATCAGTAAACTACTTATAACACCACCAATTACAGATATATGAAAAGCATAAGATATTGGTACTATTCTTGATTTAGTAAGTAAAAATTTATCAATAATAGCAGCAATAGCTAGTAAAAAGAATGAAATAATGGCAATTGTAAACCACATAGATTAGTAAGGTGAAATAGTTTTAATTTTTTTAAGTTTATGAATATGTTTAGATAATACTTTTTCAATATTATAAGTACCAAGATTAGGAGCTTCTAAATAACCTTGAGCTGCAGCTTCTGCTAAACGACCACTCTTTATCCAATCAACTAACCATTCATCAACATATCTAATATCTTCTTGATTTATACCAGCTCCTAAATTAATTAAATATTTTTGATTAAAAAATTCTTGTGAACCAATAGGCGGAGCAATTATAATAGGCAAGCCTAGACCAGAATAAAATACTAATTCAGAAGGTTTAGTCCATAAAACATCGGTAGTTCTAATCCACTTATTAAATTCTTTAAAATAATCTTTTTTATTATCTGTATATAATATTCTAACCTCTTTACCTAAATGCTCACTTAATTTATTCTGTTTAATCACTTTCTTAAAATAAGTATTAACTTCTTTATGGACCCCAGCAATTAAATTAATTCTAATTTCTTTATTCCTAATTAACTTAGCTAAACCTTTCACTATATTTCCACCTAATTCTCTTTGAGCACCAGCACCACCAACAGCAAAGGTTAAAGTTAAAAGATGATCACTTTTTTTAGGAAAACTTTTAATCTTTAAACTAGAAACTAATGTTTTTTTATATTTACTAATATACTTACGATCAGGATCTAAATTTATAAGTCTTTGAGCTAAATCAAGTTTTGCGGTATCACAACTTTCTTTACCAAGTATTTCAATAGGTAAAGGAAAACCAGTTAAGAAAATATTCTTTTCAGGTACACCATATAATTTTAATCTATCAACCACCCTTTGATTAGGAGCTAAATATTTTATTCTACTCTTAGCAGGATTAAGAGCTGCCCAAGTTCTACTCATATCAGCATCACAAATTATACAAAAAATATCATTTGGATAATTATTTACTTCAGCCATAAAAGCAGTAGCAAAAAAGGGAGTAACAAAAGCTAAAGGAGTTTTAGCTAATTTATTTATTAAATGTTTACCCCAATCTTTTCTCTTAGCCATATATATAGTAGAAAGAACTTGTAAATTAGGACGTGATAAATCACGTTTAGGATAAAATTTAGGTATTTTTTGAAATAAATTAAAAAAGCCAAAGACTGCATTACCAGCAATTGGCACTTTTTTAAAACGTGATATAGCTTCATAAAACTTACGTTGATCAAGCCATGTTTTTTTATCTTTTTTAGGAATACCTGGATAATCATTAGCAATGATTATTCCTTTATGTGCCATATGTTTTAATGGAAAAGCAGCTCTCATATGACCATACCCCATATTAACTGTAACAATCCAAACTTTTAATTTATTTTTATTTTTAACCATAAAACAAAAAAAATATTATATTTCTTTTACTAATTAAATTATACCATTTTTTGAGTATTTTAAAAACCTTAATAACTTATATATTAAGGTTTAAATAGTGTTTTAACTAAAACTTAACCACTCAGGTCTAAATATAAGGAGAAGGCCTAAAACAAAGATAATAATACCACCAATTAAGTGTGAATAACGACTATATTTACCATCTAAACCAACACTCTTTAAAGTAACCATAGCAATACCAAAGACTAACATATCATCAAGCATAAAGATGAAAATATAGAAAAGTAAATATAAGTAATACTGCCAAGTAGCAAGATCAGATAATGCTAAAACTGAAGTATAAATTGCAGGAAGTCCTGCGCTACAAATAAGTTCAACTAAATTAACAGCAAAAGCAATTAAGATAATACCAGTTAAAGCTAAGAATAAAGAACGTTTCTGAGTAATCTCTTTTAACTTATCAAACATCTTTCTCCTAGACTTACTTTCAGTTACCTTACAACCAGGCCTATTAATCCAATACTCTCTTAAATTATATCCTCCAGCTACCATGGCCACTAAACCTATTATTAACCTTAAAATAAATATTAAACCAATAAATAATATTAAGTTAAGCCAAGCAGCTAAGAATAAGAAATAAACAAAACCAGACGCAAATATAAAAGTACCGCCAAGTAACCACATTCTTTTTTTATTCTCAATACCTAAAAGTAGGGATATTAGAAATAAAAGAACCCACATAGCACATGGGTTAAAGCCGTCCACAGCAGCGATTACAAAAGTAAGTAGTGGTAAAGATACTGATTTAGTCTTAATCTCGCCAAAAACGGGTAAATTTAAAGTTTCAGGGATAACTATACTATTGCTAGTAGGCTCTAAAGCAGGTTTATTTAACTCTACAGATTCAAGATATGAACCAAATGAATCACTACACTCTGTTGTTAAACATAAATCAATTAAATTTTTTATTTCTGAACCAGTAGTTTCATCTGTACCATAACCAGTTATTAACTGATCACCTATTATAGTTAAAGGCACATAACTAATATTTGCATTATATATTCTAGCAGCTTCTTTAAATAATTCTTGATTTGCTTTATCTTTTATTATTTCAAATTCATGAATTTCCAATTGAGAGCCATATTCTTCTTTAAGAGTTTCTAAATATACTCTTTCATCATGACAATGTGGACAAGTATAGCTATAGAATAGGTAAAGATCAACATTTTCTTCAGCTTTAATATTATCTGCAAATACAAAAAAACTAGCACACAGTACTATAAGTAGAAATAAATATTTAAAATACTTTATCATAATTAGTTGATTATATAATATTTATTATATTTTTACAAATAAAAACAAGGATATAAAATCCTTGTTTTTAAATATATTAATTTATAGCAATTAACTCTACGTCGAAATATATATCAGCATTTGGTTGAATTAAGGCTCCAGCACCACGTTCTCCATAAGCCATAGCTGATGGAATACTTAATTTACGTTTTTCACCAACTTTCATACCAATTAAACCCTCTTCCCAACCTTGTATAACCATACCGTTGCCAATGGTAAATTCAAATGGTTGACCTCTGTCTACACTTGAATCAAATTTAGTGCCATCTTTTAAGGTACCAGTGTAATGCACTGAAATAGAATCACCAGATTTTACTTCTTCACCACTACCTTCTTGTATTGTTTCAATAATTAATTCCATAAGTTTTTGATTATTTATTAAATTTACTTCAGGTAATATTTCATCATCAATAGGTATATTAGGTTCTTCAACATTAATATTTAATGTCTCATCTTCTATTATTTCTTTTTCTTGGTAAGCATCATAAGCAAAAACAAAAAGTACTATTATTAGTACTACAGCTATAATGCCTAAAATTAAATTTTTCTTCATTTAGTTTTTGTTAATTATTAATTATTTATTAAATTTGGCAGGGGAGGAAGGAATTGAACCCTCGTCTCAGGTTTTGGAGACCCGCATTCTACCACTGAAATACTCCCCCATTAATTAATCTTGACCTTCAGTAGAAATGTATTGTTCTAAATTAAGTTCTTCAACTATTTCTGGGAATTTATTTATTAAAAATTCATATTTTTCTAAAACTACGCCTGTTTCTTCATTAAATAATGGTGTACCACCAGTATACATAGTACCTTCTTCATCACCATATTCATTTAATTCTTTATTAGCTAAATATTCATCAATTTTTTCTCTACCTTGAGCTGTTAAACTATTTACTAAGCTAGTAACATATTCTTCTGCTCCACCTTCCCACCAATCACTTGTTTTTTCAATACCTTCTTGAATTATATCTGAAGCATTATTTTCAACAGGTTGTTTTAATGTAGAAAAATAATCACCTATCTCTTCATGCCAAAAAAAGCTTACTAAGCCTACCATTATGATTAAGAAAATTAAAAACTTCATAAATATTATTTAGTTTCTTTATGCATTGTATGTTTCTTACAATGAGGACAATGTTTCTTTAATTCTAAACGTTCTTTTAATAGTTTTTTATTCTTTCTAGAATGATGAGTTACTATTTTACACTCTTTACATTCCATCTTTACAAGATTATCTTGAGACATATTATTCTTTTAGTTTAATTAATCTGGAGCCACCCGTCGGATTCGAACCGACGACCTGCAGTTTACAAAACTGATGCTCTACCAACTGAGCTAGGGTGGCATATATGGTGGGCCGGGTAGGATTCGAACCTACGTAGCCGTAAGGCGTTAGATTTACAGTCTAATGCATTTGACCGCTCTGCCACCGACCCATTTATATATACCTGGAGCCGTTGTGCGGACTCGAACCGCAGACCTACTCCTTACCATGGAGTTGCTCTACCAACTGAGCTACAACGGCTTAAAGTTTTTCAATACGTTCCTTAAATTCTTTAAGTTTTTTGTTCTCTGGGTTAGATTCTTGCAACTGATGATAGGCCTTTCTTGCTGCTACTTTATCTTCGAGTATTATACTGATTTCTATCAAAAAGTCAAGAACTTTAGGATTTCTAGGCTCTAAAGCTGCAGCTTGTGATAATATTTCAAATGATTTTTGCGGTTCGTCTAAATGTAAATATACTTCAGCTAAATCTAAATATGAGGTTATTTCCTTATTATCTAGCTCTAAACTCTTTAAATAACCATCTTCTGCTGTTTTTAAATCCCCTTTATTTGCTGCTATTTCACCAAGTGAACGATAGATAAAAGGATCATCTTGATTTAAATTCATTAAAAATTCAAAAGTTTCTTTAGCATGCTTATAATCTTTATTTAGCATATACATCTTAGCTAAACCCTTGTAAGCATCATAATCTTTATCATCTATAGTTAAAGCTTCAATATATGCTTGCTCTGCTTCATTATATTTTTCTTCTAAAACTAAACTTTCTGCAGTTTGCAATAATTCACTTATTTTCTGTTCTTTTAAAACATTATCTTTAAAACTTGATTTTAATACTTTATGCCTATACTTTTCCTCAGCATCTATTAAGCTTTGATAACCTCTACGTATAGCTAGTCCTAATCTACTAAACATAGGTTTTAAAAATGCATATAATTTAATACCTCTTTCTTTAAGTTGACGTTGTAATCTTTCTTCGATTAACTTTCTCTTAACATCCATTTGTTGTATAGCCGGAGAAGATTTAGGATTTACTGATTTTAAAACAGGTATTTTTTTAAATACAATAACTGCCATGACAATTATACAAGCTATTATTATTATTGTTAAGATTATGGAAAACATATTATATTGTAAATTGATTTATCATATCTATTACCTTTTCTGAAATAGCTTCTTTAGCGGGTTGTAATATCTTACGTGGGTCAATTAAATCACTATTTAAATTAAATGATTCTTTTAAACCATCTCTAAAAGCTATTCTTAAATTAGTATCAATATTTATTATACGGATACCTCCGGCTATAGCTTCTTTAATTTGATCTTCTGGTATACCAGAACCACCATGTAAGACAATAGGTATCTTAATCTTTTCATGGATTTTTTTCAACCTCTCTAAGTCAAGACCATTATCTGCTACAAAAAAGCCATGAATATTACCAATAGATATGGCTAGCGTATCAATTTCAGTTTTAGCTACAAATTCTTCAATCTGTTCTGGATTTGTCATTATTTTATTTATATCCTCACCCTGTTGCATCTTAATTAGACCTTCTTTACCTAAAATACTACCAAGTTCACCCTGACACATAGCGCCTTTTTCATGAGCATAAAGACAAGCCTCACGAGTCATTTTAATATTATCTTCAATAGGGAAAGCTGAGGCATCCATATGAACAGAAGGATAACCTATATCTATAGCTTTTTTAACCACTTCAATACTCTTACCATGATCTAAATGTAGTGTCATAGCAACATCTTCTGAATTATCTTCAATTTGTGTTTTAATTATATTATATATAGTACTAAGGCCTGCGTAGTTAATAACATTCTCTGAAGTTTGAATTATAATAGGCGCTTGAGCTTTTAGGGCACCAGCTATTATACCTTGGGTTGTTTCTAAATTAATCGTATTAAAAGCAGGTATAGCTCTTTTATTACTACTAAAATCTAAAATTTTTGAAAAATTTACAAACATATTATTTAGCATCAATAATTGGTACAAACTTATCTACATCTAAACTAGCTCCACCAACTAAAGCGCCTTCTATACTAGGCTGATTAACAAATTCTAAAATATTATCTTTATCAATAGAACCACCATAAATTAATCTCACCTGAGTATCAAATATTTCAGGGCTAAAGTTATCGATTATAACCTGACGTATTACTTGCATGGTATGTTCTGCTTCAACCGGCTCTACTGCTTGACCTGAACCAATTACCCAAACAGGTTCATAAGCAATAATTATTTCTTTATTATTAAGCTCAACGTCTTTAATTGCTTTACTAACCTGTTCCATAATTTTAAAATCTTTATGACCTTCTTGTCTTTCAGAGAAAGTTTCTCCAACGCATATAATTGGTATTAAATTATTTGCTAATGCTGCTTTTACTTTCTTATTAACCATACCATCTGTTTCATTCAAATGTTCTCTTCTTTCAGAATGCCCAATTATAACATAAGAACAATTTAATTCATTTAAAACTTTTGGGGATATGGCTCCAGTAAATGATCCCGTGTCTTCCCAAAAGCAATTTTGAGCTCCTAGTTTAATTTCAGATCTTTTTATTTCTGAAGCTACCCTATCCAAAGCAGTATGACTTGGACAAATAGCAACATCTACTTCATTTTGTTTTTTAAGTTTTTTAACTAACTTTTTACTAAGTTCAATTGCTTCTAAATCAGTTAAACTCATTTTCCAGTTAGCTATAATAATATTTTTCTTCATATAATTAATTTAATTCCTAAAGTACCAAAAGTCATGATAAGTCCAGCTATTATTATGCCTAATAATATTAACCACCAAGACTTTTTAAATGGTATATTAAATATATATGCAGCTACTGAACCCGTCCAAGCACCGGTAATAGGTAGTGGTATAGCTACAAATAAGATTAAAGCCCAATAACCATATTTTATATATTTATCAATAGTTTTACTTCTAGTTCTTTCAAATAACCAAGTAAAAAATCTATTTAAAAAATAACTCTTAGCCATTAACCAATCAACTATTAAAGGTAATACTAATAATATAATTAAAGCTGCTGTAAAATTACCTAAAACTGAAACAAAAAACGCTGTTTGAGGAGATAGATTATATACTGCTATGCCAAGTGGTATAGCTCCTCTAAGCTCTAAAATAGGTAGCATTGACACTAAAAACGTTATTATTATATCCATATATACTTATTATATAACTAATTATTAATTAAGGCCAAATGTAATTATTAAATGTCCAGGTAGTTAATGCCTTAACTTCTTGAAACCTATTATATTGACTATCACTGCCTAAAACTACAATATATATTTCTTTATTATTATTTCCTCTAATCATACTAGTTAAACAGTGCCCTGCTTCTTCTAAATAGCCTGTTTTACCAGCTCTAATATTTAAATAACTATCTAATAATTGGTTAGTATTCTCCATTACATATTTCTTACCAGTATTTACTACTTCAAACTCATATTCTTTAGATGAGGTAATATTACTTATTTCATCTCTGGAAAATGCTATTTTTATTAATTTAGCTAAATCTTCTACTGTTGATTTATTATTTGGATTTAAACCAGTTGGATCAGAAAATACCGTCTTACTCATACCCAGATACATAGCCCGTTCGTTCATTCTTTTTACAAAGTCTTCCTCAGATAAACCAGTTGATCTAACTAACGCCGAAATTGCATTATTTTCTGAAGCAATTAAAGCTGTATTAAATATATCTTTTACTTTAATAACCTCACCTGTATAAATACGTCTTCTGCCACCATCTCTATAATCTGTTGTATTAATCTTTACTTCTGTTTCCCAGCCAGGATTATTTTCTAAAAAAACTAAAGCTGTCATTAATTTAGTTATTGAAGCAATTGATTCAACCTCATCACTATTTTTTTGCCACAATACTTTATTACTTTCCTTATCAACAATAATCACTGAAGTTGCACTTACTTCTAAACCTAGGGATGTATTATTATTTTTAATAGGCCCAGATTGATAGACTCTTTCAATATAATTTAAATTATTATTATTTAAATTTATTATACTATCACTAGGAAGTGGTATATTTATTAAACTATAGATACCTACTAAATTAGCTAAGATTGATAATAACATTTATTGGTTCATTAAATAAATTTCTAAGCTCCTCCCAAGATACAAAAATTAAAGTAGTTAGTGATATTATAATAAAAAATAGTATTAGTTCTAAACTTATTATTACAAAGGTAACAATCATTGCTCCACCACCAAACCTTTTAAATACAGATATTAAATATTTAAATAAATAAAACGGTAAAATAAAATAAATAATTATTTTAAATATTCCAAATATAATATTATACAATCCGCCTTGATTAAAATATTCTACTAACCAAATTAAACCGTTAAAAATGAAGACTAAACATATAGCTATAATAAAAAGTTTTAAGCCCTCCTTTAAAGCTGAATTTATTATTAATCTTAATGTTTTACGATATAATTTCATTTATTTTTATTTCTTTATACTCGCCTACTTTTAATTTATTTAATTTTAATTTACTAATCCTAATTCTTTTTAAACTTACTACTTCATTGTCTAACTTCTCTGACATTCTTCTTATTTGTCTTTTCCAACCTTGATGAATTACTAAATTAAACTCATAATCGTTAATAGTATCAATTCTATCAGCTTTAGCTATGCCTTCTTCTAATTTGATACCTCTTTTAAATGAATTAATATAATCCGTTGTTATTTTTTTGTTCACTTTAACTCTATACTCTTTTTCATGTCCATACTTAGGATGAGTTAATTTTTGAGTTAATTCACCATCATTAGTTAATATAATTAAACCCTCGGATTCTTTATCTAATCTACCTATTGGATATACCTTATATTCTCTAGGTATTAAATCCATAACTATTTTTCTTTTCTTTGGATCAGACTTAGTAGTAATATAGCCTCTAGGCTTATTTAAAGCTAAATATATTAATTTATCTGGTAATTCAACTAATTTATTATAACAATAAACAGTATCTTCTTTTAAATCTATCTTAGTACCAAGAGTAGTTATTACTTTATTATTTACTTTAACTTTACCTTCAGATATTATCTTATCAGCTACTCTTCTTGAACATATACCTGCTTCTGATAAATATTTATTTAATCTCATTTATTTTTCTTTAACTTCAACTTTAACTACTTCTTCACTTATTACTTGAGTCTGCTCTTGATCTTGATCTAATAATTTTAATAAATTCTCATCACTATTTAATTTCTCATAATCAGGTAACTCTTTAATTGAATTAATACCTAAAAATTTAAGAAAATCTAAAGTAACATTATATTCAGTAACTCCACGTTCTTTATTATAATCAGCTTCTACTAAACCTCTAATCATTAAGTTACGTAGTATTAAACTACAATTAACTCCTCTTATTTGTTCCATTTCAGCCTTGGTAACAGGTTGCCTATAAGCAATGATAGTTAAAGTTTCTAATGATGGTTTAGTTAATTCGCCTGTTAAATCACTTTTTAAATACCCTTGAACTAAATCAGTATTTTCTGGTGCAGAAACAAGTTGTACCTTATTATTATTTATTATTAATCTAATACCTCTTCCCCCTTCTGTATATTCTTCATTTAATTCATTTAAAATATTCATTACTTTATCTTTTTTTACTTTAACATGCTCTACTAGTTTAGTAATAGTTAAAGGCCTTGAACTAACAAGTAAGATACTTTCTATTTGTGATTTTAGTTTCATAAATTTTCTTCATTTAATTTCTCTATTTCTATATCTGTAAATAAATTTGATTGATTAACTTTAATAGTTCTTTGCTTAACAAGTTCAAGCATAGCTAAGAATGATACAACTACTTCAGCTTTAGATCCTTTTTGACTAAGTAAATTATTAAAATTAAAATTAACTTTTTCTAAAATATAGTTCTTTATTTGATTTATTTTCTCATTAATTGATATTGTCTTTCTTATAACATCTTTCGGTAAATTAATGATAGGTTCTAAATTAAGTAATAATTCTTTAAATACTACTTTCAAACCTTTTAATTTAAGTTTAAGTGGTGGACTAAATTTCTGAGTAAATACCACTAATGGTTTTTCTCTATTAAAAGTAAAGTTCTCTTGCTTCATCATATTTTCAATTACCTTTGATGCTTCATGATATTCCTTATATATCTTAAGCTGTCTTTCTAAATCTATAGTATCATCGTCTTCAAATTCAATTGATGGTAATAATATTTTAGATTTAATAAGTAACAGTTTAGAAGCTACTACTAAAAAATCAGCTATTTCTGTAGGTTTTAAGGTTTCTGACGTATTAACATATTCCATAAATTGATCAGCTACATTAGATAGTGACACTTCAGAAATATTCATTTCTTCTTTTTCAATTAAATGTAAAAGCAGGTCCAAGGGACCTTCAAATTCTTCCAGTTTAATTTGATATTTATTATTCACTTTTTTTTCTTATTCACTTTAGATTTTTTAATCTTTTTTACTACGCTAAAATTAGCTTCAATTGGTTCTTCAAATTTTAAATAATCTTTTGTTTTAATTCTTAAACTTTCTACAAAACTACCTGATGAAAATATACCGTCTCTCACTTTCATTAAACTTTTATCTACAATAACTGGTATTTTATATATAGAACCAAATGCACTCATAGCTCCAGGTTTTACTTTAAATTTAGTTTTCATTACCTTTTCTTTAGGAATACTTACTTTTTTCTGAGGTACACTTAAAGACTTAGCTAATTTTTTTAAATCTAAATTCTTATTTGCAGGAAGTAGAGCTAAATAAAAATCTTTATCAACTTTAATTAATAAAGACTTAACAACTTGTTCTAATTTTACTTTTAAAGTAGCCGCTGCATCTAGAGCTGTAAACACTTTTCTATGATTTATAATTTCATGTTTAATGCCTGCTTCTTCAAGTTTTTTTAATAATTTTTTTGATATTGGCATATTTTTTAATTCTTTTTAAAGGTAATTTAATTTGTTCACCTAATAATTTTTTAGTAACTTTTTTACCAAGCACTGTAAGCTGTACGTCACTTATATACCATTTATGCTGAGTTCTTTCTCCAAAACCTACTATCAAACCTTTATTTATTAATCTTTCAATAGATTTAGTAATAATTTTAATACGTGCCTTTTCTTTAGTTTTTTTATCTTTATTATAGAAATTAAAAAACTTTTTTCTATTTACTTTTCTTTCTCTGCCATAGCATCTAATTAGAATATATTTTTGTAAGGCAGAAATCCTCATATTATTTTTTTATTCCAAGTTCTTTAAGCTGTTCTTTAGTTACCTCTGCTGGGGCTCCCATTAAAGGGTCACGTGCATCAGAGGTAAGAGGAAAAGCTATTACTTCTTTAATGCTCTTTTCACCAAGTATAGTAGCTAGTAATCTATCAATACCAGGAGCAATACCACCATGAGGTGGTACACCATAGCTAAAAGCTTCAAGTAAATGTTTAAAGTATTCTTTTTGCTTTTTATCAAAACCAATTAAATCAAATACTTTTTCTTGAACCTTAGCATCATATATTCTAAGAGCTCCACCACCAACTTCAAAACCATTTAAAACTAAATCATGTTGGTATGCTTTTACTTTACTTGGATCTTTATCTAAATATTTTAAATCTTCTTCTTTGGGCCTGGTAAACATATTATGTGAAGGTGCCCATTTACCCTTAGCTCCTACAAATTCTTCATCTTCCTTTGTTTGATCAGTAAATAATGGAAAATCTATTATCCAAGCAAAAGCAAGTTCATCTTTATCTTCTTTATTCTTTCTAAGATCAGGTTTATCACTCTTATACTTTGACATAGCTTCTTCATGAGTTATTCTAGGCCATGGAGTAACCATCTTTTTTTCTGGAAAAATTTCTTTGATCATAGCTGTAAACATTTCTTCAACTAGTTCAAGTAACTCATTTTGATCTGTAAAACTCATTTCCATATCTAATTGATAGAATTCACCAGGAGATCTATCTGCTCTGGCATCTTCATCTCTAAAACATGGAGCTACTTGATAATATCTTTCAAGACCAGCAACCATAAGAAGTTGCTTATACTGCTGTGGAGCTTGAGGTAGTGCAAAAAACTTACCCTTATGGACACGAGAAGGTACTAAGTAATCACGTGCACCTTCTGGTGAAGATTTAGTTAAAACTGGAGTTTGCACTTCAGTAAAATCTCTATCACTTAAATAATTTCTACAAAATTGAATAACTTTATGTCTTTTAATTAAATTATTCTTCATTCTTTCATGTCTTAAATCTAGATACCTATATTTTAATCTAAGCTCTTCATTAGCTTGTCTTTCTTCATTATCAATTTCAAATGGAGGGGTTAAAGACTCAGATAGTATTTTTAAGCTCTTACCAAGTATTTCAACAGTACCTGTTGCTAAATCTTTATTAATCTGCTTATCACCTCTTGCTTGAACTTCACCTTCAATTGCTAAAACATATTCAGGTTTAATATTACTCATTAACTCAACAGAAGCCTTATCCATTTCTTGAGGTACTAAAACAATTTGAAGAAGTCCTGATTTATCACGAAGATCAATAAAGACTATCTTACCCATTTTTCTAATACTATTTACCCAACCTTTAAGTAAAACTTTTTCTCCTACTTTATTAATTGTTTCTACATTATTTACTTTCATATTTATATTTGTTGATTTTTTATAATTGCTTCTTGTAATTTAGTAAGATCTAGCTTTTCTGAACTATTATTTATAATATCAATAGTATTATCTATTGCTCTTTGTTCAGGACCTACATCTAAAGTTTGTTCTACTAAATTCCCTTTGTCATTCAATCTTTTTTCGTCAGTTGCTACTTGATCTTCTATGGTCCTGTCAGTTTTTATTTCTACTCCATTATTATTGATTTTATCAATTTTAGTGTCCTCAAAAATTTCAATAGACATATATTTTAAATTAAGGTTTAAGTCTAGTTATAAGTCTTGGGAAAGGTATAGTTTCCCTAATATGTTTAGTACCACACATCCAACCAACTAGACGTTCTAAACCAATACCAAAACCAGAATGAGGCACTGAACCGTATTTTCTTAAATCAAGATACCACTCAAAATCTTTAGCTGGTAACTTGTGCTCTTTAATACGTTTTTCTAATGTATTATAATCATCTTCTCTCTGAGAACCACCAATAATCTCACCAAAGCCTTCAGGAGCTATTAAATCATCGCATAAAGCAAGCTTGTCCGATTCATCACGTTTCATATAGAAAGACTTAATCTCAGCAGGCCACTTATCTACAAAGACAGGAGAATCCGAATCTTTTGTAAGCAAAGTTTCATCATCACCACCTAAATCTTCATTATCCTTAATATCTGATCCTAACTTTTGTAATTTTTTAACTGCTTCATTATGAGTTAAACGAGTAAAAGGTAATTTAATCTTTTTTAAAGGCTCTATATCTCTTTCTAATATTTCTAACTCTTGAATACATTCTTTTAATACTTTTTGAATAATTGAATATATTAATTCTTCTTGCATCTTCATGTTCATTTCATGGTCATAGAAAGCCATTTCAGCATCCATCATCCAAAACTCAGTTAAGTGACGTCTAGTTTTAGATTTCTCAGCCCTGAATACTGGTCCAAAATCAAATACCTTACCAAGTGAATAAATAGCAGCTTCTAAGTATAGCTGACCTGATTGAGATAAATATGCTTTACCTAAATCAAAATATTCAAGTTCAAATAATGTAGTTGTTCCTTCACAAGCATTTGGTGTTAAAATTGGAGAATCAATTTTATTAAAACCATCATTATTTAAAAATTCATATATACCATTAATAACTGTATTTCTTACTTTTTGAATAGCCCATTGTTTTTTAGAACGTAACCATAAATGTCTGTTATCTAATAGAAAATCTGGACCATGCTCTTTCTTAGAAATAGGATATTCTTCAGCAACTTGAACAATTTCAAGCTCTTTAACTTGTAATTCATATTCTTCTTTTTTAGGATGCTTAGTAATCTCACCTTCTAATATGACTGAGGTTTCTTGAGTTATTTTAGCGCATAAATCCCATATTTTAGAAGAAACAACGTCTTTTGAGACAATTGCTTGAATATATCCAGAACCATCACGTATTTGAAGAAAATAAATACTTCCAGATGAGCGGAAGTTAAACACCCAACCAGCAATTTTTATAGCTTTACCAGCATGGGATGAAGCATTTTTTAGGCTAATTATATCCATAAATTTAGCTTAATTATACTATTTTTTGATATAAAAGTAAATTGGCTCCAGGGGAGGGATTCGAACCCCCGACATCTGCGTTAACAGCGCAGCGTTCTACCACTGAACTACCCTGGAATATTATTAAAAAAACCGCTTTACTCAGCGGTTTCAAGGGATATAGGTAATAAGAAACTCACCGAGTGGTAACACGGTTATTATTATTGTTATTATTGTTTCTTTTATATCTCATAAATATAAACTACCATATTTTGAATATTTGTCAACTACTTACGGATTTAATACATTCTCTGGGCTATTTTCAACCCATATCTCTACTTCACGAATATCTAATTCAGTTAATTCATTTAAATACATAATTGTTTGTTCTATTTGACTACGTCTTGATTCCATCATACAACTACCGCCACCTTCGTTTAAATTATGACTTAAATTAACTATAACCTTATTATTATCATAACCATATGATAATAATTTAGTGCCAAGTGGTATAGAAGTATTTAAACTAACCTCATCTAAAGCAAGTTCACCTGGCCTAAGTAAAGCCATAATAACCCTTGGAATAAAAGCAAATTCTTCTTGCTCTGGAATTAAATATATTTCTCTATAATATGTAGCCTGGCAACTTTCTTGATCATCGTTAATAAAATATAATCTATAGACTGATTTTTTATTAGGTTCTGCTATTTCATTTAAATTATTAATAATTGCTACATTATTTAAAAATTCTACGAATTCAGGACTATCAGGCTTATTAGTTTTCAAAACATAAATATATGAACCATTAGTAACTACAATTAATTCTTCTTTATTATTCTCATCTTCTATATAACCTATAATTCTTTTACCAATAAATCTACTCACTTCTGTTTGAGTTATTTCTTCGAATGTATAGCTTTCTAAAAATGTATCAGCATCTATATCATTATATATATTTAAACTTATTTTATGATTTAAACCTACTTTAAATACTATTTCATCAGTTGAACTAGCAAGTCTTGTAGATACTATTTCTTCTAATTTCCATTCACTATTATACTTAACCATAAAATCAGCTTCACCTAATGTTCCATTACGATAGATAATATATTCAGGTTTTTCTTCCTCATTATTAGAGTTATCCCCAAATCCAAAACATCCGCTTATTATGAGCGGAACTACTAAGATTAGTAATATTAATGAATATTTCTTCATATTAGTGTTTAAATACCCTATTTTGGGTAAATACCATACTTATTTTATGTTCATTAGCAGCCTCAATAATTTCATCATCTTTTATCGAACCCCCAGGCTGTATAATAGATTTTACACCAAATTCAGCTAGTTTGTCTATACTGTCTCTGAAAGGGAAAAAAGCATCAGAAGCAAGAGCAGAACCCTTTGCTTTAGAACCAGCTTTAGACATAGCTATTTCAACAGCATCAACTCTAGACATCTGTCCAGCACCAATTCCTAAAGTAACTCCATCTTTTACTAAACAAATTGCATTAGATTTAATATGTTTTACAACCCTATAGCCAAATATGAGATCATCTAAATTATCAGGTTTAACATCTGTAACTATTTTTAAATCTTTCTGATCTATCTTGTAATTATTATAATCTTGTACAAGTAAACCGCCAACAACCTTACGATAATCTTTAAGCTTACTATCTTTTAAATTATCTAAACTCTTTATCTTTAAAATTCTTAAATTCTTTTTACTTTTTAAAATATTCAAAGCTTCTTTTTCAAAACTAGGAGCCATAACAATTTCAGCAAATACTTTATTTATCTCTTCTGCTATTTTAGAACTACATTCTTTGTTTAATATAATAACTCCACCAAAAGCAGATTTAGAATCAGCTAAATATGCTTTTTTAAAAGCTTTAGTAATATCCTTGTCTTGAGCCACACCACAAGGGTTAGCATGCTTTAAAACAGCTGCTGCTGGCATATCAAACTCTTGAATTAAAGCCAATGCAGCATCAGCATCCATTATATTATTATATGATAGCTGTTTACCATGCAAAACTTCAGTATTAACAATAGATGGAAATTCTGGATACAAACCAACTTCTTTAAAAAATGTAGCTTTTTGATATGGATTTTCACCATACCTTAAATCATCTAGCTTTTCAAACTGCCAGTTAATGCGCTTATTACTACTAAAGTAATTATTAATGTTGAAGTCATATTCTGAGGTTAATTTAAATGCTTTTTCAGCTAATTTCTTTCTAAAATCACTATTATCTACGCCTAACTGACGTATTACCTCATTATAATCTTTCAAATCAGTTACAACATAAACTGACTCATAATTCTTGGCAGCAGCTCTAATCATAGTAGGTCCTCCAATATCAATATTTTCAATTATTTCTTCATGAGTTACATTCTTCTTTTTAAGTGTTTCTTCAAAGGGATACAAATTAACTACTACCATATCTATCATATTAATATTATTCTCTTTAGCTTGTTTTAAATGATCATTATTATTTCGAACAGCAAGTAATCCTCCATAAATATGTGGATCTAGGGTTTTAACACGACCATTCATTATTTCAGGAAAATTAGTTACTTCACTAACTTCTTTTAAATTAGATATATTATTCTCTTTAAGTAACTTATATGTACCACCAGTAGAGATAATTTCCCAACCTGAAAGTACGAGCTCTTTACTAAACTCTACTATTCCTGTCTTATCATATACGCTAATTAAAGCTCTCTTCATATTTGACATATTTTATATATTAATTTAAGATTAAAAAAAATGGAGGAAAGTTATGGAAATAATAAAAAGAGGATTTCTCGGAAGTGGTAATTCGCTTTGTAGTAAACTTGGTATAACTGTAGTTAAACTAGATAATGGTGCAGTTATAATTGATCATCCCGGATATCCAAATCATAAGAAACCTGTTCCTTACAATAAATTAGAACTTATTGATTGGAATAAAAAATTATAAGGATCTCAAACGAGGTCCTTTTTTTATTTACAATTTACCATCTCTAAATAATTCAATACCTTTTAAAATAACTTCTTGCTCTTTTAATTGAACCTTCTCTTTCAACGTTTCAATAGTTTCATTAGGTTCAATTAATACTTCTTCTTGAAGTATAATAGGACCATCATCTAAATTAAGGGTAACCCAATGTAATGTACAACCTGATTTTTTTTCATTATTTGATAATACTTCAGCGTGAACATCCAAATCCATACCAGGATATTTAGGTAATAATGAAGGATGTATATTCATTATTCTTTCTTTATATGGATCAACTATTACTTTACTCATTATTCTCATATAACCTATTAAAACAATAAGATCAATATTATGCTCCTGGCATACATTTAAACATTCAAGATCATATTCTTCACGTGTCTTATCTTTACCATTTATATATATAGTTTTAAAACCAGCTTCTTTAGCTCTTTGTAATCCAAAACAATCTTCTTTATTAGATAAAACAAATTTAAGATCAACATCTTTTAAAGAATTGTTCTTTAATGCATCTATTATTACTTGTAAATCAGTACCATTTGTTGAAACAAATACAGCTAAATTCATAATCTATTCTTTTAATTTATTCATCATCTCTATACGCTTTTCAATAAGCTTCTTCTTACCTATATCTTCTCTATGTATAACTGGACCAATTATATTATTTATTTCTTCTTCTGCCAATCTTTCAGCTTCATATATATCTTCATGCTTAGCAACTATAGCTACAGCACGTGAACCAGTTAAATAAATTCCGTCTTCTCTTTTATCAACTGCTGCATAATATATATCAACTTTGCTAGTATCAATAGAATCTACATTTATAGTTTCATCTTTGATAGGATCTTCTGGATAACCTTGTGGTACAGCATATTTACATACAGTAGCTTTATTCTCAAATTCAACTTTTTTTTCATTTAAATTACCTTCTATAATACCAAGACATACTTCAACAAAATCTGATTTAAAAACACTTAATACATTCATAGCTTCAGGATCACCAAGTCTTGCATTATATTCAATTATTTTTAAACCTTTTTTAGTTGCTATAAAATTACCATATAATATGCCTCTGTATGGTTTACCAGTCTTTTCTTTTAAAGCTTTCATTACTTTTAAATTAATCTCTTGTCCATCTTTTAACTCTTTATCTGATATAAAAGGCATAGAGCCATCAGAAAATGAATATGAGCCCATACCACCAGTATTAGGCCCAGTATCCCCTGCTAAAGCTCTTTTATTATCTTGAGCACATGGCATATGTACTAAATGTTCACCATCAGAGAAACTCATTAAACTAAATTCCTGACCAATTAATTTTTCTTCAATTATTACTCTAGTTCCGTTTTCAATTAATTTACTAATTAAAGCCATGCCTTCGTTCATAGTTTGAAAATGATCACCTGATACTTGTACTCCCTTACCGCCTGTTAAACCATCAGGTTTAATAACAAAATTCTCTTCTAAGTAAAGTAACCATTCTTCAACACCATCCATTGATTCAAAAATCTTAAATTCTGGATTAACAGGTATATTATATTCTTTGAATAATTGACGTGCAAAAGATTTAGAAGTTTCAAGTTGAGCCAGCTCCATATATGGTCCTACAGATTTAATATTAACTTTCTCTAAATCATCTACTAAACCTTTTTCTAAAGGAGATTCAGGGCCCACGAATACAAAATCAACATTATTTTCTTTAGCATAACTTATTATATTCTCATTACTAAAATCACCCACCTTGTAACCCTGTGCTAAATTAATTATCCCTGGATTATTACTTGAGGCAAAACAAAAAAGCTCAATACTTTGAGGTGAATCTTTTAATTTTTGAGCTATAATATGTTCTCTAGCTCCATTACCGACTAAAAGTATTTTCATAATAATTTATTTGACTTAATATTTCCATGACTAGCTCTTTCTTCTTTTCTTTGCTTTTCAATATCTGCTAAAACCTCAGGAGTTATTCCTTCAACTGGATAATCACCATTAAAATATGCTGTATGAGGTCTAGTAAAATCTAAATCACCTCTTCTAGTTACAGCTTCAACTAAATCTTCAATATCTTGATATATTAAAATATCAGCACCAATAGATTGACGTATTTCTTCTTCTGTCTTATTAAAAGCAATATATTCATCAGAAGTTGGTAAATCAATACCAAATAAATCAGGATATCTAAGTGGTGGTGAAGCTGAAGCAAAATATACCTTCTTAGCTCCAGAATCTTTCAATAACTTAACTATATGTCTAGACACATTACCACGAACAATACTATCATCAACAATTAAAATATTTTTACCTTTTATTTCATGAATTAAAGGAGATAATTTAAATTGATTAGCTCTTCTTCTTACTTTCTGACCTGGCATAATAAAGGTACGTCCAATGAAATGATTTTTAACGAGTGCTTGAGTGTATCTAACACGTAATTCATGAGCACAAGATAAGGCAGCTGTAGCTGCTGATTCAGGAGCTGGTACTACTATGTCTACATCTAAATCTGGATGAAGTTTCTTTATTTTCTTAGCTAAGTTTTGACCCATTCTAAGACGTGCTCTATAAACACTAACTTTATTTAAAACAGAATCAGGACGAGCAAAATATACATATTCAAAAATACAAGGTCTAAATTCTTTCTCAGTTACTCGCTTAGACTTAACTTCACCATTTAAATCTACAAAAACAACTTCACCTGGTTCTACATCTCTATGGAATTCAAAGTTCATTATCTTAAGCATAGTTCCTTCAGAAGCAAAAATATGTTCTTCTTTAAAACTTAAATCACGCTTACCCCAAATAAGAGGTCTAATACCATGAGGATCACGAAAAGCAACGATACCTTTTCCAGCTATAACAGCTATTACTGAATAACCACCTTTTACTCTTTTATGAACTGCTTCAACTGCTTTACAAATTGAATCAAAAAAATCTTTATGACAATACTTGCTCATTTCATGAGCAAAAACATGTAAAATTACTTCTAAATCACAATTAGAATTAATATGTCTTTGATTCTTTTCAAATAATTCTTTTTTTAAATCATGAAAATTATATACATTACCATTATGCACCATAGAAATACCATAAGGTTGATGTAATATAAAGGGTTGTGAATCTTCAATGCCATTACCACCTACTGTTGGATAACGTAATTGACCAATACCAATATTACCTTTAAGTCTATCCATATCTTCTTGATCAAAAACGTCTCTCACCAAACCTAAACCTTTTTTAAGATGAAACTGTTTATTATATGTAGAAATACCAGCACTATCTTGCCCTCTATGTTGCAGACAAATCAAACTCTCATAGACTTCTATGCCTACATCTTGATTTCCTATTATACCAACGATACCACACATATTACTTAATATATTTATCTATTAATTTAATACTCTCCCCTATATATTTACTTGGTGTTAATTTTAATAACTTATCTTTTTCTACTTTAGATATTTTTAACTTTTTAATAAACTTAGTTATCTTTTCCTGATCTATCTTTTTACCCTGAGTTAATTCTTTTAATGTTTCATATGGTTTAGGAAAACTTACTTTTCTCAAAACTACCTGAATAGGTTCTGCTAAAACTTGCCAGTTTTCATCTAATTCTTCTCTACATCTTGTCCTATTTACTTCTAATTTACCTAAACCTTTAAGTGTAGACTTTAAAGCGAGCAAAGAATAACCAAGAGCTATACCTTGATTTCTAAGTGTAGTAGAATCAGTTAAATCTCTTTGCATACGAGAAATAGGTAATTTATTTGCCATATAAATAAGTAAAGCATTAGCTAAACCTAAATTACCTTCACTATTTTCAAAATCAATTGGATTTACCTTATGAGGCATAGTAGAAGAACCGACTTCACCTGACTTCTTTTTCAATTTAAATATATCTCTACTTATATATAGCCATAAATCTTGATCTAGATCACGTACAATATTATTTATTCTACTTATTTGATGATACACATAAGATAATGAATCATGTGGTTCTATTTGTGTAGTTATGGCATTATATTCTAAACCTAGAGACTCAACAAAATTTTGACTAAAACTAAACCAATCAACATTAGAATATGCTTGTTTCTGAGCATTAAAATTGCCTACAGCGCCAGATAACTTACCTTTTAAAGTAAATGGCTGTATCTGATCTTTAAGACGCATATAGAAAACAGCAAATTCCTTACCTATAGTAGTAGGTGTGGCTGCTTGGCCATGAGTTAGAGATAACAATGGAATTCTTTTATAATCTAGGCTCAAACCTTTTAAATTCTTAAGCAACTTCTTTAAACTCTTTAAATATTCATTATAGCCATCTTTTAGCATTAAAGAGTAAGCTAAATTATTTATATCCTCTGAAGTTAAAGCAAAATGTATAAACTCAGAAAATTCTTTAAGAGTATCTGGTAAATTATTCTTTAAAAAATACTCAACTGCTTTAACATCATGATTAGTCTTTTTTTCTATCTTTTTAACTTGCAAAGCATCTTTTTCATTAAATTTAAGATAAAGTGTTCTAAGACTTACAATTTCTTCATCACTAAATTCTCTTACTTCTTTTATTTTAGGTTCAAGTGATAAAGCAATAAAATATTCTATTTCTATTTTTAAACGATATCTAATTAAAGCACTTTCAGAAAAATACTTAGATAGCTCTTTTATTTTATCTTGATATCTACCATCAAGTGGAGATATTGCATTTAATGTATCCATATATTTAAAATGATTTTTTAATATCTTTTATTTTATCAACAACCTTACTTTGCATATCATCATTACTAAGCCCTAATATTCTAGCACAAGCGTCTGCTACATTTTTAGGATCTAATACAGTAAGTACTGGTGTAGCTGAAGGCATTTGCAAAGTTGAATGAATATTTACCATCATATCTTCTTTACTAGAAAAAGGTGGACATGCAATTACTGGATGAATGCTATTTGCAGCAGTAACACCAGATAAACCATTAGAACGTCCGGCAATAGTAATATATACTATATCTTTTTCCTGATTTAATTTAGTTACTAAATCAAATACCATTTCAGGTACTTTATGAGCTGACAAAATGTGTTCTTCAAACTCTAAGTCCCAAGTTTTTAAATTATCTTCTATTTTAGTAGCCCATTCTTTATCAGAAGAACTACCCATTATAATTATTACTTTCATATTACATGTAACCTTTAGTTTTTAAATTTTTCTCTATTCTAGATAATATTAACTTATCATCAACACTAAATGTTTCACCAGTTATCATTTCAAATAATTTAATATATCTCATTGATAATTCTACAATTAATTCACGAGGTGCTTCAGGTAATTCTTCATCATGATATGGATCACAGTTATCTTTAAACCATAATCTTAAAAATTCCTTATCAATATTATCTGGCTCATTACCTTCTGATATTCTTTCTTGATATGTTTCTTTCAACCAATACCTAGAAGAGTCAGGGGTATGTATTTCATCAATTAAGAATATATTACCTTGCTTATCCTTACCAAACTCATATTTAGTATCAACTAGTATTAAACCATGAGCTAAAGCAGTTTTTTGACCAAAAGCAAATAACTGAAAAGCTTTCTCTGAAATATATTCCCATTCTTCTACAGAACACATCTTCTCAGAAAGTATATTATTTTTTGATATATTACGATCATGTTTTTCAAACTTAGTAGTTGGTGTAATAATGGGTGCATCAAATTTTTGATTCTTTACCATATTTTCAGGTAATTTATTACCACAAAAATCTCTAACGCCTTTTTGGTAATTAGTCCAAGCAGCAGTATCTGTAGTACCAGTAATATATCCACGAATAACTACTTCAAAAGGCATAACTTCTAAATTCTTTTGAACTGATACATTAGGATCTGGTGTATCTATTACAGAATTAGGACAAAAGCTCTTAGTTTGTTCAAACCACCATTTACTAGTTTGAGTAAGAACTTGCCCTTTAAAAGGTATTGAAGCCAGTACCCTATCAAAAGCACTTTGCCTATCTGTAGCTATTAAAAAAATCTTATCATCACTTACATAAACATCTCTTACTTTACCAATTTGTTTAGTACCAAGATTTACCAAATTAGTTTCTGTTAAAACATTTTTAATATTACTTTGTATTATTTTTTTCTCCATATATTATTTTATTTTTATTAATTATTTTTCTACATTAAGTACATGCAATGTATGATATTCAGGAACTGTTGGTTGATCTGGTCCTAAATGAACAACTTCTTCTTGTTTTAAATCTTGCTCATCAAATAATTTCTTCCATTCTTCAGGTGTATTAAAGTTAAAAGGCACATTTACTTTTTTTGATGGATCGTCTGAATTATGTATAACACGATTGTAGAAATGATCAAAAAATATATTAACTCTACGTTGTTGTTCAGGAGACAAGGCAAGATATTCTTCTGATTTTTTACGTTCATCTTCTGAAAGCTCTTTGCCATCTACATCATAAACTGATTCAATAACAATTACCCTACCACCTGGCTTTGTCACACGTTTAGTCTCTTTCATTAATTGAATAGGATCATCACTATGATGGAAAACTGTAAGGAGTAATGTATTATCAAACTTATTATCTTCAAATGGTATATCTTTACCTTGTTCTAATAATTCAAACGGAAGTCCTGTTTTGGCTACATTCGGATTTTCATATACATCTGCAAGTTGCACCTCATTTCCATCTTTTGCAATAAGTTGCGCAAGCCTTGCATCGCCACATCCAAAATCAAGAACTAAACCATCTTTTAGATACTTTTTTATTTGCTCATGTATTATTTCAGCACGTTCAATAAGTTTTTCTGGAATAGCATCAACAACTCCCTCACTTTCTAAAATATTATGAGCTGCTTGTTCATATTCATTAATATCATCATAATTTTTTGCAAATTTAAGACATTGATCCATTACCATATCTGATTTTGCATCATCAATACCTAATGATTTAAATACGTCTCGTCTCATAGATTGTATGACATTTTCTATCTCCGGATCTTGTAAGACATCTTTAATTTCAAAAATTGGCATTTCAAATGCATTATTCTTATTACTTTCTACTGATGAATTAAATCTTTCAATCATATTATTTATTTATTATTTTTTTCTCCATATATTATTTTAAATTACTAAATATTTTTATTTCATCAGTATTATATATCTCTGGAATAACGTTCTTCTTATCTTTTTCAGATATATTTATCAACCTATCAATTGGCCAAGCTACAAAACCTTGCCCTTCTGAGGCTATCAATTCATTAATATCGCCATCAAACCTATATGTATAAATTTGATAACACTTATTATTAATTAATCCTGATAATTTTTCAGTATACTTTATCATTCTCTTTAGCACTAATTCTAATTTATCTTTTTCAGGATTAATACCAGTCTCCTCTTTTATTTCTCTTATTATGGCGCTGTCATAATCTTCATTCAGATCTACATGACCCCCTGCCGTTGAATCAAGAAGTCCTGGATAAATTTCTTGATTTAAACCTCTTTTTTGAAAAATTATCTCACCTTTACTAGTATAAAACCAAGCATTTACTTCTCTATGTAGCAATCCTTTCTTATGAATATTGTATCTAGTATCTTCACCGATTATATTATCATTTTCATCAACAATATTTAGTATTTCTTTTTTTCTATCTTCATTCATATATTAAAGCAATCTGTGCTAATGGATTAAATAGTATATGACTATTAATTATTTTTTTAAATTCTTGATCTGTGCATTCAATTTCCCATAAGACACCTTTTAATACTTTACTTACTTGCGTTATACCTAACCTATTATTTAAAGTACCAAGAATATCATGTCCTGTAAAATCATCTTTATACCTTATTAATACTTTATGTGTCTTATTCTTTAACTTTGATTTATCATTAATATATGGTATTTCCTTATTAGTATTTAAAAGTTCTCCTGATTTAATTAATTTATCTTTTAATTCTTGACTTGTATCACTAGTGCTTACTTCCCAATGAGTATATCTTTTAAGAGAATCAGTGTTAAAATCAAGCTGAGATAAAGCAATTTGAAGAGTTTCTGCTTCATTGTCTGTTATTATTAGATCAACTAAGAATTCAAGGCTATTTTCTTCTTTACTATACTTATTAAGTTCACCATTCTTATGTTCAAAACCTTTTATTTCACTAACCTCATATTCCTTGTTCTCTTCAATATACTTTTTCATTGATTCAAATATTTTAAGTCCCTCTTTAGTTCTCTCTGGATGAGGCATTAAAGCTAAAACATTACCTTCTTTGTTACTTACCCCTGCTAAATTATTTACAGAACCATTTGGATTAACAGGATACTCATCTTTTAAATCACCACTAGTATCACAATATTTAAAAACTGTTTGTCCATTATCTGTTAATTTTTTTAATAAATCATCAGCTATTACCCATCTTCCTTCACCATGAGCAATAGGTAAGCTAAAATTAAAATCTTTATCAAAATTATTAAAAGCAGTTACTTTATCTGAATCATTTTTAATACGTACCCAAATATTTAGATAACCCTTTTCATTCCATGACAAGCTTGCTCCTAAATGACTTGCTTCTAAACCTGGAATCATACCTGACTCAACAAGTATTTGCGCTCCATTACATATACCAATAACTGGTTTACCTTTAGCTGATTCTTGCTTAATTACTTTCATTAATGGATCACGTCCTGCAATAGCTCCAGACCTTACTCTATCTTCATAGGAAAAACCCCCTGGTATAAAATACCCATCAAATTTACGTAAATCTTCTTTATCTCTATTCCATCTGAATAGCTCAGGTTCCATACCAACGTCTTTTATAGCACGAAATGATTCAGCTTCACAATTAGTACCTGGGAATTGAATTATGGCTATCTTACTCATATTTTATTTCTTCATCTTTAGTTTTAATTAAAACTTCAGTTTTATCACTCTTTTCAGTTCTACCTATTACTTGAGCATCTACTTTAAATTTATTTGAAATATCTATTATTTTATCTGCTACTTTGCTGTCACAAACTATTTCCATACGACTTCCCATATTATATACTCGATACATTTCATGATTACTTAAATTATTACTTTCACGTATTAAATTAAATATGGGTGGAGTATTAAATAGATTATCTTTTACATACCTAATATTTTCACCAAAATTAATACATTTTGTCTGCCCACCACCACTATTATGGAAAATAGCGGAAATATTATCTCGATATTCATCTAAAACTAATTTTAGAATAGGAGCATAAGTACGAGTAGGGCTAAGTAAGGCCTCACCAACAGTTAAAGGAGTATCTTTTAATTTATCACTTAATTTAAACTTACCGGTATAGGCTAAGTCATATATTTCAGGAGCAAAAGATTCTGGATATTTATCTCTATATTCATTATTTAAAACTTCATGACGTGCTGAAGTAAAACCATTTGTACCAATCCCTGAATTATATTTAGTTTCATATGTAGCTTGACCACTAGATGATAAGCCCACGATTACTTGATCAGGTTTTACAAGTGAAGCATCAATAAAGTGAGAACGCTTCATACGTACAGCAATTGTTGAATCAATTATTACAGTTCTAACTAAATCACCAAGATCAGCAGTTTCACCACCACAATTAACTACATCTATACCATGTTCTTTCATTAAATTAGCTTGATCTTGATATCCTTCAATTATTTGTTTAATTATTTCACCATCTATTAATTTATAATTACGTCCTATAGTATTTGATAATATGAAAGGACCTAAAGCCCCAACACATAGTAAATCATCTAAATTCATTACTAAGGAATCTTGAGCAATACCTCGAAATACAGATGGATCATTATTTTCTTTATACTGTAAATAAGCCAGAGAAGACTTAGTACCAGCACCATCAGCATGTAGTAAAAAACAGTAATCTTCTTGATTACTAATAATATCAGGAATAGCTTTACAAAAAGCTTTAGGATATAATCCCTGATCAATAGCTAAAATAGCTTTTTTTACATCTGGTTTATGAGGTGAAACACCTCTATCTTCGTAGCTTGGCATATATTGACATTATATATATTATATGGTATATTCTATTATTAATTTCGTTCTTACAAAATTAATTAAAAGTAATAAACTAACAAAAGGAGAATAAAATGAGGAAGATGATACTTCTGATTATTGCCATGTTTTTAATGGTTGGATGTTCCAAAGATAACTTTGCAGAAACCCAATTTTTGGGTTTCTACCACAATGACCCGGATTTCAATATTATCATATTTAGTGATGATATTGTAGGAAAAATTCTTTGCTATACTGATCAAAATGACGATGATGGCCTGATAATAATGGGAAATACTATCTATAATGGACAAAGCATCAAACACGAATGTGAAACAATTTTTGATAATACTCCTGAATGTATTTTCCTAGTGGAAAATATAGAATATGGAACAGTCTTGATCGTAGAAGATCAAGAAGAGGTAAAATACATTAAAATACTTGATAATGATAAAGTTCCAAAAATCTCTGAATACTTTAAAAAGCATTCTTTACAAGAAACCATGTCACTTCTATCATTTATATTTAAGCCAGGTATGACCGTTAAGATAAAAACGAACGAATCATTAACTGAATTTACTTCTTTTTATGCGGATAATATTCTTATAGGAGAAAAAGATGAAGTATATTCATCGTTTATGCCACCTGAATAGAATCAACTAAACCTCGGAAAGGGCAGAATACATTCTGTCCTTTTTTTTATTCAAAGAACTAACTATTTAACTTATCTCTTAAACCATTTAACCAACTATTACTCATATTACTTACCTCTAAATCAATTAAATTACTAATTACTAATTTATCTTTAATAGTTTTACCAATAACTATTGGTTTAAGATTATACTTTTTACAAATATCTTTTACTTTGTCAGTATTCTTTGTTTCAAATACAAAGCCACCTGTTTCAGAAAATAGCTTTTTAATATCATCTAACTTACCTAATTTTTCTAAATCAATCTCAGCGCCAATACTATTCTTACCATCACCACCAAAAGACATTTCGGCTAGGGTAACAGCTATACCACCATCAGATATATCATGACAAGAAAGAAGTAACTTATCATCTATCATATCTGTTACTGCATATATTTCATTTTCAACATTTTTAAAATCTACTTTAGGTACATTAGCTCCTAATTCATTATATAGTTGATACAAAACACTACCACCTAATTCATCCATACGTTCACCTATTAATATAATATCTGAATCTACTTCTTTAAATTCCATAGTAATACTATTATCTACGTTAGGTACTTTACCTAAACATGCAATAATAGCTGAAGGATCTACAGCTCCATTTTTAGATTCATTATAGAAACTAACATTACCAGAAATAATAGGCGTTGGGCTATAATCATAGCCTTTTAAATGAATATTGTTACAAGCATCAGCTACACCTTTAACACCTTCAGTAAATTGCCACATCTGATCTTCTTTTTCTGGATTACCATAGCATAAACAATCTGTTAAAGCCCAAGGCATAGCACCAACACAGGCTACATTACGCATTGATTCAGCAACAGCTTGCGCTGCACCTAAATATGGATCTATTCTAGAATAAAAAGGATTAGAATCAACAGATACAGCCATACCTACTTTTTTTAAATCATCTGGTAAATCTTCATCAATTAAAGGTTGCATTACCCCAGCATCAGCTTGACCTGATTCTATAACTGTAATACCTTGAACTGTCTTATCATACTTTTCATAAATTACTTGACGTGAAGCTATATTTTCATGAGCTAAGACTTTTAGTAATAGTTCATTATAATCATCTATTTTAGGTAATACAGGTTCACTAAATTCACGATCTGGTTTCTTATACTCTCTATCATATTTTAAACCTTTAGTAATATCACAAGCTCTAGCATTAATAACTTTCTCACCTTCTTGATTTTTAACTACATATTGTCCACCACTAGTTATTTTACCAATAACTGAAGCTTTGGCTCCTTTTGAAACATCAGGTAAAGCCCATGTTTTATTATAATGCTCTAAAATAAGAGGTGTAACATCTGGATGTGATATCCAAATAAAACGTTCTTGAGTTTCAGCAGCTAGTATTACTTGAGGAGGTAAATTATCCATAGAAACATGTATTTTAGAAATATCAACTTCAGCACCAAAACCTGCAGCATCTGCTAGTTCAATAGAACCACATAATATTCCACCTCCACCCATATCTTTAAAACCTACCTTATCAAGTAAATGTTTCTCTTTAATTATTCTAAATAAATCGTAAGTTGATTCAAAAATATGTCTTTTTAAAAATGCATTAGGTTCTTGTACAGCTCCTTTATTCTTTTCTTTTTCAGATTCATCTAATTCAAACGAAGCAAAAGAAGCACCACCAAACCCAGAATTATCAGTAGGTTTACCAATTAAAACAATATCATAATTTAATTCACCTGCTTCTTTTGGAGCATAAGAGTGAATTATTTCAGATTCTTTAACTAAACCAAAAGCAGCAACATTTACTAAACAATTATCATTAAATGATTTAGACCAATACAGGTCCCCAGCAATATTTGGTACACCAATTGGATTACCATAGCCACCAATTCCATCTACTACACCACTAGCTACCCATTTAGATTTATTTGAAGAAATTTCACCAAAACGTAATGGATCTGCAACAGCAATTACTTTTGCACCCATACAACAAACATCACGGACTATACCACCAATACCAGTAGCTGCACCTTCGTAAGGTACAAGCTGAGATGGATGATTATGACTTTCATGACCCATAACAATACCCCATCTTTCACCATTATGACGTACTAGTTCAATTATTCCAGCATCTTCTTGAGGACCTTGTATTACATTAGGCGCTTCAGTTGGCAATTTTTTTAAATGATCACGTGATGACTTATATGAACAATGTTCAGATCCTTGAATACTCCAAGCAGTAGCCTCAGTTAAAGTCATAGGACGACCTAACATATCATTCTCAATCTGACGTGCTTCAGAAGGAGTTAAACCAATATTATGCTTAGCTAAAAGTTCTTTAACTTCTTCATCATTTAAATTTTCTAGTTCTAATATTATTTCAGGCATTACATTGACAATTATTATTTAATGTGTTAATATTTATTATTATTTTGTACAAATAAATTAAAAAGGGAATAAAAATGAAAAAATATACTTATCTTGGATTATCTGATGATGATTATTATTTCTTTGAATCAATTGAAAATAAGAAATTAATTTATATTCATAAAAGTCAATTAAATGATAAACCAGATAGTCTAGAAATACTGAAGCATAACTATAATAAGAAAGTTAAATTCAGTTCTAAAATTAGAAAAGATAGCCCAATTACCAAACAATTCCATAACCTAACTTCAGATATTACTCTAGCCTAAATTAATATCAAAACCCTCTTAACGCCTTTAGTAAAACCTATCGGCGTATTTTATTTAATGATCGTTTCGTTTCTTTCTGGACCAATTGAAACTACTCTAATAGGTATACCCACTTCCTTTTCAATATATTCTAAATACTTTCTAGCATTAACTGGTAACTTATTATATTTCTTTACCTTACCAATATCACCCCATCCTTTAAATGTTTTGTAAATAGGTTTTGCTTTATTATATACAGTTAAATCAGCAGGCATTTCTTTAATTACTTTACTTCCCACCTTATAACCTGTACAAACTTTAATAGTAGGCAAATTATTTAAAATATCTATCTTAGTAATAGCTAATGAAGTTAAACCATTTATACGAACAGCCATTTTAAGCTGAACAAGATCAAGCCAACCAACTCTTCTTGGACGTCCTGTAGTAGTTCCATATTCTCCGCCTACTTCTCTAATTAATTCACCTGTCTTGTCAATTAATTCAGTAGGCAAGGCTCCGCCACCAACACGTGATAGATATGCTTTACAAACGCCAATTACTCTATCAATTTTCTGAGGACTAACTCCGGCTCCGGTACCAACAGCACCAATAGTTGTATTTGATGATGTTGTATATGGATATACTCCAAAATCAACATCTAGCATTGCACCTTGAGCACCTTCAAATAATATTTTCTTACCCTTATCTAATCCATTATTTAATTCAAGTGAAGTATCTATAACGTATTTTTTCAATTTTGAAGCATAACTTTTATACTTCTTAAATATCTCTTGTTTATTTATTCTACCTTTATAGCCATATACTTTTTGTAATTTCTTTTTTTCTACTTCAAATAATAGGTCAAACTTATTTTTAAAAACAACAGGATTTATGAGATCAACCATACGAATGCCTATTCTTCCAGTTTTTGCACTATAGACTGGCCAAATACCACGATGAGTACTCATAGCATCTAATTTACGTTTCTTTTGTATTTTCTCAGATGCCATATCGAGCATCTTATGGAAATCAAATATAATATGAGCTCTATCACTTATTAAAAGATTTACCTTTTTACCAAGTTTCTTTAACTTATTCATTTCATACAACAATACTTCAGGATCTATTACTACACCATTACCTATTACTATCTTATTTCTAGAATGTAAAACACCTGAAGGTAACAGGTGCAATTTATATGTCTTATTATTATGAACAATAGTATGTCCAGCATTATTTCCGCCTTGAAAACGAACTACATAGTGAGTCTGTGAAGCATAGTAATCAGTTACCTTGCCTTTACCTTCGTCTCCCCATTGTGCTCCTAAAACTACTACAGTTTGCCAATTATTTTTTTTCATTTAAATATTATTTATTATTTAATATATTTTCTGCCTGAATGACAGTATTTTCTAAAAGCTTAGATACAGTAATTGGACCAACTCCACCAGGTACTGGAGTAATAACTGAGGCTTTCTCTTTAACTGAATCAAAATCTACATCACCACACATTTTTTGATTCTCAAAGCATACTCCGGCATCAACCACAGCTACGCCATCTTTAACCATGTCTCCACTTAATATATTATACTTACCAACACCTGTTACAATGATATCTGCTTTAGTTGTAAAGTAATTTAAATCATGACATTCACTACCACAAACAGTTACAGTTACTGGATAATGCATTAACATAGCAGATAAAGGTTTACCTATTAAATTACCTCTACCTATTAAAACTACATTCTTACCAACTAAATCGACATCGTGATATTTAAGTATTTCCATAATAGCAGAAGGAGTTGGAGGTAATAGCAGATTAGTTCCCATTAGCACCTTACCTAAGGATAAATAATTTAAACAATCAACATCAATATTAGATTCAATATGATTAACTATTTCTCGAGTATCATCTCTTAAATGCTTAGGTAATGGTAATTGAACGATCAAACCAGTTAAATCTTCTTTGCTTTGTATTTTTTTAATCTCACTTATTAATTCATCCTTACTAATACTCCCGGATAATTTCAATTTAAAAAACTGCACACCTATGGCTTTTGCAGCTTCTTCTTTTTTTCTAACATATGTTTGAGAAGGTTTATCATCACCTACCAAGACAACAGCTAGAGAGGCATTACCCCCTTTTGATTTGATGGCATCCACCCTTGTTTTTAAATCATTAAGTATAGTAGAGGCAATTTTTTTACCGTCAACAATTATGGCCATGCTATTATATTTCATTAATTATATAATCTTTTCCCACCTGAAAACAGGTATATTTTACCACAATATATATGAGAAAGCAATTAACTGATAAATATCGTATTTTGTGGATAAAAAAACCGCAAATCATATCTGAAATGCGGCTTACATTGAGTTTTTACAACAAAATGTTAATTAGAAGTCATTGCTTCTTTAGGAAATAAAAATAGTGTATTATTGAATATTTCTCGAGTAATAGGAAACCATTTTATTTTTAACTTGCCTTCATGAGAAATCAAAACTGGCACATCACACTGTCCAGGTTTATCTCTAGCTGATCTCCATAAAACTACATCTTGTTCAAAAAAATCAATTTCATTTTCAATTATAGCTTCGGCATCAGAAATATTTAGAGATCTTTCTAGGTATCCATTCAAGTGTAACAATCTTAAAAATTTCAATGGAGGCATATTCTCATCATCCAATTCGCCCAAGCGACACGCAGTTAAACTATGAAGATCATATTCACTGGGACCAGATTCATTAAACTCAGGATAAGCTAATCTCCCATCAATACTTTTATGAACAAATGATCGATTAACGTTAATTATAATCTTATCTTTACCTTTCTGAGATGCTCCTAAATACCGTGGTAATTGACCTAGTCTATTTCCATCATCTAAGTGACAAGGATTTGCAGAAAAAATGCGATACGTATTAAGGTAATTAGAATTTTCATAAGGACTGCCAGAAATAATGGGATACTTGTTATAACTATTTGAATTCATTGAAATAGCGTCCAAATCCCAGCCATAACTATCCCAGTATAATCGAATAAGGTAAATTACATTATTAGCATCTTCGATAAAAAGTAAATTGTAACGATCGACTAACAAAGCTCCTTCCTCTCCATTAGGCTGGAGTAATAAGAGCTCCCAGAGCTGATAAAGAGTTATCTTAGCCTTAGCTTTGCCACCTAAATTCTTAATAATTTGTTCATCTGTAGCATTATCAGTTAATTCATAATAACTTAATTCAACTTCCTTAACCGCTGGTTCAACCTTGGACGAAAACTGTCTAATAAATGTCTTTATATTAGATATCTTGACAATAGCACTATCAGTAATATCCGCTACAAAACAATACTTTGCAGTAAATCCCTCGGTAGACTTAATTTTTACTTTACCGATAAACTTAAGAAGTTCAAATTTCTGCCAAACTTCAATTACTTTTTTAGCAATTAAACTTTTAGCTTCCGGGTATTTCAATATTACTCGAAAATAATTTTCATTACCACCTTGAGATATAACTTCATTAATCAAAGCTTTAAAAATTTCAAACATTGTTCCTAAGGCCTTGACCCATTCATTTTTTCTTGGTGCCATTTTTGGCTCCTTTATTTTTGGCTTACTCCCTATTTAATTACTTAAAATCAAACATAGAGCCTACCTACTTTGGATTGCTAACTAATTACACCATGTAATCATAGCCAAAAACCACCTAAATTAAGTAACTTTTGGCTATGATTACTTTTGTTAAAGAACTTAATGAATATAACACATTATCAAAATATACCTATTCTGTAAAGATTACTCCCATTCTATAGTACCAGGCGGCTTATTAGTTAAATCATAAAATATAAAGGAAATATTAGATATTTTAGATATCTTCTTAGTTAATTCTTCCAATATATTAATAGGTAGTGGGTATGATTTAGCAGTCATAGCCTCTAAGGAAGTAACAGGCCTTAATATAATGCTTTCCATATCATTTACCCCATAAGGGACTAAAACAACTGGAAACTGCCAAATATCGTGCTCTAGGCCATGTTCTAAGATAAATGTCTGAACTATGCAATCAACTTCTCTAAGTAAATCTAATCTTTTTTTATTAATATCTGATTTAATTAATTTAGCATCATTTAATAAATACTCATTACTATCAACTCTTAAAATAACTCTATTTATTTCTTTAAACTTATTAGTTAACTTAGGAGCTTCTTTAATACAATCAATAAATTGTTTAAAGTTAAATTCTAACATATCTTTACTAATTACTGCAGGATGTGCGTAAGTTCTAGAATCCCCTTGTACTCCAACGCTTTTTAAAGGTAAAACATTTAAATTTAAGTTAGGAAAACTTTTTTTAATATTATTAGTTAAATTACTTAAGTCATCTTCATTAACTTTATCTAAACAAAGAGCTCTGATAGCTAATCCTGGACCTGGAAAAGGATGACGCCAAACAAGTTTACTAGGCAAGCCTAAATATTCTCCTAAACTTCTTACTTCATCTTTATATAAGTCTTTAATGGGTTCAATTATTTTACCCTCCTCTATTAATTCTTGAACTCTAGGTACTCTGTTATGATGCGTTTTAATAGTTTCAGCATTCTTAGTACCTCCTGTTTCTATGGTATCCGGATATATAGTACCCTGCCCTAAAATCCATTCATCTGGATTTAATTTTAGTTTGGTAGCTACTTTATCTTGAATATCTAAAAATAGGTTACCAATAATTTTTCTTTTAGCTTCAGGTTCATAAATACCTTCTAAAGCATTTAAAAATTCATTAGAAGCATCATATATTTCTAAATTTTGAAATCCAGCATCTCGTAAAGAACTTTGAACTTCATTTACCTCATTCTTTCTCATTAAACCATTATCAATATGCAAACCAAATACTCTATCCTTACCTAAAGCTTTTTCTAAAAGAGCAAATGAAACCGTAGAATCAACACCACCACTAACTAAAAGAAATACTTTTTTATCTTTAACTGTATCTTGTATTTCTTTAACCATTTCTACTTGCCAATCTTCAATATTCCAATCTTTCTTAGCCTGACATATTTCAAAAGCAAAATTTTCTAAAATCTCCATACCTTTTTTAGTATGTGTTACTTCTGGATGAAATTGAAGAGAATAAATATTTTTTTCTTCAGATGACATAGCAGCTATATCACAACTCTTAGTCTTACCAATTACTTTAAAACCAGCTGGTACTTTAATTACACTATCACCATGACTCATCCAAACTTCTTCATTATTCTCTATATTTTTAAATAAAGGACTATCTACTAATTCTAACTTAGCTCTACCAAATTCACTTTGTTCTTTATGTGCTTCAACTACACCTCCAAAATGATCAGCTATAAACTGATGGCCATAACAAAGTCCAAGTATGGGAATACTTAAATCAAAAAGATTCTCATTCACTTGATACTTATTATCACTTATGGAAGCTGGCGAACCAGATAAAACAATACCCACTATATTACTAATTTTACTTAAATCAGTATCAGCTGGGTATAGTTTAGCCAGAATCCCCATATTTCTAAAACGTCTAGCAATTAAATGAGTATATTGTGAGCCAAAATCTAGTATAGCTATTTCTTGATACTTTTGTTTCATAACTTGAAATTTTCTTAATTATTATATATAATATCCCTATTATAATCTAAACTATATGAATAGACAAGAATTAACTCAAGGACTTACATTTGATGATGTATTACTTGAACCGCAAAAAACAAATATCTCACCTAGAGAAGTAAAAACTTCTACTAAATTAACAAGAAATATTACTTTAAATATTCCGCTTGTTAGTTCACCTATGGATACAGTTACTGAAAGTAAACTAGCCATAGCTCTTTCTTTAGAAGGTGGTATTGGTATTATTCATAGAAATTTATCTCCTAAAGACCAAGCACAAGAAGTAGCTAAAGTAAAAAGATATAGAAATAGCTTTATTGAAAATCCAGTTACTCTAGGACCTGACCAAAAGATAAAAGACGTAGTAAAGATAAGACAAGAAAAAGGTTATAAAAATATACCTATTGTAGGTAAATCAGGTAAATTATTAGGTTTAATTACTAAATATGATTACTTCTGGCCTGAAGATGAAAAGTTACCAATTAAGAAAATGATGAAAAAGGTAAAAGACTTAGTTACTGTACCTGAAAATACTACTTTAGAAAAAGCTAGGAAGATAATAAAAGATAAGAAAGTACCAGTTATTATACTAGTAAACAAACAAGGTAAAATTAAGAGTTTAGTTACCAGATCTGATTTAGAAAAAAGTTTACATTATCCAAATGCTTCAAAAGATAAACAAGATAGATTAAGAGTAGGTGGAGCTATTGGTGTTGGTAAAGAAGCCTTAAAAAGAGCTCACCTTATGGCAGAAACAGGAGTTGATGTACTAGTTATTGATACTGCTCACGGACATAGTCAAAAAGTAATAGATACTTTAACTACTATAAAAAGTAATAAAGATTTTAAAAATATTGATATTATTGTTGGTAATGTAGCTACAGTTGAGGCAACACGTGAACTTATTAAATATGGAGCCGATGCTATTAAAGTAGGTATTGGCCCAGGTTCTATCTGTACAACTAGAATTATTGCTGGAGTTGGTGTACCTCAAGTAACGGCTATCTTAAATGCTATTAAAGGCAGAGGTAAATCAAGAATACCTATTATTGCTGACGGTGGTATAAGATATTCAGGTGATATTGTAAAAGCATTAGCAGCAGGAGCAGATAGTATAATGATAGGTCAATTATTTGCAGCTACGGATGAATCACCAGGTGAAATCACTTATTATAACGGCAGAATGTATAAAGTATACAGAGGCATGGGTTCATTAGAAGCTATGACTCAAGGCTCAAGAGATAGATATGGTGCAGATAAGACAGATGAAGCTGATAAGCTAGTTCCAGAAGGTATTGTTGGACAAACATTACTTAAAGGTAAATTATCAAATCATGTTCATCAATTAATAGGTGGTTTAAAGTCCGGTATGGGTTATCAAGGTGCTAAAACAATTAAAGAACTTCAAGAAAAATCTAAATTCTTACAAATTACTAATGCTTCTCTTAAAGAGAATCATCCTCATGATATAGCTATAATTAAAGAATCTCCAAACTATCAATCTAATGACTAAGATTTTAGTTATTCATAATCAAACTTCAGGTTCAAGTTTTAATCAAAGATGGTACAAAAAAAGCTTTTTAAAGTATTTTAAAAAGTACTTACCAAATACCTCGCATGATTTAATAATAACTGAACCTAATTTAGAAAATCAATTAAAAAAAATTGAATTAACTATTTATTCAAGAATTATTGTAATTGGTGGTGATGGCACAGTTAAAGAAGTAGCTGATCATATATTAAAAAATAACTTAAGTATTCCCCTAGCCATAATACCAGTAGGCAGTGCAAATGTGTTAGCTTCTAGTTTAAGTATTAATAATTTACCTAAACTAGCTATTAAAACTGCATGTCTTGGAACTCCTAAGAAAATGGACGTGTGTTTATTAAATAATGAGCACTTTTTTTTAATCTGCTTATCTATTGGCTATTGGTCAAATATTATTAATGAAACATCAAGAGGTTTAAAGATAAACTTAGGTTTTTGGGCATATATTATGACCTTCGTAAAACAATGGAAAGTAAAAAGAACTAATTTTAATTTTAAATTAGATAATAATAATCATCAGATAGAAGGTAATACTTTAATTGTAGCTAATGCCCTTAGCTTATTTAACCTACAACCTAAAACACCCATTGATTTATTTGACGCTGAACTAGAAGTATTAATAAGTCAAAACAAAAGCATCTTTGGATTCTTTAATGTTGCTTTCTCTTTCTTCTTTGGTAAAAGTAGATTCCCCTACTTAACTAAGTTAAAAGGTAAAAAAATAACTTTATCTAATGAATCATTTAAAGATAAAGCAATACAAATTGATGGAGAAAGAATAGAGGTAGATGAAATAAATATTGAACTTATACCAAAGAAATTACTGATTATTACAAAATAAATAAAATAAAAAACTTATCTTAAAAAAGATGAGTTTTTAAATACTCTATTTATATCGGAGAGCATCTAAAGGATTTAAATTACCAGCTCTTTTTGAAGGATAAATACCTGTTAAGAAACCAATAATAGTTGAGAAGATAATAATGAATAATATGAACCAGAATGGATAGTAAAATAGATCTAAAGCTTGAGAACCTAAATTCTTAGCAAATACATTTAGTACTAAATTAAATATTTCACCTGACAATATACCTAAAATAATACCAGAAAGCCCACCTAAAAACCCAATCACCATCGATTCAAATAAAAATAACATAATAATATCTTTCTTAGTTACACCAATAGCTCTCATAATACCAATTTCATTAGTTCTCTCCAGTAAAGTAATAGTCATAGTATTAAACATTCCAATAGCAGATACAGCTAAAGCTACTAAACCAAATAAACCTAAAATAATTTGAATTATTTTAAATATTTTTTTAGCTTGATCAATAGTATCAGTTAATGAAGTAACCAAAAAACCAGCTTCAATTATTTCATTTCTAACTTCTTCTAAATAGTCACCATCTGAAACTTTAACTTTAATTTGATCAAATTCTTCAATAACTACATCCCCTATTAATGTTTTAGGTAAGAAAAAATAATTTGAATTTTCATCACTAATTACACCAGTTACTTTAAATTTTTGTTCTAAAGTGATAACTTCAACTTCTTCAACTTCTTCTTCAGTAATTGTTGAAATAAATAAGGTTATTTCTATTTCTTTACCAATAATATCACCCGGATCTTCAAAATCAAATAACTGAGCACCAATTGATGATATTATTATTTCAGGTTCATTAGAATCAGAAAAACTTTCTCCGTATTGAGGTTTAACGCCACTTAAGCGTAGAAATGACTCATCAATAACATAAACAACAGCATCACCTGTTATTTCATCTAAAGTAAGCTGTCCAGATAGATTAGACATTGCACTTACCTCATTAACATTTTCAACTGAAGCAAATTTATCTAAACTTGTTTGATCTAAACTAATTAAACCAGAACTACCTGCACTAACATCTAAACTTAATAAAGAATCTTCTGAAGTAATTTGAGTTAAAATGAGATTCTGCAAACCATATCCAAGCGATACTAAGAATAAGACAGCGCTAATACCAACACCAACACCTAAAATAGTCAAAGCAGTTCTTAAACGCTTTGTTTTAAACGATCTTACAGATAAATATATAATATCAGCTATTTTCATTTTAAATCTTATTAAATGATGGTTTAACTATCTTATATTTTCCTAAAATTAATAATTCAAGTCTTTTAGAAACTTTGTGAGCTACACGAATATCTAAACCAACACCACCTTCTGAAAAGGGTAAATCAAAAATTACTTGAACTGCTATCATATCAATCTTATTTTGTAATCTTTCAAATATTACTTTATTAACTATTTTTAAAACTTTTTCATCTTCAATATTAATATTAAACACACCAAAAATATACTTTCTAATTAAACTTACTTCTTCGTTAATATCAAGTTTGCCATTTTTAAGTTGTTTTATAACTTCAACCATGTCTTTAAGTTGAAACATTAATTTCTTAGCTTTTCTAACATCCATATCAAGACCGCCCTCTCTGCTATTCTTATCAAAAAAATTATACATTTCATTGTAATTAACAGCACCTTCCATATTAAGCAACTTATCAACATGATTTTGAATTACTTCAAATTCGCCATATGACAAACCTGTTAATACTTCTAAAGCTAAATTCTTTGACTTATAGTCTTCTAAATCTAAATCATTTTCAATAGAAGTTATAGCCTTATGAGTTTTAGATAATTGTTTAAAATCTTTAGATATTTCATCAGTAATTGTAGGTCTATAATATTTAGCTTTATTAACCTTAGTATCTGTTAAATAACCATCTTTAATATAAAAAACCCTATCTGCTATATCTAAACGAGATGGGTCATGAGTTACCATGATGATTGTTTTTTTCTGATGAATATTTAATTGTTTAAATAATTCCATTACATCAGAAGCTGATTTAGAATCTAAATTACCAACAGGTTCGTCAGCTAAAATTATATTCGGGTCATTAATAATAGCTCTACTAATGGCTACCCTTTGTTGCTGACCACCTGATAGTTCTTGAGGCATTTTATTTGCTTGTGCTTCGATATTAAAATACTTTAAAACTTCTGAACCACGTTTTTGTCTTTTTTTCTTTTCCATATCCATAGCAACTTGAGGTAAAAGTACATTATCAATCACAGACATTGAAGGTATTAAATAATAGGCTTGAAATATCATACCCATTTCTTCTTGATGTAATTTTTCAAAATCTTTTTCACTAAAATCCATATAATTAACACCATTAATTGTAATCTCACCTTCCATATGCCTTTCTAAACCAGCAATAGAATAAAGAATTGTAGATTTACCGCAACCTGAAGGACCATAAAATATTACAAATTCACCTGGATATATTTGTATATCAATATTTTTAAGAGCCCTAATTTCATTCTCTTGACCCTTAAAATAAGTTACATTTAATTTTTTTGTTTCTATTATTGGTTTCATATTATTCTTCAAATAAACCTAGCCAACCAAAGGTACCTTCTATGTTTCTCATAATAACCTGGAAGACTGATTTAGACTTTCTTGGTGTTAATAAAGTATATGTTCTAGATCTAATTGTATTACCACCAGAATCAGTACTCTCAACTTGGAATCTGTAGATAGCACCTAGTTTAAAGTCAGTAATTACCATAACATGTTGTCTGGTTAGATTCTTTTCAATAGGTGTCGCTTCTGTTAGCTCGTCACCTGATTTAACTACTCCTTGTTGATAGTATACACGTGAGGTTGAAAGTTCATTAGTAGTCCATGAAATAATAGCTTGTACTTTAGTCTCTTTACCAAGTGACAACGCTGCATCAGTTTTAACTTGTTGAATCTCAGGAGCTAGATCATCATCTGAAGTTGAGAATCTAGATATTACTCTACTTATCCTATTACCGCCTAAATCTTCACCTGATAACTCTATTTGATAATCAATACCTGATTCAAATGCTTCAATACTAATTTCATGAATAGTAGTAAAACTATCATCACTTGCAGTTCTTTCTTGATCTATGGCTAGTACTCCATCAATATATGGGGTATATGATACTTCTGAATCAGTTTCTACTGAGGTTACCCATCTAAATCTAGCTTCAGAAGAAGATATTAATTCTGTAGTATAATTCTCAATCTCTGCAGATTGTGGTCTAGTTCTAAAAATAAAATCTTTTGATTGAGCCTGAGTACCTATTTCTTGTTTACTTCTTACTTGATAATGATATATAGTATCTGGTTCTAAGCCTGCTGCTGTTACTATATGATCTGTAACATACTCTTCTGGATCACCTACTGTTTGGAAGTATTCATTTTGATTAAAGAAATAATCTTCTGGTGCAAAAGCAATTAAAGAATTAGAATCCTTATCTGTTTCCCAAGAAATAGTAATATCAGTAGAACCGGTTACAATAACTGGCTCACCACTAATTATTGGGGGTGGTACAAACTCTGCTAGTTCTTTCAAAGAATCATATTGTTCTATTAAACCTTCTTCAAAAGCACTGATTGATACTTCTGAGAATTTATTATTAAAATATTCTTTAATATTATTTGCTGCTTTTTTAATTGTTTCAACAAAAGAATCATCTCCTTCATCTGTTATTTCAATATTTGTATCTGAATCCTGATCTTCATCTTCATCTGGTAAATCTACTACATTATCTTCACCTAAAGCTAGGGTTGTGAAGATACTATCTGTAGTCGAAGTAATATTACCAAAATCATCAATTATGATAGTTTGATAATGATATTCAGTTTTAGGACTTAAATAATCAAGTTTTAAATCATGTGACTGACTAAAAGTTGGATTACCAATAGTACGAGAATAATTATTATCTAAGCCAAACTGAACAAATGAAATTGCATCTTCATCAACAGTAAATGTAATCTCCATATCTTGAGATCCAATATCAACAATAACATTAGAAATAGTAGGTGCAGTTGAATCTTCTTTGTTAACAATAATAGTACTACCACCGCCGCCACCTGAATAAACATAAACTGTATTACCCTGAGATTGTCCAAGAGCCTGAGCAGCATCCTCTAGGGTAGTAACTGCTGTTTGTTGATATAGTAATTCAAGTGTGGCAAATGATTCTTCTGTAGAAGTAGAACCATTGCCAGAAGCATCAACAGACATAACAGTATAGTAGTAAGTAGTATCATTAGATAGGCTAGAAATATTAACACTATGTGCTGTATTGTAATCAGTAGTTACAGTAGTTGTTGTTGGATAAACACCAGAAGTAATACCATATCGTACTTGTGAGGTTGCTCCTTCGTCAGTAGTCCAGGCTACTATGACATCATCGTCTGTAGTTAAACTCTCAGATATTGATGAAATAACAGGTCCAGTAGAATCTGACGTTGTAACAAAGCTGTAATAGCTCCCTGAGCTATTATCAGTACCAACACCTGATGTTACGTAAAAATAATATCTAGTTCCAGATGTTAAACCTGTTAAAGCTATGGAATGAGCCGTAACAGATGAAGCGCTAGTTACAGATGATGGACTGGATAAATCTGAATTAGTTGAATAATATACCGTAGAATCAGACGATGTATCGCTGTTCCAGGTAACAGTTGCTTGTGTATTTAAAATAGATGAAGCAGAAACAGAAGAAATAATTGGACCTGATTGTGTAACAAAAGTATAGCCTACTATGCTATTTGTAGAAGAAGCTGTATTAGATGATACGTCTGTTGATATTACTTTAAAGTAGTATCTTGTATTAGCTGACAAACCAGTCAGGGTAACGCTGTGTTGACCAACACCAGAAGAGTTATTTAAATATGTAGCAACACCTGTTTCTGTAGTAAAGGTACTAGTAGCTGTTGAATAACCAATTGTTGAGTTAGACAATTCATTAGTATCCCATGTAATAGTAGCTTGTGCTGTTGATACTGTTGATGTTGCAATGTTTGAAATAGTTGGAGCTGTTACATCAGATCCGCCTCCACCTTCACCTGAATCTTAAATACCATTAGCCAAACCATATACAGCAGATGACATATATGAGGTATTACCATTAGTATCTAGAGTAGCTACTTTGTAATAGTAAGTAGTAGAAGCTGCTACTGAATTATCTCCATAATAGTTTAGAGTACGGGTTGTACTAGAACCAACTAAAGTATATGTTGATTGATCTGTTGATCTATATACTTCATATCTAGAAAAACCAATAGCTGGATCATCAACAACAGACCAAGCGATAAACAACCTACTTTCATCAGGGTCAGCTGTTACATTAGTTGTGTCTTGAATCATAACATTAGCTGGAGTATTAGGAGTTAAAATACTAGCTGTTGTACTATTTGAATTAGCATCTTTAAATTGAATATATACAGTATCTGGATCATCAACTAAAGATACGGTTGAAGTTGAGTTATATGATACAAATGATCCGCTAGAAAAATCACTATCTAGAGATATCTTCATAGTCATTGAAGTATCATCTGTTGCAGATATTGTTAAACTTGCAGGAGTAGTAGTTGCAACAATTACAATTGCTGGAGATCCGGCAGCAGGAGACTTAGCATCTAAAGCAAAGGCAATAGATGTTGATGAACCAATAGCATTAGCAGCTTCTCCATCAGAAGCAATAGCTCTAATCATACCTTGCGCTGCATAGTTTCCGTCTATCTGCTGTCTCGGCAACCACGTCGCCGTGTACGTCGCGTAACTACCTTGAGTTACCACTACATTATTGGTAGCTGTTGAATTTAAACCTGTTGTTATTGTAGTCCACGTTGAACCATTATCTAAAGAATATTCAAAAGATGGAGTTATATACCCTGATTGAACTGAACCTTCATCAGTATCTGAGTCTAGAACTGCATAGACTATATCAATATTACCATCTGAGTCTTGAGAAGCAGTTACTCCTTGAACAGATGGAGCTGAATTAGAAATATATGAGACTTGAATACTAGTAATTGTAGGAGTTGAAGCTGTAGTTGAAGTTATGGCTACCTTGTATTGTATCCATTGATCATCAGATCCATCTTTCATGGCAGCCGGAAGAGTAGTAGAAGCTACAGTTACAGTACCTGTATCCTTAGTAGCACCTGTTGTTAAAAGACCACTAGAAGTAGATGAGGCTATCTCTGACCAAGAAGCAGCAAGCAAATTAGCCTGATTTGAACCTGTTCTTAAATATAAAGTTACTGTAGTTGTTGCAGGAAGTGTTGCATCTTCTATCCAAACTATACCTTCAAGGATAACAGCTGAATCTTCTGTGTTATATGGTGAAGAAACAAGTTCTCCGTAAGTAGCATATCTATTAAGAGTGCCATCAGAAGCCATACCATTATTATTCCCATTACCACCAGTTACTGTAATCGTTCCATCTAAACTTTCAGTTAATGTATGATAGATAATCATACGACCACCACCGCCACCACCGCCATCTCTACTAGAATATCCCTCTACACCACCATCACCGCCATTAGCAGCTATAGTTCCAGAGCCGGTAATAGTTTCACCCTCAATCCAAATACTACCACCTGAACCTCCGGCATCACCAGTGCTTGAACCTGCATCACCACCGCTAGAGAGAATAGATCCATTAACTGTAAATATTCCACCAGCTATAAGTTTAATAGCGCCGCCACCTGAACCACTACCAGTACTACCACCGCCACCTGAACCAATATCAATTGGCGCATATTGATAGCCATAAACTACTCCTGCTGCAATACCATACCCGAGTGTACCCAATCCGCCATAACTTGCGCCCCCGTCCGTTGAATACTGACCCTTAGTTCCTCCAGTTCCAGGACCTTGACCATATCTATACCCTCTATCATTAACATTTATATCACCTGTAACTGTCATATTACCAGAAACAGCAAGTTTCAAAGAATATGTATGTGCTGTGGCCTGCGCCGAATGAGTAAGAGTCGCTCCAGATGCAATAGTTGCACTAGTAAACGTTGGTGTAGACCCATCCTTATGAATATCCCAAAAAGTAGGTCCTGCACCAGCCGCTGCTGTAAAACTAGCCGCTGTTGCAGTTAAAGAAGCGGTTTCACTTTGCTCATATTGAGCTCCATTAGATATAGTAAACGATGAAGTTACAGTAATTGCTGCATCTGTATTAAGTAATGTAGAAGAAGCTGACAAAGTTATTGTCTCAGTATTTATAATATCACTAGCAGATAATAATACTTCAGCTAAACCTGACGCTGTAAATCCTTTAAAGTTATATGTTCCATCAATTAATGGAGTACTTAAAATGGAATTATTACCATTATTATTTATTGTTAAACTTCCATATGAATCATCTGTATCTTTATCATAAACCGTACCTGAGGTTGATATATGTGCAGCATTCATAGAAGATCCATAAACAGAAACCGTACCACTATGAGTATTAGTAGTGTAATAAATTGCAATACGACCACCACCACCACTTCCACCATCTCTGCTATTATATCCTTCCATACCACCATCACCACCATTAGCAGCTATAGTTCCAGAGCCGGTAATAGTTCCTGCGACAAGCCAAATACTACCACCTGAACCCCCAGCATCACCCGTAGCAAGACTTGCATCACCGCCTCTAGACAAGATCCATCCATTAACTGTCAATGTTCCTGTGACACTAAGTTTTATAGCACCACCACCTGAACCACTACCACTTCCTCCACCACCTGAACCTAATTCAGCTGGTGATGACAAGCTACCATAAACTGATCCTGCTACAACAGCACTATACCCGGCTGTACCCAAGCCACCATAACTTGCACCACCGTCCGTTGAATACTGACCCTGAGTTCCTCCAGTTCCAGGCCCTTGACCACTACTATGCCCTTTACCATTAACATCCATATATCCAGTAATAAGAGCATCACCACCAACATCAATTACTAAACTATGAGTTTGAACACCACCATTAGCTGTATGAGTAGTAGTACCATTAGCACCAATTGTAAAATTAGCAGTAGTTATTAATTTCTTAGTAGTTGTTGAGTTAGATATAGTAAGTATAGAATCAGCAGAAGAACCAACAGTTACTGAGTTAAAAGTAGCAGAACCACCTGTTAAATCTAGGGTTGGAGCACTAGCGTAACTTCCATTAATAACAACATCATCTCCTGATACAGGAGCTGTACCACCCACCCAATTATCATCTGTTGCCCAAGTAACTGATTCACTACCATCCCAGGTAATTGTAGCTGCTTTTATGCTTTGAATATTAAAAAAAGTAAAACCGACTATAAATAATATAGAAAGTAATAATTTTGAATTGTTTTTTAAATATTTCATTATCTAGATATAGTTATTCCTGATGAAGTAGCTACATTATACTCACTCCAATAATCAGTCCAACCAGATTGATCTGTTGTATGAGCCCCTGTGTTAGTAGATGAGGCTGTCCAGCCAGTTTGAGTAAAACTGTAAGTACCCGCTTTAATTGGTTCAGAATCTCTAACTAAGAAAAATGTACCAATTATTACAATAAATACCATAACAACACTCATATACTGCCAATACTTCTTAAAAGGACCTATTATATGTTGTTGCCAATTCTCTATTCTTCTAATTACTAATTCCCAGCCAAAGTAAAGAGGTAAGACTATTTCTTTTGAGGTACTTTTCTTTACTTTATTTACCTTCTCTAACTTTAATAATCTCTTAGGTACAGGAGGAAATACTTTATTAAACAACAATAAAATCAAAGATTTTAATTTATCTTTGATCTTTAATATATTAATAGGTTTTAATAATCTCTTAGAAAAAATGTATAGATAGTAAGAGATACCACGTTTAGGTGAGGTAGTTAATATTTTTTGTTTTGAGGTCTTTGTTTTATTATGATAACTCATAAATATCCAAAAAATATCTCTTGGAACTTGAGCTTATTATACCATAAATTTACCTAATTTTACAGATACTTATCAACAGTTATTAAAAAAATCACTAATAAATTAATTATTAATGATTTTTTTTAATATATTATTTCTTTTTAGCCCACCAAACACCTAGATAAGCTAGTGGTGTATCCAGTAAAGCAAATAATATTTTGAAGATATAATAAGGTAATATTAATTTAATAACAAATGTAGCTGGAAAAGTAGCTGGATTATAGAAAGCCACAAACATAAATACTGTAGAATCTATTAATTGACTCACAATTGTAGATAGGTTATTTCTAAGCCATAAATATTTTGATTGAGTCTTAGCTTTCCAAAAATGAAAAGCCCATACATCATGCATCTGAGATAAAGTAAAAGCTAAAATAGAAGCTATGGCCATTCTAATTGAAACAGTAAATATAGATTTATATGATTCATTCATACTAACAAATCTTTCAGCAGGTGGTAATAATACTGATATAGTAGTTATTACAATCATAACCAACATAGAAATAATACCTATTTTAATAAACTGCTTAGTTACTTGTTTACCCCATACTTCAGCAACTATGTCAGTTATTAAAAACATAAGTGGTACTGTTAAAATACCTACTGAAACATGCACTGTATTGAAGAATTTATAACTTAAAAGGTTATTACCTGTTAAATTAAGTAATTGGTTAAATAACCAAACAATAGGCGCAAAGATAACATTAAATGGCATAGCTAACCAACTAGGTATATCAAAATCAGTTATTTTAGCTCCTAATACGTTAGCAAGTATAAGAGACATAACAAACAAACCTAGTAATAGTAATTTCTTATTTTCTTGATTCATATTTAATATTAGTGAATAATATATAGGAGTATAGCACAAAAACCCAGTTTTTATAAATAAAAACTGGGTTTATCTTGAATATTAATATAATCTATAGTACGGCGTCCTTAGCAGCTTTAGCTAATCTGAATTTAACAACAGTTTTAGCTTGAATCTGGATACTTTCACCAGTTGCTGGATTTCTTCCCATTCTGGCTTTTCTATGTGCTTTTACCATCTTACCAATACCTGGAATTATGAATTCGCCATTACCCTTAACTTCTTCGTAAGCTAAGCTAACGAAATTTTCCATAAAAGCTACTACTTCTTTTTTACTCATATCATTAACTTCTGCTAATTTGTCCATGAGTTGTGATTTAGTTAATTTTCCCATACTTTTATATTATTAATTATTAATTTGATTTTATTGTGGATAACTCAAAAATCCTTTATATTATAGCAAATTCTTAAAAAAACACCAGAAACCTCTTATTTCTGAATTTTAACTTCACTGGTATATTCAACGGGTTGTTCGTTAGCTGTAGTTATTTTTTTGTCTTTAATTAGCTGTTCAATATGCTTTGTAGCCTCTTCTGCACTGTCTACTAGCTTGAATATTTTAAGATCTGCTTTATCAATATGCTTATATCCCTCATACATAGTATTTTCCAACCAATCAAGTAGAGGTTGCCAATATTCTTTACCTACTAAGATTAAAGGTACTGGGCATATTTTTCTAGTTTGGACTAAAGTTAGTAATTCAAAGAGTTCATCAATAGTACCAAAACCACCAGGGAAGACTACATATATTTCTGAAGCATAGGAAAGCATAACTTTACGAGTAAAAAAATAATGGAAGGCATGAGACTCTTTAACATACTTATTAATACGTTGTTCGTCAGGTAACTGAATATTTAAACCAACACTTACCCCTTTTGCTTCTGTAGCTCCTTTATTAGCCGCTTCCATGATACCCGGTCCACCACCTGTTATAACAGCAAAGCCCATTTTAGAAACTATCTTAGCTAGCTTAGTTGCTTCTTTATACATTTTCTGTTGAGGACCGCAACGAGCTGATCCAAAAAATGTTACTGCAGCATCATAACGTCTTAAAAATTCAAAGCCACCTACAAACTCTCCTAATATTTTAAATATTCTCCATGATGAAGCTGTAGTTTCGTCTTCTGAAATAACTGTCTTAACACGAGGCTTAAAACGAGCTGCTATCTTCTTAACTTTTTTAACCATAATATTTTTAAATTAATGTTAATAAATACATTATAAATGCTCCTAGTAAAAAACTTACTATTTGAATAAATGACCTAGACATCTTAGTTTCTTTATGAAGTTCAGGTATTAAATCAGCTGTAGCTATATAAATAAAGCCAGCAGCAGCAATAGGTAAAATATATACCACTACTGAATCAATATAGGATCCTAGTAATAAACCAATTAAAACACCAAGTATAGCTAGAGAAGCTGAGATTAAATTATATAATATAGCCTTAGACTTTGACAAGCCACTGTGTATTAAAACTCCAAAGTCACCTATTTCTTGAGGAATTTCATGGACTACAATAGCAATAGTAGTAGCTACACCAAGAGGCACAGAAATTAAATATGATGCTGCAATAATTAATCCGTCTATAAAATTATGTAATCCGTCCCCTACTAAATTCATCTTCCCAAGATGATGAGGATGATCTTCGCATGTTGGTTCATGACAATGACGCCAATGAATATATTTTTCTAATATAAAAAATATAAATATACCTGCTATTAAAAGAAAAGCGAGCTTTGAACCAAAACCAATCTTAGCTACTGTTTCTGGTAATAAATGAAAAAAAGCTCCACCCAGTAAACTACCAGCTGAAAAACTTACAAAAAAGATTAAAATCTTTTTTAATTTATCAATCTTAATAGATAAAGTTAATATACCTATTAAAGATATTAAACTTACTATTACTACACTTATTATTGAATATAACCAAATTTGTATCATATATATTATTCCTTTTTACATAATTTACATTCCTTAAAATCTATTTTAGGAATTGTACTTAATATTAACTCTTTAGCTTTTGAAGCATTTAATTCTAATTGTTTTAAAATCATCTCCCAAGTTACTTCCTCTTCATTTTCTTTCCAACAATCATAATCTGTTATAAGAGCAATTAATTGATAGCAGATACCAAGTTCACGAGCTAGACTTGCTTCTGGAATAGTAGACATATTTATTATATCAGCTCCCCAAGCCTTAAACATATGTGATTCTGCTTTAGTAGAAAATCTTGGACCCTCTATAGTTATTATAGTACCTTTTTCATGAAAACTTAAATCTAAATCTTGAGCTGACCTATTAAGTAAGTCTCTCAATTTATTACAAAATGGTTCAGCCATAGGAGTATGAACTACCTTATCATCAAAAAATGTTAGCTCCCGAAGTCTAGTAAAATCAATAAACTGATCTACCATAACTAAGTCACCAGGCTTAATTTCTTCTTTTAATGAACCTGTAGCTGATGTAGCTATGATATGTGTGCATTTTAACTCATTTAAAGCCCAAATATTGGCTCTATAAGGCACTTTGGACGGATTTATGGAGTGATCTCTACCGAACCTAGAAATAATGGCTACATCGATATTTTTGATGCTCCCCGTTGTAATCTTAGAAGAAGTTTTACCATATGGAGTTTCTAATTCAATATCCTTAAAATCTTTTAAAAATTTAGGATCTTCAAGCCCTGAACCGCCAATTATACCTATTTTAATCTTTTCTGACATATTATTTTACTTCTTCGTTATTATAATCAATTAAATAGTTTACCTCATAATTTAACTTCTTTAACTTTTCTAAACCAGGTAAAAAAGAAAGGTTTACAATAAGTTCAATGCCAACTATATTAGCTTTTAATTGTTCTACTAATTCAACTGTAGCAAGCATGGTACCACCAGTAGCCAATAAGTCATCAACAATAACTACTTTTTCACTTTCTTTTAAAGTATCTTCATGCATTTCAATAGTATCTAAACCATACTCTTTTTCATAACTTACGGATCTTGTTTTAAATGGTAGCTTACCTTTTTTCCTTACTACGGAAATACCACAATTTAATTTGTAGGCCAGAGCTGAAGCTATTAAAAAACCACGTGCATCAATACCAACTACTTTATCTATATTCTTATCTTTATATCTTTCATATAATTCATCTATCATCAATATCAATGCTTCAGCATCTTCAAATAATGTAGTTATGTCATAAAAAAGAATACCTTCTTTTGGAAAGTTAGGTACTTTTCTTATTCTTTTATCTAAATATTCTCTATCTATTGTCATAAGCTAACTGATAAGGAGAACTAAAACTACAAATATAGCAATTAAACCCATACTATATGGGTAAAGTAAATAACAATAAATGTATTGCTTCTACTGTAATTTTTCTTTGACTCTTTCAACAATGTCTTCTAATTTCCAATCACTCTTTACAAGGTATTCATAAGCTCCTTTTTCTAAAGCTTCTAAAATTTTCTTTTGATCATTTAAAACAGTTAAAACAATTACTTTTGCTTTAGCTCCCCATTCATCTTCTCTTAACTTTTGTAACACTTCAATGCCATTCATTTTAGGCATTAAAATATCAAGTAAGATTAAATCAGGATGTTCAGCTAGAGCAGTATCTAATCCTTCTTTACCATCTTTTGCAGAAAGTACTGTAAATTCTTCTTTAGATAACTTTTTAACTAAAGCATCTCTTAATGTTCTTTCATCCTCCACAACTAAAACTTTTTTCATAATTATATTTTTAATAATTTGTTAATTTTTTCAACTATTTCCTTTAATGAATAATCTGACTTACTCATATAATCAACAGCTCCTAATTGATCAATGCAATTCCTTATCGTAGTATCATTACCCTTAACAGATAACACAATAACAGGTATTTCTTTAATTAAACCTGAATCATTCATTTCTTTTAATACTTGTTCTCCTGGGATACCAGGCATCATTAAATCAAGTAATACTAAATCTGGTTTCTTGCTATTTATAATCTCTAAGCCTTCTTCTCCATTAGCTGCTTCCATAACATCAAAACCTTCACTTCTTAATTTAGTTTTAAGAGCTTCTCTTAATGGCTTTTCATCTTCAACTATTAATATTAATACTGTTTTATTATCATTCATATGTTTAAACTTCTAATTTTTCTTTTACTTTTATTACTAAATCTTCAAGTTTCCAATTAGATTTAATTAAATAATCATATACATTATTCTTTAAAGCTTGCCTTACCTTATCATTATCACTCAAATTTGTTAAGAGTATAACCTCTACACCCTTGCCCCACTCATCTTCTCTTAACTTTTTAAGCATAGTCATACCATCTAATCTAGGCATAACTATATCAAGCAAGATTAAGTCTGGTTTTTGAGTAACAGCTTTCATTAAACCCTCTTCTCCATTTTTAGCTGTTAATACTTCAAAACCAGTTGATTCGAATTTATCTTTTAATACTTTTGACAATGGTGCTTCATCATCTACGATTAAAATCTTTTTTTTAGTCATATTTTTATATATTAGTAGATATATGGATTACTCCATTAGCTAAATTAAATTCTACCATTTTACCATTACTACCGCCAGTATCTTCTTTTTCTATCTTTATTTTATGGCTTTGTAAGACTTTTTTAGCCTTCTCTATATTTCTATAACCTATACCAAATTTATCACCTGATAATTTCTTAAACATAGTAGCCCCACCTATTATTTTTGCTTCCAAAGCAGTAATATCACCACCCATATCCTTAATTCCCTTCATTAAATTATCAACAGCTTCATCAACATACTTTGCTTCAGTAGGTTTTACCTCATAGTTTTTCATTTTATTTTTTCTATGTGGAAGCATAGCATGAGCCATACCACCTATTCTTTTTTTAGTATCATATAATGTAATAACAATACAAGAGCCAATACTTCCTGACTTTAATATATTATCATTATGACTTACTACAAGCTCTGCAGTTTTAATATGTATTTCTTCACTCATTTATTTAACTTTCTCCTTAGTAGCTTTTAAAATAATACCACTGGCTGCAGGATCAAAGATATAATAAATATCTCCACCAATGTTATCGTCAGAAAAGTGTAAGTTAACTTTAAATGCTAATATTTCTTCACTATCACTACCTATTTCTAATAAAACAGTATCCATAATAGCACCAAGCATATTAACTGTCATATCAGGAATTGTATGAGTAATATTTAAATCTAAAAATTTAGCTAGAGCAGTAATAGAAGCTCCAAGTAATATATTACCTACTTCTAAAATGGATGACTCATCTAATTCATCCATTTCATCAAGGCTTTTCTTTTTCTTCTTAGTAAGTATTTCCATAAAGGATAAGGCATCTTCTGGCTTAAATATCATAGCCATAGCTCCTTCTAAATCTCCGTGCATCTTAAGAAATAAAGCTAATACTTTATCAGAAGCTTCTCCAAAATTTCTCTGAACTTCTTCTATCTTACCTACATATGATTCTGGTACAGTCATTTGTACTTTTTTACCAAGCATATGTGATAAAGCAGTACTTGCATTACCTGCCCCTATATTTGTAATCTCCTTCAATTGATCAATTTCAAAACTTGTTATTTTTTTAGCCATAAAATATATTTTAAACTCTAATTAATTTACTTGAATCTTGTAATAAAGTAATAACATCTAGAATAAGTATAGTTTCACCATCACCAAGTATAGTAGAGCCAGAAAATCCTTTTACACCTTTTAAAACAGAAGGTAATGGTTTAACAATAATTTCTTGCTCATTTAATAACCTATCTACTATTATACCAGCTAATTCTTTACCACGTTTTACTAAAACAACCGTCTTATTAATTTGCTTACTCTCTTTTTCAAGCTGTTGTATAGTTTTTTTACCTTGTAATGGCTTTACTAAATGAAATACTCTTTCTAAATCTACAAGTGGCACTCTCATATTATCAACAACAGCCACATCTTGATCTGCCATACTCTTAATATCTTCAGGTTTTACTGAAACTGCTCTGGCAATACTAGAAAACGGTATAGCAAACATAGAATTATCTATTTTAACAAGTAATGCATTTATTATTGCTAGTGTAAGTGGTAACTCTAAAGTAAATCTAGTACCACCTTTTTTAGATAATGGTGATTCTAATATGATGTTACCATTTATTTCTTCACTAAACTTTTTAACAACACTTAAGCCCACTCCTCTTCCTGAAGTTTTAGTAACTTGCTTATTAGTACTAAGTCTTGGATTAAATAATATATCTTCAATTTGTTTTCTATCAGCAACATATTTCTTGTCAGCACCGTAATCAAATATCTTATTCTTTTCTATCTTACTTAAATAATTATTTCCTTCATCATTACCAATTATATTCTTTCTTACAGCTGCTTCTACGACTTCTTTAAAATCAATTCCTAAGCCATTATCTTCAACAATAACTGATACAAAATCTTTTTCACGTATTGCTTTTAATTTAATAGTACCTTCAGTATCAATACCATGATCTAAAGCATTTCTAAGTAAATGTACAATAGGTTCACCTAATTTATCAACTATGGTTCTATCAACTTCTAAATCTTCACCACTTATTTCTAAATTAATTTTTTTCTTCTTTTCAGTAGCTAAATCTCTAATCATGCGTGGAAAACGAGCAAATATTTGCCCAAGAGGCACTAAACGTGCTTGCATGACTAAATATTGTAAATTAGAGATTAAGCCACTTAAATGCTCAACAGCAGGTGTTAACTTAAATAATAGGCTTTCTAAAGTTAACTTTTCATCTGTTAAACTACTATCTAAATCATACCCTGATATGGTTTCAATTCTCATTCTATCTATTAATAACTCTTCAGTTAAATCCATTAATTTATCTAATCTCTCAACCGGTACTTTAATAGATGTTATTTTATCTGCTTCTTTTAATTCATCTAACTTATTATCACCACTTTTTACTTCTTTTTTTTCAACAAGTGGTTTACCATCTTCATGTCTAACAGATTTTCCAATACCTTCTGTTTTAACGCCAGTAATCTTTTTAATATTCTCAATTACTTTTTTTAAATCTGATTCCTTATTTTTCTCTTTAACACTTTTTAATGAATTATCTAAACTATCTATAGCTTCAAATAATTTAGTAACTGTTTCTGAAGTAATATTAAATAGATCATTCCTAGCATAATCAAATACATCTTCTAATACATGAGTTAGAAATGCCATATCATTAAATCCCATTGTAGCTGATGAGCTCTTTAAAGTATGAGCTGATCTCATTAATTCATTAAGTAATGATTTATTTGACAAGTCTTTCTCTAATGCTAAAAGATTATCATTTAATTTTTGTAAATGGTCTTCAGTTTCACTAACGTATATATCTTTAAATTTTGATAGATCAATCATATTTATTCACTACATAATTCAATAATCTTTTTAGCTATTTTATTAGGTGATAGTACAGAATCCGTTAAACCTGCTTCTATTACTGTTTCAGGCATAGAAGTTATTACTGCAGTTTTTAAATCCTGAGCTATAGTAAATCCTTTATTTCTTCTAATCTCTTTAAAACCTTCAAATCCATCTTCACCCATACCTGATAGCATAATACCTATTACTTTTTTACCATAAGCTTTTGATAATGAAATCATTGTACTATCAATAGATGGTCTAGCACCACATTCTTCATCTACTTTACAAATTTTTATTCTTTTAATCTTATCACCAATTATTTTAAAATTATCATTTACTATAATTACTTGTTTAGGAGCAATAAGTGAATTATCTGATAACACTTTAACTTTTAAATCCATTAATTTATCAAGTCTTTCTGCAAAACGACTTATAAAAAAATCTGGCATATGTTGAGCTACAAATATTGTAGCCGGAATATTCTTTGGTAAGGCAAGTAATATATCTTCAACTACAGGCGGACCTCCAGTTGAAGCACCAATTACTATAATCTTACTTCCTTTTATATTTTTAAATGACACTTTACCACTTCTCTTTTTAGTGCCTGGAAATCTACGAATTCTAGCAAGTTTAGCGGTATGTATTTTTTTTAATATATCCTCTCTTATTTTTTCAATATCAAGTGATAACTCTCCAGAAGGTTTAGCAATAAAATCTACAGCACCAGCTCTTAAACATTCAATAGTTTCATCAGCGCCTTCTTTAGCGTAAGCAGAAAGCATTATAATGGCTGGTCTTTCTAGCTTATCATTATTAATAATCGTTCTAATAGCTTCAGCGCCTGTCATACCAGGCATATTATAGTCCATAGTAATAACATCAGGTTTTAACCTTAATGTTTCACCTATTGCTTCTGAACCAGTTTTAGCTTCACCTACTACTTCAATACTAGAATCTGACGAAAGAAGCTCTCGTAAGAGCTTTTTCATAAAAAAAGAATCATCAACAATAAGAACTTTTATTTTTTTCTTCTTAACCATGAATTAATATTCACTTAAATATTAACCTAAAACTTTATTTATTTCCTCAATCACTTGTTTATTGTCAAAGGGTTTTACTATATAGCCTTTAGCGCCTAAATCTTTAGCCTCTTTAACTACTTTATCCTGTCCTACAGCAGAAACAACAATAATATTTTGTTCTTTACCAGCTTCTCTAATAACTTCTAAACCTCCTAGCTTAGGCATAATTAAATCAAGTAACAACAAATCATACTTATTAGTAGTTAATTCCTCAATTACTTCATTTCCATTAAAAACAGCCTTAGCTTCAAAACCAACGCTATTTAATTTAAGCTCTAAAGCTTTTGCCATTGGCCTTTCATCTTCTCCGATAAGTATTTTTTTCTTTGTGGACATAATTTTAAAAATTAGATTTAGTGATTAATCTAACAATATTATACCATTTTTTTATGTTTTAAACTAATAAAAGAAGCTACCTAATCCAGATAGCTTCTTACTATATATTTTATTTAACTAATATATCTTCTTAGCTCTAAACCACTTGATAATATAATATATTAATCCAAAAACTATTAAGTATGGAATAATAGTTATTATTATTATTAATAAGCTATTTATACTACCCACAAATGATTTAGCTAAAACCGATAACTTAACAAAACTAGCTTCAAAGAAATTAGACCTTTCTTCTGAAATGGTTAAATTAACTGTAGAATACTCAATTTTATTATCTAACTTATTTAATCTATCTTCATAATATTTAATAGTTCGTTCCTGATTAAATATCCTATCATTTAGAGTAATCTTGTCTTCAATTTTAGTAGACTGATTAAATAATTGCCAATACCTATTTAAACGTTCTCTTTCAATATCTAACTCTATTCCTAGATTATTATATTGACCAGTAATATCATCTGAGTTTTCGCTAAAACTTTGTACATCACCAATCTCTTTTAATTGAGAAATTACTGAATCATATTTAGTAACATCTACTTTCATTCTATACCTACCAGTCAAATATTCTTTAACACCGATTCCATTTTTACTAACATTTTCATCAAGTAAAAAAGAATCACTAGAATTAATAATATTTTTTAACTGACTCTCTGCAGTATTAAAATCCCCTCTTTCAACTTCACTTGATAAATTAGCTGTTTTAGTTATTTGCCTATCTTCTATCCCAGGAGCAAAATCTTCGTCATAGCTTGGTCTATATGATGATAGAGCCATATCAGCACCAAATGATGCAGTTTCTGCCAATTGATTGACAGCCATATTAGTAGCTTTACTTAAAAAAGTAGATGGACCATTACCATTATAGGTTAAACCAACTAGAATAATTAAAATAACTAGAATTAAAAGCCAATTCTCTTTTAATTTTAAAAATTGCGTTTTTACTGACATAAATAATATGTTAATTATTAATAAATATATTCTATCAAAAAACCACCTATTTTGATAGATGGTTTCATATTAAATTATCTTTAATTTCTTAAACCAGTATTCCCAAACTGGTTCTAATTTTAATTTTTTAATTTCATCTACAGTGTACCAACCAATAGACTTAGTTTCATTATAATTCTGCTTAATTTCACCAGATACATCACATTCAAATAAATACCAATAATGGCTATCAGCTCCCTTGCTACACCAATTCCAATTTAATTCTTCTTCAAAAAGAATTTTATAATCATCTACCTTTAATCCACTTTCTTCTTCAACCTCACGTTTCAAAGCTTGTGTTTCATCTTCTCCTTCATCAATATGTCCAGCTACGCCAGCAAAGCCTAATGGTGGCTTCACTCGATCAATTAAAAGATACTTATCACCTCTCTTAATCAGTGCTCCTGCTGTATAATGCATTAATTTACCATCTTTATTCTTACTGTGTTTTGGCTTAGCCATATTTAATAAATAATTAATCTTATTATAAGTTCAAATCTAATCAAATGGTATCAAATAATATTATTTTTTCTTGCCCGCAAGTTGGCCACAGGCTGCTTTAATATCTTGACCAAAACCAAATCTCTGATTTACATTAACTCCTCTTTTCCTTAATATATTTTTAAACACATCAATAGCTTTTTGGGATGATGGTTGATATTTATTGGTTGGATTATATGGAATTAAATTTACCATATATAATGGCCTACTCATTAATTCTGCTAATTGTTTTGCATCTATTTCACTATCATTAATTTTATCTATCATGAGATATTCAAACATAACTTTCCTATTCGTTAAATCAATATAATAATCTATAGCTTCAAATAATTTTTTTAAAGATACTTGTTTATTTACTGGCATTAATTTACTTCTTAATACATCATTTGGTGCATGAAGTGAAATTGCTAAATTAACTTGTATATCTTCTTTAGCCAATTTTCTTATTTCTGTAACTAGTCCAGCTGTTGAAATAGATATTTTACGAGCACCAATATCGAAACCATCCTTATCGTTTAACACCCTTATAGCCTTCATAACATTATCATAATTTAAAAACGGTTCTCCCATTCCCATAAATACAACGTTAGAAACTCTTTCATTATTTTTCTTTAATATTCTGCCCCAAAATATTACTTGTTCAATAATCTCATAACTAGTTAAATTTCTCTTAAATCCCATTTTCCCGGTATCACAAAATGTACAAGCTAAAGGACAACCGACCTGAGACGAGACACATACAGTTCTTCTACCATTAATATGCTTCATTAACACAGTTTCAATTTGCAATCCATCCTCAAGGGTAATTAAAACTTTATTTGTATTTTTATCCTTACTTTCGGATAAGCCACTATTTATGACTAGTGGAGCCTCTATATTTAATTTACTACGTAACTCTTTAGATAGAGTTGTAACTTCATCCCAATCATAAACAAAATCTACGTAGATAGCTTGCATAACCTGCTTAAATCTAAACTTTGGTTCAGACGATAATATTTTTTTAAGAGATAAAATATTCATATAAATCAGTATATCAAAAAACCACCTAATTTAATAGCTGATTTTAAGTTGGCTCCGGGGACAGGATTCGAACCTGCGACCCATTGATTAACAGTCAATTGCTCTACCACTGAGCTACCCCGGATTAATAATCTTTTAATTTCTTCATATCGCTATGATCTGCCATTTTTTCTAAAGATTTAGCTTCTATTTGTCTAATACGTTCACGCGTTACTCCAAATTCTTGTCCTACTTCTTCTAAAGTATGGGCAACACCATCTGACAAGCCAAATCTCATTTCAAGTATCTTTTGTTCTCTTGGCGTTAGCTCTGAAATAATATCTTTTACATGATCTTTAAGAAGTCTAAGTGCAGCTACTCTATCTGGAGTAATTGTCTTATCATCTTCAATAAAATCACCTAAAGTAGAGTCTTCACTATCTTCACCTACTGAAGTTTCCAAAGATACTGTTTCTTGTGATATTTTAATGATATTTCTAACTTTGTCAAGCTCTTCATTCATTTCTGCAGCTATTTCTTCAGGTAATGGTTCTCTGCCTAAATCTTGAATTAATCTTCTTTCAACTTGTTTAAATCTATTAATAGTTTCTACCATATGAACTGGTACCCTAATAGTTCTAGATTGATCAGCTAAAGCTCTAGTTATAGCTTGTCTAATCCACCAAGTAGCATAAGTAGAAAACTTATAGCCCTTCCTATAATCAAATTTCTCAACAGCTCTAAATAATCCAATATTACCTTCTTGAATTAGATCAAGTAAAGATAATGAACGTCCAGTAAATTTCTTAGCAATGGAAACTACTAATCTTAAATTAGATACAATTAATAATCTACGAGCTTCTACTTCACCTTTTTCATTACGCTTGGCAAGAGATACTTCTTGATCACTCTTAAGTAGTGGTACTTTACCAATCTCTTTCAAATACATTTGAATTGAATCAGATGAAATCTCAGCAATATCTATTTTCTTAAGTTCATCAGCAATTCTATCTTTTTCTGCATCTTCCTCTAAACTAAAATCTCCTAAATATCCTGTATCCTGAGTTACCACTTCGACTCCATTATGATCTACTTCTTCTAAAAAATCTTCAAATATCTCAATATATTCTTCAACATCAGCAAAAGTAAAAAGAACCTCTTCTTCTGTAATAAAGCTTCTTAATCTACCTTTTTGAACTAAATTATCTATCTCTTCTTCTGTAGGGATTGTAATTACGTAAGGCTTTTCCTTTTTAGCTCTAGGTTTACGAACAGCTTTTTTAGCAGGTGCCTTTTTCTTAGCTGGTTTTTTCTTAGGCTTAGCTTTTTTAGCAGGTGCCTTTTTCTTAGCTGGTTTTTTCTTAGGCTTAGCTTTTTTAGCAGGTGCCTTTTTCTTAGCTGGTTTTTTCTTAGTTACTTTCTTTTTAGGTTTAGCTTTCTTTACAGGTTTTTTCTTAGGCTTAGCTTTTTTTGTAATTTTCTTTTTTACTGACATATTTTAAAAATCTTTTAACTGATCTGTAAAATTATTAAAATCTTGAGATAACTTATTTACTTCATCCTTATCATTCTTATCCTGAGCTTTTTTTATCTCAATTTCTAGTTGTCTTAATCTATTTTTTATATATGATTCTTTAAGACGTTTAGTAAGCTGAACTATTTCACGATCTATCTCATGACTTGTTTCTTCCAAGACTTCTTCATCAGCTAATAATGATAGTTGATTTAAATAATCTTTTTCTTTTTCTTCTAAACTGGTCCTAAATTCTTTAAATTCAAAATTATGCTTGTTATTATAATAGATTATGAGGTCTTTGTAAAGCTTCTGAACTGGTAAATAAGGTATTTCTTCTGCTTTTAACTTACTTTCTATTTCTTTAATATTTTCAGGGTATTTAATAAGTAAAGCTAGTAAACTTTCAGCTACAGACTGCTCTTGAGAAATGGGTACTTTTGGTTCTTCAGCAGATACTTCTTCTTTTTTAGGCTTTATCTTTGATTTTAGTTGCTCAATCTTTTTGGTTAAAGCATCTTCTGAAACATTTAATATACCAGATAATTTCTTTAAATAGTGTGACTGTTCTACTGGATCACCAAGCTTTGAAATTACTTTAAGTAATTTAGCTGCTGCTTTTTTCTTATGATCTATTCTTGATATATCTAATTCATCTAAAGTTACTTTAAAAATGTAATCCATAAAGTTCTCAGCTGTTCTAAGTAACTCTTTCCATTTACTAAGATCACTCCTTATTAAATCATCAGGATCTAAATCTTCTGGTAAATGAACTACTTTAACATTTAAACCAGCTTGCCACATTAAATCAATACCACGAAGATTAGCTTGTGTTCCTGCTACATCAGCATCAAAGGCAATCATAACATTCTGAGTAAAACGTTTAAGTAATTTAATTTGATTGTCAGTAAGCGAAGTTCCAGAAACAGCTATAACATTAGTAGTACCAGCTTGATATGAAGAAATAGCATCAACATTACCTTCTACTAAAATTGCATAATCTTTTTTACGTATTTCTTGTTTAGCTAAATCTAGATTATATAATATATCACTCTTATTATATATCGGTGAAGTTGGTGAATTAATATATTTACCTCCATCAAATTCAGTAGCCATTATTCTTCCAGTAAAACCTGCGACGTTACCATGAATATCACGAATTGGAAATATTAATCTATTTCTTAATCTATCATATGCTTTATTCTTATCCCCCGTTTTACTTACTCCAGCTTGTTCTATTTCACGAAGAGAATACTTTTTGCTTAAAAGATGATTAATAGCATCTTGCCAACTATCTTTAGCATAACCTAATTGATATGTATTAATTGTTTCATCTGATAAATCTCTCTTTTTTAAATATTCTCTAACAAATTTAGCATCATCATCATTTAATAATGTTTGATGATAATAATTTGTTAATTCTTTAAGTAAATCAAGTAATCGAGTTTTTTGATTATGTAATTCTGGATTCTTATACTCTAATTTTACATTAGCTCTTTTAGCTAAAATTCTTAGAGCCTCAGGAAATTCAACACCTTCAATACGTTTAACAAATTCGAATACATCACCACCTGCTGAGCAGCCAAAACAATGCCAAATCTGCTTATCTGGAGAAATAACAAAAGAAGGCGTCTTTTCATTATGAAATGGACAAAGCGCTCTAAAATTCATACCAGCTGGCTGAGTCTTAATATATTCTTGAATTAAATCAACAATATCTAATTTTTGCTTTATTTCTTCAATTGAACTCATAAGTATTAAAATATATGGCGGAGAGGGAGGGATTCGAACCCTCGAGACCTTTTAACGGGTCTACCTGCTTTCCAAGCAGGCGCACTAGGCCACTATGCGACCCCTCCGCAAGTAGTAGCGTAATAATAATAGCTAAAATACTCCTTATGGTCAAATATATGATAATCTGTTAATATTATGGCATAATAATTAATAATATGTAATATATGTTCAGTACAGCTCATTTAGCCTCAGGTTTAATAATTGGGAAAATAACTGGTGATTATACTACAGCTATAATTGCCTCATTAATTATAGACATAGATCACTTTGTGCCGTTATATAAGCAAGGTATATTTACTAAATGGAAAACATTCAAACATGTTGTCTTATCATCAAATAATCCTCAAGGTTCGGCTAGAACCTATCTTCATAATGTATTTGTTTTTTTAGGTATTAGCATTATTTCATATTTAATAAATCCAGTAATTGGTACGGTGGTAGCAATAAGTTACTTCTTTCATTTAGTACTAGATTGTCTAGATGATGAAGATTTATATATATTATATCCAAGTAAAAAAATAAATATCAAAGGACCTTTTGGTTATTTCTCATATATTGAACTTGCCTTTACAGTTGTTCTTTTTGGTATTTATTATATTATCTAAATGTATAACTTAATCCTACTTATAAAAACAAGCAGACCTATTTACTGGTTGATTCAACCACTAATTTTCACGGTTTGCTTATTTTATTCAGGAGCTGATTTAAATTATATTTCTATAATACAACTAATATTATTATCATTCCCTCTTAGCCTCATAATATATGGAATTAATGATATTTACGATTTTGAATCAGATCAAATTAATCCAAGAAAAAGATTAGTTAATGGTATTGTCTTAAAACAAGAAAATCATAAAAGAATAAAAACAGTATCATATATTTTAATAGCTATTTTAATTATAAGTTCAATAATTACTTTAAATATAGAGAATATTATATCCATGATTGTCTTATTATTCTTTATCTATTTTTATTCAGCACCACCAATCAGATTCAAAGAAAGACCACCACTTGATTCTTTAGCAAATATATTTATATATATAATACCTCCCGCTTTTCTAGGATATAGTTTCGGATCTTCAATATTTGATTTTGATTACAAAATATATGTAGCTGCTCTTTGCTTAGCTGCTTTTTTTATCTTTAGCACAATTATGGATTATACACCTGATAAAAAAGCAGGTGATAAAACTTTTAGTGTATTATATGGTAAACGAATAGCTGCTTTAGTTAGCTTAATAATAACTATACTTGTATATATATTTGCTAATTTTAATACACAATTAATAAATTATTACTTATTACTTTGTATAACTCTTTATTTAATAATACTAATTAAGCCTAATGAAAAATTGGCTTCAATATTTTTTAAAATTATTTACTTCTGCTTCTATATAATTGCATTTTACTTCCTCTATTTATTTATTTAAAAAAGGCTCTTAGTTTAAGAGCCTTTAAAATTTAATAAATATTTTAACTAAATTTTACATCTTTCGATTTCTACATTGAAAGATTTGTGTTTTAGAGCCATTAATTATACTACTAGCTCTTGTTGTGCTATGTGGAGGAACTGAACCAGGTTTATCTTCACAAATACCCATTTTAATCTTTCTGTCCAAAATAATAAGTGGATCAATAATTACAGATAATTTCTTTATCTCTATAACATTAGTCTTTCCCCTGCTAATTTCTTCATTAATATTTTGTAACAGCAGATCTGGTACAATCACTTTAAATTCCTGGCTAATGATTCTATCCTCTAACACCTTAATCAATATATCAGGATCATCAATCATTATAATATCAAATCCATTTACTGGTATCATCTAACCTTCTCCTATTTTGATTTAATAACTAGAACATAATTATATATACTACAAAAGCCTGACTAAAATGTCAAGCTTTTTGTAATTATACTATTATTTTCTTTTTTTCTTTTCTTCTTGCAATATTTTGATACTTGTTGGAATAACTGTATCTGGAATCAAAGATATTGTATCAATACCAGCTCTTACTAAAAACTGAGCAAATTCAGGGAAATCAGAAGGAGCCTGACCACAAATACCTACTTTTCTTCTAGGCTTATGAGCGTGAGCTATTTTAATAACCTGCTCAACTAATGTTTTAACAGCCATATTTCTTTCATCATATACATGAGCTACAAGTTCTGAGTCACGATCAACACCTAAAGCTAATTGCGTTAAATCATTAGTACCTATTGAAAAGCCATCAAATATTTTACAAAATTCATCAGCTAATATTACATTAGAAGGTATTTCGCACATAACATATATTTCTAAACCTTTGACGCCTCTCTTTAATCCATTATCAGCTAGTATTTTAAGAACTTTCTTACCTTCTTCAACGGTTCTACAAAACGGTACCATTATTTTCATATTAGTTAAACCAAACTTTTCTCTTACCTTTACTAAAGCCTTACATTCAAGTTTAAAAGCTTCAATATATTCTTTACTATAATATCTAGATGCTCCACGCCAACCAATCATAGGATTATCTTCAATTGGTTCAAACTCTTTACCACCTATTAAATTAGCATATTCATTAGATTTAAAGTCAGATAATCTTACAATAGCATCTTTAGGATAAGTAGAGGCTACTATACGAGCTATACCTTCTGCTAGCTTATCGATATAGAATTGAGTTTTATTTGGATAACCAACAGTTAACCTATCAATTTGATTTTTAACCTTCTTATCTTTTAATTTATTGTAATTTATTAAAGCCAGAGGATGTATTTTAATATATGTAGCAATGATAAATTCTTCACGTGCCAAGCCTATTCCTTCATTAGGTATAAAGCTGGCATTAAAAGCTGTTTCTGGATTACCCACGTTCATCATAACTGGAGTTTTAGGCTTTTTAAAATTCTTAATATTAGTAATATCTATTTTAAAAGGAATTAAACCTTGATAAACAAAACCTACTTCACCTTTAGTATCATCAATAGTAACAGACATATTATTTTTTAGCTTCTCAGTTGCATTACTAGTACCTACAATACAAGGAATACCAAGTTCACGTGAAACAATAGCTGCATGACAAGTCCTACCACCTGCATCAGTTACAATAGCCGCTGCCTTTTTCATGATAGGTTCCCAATCAGGATCTGTCATTTCTGTAACTAGAACTTGACCATCTTTAAATTTATCAATTTGAGAAATACTTTTTATAACATTAACTTTACCGGCACCTATCTTTTTACCAACAGCAGCACCTTCTACTAATACTTTGCCTTTACCTTTTAGCTTATATTCTTCAATAACATTTTTATCTTTTTGTGATTCTACGGTCTCTGGTCTAGCTTGGACTAAATATAGCTTATTATCTCGTCCATCTTTAGCCCATTCCATATCCATAGGTTTTTTGTAATGATCAGCCACAATCATAGCCCATTTAGCTAATTTTAATATTTCTTTATCAGAAATAGAAAACTTATTTCTATCTTTTAAACTAACTTTAGCATCTTTAGTGTCTTCACCGCCCTTACCATATATTAATTTTGATTTTTTAGGACCAATAGCTTTACTAATAATAGCCATGGTTGGTTTAAATACTAATATTTCATCAGGCGTTACTACGCCTTTTACAATATATTCACCTAAACCATAACTTGAATTAATAAGTACTACATCAGGAAAACCAGATTCAGTATGAATAGAAAACATAACACCAGATGAAGATAAATCTGATCTAACCATTTTTTGAATTGAAACAGATAAAGCAATTTCAAAATGATCAAATCCTTTATCTTCCCTATAACTAATTGCTCTGTTAGTAAATAATGAAGCTATACACTCTTTAACAGCCTTAAGTAAATCATCAGGTCCAGTTATATTTAAATATGTTTCTTGTTGACCAGCAAATGAAGCATCAGGCAAATCTTCAGCAGTGGCTGAAGATCTAACAGCTACATCTACATTGACTTTCTTAAAACTCTTAGATAACTTATTATATGCTATAACTATTTCTTCTTCTAAGTCTTTAGGTAGCTCTTGTTTTAAAATAGCTTGTCTTACTTTAGAACCACGTGTCATTAAATCACGAATATTATGAGTATCTAAACCTTTTAATAGCTCTTTAATCTTTTTATCAGTGCCTGTTTTTTTCATAAAGGTACGATAAGCAAAAGCAGTTACTGCAAAACCATTTGGTACTAAAACACCTTTTTTAACAAGTTTTGAATACATTTCACCAAGTGATGCATTTTTTCCCCCAACATAAGGTATGTCTTTTATACCAAGTTCATTAAACCAGAGAATGTACTTTTTTGATTTAGATTTCATATATATTTATTAATTAATAATTAATTTTTATGTCTTACAATATAAATCCACTTTATTATCTCAATTATTATAATAACTGTAAAGGAAACAGATAAAACAATACCCCACTCATAAAGGCCAAGTGATACAGTCTTTAAAACTTTTTGCAAAAATGGTACATAGATAGCGGCTACTTGTAATATAGCACCAAAGCCTACCGCTATTAAAAGATATGGATTCTTAAAAAAATGTGAATGAAATATTGAATGTCTAAGCGTTCTACAACTAAACACATATAGTAAAGAATCAATACCTAAAGTTGCGAAAACAACAGTACGTCCTAATTCAATATCACCTACAACCTTTACATAATAATAGAATAAGGCCAGTGAAGTAACTCCAGTAACTATACTTATTACCAATATAAGTAACTTTCTTTCCGCATCCAATATTGGTTTATTTCTTTCTTGAGGCATTTCTTTCATTACTTCTTTCTCTCCAGGTTCTATTGTTAAAGCCATATCTGGAAAACCATCAGTTACTAAGTTAATCCATAAGATTTGAGCTGGTACCAGAGGTATAGGCAAACCCATAAACAAACTACCAAAGATTATAACAATTTCAGAAAAACTATCAGAAAGTAAATATAAGATTACTTTTTTAATATTATCATAGATAACTCTACCTTGTTCTATAGCATTATTAATTACTTGAAAATTATTATCTAATAATATTAAACTAGCAGCACCTTTAGCAACATCAGTACCAGAACCAAGGGCTATACCAATATCTGCTTTTTTTAAGGCAGGAGCATCATTTATACCATCACCTGTCATTGCTACAACTTCACCACTAGCTTGCCAAGCATTAACAATTCTTAACTTATCTTCAGGTGTTACTCTGGCATATATTTTAATACTCCTTACTTTTTCAAGTAATTGTTGATCATCCATCTTAGCCAGCTGACTACCTTCTAAAATACTTTCATCATCAACATTTATATCTAATTCTTGAGCAATAGCTTTGGCAGTTAATTTATTATCACCTGTTATAATAACCGTTTTAAGCCCAGCTTTTTTTGTAGCTTCTAAAGCTGCTTTAACATCAGGTCTTAATGGATCATTAATGCCTACAAAACCAACTAAAACTATCTTTTCTAAAGCTTTTTCATATAATTTAATTGTAGTAGTATCTTTTCTAACTTCTCTGTATCCAAAACCTAATACTCTTAATCCTGATTTACTTAAATTTTCATATTTTTTTTCTAACTCTCTCCTCATACCCTGAGTTAACTTTTCATTCCTGTCATTTACTTGAACATGGCTAGCTGCTGCTAAAAGTAATTCTGGAGCTCCTTTAAAGTATATATTCTTCTTACCTGCTTCTTCATTATTTAATGTAGCCATATACTTTTTAGAAGAATCAAATAATATTTCATCAATTCTTAAGTATTTCTTTTCAAGCTCATTCTTCTTTAAACCAAGTTGAACACCTGCTAAAAGTAAAGCTTTTTCAGTGCCTGAACCTAGAACCTTATAATCTCTTAGTTCCTGACCTTCTTCCTGGACTACAGCATCATTACATAGCACGCCAATCTTAACTAAATTATATATTTCACTTTTACCAGCTTTTGTTAACTTAGGTAAATCTGTAGATAAATTACAATCATATGAGTTAGTTACTATTCTAGCAACTCTCATTTCACCAACAGTTAAAGTACCTGTCTTATCAGTACAAATTACAGTAGTTGAACCTAATGTCTCAGCAGCTACTAATTTTCTAACTAAAGCTCTTTTCCTTAATATCTTTTGCATACCAATGGCTAAAATAACAGTAACAGCTACAACTAAGCCTTCAGGAATAGCAGCGACTGCTACAGCCACTGCGGTATTAAACATGATTAATATACTATTACCTCTTAAAATACCAAAACCAAAAAGAACTATACTTAAACCAAGTATAGTAAGACTTAAATGACGACTAAATACATTTAACTTTTTTTGTAACGGAGTATCTTCTTCTTTAGTATCTTTAACTAACTTAGCTATCTTGCCAAGCTCTGTATTTATTCCAGTAGCTACAACTAAAGCTTGCCCTCGTCCTTCAGTAATAGTAGTACCTTGAAATACCATATTACTTCTCTCGGCTAATACCTTACCTTTATCTAATACATCAATACTTTTAGTAATTGTTTCAGGTTCACCAGTTAAGGCTGCCTCCATTGTTGTAATATCTTGTACTTCAAGTAACCTAGCATCAGCTGATACCTTATCACCTGCTTCTAATAGTATAACATCGCCAGGAACTAAATCTTTAGCTAATATAATCTGAGCTGTATTATCACGCAAAACTTTAACTTCTGGATTAACTAATTTTCTAAGTTTTTCTAAAGCATTCTGAGCCTTATTCTCTTGAATAAAACCAACAATTACATTAATTAAAACTGCAGTAAATATGACAGAAGCATCAATTATCTCACCAAGCATGAAACTTAAAAAACCAGCAATAATTAAAACGTAAGCTAAAACGCTCTTAAACTGGTTTATAACTATTTCAATTTTAGTAAGCTTATGTTTACTAGGTAATGAATTTAATCCATACCTTACTTTTAATCTTTTAGCATCTTCACTGGTTAAACCTAAAACATTACCTTTTAACTTATTTAAGGCTTCTTCACTTGTTAAATTATGCCAAAGGATTTCTTTCATAATAATAAACATATTATAGCAAAAAAACACGTATTTTACGATTTTTTTTACTAACTCTTGCCAAACAGTTATATATATGTTATGATAGCCAGCGTTATATTATTTTTCCGCGCGTAGCTCAGCCTGGTAGAGCAACTGCCTTTTAAGCAGATGGTCGGGGGTTCGAATCCCTCCGCGCGGACCATTTTAAACAGTTTTTAGCTGTTTTTTTTGTTGATAAATAAAGTGGAAAATCTGTTTAAAAATACGTGTTTACGAGTAATAATATTTCTGATAAGATAGATCCACTTATGTCACAAGGGTTAAATAAAATACCGCCTCAAAATAATGAGGCAGAACAGTCAGTTTTAGGCTGTCTTTTAATTGATAAAGAAGCTATTACTAAAGTAGCTGATATATTACGTCCTGAAGATTTCTATAAAGATTCTCATTTAATGATTCTAGAATCAATGTATGAGCTTTATGAAAAACGTGAGCCTATTGATCTATTATCTTTAGCAAATAGATTAGAAGAAAAAAAGCAATTAGAAGCAGTTGGTGGTCAAGCATATTTAGCTACTTTAACTAACAGTGTACCTACAGCAGCGCACGTAATATCATATGCTAAAATTGTTCAAAAAAAAGCTACCTTAAGAAGGCTACTTAAGGCTTCAAGTGAAATTAATGAATTATCATACAAAGAAACAGAAGATGTTGATAGCGTATTAGATAAAGCTGAACAAAAACTATTTAAAATATCTCAAAAATATCTTAAACAAAACTTTGTTTCAATTAAAAATGTTTTAACTGGAGCTTTTGACAGAATAGATGAGTTACATAAGGATAAGGGTAAATTAAGAGGTTTGAGAACTGGCTTTACTGGACTAGATAATAAACTAGCAGGACTTCAGAAAACTGATCTTATTATTCTAGCAGCTAGGCCTTCTGTTGGTAAAACATCACTAGCTTTAGATATTGCTAGACAAGCAGCAGTAAATAATAAAGCAGCTGTTGGTCTATTTAGTTTAGAAATGAGTAAAGAACAATTAGTTGATAGATTGCTTTGTGCTGAAGCTGGTGTTGATTTATGGAAGATGAGAACAGGTAATTTATCTGATCGTGATGAAGATGGTGACTTCCCTAGAATAGGTCAAGCTATGGGTATTTTATCTGAAGCTCCTATATATATTGATGACTCAGCAACTTCCAATGTTATGGAAATTAGAACTAAAGCAAGACGTTTAAAGTTAGAACATGGTTTAGATCTTTTAATAGTTGACTATATCCAGCTTATGGAAGGCAGAACTGGTAATTCTGATAATAGAGTCTTAGAAGTAGCGGAAATTACTAGATCACTTAAAGCTGTAGCTCGTGAATTACAAATTCCAGTTCTAGCTCTTTCTCAGTTATCTAGAGCAGTTGAAAATACAAAACCAGCTATTCCAAAACTGGCTCATCTAAGAGATTCAGGAGCTATTGAGCAGGATGCTGATGTAGTTATGTTTATTTATCGTAAAACATCAGACAGAAGTTATAAGATAGAAGATATTCCAGAAGAAGAAAGAAATATAGCTGAAGTACATATTGCTAAACATAGAAACGGTCCTACTGGCTTAGTAAAACTATACTTTGAAGAAAACCAAGCATCTTTTAAGAATTTAGAGGATGAAGGACAACCAGAAAATACATTTTAATAATTAATATAAAAATATGAGTCTATTCAATAAATTAAATCAAATTAAAGATTTAAAATCCCAGGCAAAAGATTTACAAGGTCAATTAGCTGAAGAATCAATTACTGTTGAAAAACATGGTACCACTATAATTATGGATGGTAATCAAAAAATGACTAAGTTAGATATAAATCCTGAATATTTAAATACTGAAAAAAAAGAAAAATTAGAAGAACTACTTAAAAACCTTCACTCTGATGCTATTAAAAAAGTTCAACGTGTTATGGCAGAAAAAATGAGAGCTCAAGGAGGCTTCAATTTACCGGGCATGTAAACTATGCTACCTTCTTCAATCCAAAGATTAATTGACCAATTAGATAAATTACCAGGCATTGGTCCTAAAACAGCCCAGAGACTTACTTTTTGGTTACTTAAAAGGCCCCAAGAGGATTTAGAAGAATTCGCTACTAGCTTAAAAGAAGCTAAAAAAGATCTAATAGTTTGTACAAAGTGTCAATCGATTACAGAAAGTAATCCCTGTCCTATTTGTACTGACACAGGAAGAGATCAAACTATTATCTGTGTAGTTGCTGAGAGTCATGATTTAAATACTTTTGAACGTCTAAAAGAATACACAGGCTTATATCATGTTTTAGGTGGTGTAATCAATCATTTAGAAGGTATTGGTTCAGAACACCTAACTATTGATATATTAGAAAAAAGGATTAAAGATAATAATGTAAAAGAAATAATATTAGGTTTAAATCCAGATATGGAAGGCGAATCAACTGCTATTTATTTACAAAAATTATTACAACCTTTAAATATTAAAATAACCAGACTAGCAAGAGGTTTACCGTCTGGTTCTGATATTGAATACGCAGATGAAATTACATTATCAAGTGCGCTAAAGAATAGAAAAGAATTATAAAAAGCCTTTAAACAAATTATATAATTAAAGGCTTTTTTTATTTATGATATTTTTTGAATTTCTACTTCTGTATAAGGTTGCTTATGACCATAAACTTTATGATATCTTACCTTTGGCTTATATTTAGCAACTGTTACTTTATCTCTTTTACCTTGTTTTAAAACTTTAGCTGTAACTTTAGTTTTGAGTTTAGGTGTTCCTAAATCTATTTTATCCTTATCACTTACTAACAAAACATCATCAAATTCCACTGTTTGACCTTCTTCTGCATTAAGTTTTTCGATTTTTACTTTATCTTTAGGTGATACTATATATTGTTTACCACCAGTTCTTATTACTGCAAATTTCATATAATTTATTATCATTTTTAAACATTAGCCGTATTATATCAGAATATATTAATTAGTCAAGACCTATTATATCCCCTATATTTATATCATTATTCTGGGCCCATTTACTATTTACCTCTAAAACCATGTTAATTTTACTCTTAGAATTAACTCTAGTTACTTCATTATTTATTAATAAAGGTACTTCATGTTCAATACCTACTATTTCATTATCTTTAAGCCATATAATATCAAGAGGAAAATTCATATTATTCATATGAAAGTTTCGTATTTCATAATCATCATAAATAAAAAGCATGCCCTGATCTTGAGGTAAATCCTTTTTACCAGATAAACCCTTTAACATATCAATCTTAGAAGTAACAACTTTAATTTTTAATACACTATCATTAATAGTTATTTTCTTTAAAAAAAGACTAGTACAACCACTTACCATAAGTGAAGTAAGTAAAAGACTAATTATTAGATACTTTTTCATATATTTTTTTATATCTTATAACCACAAAACTAGCTAAAGCTAACATAACAATTATTAGAACTATAAATGCTACTATTTTACCAATAGTGTCTTGAAATAAAGCAATCGAACCGAATATTAAAGTAAGTAAGTAAAGTAGTAATACTACTTGTCTTTGATTTAAACCAATATCTAATAATCTAAAATGTAAATGTTTTTTATCTCCTAAAAAAGCAGAATGTCTTTCATTAAATAATCTCCTAATAATTACCCAAACAACATCAAGTATAGGAATACCCATAATTAATAAAGCCGTAGCAATTTTAGCACCACTTATTATAGCAAGTACTCCAAGCATAAAACCTAAGAAAGTACTACCACCTTCACCTAAAAAAATACGAGCTGGATAAAAATTAAATAATAAAAAACCTAAAGTACTACCAGCTAATATTAAACACAAAACAGAAGTTCCTGACTGATCTACGTCCCAAAATAAGCTAACACAAAATAATATAATAGAACCAATAACCGTAACTCCAGAAACTAAGCCATCCAAACCATCTAAAAACTTAGTTGTATAGATCATGCCAAGCAACCAAAAGAAAATAATAATGAGTGATATAATAGGCGATGATATGTTAATTACACCACCTAATGGATTAGTAATATAACTTATCTCCATACCACTTAGTAATACAGATATAACTGCCAAGAGAGGCCATATTATTTGATAAATAGGCTTTAGAGCGTACTTATCATCTAAATACCCACCAATCATTAAAAACAAGCCACCTAAGGCAATGGCTATTAAATATGAGGCTTTTATTCTGCCATCTAATATTATATCTTGATAGATAACTAAAAAAATAAGGGTTGTTAAATAAATAGCAAACCCTCCAAGTAAAGGTATAGGTAATTTATGAATCTTACGTCCGTTATCTGGTTTATCAATTATATTTAACTTAATAGCTATAGCTCTAATTAAAATAGTTAAAATAATTGAAATACCAAGAGCTCCAATAAAAGGTAAGATATAATGTATTAAGATAGTACTATCCATATTTAGAATCAAGATAAGTTTGTAATATATACATTGCAGCTACATCATCATCATGACCAGTTCTACTAGCTTCTTTTGTACTTAATCTTTCATCTTGAGGTATAATTTCAACTTTAAAGTTTTCTTTTAAATAACTAATATATTCTCTAACTACTTTAGTTTGCTCAGTATCTGTACCATCTAAACTAATTGGTAAACCAATTACTATCTTTTCAACTAATTCTTTATCTATAAAATACTTTATTTTATCTTCTAATTCTTCATTTTTAATAATTTCCAAAGGCACAGCTAATTTAGTATCACTATCAGAAATAGCCAAACCAACTTTACTTTCTCCGTAATCTATACCTAATATTTTAGACATCTTGATTTATTATGTTATATGTATTAATATTTATTTAAAATAATAGGAGGAAGCTATGCATCCAGCTAAATGGTATCACTGTATGATATTAATCATATTAATTCCATGTTTTGCTATTTTCACTATATTCTATCAAATAGTAAACATCTTACTTTGGTTAATATTTGCACCAATGCTGAAAGCCACTTTCACTAAACGTTAGTGGCTTATTTTATTTAGTAATTATTTCTGCTCCTTTTGAAGTTATAACTATAGTATCTTCAAAATGAGCTGTTAAACTATCATCTTTTGAAGAAATATCCCAATCATTTAAACCAGTAACAATATCATGATGACCAATATTTACCATAGGTTCAAAAGCAAGTACCATGCCTTCTTTAAATGCTATGCCTTCACCTTTTTTACCAAAGTTAGGTACTGCTGGTGGCTCATGAACTTCATAACCAACACCATGACCAACTAATTTACGAACTACGGAAAAACCTTGTTGTTCAACATATGTCTGTACATTATAGCCTAAATCACCAATAGTATTTCCAGGTTTAGCAGTTTCAATGGCAATCTCTAAAGCTTTACGCGTTACTTTCAATAACTTCTTAGTTTCTTCACTTATTTTACCAACACTAAATGTTCTAGCCATATCCGTACATAAACCTTTATGCCAAATACCACAATCTAGAGAAATAATATCACCTTCCTTTAAAGCATAATCTGATGGAATACAATGAACAAGCTGCTGGTTAACTGAAGTACATAATACTGCTGGATAAGGTGGATCACTATAATTTAAAAAAGAAGGCTCTACTTTGTATTCTTTCATTAAATCTCTAGCAAGTTGATCTAATTCTTTAGTTGTAATACCAACCTTAACAGCTTTACCAAGCTCACTCAAAATAGTAGCTAATATATTACCACCTTCTTTGAGTTTAATTATTTCTTCTTCAGTTTTTATTGTAACGTCACCTGACATATTAAATTTGTAAATTTTTAAAAATACTTTCAGTTACTTGCTTTATACTAGGTATACCATCAATAGTAATTATTTTTTCTTTATAATACTCCTTCAATGGCTCAGTTTGATCATGATAAACTTTTAATCTATCTTTAACTACTTCTTCTTTATCATCTTCTCTTAAATAAAGTTCACCATTACATTTATCACAAACACCTTCTAATTTAGAAGGATTAAATTCTAAATGATATGGATTACCACAAGATTTACACATTCTTCTATTAGTAATACGTGAAACAGCTACATCATCATTAACTACTATATCAATTACTTTATCAATTTTTGTTATTCCATCTAAAGCTTCAGCTTGAGCTATTGTTCTAGGAAAACCATCTAATATATATCCATCCTTACAATCACCTTGCTCTAACCTATTTTTAATTAAATCAATCACAATATCGTCAGACACTAAATCACCTCTATTTAATATTGCTTCTACTTTTAAACCAAGTTCTGTTTTATTATTAATATTTTCACGTAATATAATCCCTGATGCAATATGTGGAATATTTAATTTTTTTGATAATAGTTCTGCTTGAGTTCCCTTGCCAGAGGCAGGAGCTCCTAAAATAATATAGTTCATAATTTTTTTAAGTTTAAACTTTAATTATTATAGCACTAATTAGATAAAAATAAGAGGTCTTGACAAGTTTTAGTATATATGATATACTACTATATTAAACATTGAAAACCAAATATATAACGGAGAGAGAATATACCTAATAAGGCTAATTTTAGCTAAATTCACTCTCTAAGGGACGTATTTATCTAAAGTTAGCCTTTTTACGATAAAACGCTAATTATTATCACAATCCTGCTTGGGGAGAGTTCGCTCTCCACAAACAAGTGAAGGAGAGAGTAAGATCAATATTTTGGGAGTTTCTCCCTTAATAGCGATTACTTTTTACTAAAATCATGAACTTGGGAAATATTCATTTAAATGCCCATTTAGTTCAAGATTAATTCCTCAGGCAGAATTGTGGTAGTAAAATGTCACAACACTTTGGAGCGGGGCAGATCACATAATTTGCTTCCGCTCCATAACTAAAAGTTGATAAACATAAATACTTTAGATTAAACATTGTAACGTGTAACAAGCTTATACCTTACAATGTTCAATCTAATCGATAGTTTACTTGTTAATCTATCGGTCAAAGGACACCATTTATCAACGTAAGAGACTCGTATGCTATATATATTTCCCATATGGAAATTCAGCTGAAAAAATATAGTACACAAGCGTTGATTTAATAAAACACCAGAACTGTACTTTCATCTCTTGAGAGTATATATCAAAAGAAGGACATTAAATCCTTAAAGCAAATGCTGAGCTGGTGATTTTAAAAGGGTGGGGTGAATTAATTCAATTAATTTCCCCCACCTATTCTTTTTAAAAAAATTAAAGTAAATAAAAATAAAAAAAAGGAAATGAAATGAAAGTTATAGCAATAATAATGTTTCTCAGTCTAGGTTTCAGTCAAGCTGACACTCATATAACAACAGAGAGGATTTGGCACAAAAGCGAAGGGCCAGAGATGTTATACAAAGCCATTTCAAATGGAATAGAATGGAGCGACACTGTCCTAATTAATGTTGGTGATGATTATACCGGATTTGAGGAAGTTCGCTTCCTAGGTATAGATACGTATAATATGAGACTATACTTCAATCTTCTCAAGATTGAATCTGAAGGATATGGCCCGCTAACTTCTATACATAGAAGGAATGACGGAAAATATACCTTTACCATAAACTGGTAAGAAAACAACTGTAAGGTGAAATATTATGAATAACATGATATTTCACCTTACCCAACCTCCATCAAAAGATGGTTTTTTTATTTGACAAATAAAGCTGTAGTGCTAAAGTAAAATTAAATAAATAATAGGAGGACAACATGAAGCAGTTAAGACTTTTGTTCATTATATTAATATTTTCAGGATGTTTCTTTAATAAGTCGGTTGCTCCAGAACTATCTATTGATGATAAAAGACCAAGTTGGGCAATCAAGATTCTGTCTCAACACCACCCTGCTCTAAATAATAAAGCTGACTATGATAATATCAGTAATATTCATAATAATATTCTTAGAGTAGAATGGAAAGAAAATAATAAATTATTTATCTATCAAGAAGGACCAGGAAAAATGCTAGTAGATGTTATATTAGATTATCAAAATAAACATTTATTTCCTGTTAAAAATATTCCTCCAATAATAATTGATAAGAAATATTATATATTATTGAGTGAATTCACTGGATAAACTTAAAAGCCCCACATGAGTGAGGCTTTTTTATATATATAAATTATCTATTTATTATAATCCATCATAATCTCTCATAGTAAGTTGAGAGTCTATCTGTTTAACAAGTTCAATAACTACAGCAACTACAATTAATAAACTAGTACCACCAATAGCTAAACTGGATATGCCAGTAATTGGTTGAATAATAATCGGTAATACAGCAATTAAACCTAAGAATAATGCGCCAGCAAGTAATATCTTGTTAGCTGTTTTTTGTAAATAATCAGCAGTATGTCTACCTGGTCTAATACCTGGTATAAAACCGCCTTGTTTTTGTAAATTCTCAGCAATTTGATGAGGATGGAATACTACAAAAGTATAGAAATAAGTAAAGGCAAAAACCATTATAAAATAGAATAAGCCGTAAAAAACTTGATTTTGAAATAAATTAACTACAAATCTAGCGCCACCTGCTACCCAAGGAGTTGTTGCGCTAACAAAAAATTGAGCAATCATTGGAGGTATTAATATAATTGAAATTGCAAAAATAATTGGAATAACACCAGCCATATTTACTCTAAGTGGTAAATGAGTATTTACACCACCATACATTCTATTACCCCTAACACGTCTAGCATAATTAACTGGAATATTTCTTTGACCTTCAGTAATAATAACTACAACTACAATAGTAACTATAGCAATACCTAAGAAGATTAATAGATTAAAAGCTTGTGTTGCATCAAAAGTAGCAATTAGTCTTTGAACTGCACTTGGTAATGAAGCAATAATACCAGCAAAAATTAATAAAGAAATACCATTACCAATTTTCTTTTCTGACATAAGTTCACCAAGCCACATTAAAAATACAGTACCAGCTGTTACAGTAATAATAGCACTTATCCATTGAAATGAAGTTAAATCACCTATTAATTGACCTCCGCCTTGTCTCTGCATTAAAGTTATAAAACTATAACCTTGAAGAGCAGCGAGTGGTAGGGTTAAAAATCTTGTATATCTATTAATTTTTTGTTGACCATCAGGTTCTTTAGATAAAGTTTCTAAAGCAGGTATAATCATTGTTAGTAACTGCAAAATAATAGAAGCAGTAATATATGGTCCAATACCAAGCATGACAATCGAAAAATTCTCTAAGCCACCGCCAGAGAATAGGTTAAGCAAACCTAATATTTGATTCTGAGCAAAAAAATCTTTTAAGCCAGCAACATCAATACCAGGAATTGGAATATGAGCAGCTATTCTAAAAACAACTAACATCATTAAGACAAAAAAGATGCTTTTTCTGAGATCTTTACTTTTCCAAATTTGTCTTAGTTTTTCAAACATATTTATTTTTTATTATCTTTTTTTTCTTCCTTTTCTTTTTTAGTAATAATAATTGCTTTACCACCTGCTTTAATTATAGCGTCATTTGCTGTTTTAGAAAAGGCATTAGCTTGAACTTCAAACTTTTTGCTTAATTTACCTACACCTAATATCTTAACACCATTAATTGTAGTTCTAATTAAACCTAATTTATGTAAATCTTTAGGGGTTATTACATCACCCGTTTCAAATAAATTTTCTAATTCCTTTAAATTAACACTCTCTTTAGATGGACGTTTACTCTTAAAACCTTTATTCTTTGGAATACGTAATAAATAACTCTTAAGACCACGTAAAGCTAATTTACTTTTACCACCAGACCTAGAACGTTGACCTTTCATACCACGACCAGAATAATTACCTTTCCCAGAAGCATTACCACGTCCAACTCTTCTCTTTTTTGTCTTAGAGCCTTCTGCTAATTTTAAATTATGTAAAGTTAACTTAGTCATATACTATTTTTTAGATTCTGTTGATTTTTTATCTTCTTTTTTAACTTCTGCTACTGGTTTATCAGTTTTCTTAACTTCCTTTTCTTTCTTAACTGGAACATCTTTAACTCTCTTATTTAACTGCTCTAAAGCATAAAATACGGATCTAACGTTGCTTATCTTATTATTAGTCTTACTTAGTATCTTACCATATATATTTGGTACACCAGCAAGTTCTAAAATACTTCTAACTGCACCACCAGCAACAATACCTTTACCAGGTACTGCTGGTTTTAATAATACAGTAGCAGCCTTATATTTAACAGTAATAGCATGTGGGATAGTTTCATTTACTAACTTTACAGTTATCATATTCTTCTTTGCTTTATTAACTGCTTTATTTACAGCAATACTAACATCAGCACCTTTAGCAATAGCATAACCTACTTTACCGTTTTTATCACCTAAAGCTAGTAAGATTCTAAATCTTAATCTTTTACCACCTTTTTGAACACGAGTAACACGAGCTAAATCAATAATACGTTGTTCAAACTCATTTTGTGGTCTACCTCTTCCGGGTCTTCTATTATTTTTACCTTCGTATGCCATAATAATATAATCTTAAAATTTTAAGCCTCCATCACGTGCAGAATCAGCTAATTCTTTAATTAAACCGTGATATCTATAATGTCTTTTATCAAAAACACACTTTGTTACTTTTTTCTCAATTAATTTCTTTGAAATTAAAGTACCAACTTCTTTAGCCTTATCTTTACGAGTTTTACCTTTTGCTCCCCTATCACTAGCTGAAGCTAAAGTAACACCTTTTTCATCATCAATTGCTTGAATAGAAATATGTTTTAAACTTTTATAAACTGCTAGTCTTGGACATTTTGCAGTGCCAAAAATATTCACTCTTGTTCTATGAGTTCTTCTAGCTTTTAATAAATCTTTTATCTTATTTTTATCCTTCATATTATTATAAATTAAGCCTCGGCGCCTTTAACTACCTTACCGGCTTTTCTTCTTATTACTTCATCTATATATTTAATACCTTTACCTTTATATGGTTCAGGTTTTTTAAATGCTCTTATTTCAGCAGCAGTTTGACCAACTTTTTGTTTATCAATACCACTTATAGTTACTAAATTCTTTTCTACTTTTATATCAATACCTTCTGGAATATTATATTCAATTGAATGAGAAAAACCAAGATTTAGAACTAAATTCTTGCCCTGGACAGCTGCTTTAAAACCAACTCCATTTATTTCTAATTGTTTACTAAAACCTTCATTAACACCTTCTACCATATTAAAAATTAATGATCTATATAATCCCCATAAAGCTCTTTGCTTCTTGTCTGTTTCATCATTAACTTTAACTGTAGCTTCATTATCTTTTACATCAATTAAAACATTGTCAATCAATTCTTGAGATAATTCACCTTTTGGACCTTTAACCATTATTAAATTATTCTCAATTTTAATTTGAGTTTTATCATTTAATTCAATTATTTTTTTACCTATTCTTGACATATATATTTATTACCAAATTTCACAAATTATTTCCCCGCCTACTCTAGCTCTTCTAGCTTGTCTATTACTCATAACTCCTTGAGAAGTAGAAAGTATAGCAATACCTAAATCATTTAAAATATATGGTATTTCTTGTCTACCGATATAAACACGTCTACCTGGCTTACTTACTCTTTTAATATGTGAAATAACTGATTCTTTATTATTATATTTTAAAACTAATTTTAAAGAATTAAAATTATCTTCTACTTTTTCAATATCAGAAACATAACCTTCAGACTTTAAAATTTTAGCAATTTCATGCTTAATTTTAGAGTATGGTAAAATTACCTCTGGCTTATTAATAGCCACGGCATTTCTAATTCTTGTTAACATGTCTGCAATTGGGTCTGTCATCATATAATTTATTTTTTACCAACTTGATTTTTTAACACCAGGTAACTCTCCTTTAGAAGCAAGTTCTCTGAAACAAATACGACATAACTTGAACTTTCTCATGTATCCTCTATTTCTACCACATCTCCAACATCTTCTAACTATCCTAGTTGAATATTTAGGCTTTTTATTTGATTTTGCAATTCTTGCTTTTGTAGCCATATATATTATTTATTATCTTTTTTAAATGGAAAACCTAGTAAAGTAAATAGCTCTAAACCTTCTTCTTCATTCTTAGCAGTTGTTGTTATAGCTATTTCTAAACCATGTATTCTTTCAACTTCATCAGATTTAATTTCTGGAAATGCAATATGTTCTTTAAATCCTATATTTAAATTACCTTGGCCGTCAACACTTTTTTTATTCAAACCTCTAAAATCACGTACTCTAGGTAATGATATATTTACTAACTTAGTTAAAAAATCATTCATTTTATTTCCTCTTATAGTAACCTTTGCCCCAACTGTCATGCCTTCTCTTACTTTAAAAGCTGATATTGATTTCTTAGCTTTAGTTATAATTGGTTTTTGACCACTAATTCTTTTTAAAGTATTTTGTACAGTTTCAATAGATTTAGCATCTTCCTTAGTTTTACCAACTCCTACATTTAAAACTACTTTGGTAATTTTAGGCACAGCTAAATCATTAGTATATCCATACTTTTCTTTCATAGCTTTTACTACTTCTTTTTTATACTTTTCGTTAATATTCATATTATATTGATTCACCTGATTTCTTAGAAATTCTTATTTTCTCACCACTCTCAATAGTTTTATAGCCTATTCTAGATACTTTACTTGATTTAGGATCTATAATCATAACATTAGATGCATCTAATGGAGCAGAAAATTCAATACGTTGGCCTTGTTCATTCTGTTTCTTAGGTTTCATGTGTTTAAATCTAATATTTAAACCTTCAACAACAACTTTATTTTGTTTAATAAAAACCTGTGAGACTTTTCCAGTCTTACCTTTATCTTTACCTACGGTTACTTTTACATTGTCGCCTTTTTTTATCTTCATATGTTTATAATACTTCAGGGGCTAATGAAATTATTTTGGTAAATCCAGCTGCTCTTAATTCACGAGCTACTGGTCCAAATATTCTAGTACCCTTTGGTTCTTTATTTTTTGGATCAATTATTACAGCTGCATTTTCATCAAAACGTAAGTATGAACCATCAGCTCTTCTGATTTCTTTTCTTTGTCTAACAACAACAGCATCATGTACTTCACCTTTTTTAACGGCAGCATGTGGTTGAGCTTCTTTAACAGAAACTTTAATTACATCACCAACTCTAGCGTAGCGTCTTTTTGTACCACCAAGTACCTTAATGCATTGTATTCTTTTAGCACCAGAATTATCAGCGACTTTAAGTTTTGTCTCTACTTGTATCATACTTATATTTTTTTACTTATACGCCATCTTTTATCCTTAGAAAGCGGTCTACATTCAATAATTTCTACCATATCACCTGTTTTATATTTATTCTCTGGATTTTCACATTTTAATCTCTTGCTAACTACATACCTTTTCTTATATTTTGGATGAATAGCTTTACGATCAACTTTAACAATAGCAGTTTTTTCCATTTTATCGGAAACTACTTCACCTTCAAATTTTCTATATATTCTTTTCTTCTTTTCCATATGTATTATTTATTATCTTCTTTTATATTTTCTGCAACCTTATCCTTTAAAACAGTTAATATTCTAGAAACTTCTTTTCTAACTATTCTAATTTCTCTAATATTCTTAAGTTGCTTAGAACTAACACTAAATCTTAAACTTCTCAACTTCTCTCTATTTTGAGCTAAGAGTTTTTTTAATTCTTTTTCAGTTTTAGTTCTAAATTCCTTAAGTTCCATATATTTATTTAACAATAAATTTAGTTTTAATAGGTAGCTTATATGCAGCTAACTTAAAAGCTTGTTTAGCATCTTCTTCGGGTACACCTTCCATTTCAAACATTATAGTACCTGCTCTAACTACAGCTACGTAATGATCAACATCACCCTTACCTTTACCCATAGGTACTTCTGAACTTTTTGAAGTAATTGGCTTATCTGGAAATATTCTAATCCATACTTTACCACCACGATGAATATATCTAGTCATAACACGTCTTGTTGCTTCAATTTGTCTTGAACTAATCCAACCTGCACCCATAGCCTTTAAACCATATGAACCAAAAGCTAAGGTAGTCATTCTTCCTGCCTTACCTCTAATTTGGTCTGTTCTAAACCATTTTCTATGTTTTACTTTCTTTGGTGCTAACATATTATTTAATACTTCTTCTTTTGATTATTATTATTATCGTTTTCTTCTTTTTCAAATACTTCACCTTTATATATCCATACCTTTATACCAATAGCTCCATAAGTTGTACGAGCGACTCCTCTAGAGTAATCAATATTTGCACGAAGAGTATGTAATGGGATCTTGCCTTCAGATAATGTTTCCGTTCTAGCAATTTCAACTCCATTCAATCTACCAGCCATACAAATCTTTACACCTTGAGCTCCAGCTTTCATAACTCTATCAATAGATTGCTTCATAACTCTTCTAAAAGGCATTCTTTTTTCAACATCAGTAATCATAAAATGTAACATAACTGCTGCTGATAAGTTAGGATTCTTAACTTCTTTAATATTCATTTTAATATTCTGCTTCAATGTCTTAACAAACTTCTTACCAATTTCAGATCTTAAAGCTTCTACGCCTTCACCACCACGTCCTATAATAATACCTGGACGAGCAGCTGTAATATTTACAACTAATTCTCTTGGTGTACGTTCAATTTCAATCTTATCAATACCAGCATCTTTAATCTTAGTCATTAAAAATTTACGTATTAAAATATCTTCCCTTAACAGGTCTGCATAATCATTTCCAGCATACCATTTAGATAGCCAAGAAACGTTAATACCGATACGAAATGCTTTTGGATTTACTTTTTGTCCCATATATTTAAATAATATCTTTTTTCTTAGTCTCTTTCTTTACTACTTTCTTTTTAGTAGCTACTTTCTTTTTTTTCTTAACATCTTTTTTTACTTCAGTCTTTACATCCTTCTTTACTTCTTCAACTTTTTCATCTTTCTTAATTCCTAAAATTAATTCTAAATGAGTAGTTCTTTTTCTAATTGGATGTGCTCTACCGAAAGCTGCTGGTTTCCATCTGTGTAATGTTGGTCCTTGATTAGCAACTATATGTTTTATATATAAATCATTTTCATCTAGTTCAAAATTATGTTTAGCATTAGCAATAGCAGAATTTAATAACTTAGTTACAGGTTTAGTAGCTCCTTTATTAATAAATAATAATTGATCCAAAGCTTTGTCTACCTTCATACCACGTATAACACCAATAACTAGCATTACTTTTTTAGGTGAAACTCTTAAATATCTAGCTTTAGCTTTTACTTCAGTAACTTCTTTTTTAACAACTACTTTATCTTTTTTCTTATCTACTTTTTTTTCTTCAGCTAAAAGATCAACCTTTTTTACAGGGTCTAATTTTTTATCAGTCTTTTTAGCTTCTTTTTTCATATATATTATTAACTCTTAGCTTGATCTTTAGCCATTTTACCACCATGTCCTAAAAATTTACGAGTTGGTGAAAATTCACCCAACTTATGACCTACCATATTTTCTACTACGAAAACAGGTAAATGATCTTTTCCATTATGGACACCAATAGTAAAGCCAATCATTTCTGGTGAAATTGTTGAACTTCTTGACCAAGTCTTTATTATTTCTTTACCACCTGGTTTAACCTTAGCAAGTTTCTTTAATAACTTGGGGTCAACCCATGGGCCTTTTTTTAAACTTCTTGACATATATATTATTTAATTATTTCTTTTTCTTCTTTCTACCTCTTAAAATTAACTTTTCAGATACTCTATTAGCTTTTCTAGTCTTAACGCCTAAAGCTTTCTTACCATATATATTCTTAGGACCACCTCTTAAACCAATTGGGTTACTACCTTCACCACCACCATGAGGATGATCTACAGGGTTCATAGCTTTACCACGAACAGTTGGTCTAATATTCTTATGTCTCATTCTACCAGCCTTACCCCAACGGATACTTCTATGTTCTGGGTTAGAAACTTGACCAAGAGTTGCTAAACAATCTTTAGGTATAAGTCTTACTTCACCTGAAGGCATCTTAATCTGTGCATGCTTACCTTCAACTACCATTAAAGTTATACCATTTCCAGCTGCTCTAGCCAATTTTCCGCCTTTTCCTGGTTCTAATTCTACATTATGAACTATACTACCTGGAGGAATTATTGAAAGTGGGAAACGATTACCGATTTCTGATTTAAAATTCTCTTTAGATGCTATAATTTCCATACCTTCTTTTAATCCATGTGGACAAATTATATATCTTTTTTCACCATCAACGTAGTTTAGTAAAGCAATACGAGCATTACGATTTGGATCATATTCAATAGTAGCAACTTTAGCAGGAATATCAAATTTATCACCTCTAAAATCTACCAAGCGTAATCTTCTCTTAACTCCACCACCTTGGTGACGAACAGTTATTTTACCTTGATTATTACGTCCAGCTCTTTTCTTTCTTGGAGCTAACAATTTCTTATGAGGCTTAACTTTGGTTAAATCTCTAGAAGAAATTACTGACATGCCACGTCTAGCTGGAGTTGTTGGTTTGTAAATCTTTATAGCCATATATTATACACCTTCATATACTTCAATAGTTTGACCTTTCTTTAAAGTAACTATTGCCTTCTTTCTATTCTTAGTTTTACCCTTAACCTTACCATATCTTACTTTTTTACCTTTAACGGGTATTATATTTACCTTAGTAACATCTACATTATATGTAGCTTTAATAGCTTTTTTAATTTGTTTCTTATTTGCTTTTAAACCTACTTCAAAAAGATATTTATTTTCAGTTGCTAAAAAAGTACCTTTTTCAGTAACTAACGGCTTTATTAATACTTTATAAGCAATACCTGTATCATCATTTTTAACTTTACTTGCTACTTTACCTTTTTTAACAGGTTTACTATGTTTCTTTTCTTTAATTTCAGCAATTGTTAAATCTTTTTCTAATTCTTTTTTTTCAACTCTAATATCTTCAGTCTTTTTTTGACTTTTATCAGCCTTATTTAAAATTTTATTTATTAATCCCATATTATTTAATCTTTAAAGCCGCATTTTCAGGCATTAAAACAAATTCATATTTTAATAAATCAACTACATTCAAACTTTTTAATGGTAATGTCATAACAGTTGGTAAATTTGATGCACCTCTTACAATATTCTCATTCTTTTTATCTAAAACTAGTAATACTTTTTTATCTTTAAGAGGTAACTTATTTAAAACTTCAATTAATGATTTAGTTTTAGCTTCTGGAATATTTAAATCTTCGACTAAAATTAAACTATTATTATTTACTTTATCACTTAAAGCCATATATATAGCTTTCTTTCTTACTTTTTTATTGATTCTTTGTTTAAAATTTCTAAATTTTGTAGGACCAAAAGTTACACCACCGCCTGTCCATAATGGAGAACGAACTGAACCATGTCTTGCTCTACCAGTACCTTTTTGTTTCCATGGTTTACGTCCACCACCTCTTTTTTCAGATCTACCTTTAGTATGTGCTATAGCTTCTCTTGAATTAGCCATTTGAGCTACCACAACTTGTTGAACGACCTCAGGTTTAACATCAATTGCAAAAATATCAGGGTTTAAATCTATTTCCTTAACCTTTTCACCATTTAAATTGTATACTTGTACCTTTGGCATATTATTTCTTTTCTTCTACTTTTTTAACTTCTTTAGGTTTTTCTTCTTCTTTCTTATCTTCAGGTTTAGGTTCTTCCTTTTTTTCTTCTACCTTTGGCTCTTCTTTAGGCTTTTCCTCTTTCTTCTTATCTTCAACTTTAACTTCTTCTGGTTGTTCTTCCTTCTTTACTTCTTGAATTTTAAATTCACCAGGTCCTTTAATTAAAAGTAATCCATTTCTAGCACCAGGTAAAGCACCTAATATGTATAATAGGTTCTTTTCTAGATCTACTTTAATTATTTCTAAATTAGTAACTGTTACTTGATCAGTTCCCATTCTACCACCCATTCTTTTACCTTTAAAAACACGTGCAGCATCAGTAGAACCAATTGAACCAGGCATTCTTAATTGATCTTTATGACCATGAGATGCAGGACTTCCATGAAAACCATGTCTTTTAACTACACCTTGAAAACCTTTACCTTTAGAAACGCCCGTTACCCTTACTATATCGCCAGGTGTAAATATATTTACCTTGATTTCCTTACCTACTTCTACAACATCTTCTGCATCATGTCTTATTTCCTTTAAATATCTAAATTTAGGTAATTTCTTTAAATGTCCAGTTAATGGCTTATTTATCTTTTTCTTAACTCCATAACCAATTTGAGATGCTAAATAACCATCTTTTTCTTGAGTTTTAACTTGAGTAACCAAACATGGACCAGCTTCAACTATGGTTACTGGTTTAACTTTTCCATCAGAACCAAATTCTTGGCTCATGGTTAATTTTTTACCTAAAATAAATTTCATATAATTGACTATATAAGCAAAAACCGTGATCTTATCTTTTTCCTCCTAAGGCAAACCCTTTAGGACTAATTGCAGATAACACCGCGGCCTCTACATATAAATCGTTTGATTTATCGTATGGCTTAATTTTCTTAAAAAACTTTAAACTTTCTTTCAATACTATACTTTTTAAGCACTTACCTTATTAGGGGTTACTTAAATCATTAAGTAAAGAATATTATATGGTTTTAATCTCAATGTCAACTCCAGCAGGTAAACTTAAACTCATTAATGAGTCAACTGTTTTAGGAGTTGGTTCTAGAATATCAATCAATCTCTTATGAATTCTCATTTCGTATTGGTCTCTTGAATCTTTATGAACAAATGTAGATTTAAGTACTGTAAATTTGTTCTTCTCGGTAGGTAATGGAATTGGACCAACTATTTTAGCACCACTACGAGTAGCAGTTTCTATAATAGTTTTAGTAGATTGATCAATTATCTTATGATCGTAAGCACGAATCTTAATTCTGACCTTTGGTGCTTTATTCTCTTTTACTTTTTCTTCTGTTTTAGTAGGCATGTGGTTTAAAGAACTAAACCCAAGCCCTTTATCGGGCTTGGGTATATATCATTTATTTAATAATTTTAACTACAACGCCAGAAGCTACTGTATGACCACCTTCACGAATAGCAAATCTTTGTTTTTCTTCTAAAGCGATTGGTTGAATTAATTTTACTTTTAAGTTAACAGTATCACCAGGCATTACCATCTCAGTTCCTTCAGGTAATTCAATCTCACCAGTTACATCAGTAGTTCTGATATAAAATTGAGGTTTATAACCTTTAAAGAAAGGAGTATGACGACCACCTTCATCTTTACTTAAAACGTAGATTTCTGTTTCAAATTCAGTATGAGGAGTAAGAGTACCAGGTTTAGCTAATACTTGTCCCCTTTCTACTTCTTCTTTCTTAGTACCACGTAATAAAATACCTGCATTATCACCAGCTTCTCCTCTATCTAAATTCTTGTTAAACATCTCTACACCAGTAACTGTAGTTTTGGTAGTATCATTAATACCAACCATTTCTACTTCATCATTTACATTAATAACACCTCTTTCAATCTTACCAGTTACTACAGTACCACGACCTTCAATTGAAAAAATATCTTCAATAGGCATTAGGAAATCTTTTTCAATATCACGTTTAGGTTCAGGAATATATTCATCTAGCTTATCAAGTAAATCTTGAATAGGCTTTGCATTTTCTTCAGATGGATCTTCGATAGACTTTAAGGCACTACCACGGATTATAGGGGTATCATCACCTGGGAAGTCATATTTTTTAAGAAGATCTCTAATTTCTTCTTCAACTAAGTCAATTAATTCAGGATCATCTACCTGGTCAACTTTGTTTAAGAAAACAATGATATAAGGTACACCAACCTGTCTTGCTAAGAGAATGTGTTCTCTAGTTTGAGGCATAGGACCATCAGCTGCAGAAACAACTAAAATAGCACCGTCCATTTGAGCGGCACCAGTTATCATGTTTTTAACGTAATCAGCATGTCCTGGACAATCTACGTGAGCATAATGTCTTTTTTCAGTTTCATACTCAACGTGAGCTGTAGCAATAGTAATACCACGCTCTTTTTCTTCAGGAGCGTTGTCTATTTGACTTACGTCTTTATCTTGTGCATTACCACCCTTACCAACTAAATGTTTAAGGATAGCTGCAGTTAAAGTAGTTTTACCATGATCTACGTGACCAATAGTACCTACGTTAACGTGTGGCTTTGATCTATCAAATGTTTCAGCCATATTTAATTAACTCCGTATAAACGACCCCTAAATCCCATAGACTTAAAGTTTTATCCAGCCGTTTACCTTTAATTTATTGATTATGTTGATAAATTCAGACTTGATTATAGCAGAGTACTTTAAAAAAAGCAAGCCCTATTTATACCTATTTATTTATAATAAAAAAATCCCCTATTATAGGCTAATATTAGCCAAATTATCTAGAAAGAACTACTTTTTTCCTCAATTTATCCAAAACTACCTATTCCATAGGTTCTGGGTAATAAACATCGTCATTTTCTACTTCAAACTGCTTTATGTCAGTATCAGGTCTATACATACTATGAATATCGGTCTTTTCAGTATATTCTACTAGCCTTCTATACTCTTCTATAGACATGACTACATAAGCGCTAGTCTCCTTATGTAGGATAACACATTTATCACCAGTTATCTCCATTAATTCAATTACTTCTTTAATACGTTTCATAGTGTTAAAATCTTATGAAAAATAAAGGGTTTTGTCAAATTTAATATAATTTAAATAAAAAATCCTACCGTACGATAGGATTTAAATATTATCTCATTCGTTTCAAACATTTATGTATATGATACGAATCATAAATGATAATTATTACTAACATTATTCTTAAGTACCAATTCATAGAATAAAAGAAAACTAATTCTGGTAAATAAGAACTAATAATAATTAAAATAAATGCCCAAATAATAATTAAGAATATTCCTTTACATCTATTGTGGTTGATATAATTATCAATAAAATACAAATGAGCTATAAAACCAAATACCATACAACTAATAAATGCACCTATTACCCATATTGCATGATTTGTTCTTATACCATTTATATAACTCCAACCATTATCCCACATACCATAAATAAAAAGAATAATTGTACTCGCTAAAAAAATATAGCTCTGAGACGAAGACTCTTGAACATACATTATATCTCCTTAATTTTAAGAACTGATAAATGACAATAATAATTTAACAAAATAGTAACCTTAAGTCAAATAAAAGGGTCCTGTTGATAAATCAACAGGACCTTATTGCTATTAATCGGCTTGGCCCAATCCTTGAGCTTTAACAAACGCACTTTTAACAGCCTCTTTAATGATTGCTTTCAAGGAACGTTTGTCAAAAACATAATTGGCTTCTGCTGTAGTGCCACCAGGTGAAGTGACTTGATCTCTTAGCTCAGCAAAATGCTTATGCTTTTCTTGCTCAGCTAAGGCTATACTTCCATAAAATAATTGAATAATTAATTCCGAAAGATTATCCCAAGGGTATCCAAGTCTGATGGCTGCTTCAGTAAAAGATTCTAGTATATAAAATACACTAGCAGGGCCTGTACCAAAAACAGCAGTACCAACATCGACTAAGATCTCTTTATTCACCTCATCAGCCATCCCCCAGAGCTTAAAGATATTCTGAGCCAAAGACTTTTGATTATCAGTTACCTCGCTAGAAGGTATCCAGATAGTTATTCCTTGACTCACACGAATTGGTGTATTAGGCATAGAACGAATAACACGCTTGTGATTAAAACCACTTATCAATGATTCAATTTTAGTACCTGCTACTATTGAAATTAGTAGAGCGTCTTTTTGAATCTTATCCTTATATACCTTGTAAAGATCAGGTAAATTCTGAGGTTTTACTGCAATGATAATTATATCGGCCTTAGAAACATGATCTTCACCATCAGTTATTACATTCACCTTGCTACCAAATTTTGAACTGATAGCTTTCTGTTGAGCTGCTGATTTAACAGCTAGAGTAACTCTGCCCGACCAACCATTAGATGAGAGTATCTGGGTAATTGACTTACCCATGTTACCACCACCAATAATCATTACATTCTTATTTTCTTTCATAACAACTCCTATTTTTAAAGAACAAATTAAATAGCAGCTTTCTTAGCTGCTTAATAATTTCATCTAAATAAAACCACAAAGCAGTCAAGAAAACTGACTTTGGGGCATAGGTAAATTGTAATTAAATATTGTCATATAAACAAAGAACCGGCTTATTTATAAGCCGGTTACTAAAAACTATCACATAAAATGTGAAATAAGTAACCTTTAAATTGGAGGGAATATATTATTCATATATTTATTGTACATTATATATTAAGAAAGTCAAATAAAAAATCCTGTTGTAAAACAGGATTATTTTGTACTACTAAGTCATCTTCATCATATACCAAATATCATGGAGAATAATTAAGACAAAAGTTAAGGCTATGAATAGGTTTTGAAACAAAAACTCACGAATTAAGCTATTAATTGCTAACATTAATATAAATATTAGCAAACCATAAAACATGCCCTTTGTAGCGTCTCTTTCATTATATTTAAATAGCATTTCAATATGGGTATAAAAACCCAAAGCCATAAATAACATAAAAATTACGAATCCAGTCTTTAAAAATAAACCATGATCATTCTTATATATCGATTCAATAAACTCCCAACCTCCTGAATATAAACCGAATATACCGGTAACCAAAGTAGCTAAAATACAAAGAACTGAAACCCTAAAATTATTAACATCGTTTACTTGACTCATGTACCTACCTCCTTATTTTATGTAACATGATTAAGCCATACTACCAGGCTATAATGTTTTTGTCAATGCAGTTTAAATAATAAAATCAATTACTAAACCAATAATCAAAACAAGTACAGATAAAATAAATATAAATAATGAATTCAATCTAGCTTTAGACGTTAATGAAGTCTTAACAAGATATTTAATCATAGCTCTTTTGTCTTCTTCAACATTTTCTGCTTTTTCTACAGCTTCAACTAAATTATTATCTTTTACTAAACCAGCTCTTTTATTTTGAATATCATATCTATGATAGAAATAAATCACAAAACCAATAGTACCAATATACCAAGACATAGTAACCCATTCTGGACTATAATAGTTTAAGAATAAAATAATACGATATGCCAAAGTGGCAATTATACCCGACCAAAAGAAAAATAATCTAATTGGTTTAGGATGCGGTTTTATTACTTCCATATATTTATTATTAATTATTAACTAACTGCTGAGCTTCATGAATTAAATTCTTAGCTAAAGGTTTCTTAATTCTAAACCTCTTAGATAATTCATTAGGCTCAAATTTAGCAAGGTCAGATGCCAGTACAATATTTTCTTCTCTAAACCTTTTATTTAAATATTTATTTAATGATAATAATACAGTAACTGGGTAAAGCTTTTTAGATTCAATATAGTGTTCTAAATTATCTTTATTTGTTGGATATCTCCAAGCTATTATTTTTAAGCCAACACATCTGGCATAATTTATTGCTTCTGAAGTACATCTAGTATTTGTCATAAGTACACCTTTAGTAAACTTTTGTTTTTCTTTTAAATCAATAAATCTAGCATTAGTATATAATGCTACTTTTAAATCAGAGGCCTGACCACTACTCATATGATACTTACACTCAATCATGAACCTTTCCTTATTTCTCTCAGCTACAATATCTACTTCATGCTCTGTACATCTACCCATTACAAATTGATTATATTTAGTCTTGTACCCATAATGTTCAAGAACGACTGCCATATACCTTTCAAAAAAATAGCCTCCCGGACCAAGATCCATAATAGCTCTTTTTAAACTATATTTAGCAGCAAAAACTTTATTTCTTTTTTTAAGAATTTTTTGAGTCCTTTGATAAATTTTATCAGATGAAATATTAGGTCTTAAATCTTGATATATTTGACTACCTACTTCTTTAGCATCTTTAGTATTTAAACCTATTCTTTGTAAAGTTTCTTCGTACTGCTTACGTCTAAACTTAACTTTATCACCTGATGCTTTTGTTATTAACATATCTTAATTATAGCTTAATCTTCTTCAAACGCAAAGAATTAAGAACTACTGAAATAGAAGAAAAAGACATAGCTACTGCTGCAAAGATTGGAGCAAATAGCCCAAAGGCTGCAAGAGGTATACCTATAGTATTATAGAAGAAAGCCCAAAATAAATTCTGTTTAATATTTTGAACAGTTTTTTTAGATAATTTAATAGCTTCTGCTACTTTTAATAAATCACCATGAACTAATGTTATATTTGCTGATTCAATAGCAATGTCTGTTCCAGTACCAATAGCTAGGCCTACATCTGCTTGAGTTAAAGCAGGTGCATCATTTATACCATCCCCAACCATAGCCACAACTTCACTTTTTTTCTGAAGCTCCTTAATCTTCTCAACTTTTTGATCAGGCATAAGTCTTGCATAAACTTGATCAATACCAACTTCTTTAGTAATAGCCTGAGCAGTCAATTCATTATCACCAGTTAACATAATTGTTTTAACATTCATATCTTTTAATTTCTCAATAGCTTTCTTAGAAGTTTCTTTAATTTGATCAGCTACTAGAATTACTCCTAAATATTCATTCTTACCCGCCAAGATTAAAGCAGTCTGACCCATACTTTCAGCTTTAGTTATTTCTGCTTCCTGATTATTAGATAAGGTAATACTATTGTCATTTAAAAATGGCAAATTACCTAATAGATATGTGTTGCTATCAATACTAGCTTTAATACCTCGTCCAGTTACTGATTTAAAATCACTTACTTTTTTAAGAGTTAACTTTTTCTTTTCAGCTTCATTAATAACAGCTTGAGCTAAAGGATGTTCTGAATTTTTTTCTAAGGCATAAGCTATTTCTAAAACATCATTATTTCCTAAAATATTTACTACTTCAGGACTACCCTTAGTTATAGTACCAGTTTTATCAAAAACAATTGTAGTAATTTTATGAGCTCTTTCTAAACTCTCAGCATTTTTAATCAATATGCCATTTTCTGCACCACGTCCTGAACCAACCATAATAGCTGTTGGTGTAGCTAAACCTAAAGCACAAGGACAAGCAATAACTAAAACAGCCACTGAATAAATAATTGATGATGCTAAACCAATATCAGTTAAAAAGTACCAACTTAAAAATGTAAATAAAGCTATTATAATAACTGTAGGTACAAAAACAGAAGATATAGAATCAGCTAATCTTTGAATAGGTGCTTTAGAACCTTGGGCTTCTTCTACCATTTTAACTATTTGTGCTAGCATTGTATCTTTTCCAACTTTTGTTGCTTTGAACTTAATTACTCCATTTTGATTAATAGTAGCCCCAATAACTAAATCACCTACTGATTTTTCTACTGGTATACTTTCACCTGAAACCATAGATTCATTAACTGATGAGTGTCCTTCAATAACTTCTCCATCAACTGGGAACTTTTCACCTGGCTTTACTAAAATACTATCATTTACTTTCACTTCACTAATATCAATTTCAATCTCTTTATTATCTCGAATTATACGTGCTTTTTTAGCACTAAGTTCTAATAATTTCTTAATAGCATTAGAAGCTTTTGATTTAGCTCTAGCCTCTAAATAACGTCCAACTATTATTAAAGTAATAATAGCTGAAGCAGTTTCAAAATATACATGTAAATCTAATTCTAAAATAATAACAGCTAAGCTAAAAAAATACGCAACAGAGGTACCCATAGCTATTAAAGTATCCATATTAGCTTTAAATCTTTTTAAAGCTGGCCATGTTGCTTTATAGAATTGGCCTCCAATATAAAATTGTACTGGCGTTGATAAAATAAGCATTAAAAGATTTTTGGACTCAATATCTAGAAACCAATTAATTAGAAATATGCCTAATGTTAAAATAATTGACCAAATCATTAATTTCTTCTGCTTGTCTACTTTAGGTCCGTGATCATGATGACCACCTTCCTTTTTATGATGCTCATCTTCAATAATTAACTCATAATTACCAACGCTACCAATTACTTTTTTAAGTTTTTCTATATCAGGATCACCAGCCACTTCAAGAGTTAATTTTTCATTAGCATAATTAACAACTACTTCTTTTACTTCAGAAAGCTTATTTAACTCTTTTTCAATTGACAGAGCACATGAAGCGCAATGCATACCTTTAATTGGATATGTATGTTTCATATATTTAATGTTATTTAACTTTACAAATTAAAGGATTTAAAATTTTCTTAGAAAGTAAATAAATTGATAAAATAACTATAATCATTCCAAGGATTCCAAACTCTAAACCATTTAAAGGTAAAAAATCAACTATACCTGTAGTTAAAGAAACACCTATTAATGTAGAAAGTACTACAGAGCCACATGAGGCACAACCAACTCCAAGCAACCCACTAATAATACCTAAAAGACCAAGACCCGAAGATTTCTCTAAAGTGATCCTGGTCTTTAAGTAAAATATAAACATTGAGATATTAATACCACCTAAAATGGATAGAATAATAACTATGCTTTTTGAAGCTAACGTGAAACTAGAATTAATCAAACCAAATGTTGAAATAAATAATTTAAACCTAACCAATAAATCAAAGTTGTCCGAGGTTATAATTAATTTATATAACTCCTTGTTTGGTAACCATAAATTAATTAAGAAAATTATAAAAGCAAAAATCAATACAAATATTATATACTTAAATTCTTTAAATACTATTTGAAAAGATTTTATTAAATTCAACATTTCTATATATTAGTTATTCTAAGTCAATTACACATACTTCAGGATCTTCTGATCCATCATGCTCTGGACCTTCCTCATCACTACTACAATCTAAAGCCCTAGCACATTGAGGACAAGGCTCTTCACCGCGAGCAATAAAATCATCACAAGCACAAGTACCAGCTTTGCCATAATTCCATTTATTACCTTCTGAATAGCACATAGTACAATCAGGTTCAATGCAACAATTGTATTCCCCTCTTTCCCCAGCCATATGAATACCATACTCACGAACTTTAGTCATATGTTCATGCATGCCTTCTGGCCCCATAAAACGATAGATGAAATAATTTGGGAAAATTACTAAAGCTGCAAGAGAAGTTACGGCAATTAATGTAATTATTATTAAGATTAATGATTGTTTATTCATATAGTTAATTTTATAATTCTGAATCAATTATTTGTTTAAGAGTGGCAAATGGTATAGCGCCTTTAACTTCAATACCATTAATGAAATTACCAGGAGTACCAGTTACACCTAAATTTAAACCTTGTTGGTAATCATCCTCTACTTTATCTGCAAATTTTCCAGTACTAACACAATTATTAAATTCATCAAGATCAGCACCTAATTCACTGGCTACTTCTTTGTAATAACTGCTACCTAAACTTCTTTGGTTGGCAAACATAGTATCAGTAAAATTCCAGAAACCCTCTTCACCCAATTGGTCAGCTACACATTCAGAGGCCTCAGCAGCAGGACGAGCTTCCTTATGAATTGAATCTAGCGGAAAATGCTTGTATACCCAAGCTACTTGATCACCATATTCTTGCATAACTTGTTTTAAGGTTGGATGATGTCTGCTACAGAAAGGACACTCAAAATCAGAAAATTCTACAATCTTAACAGGTGCATTAGGATCACCTAATATATGATCACCTGAATTAATTACAACATCTTTCCTACCAGCTACTGGTGCTTGAGGCGTAGGAGCTATATTATTATCTTCAACATTATTAATAGTTGTTTTTTTACTATCATCTGTACCTTTGGCTAGCATGACTACAAAACCTATTGTAGAAGCTACTAAGATACCAACAATGATACCGGTTATTATTAGAGTTGTTGGTTTCATTAAAGAAAAAACACTCTGTTTATTATCTAACATAAATTTAGTTATTAATGATTAATTAAAATAATTAAAAGATGTTAGCAGAATGTCTTATTTTCAATAATACCCGATGAGTATGCCAGCAATAATCTATCAAATGGTTTCATCAGATATGAGATATTAAATTGTTTTAAAGTTATCTTAAAGTTATCTTTAATATTATTTATTATTGAAAAAACACTCTGCTTAAATAAAATAAAAAATATTGTAACAAATGAAACAATAAAATTAATAAATATTAAACTTCTCATAAATGAAATATGAGTTAAATCCATACCACCACCACAAAAATTATTCTCAGCCATAAAGCCCATATGAAAACCATTGGTTCCACAGTTAGGCATAGCAAGTGGCATTAATATTATAGAAATAAAGTATAATATTGCCATTATTGTAAGTAATTTCTTCATAATTTTGTTAATTTATTATAGCACATATTATTCTACTTAAAAACCCTGCCTAACGAGGCAGGGTTTATTATATGATATATTTAAATTATTCCTTACCTCTTGATTCTTTAATCTTCTCTTCAACATTTTTAGGAACTTCAGTATATTTATCAAATTCCATTGAATAACTAGCTCTACCCTGAGTTAGGGATCTTAAAGAAGTTGCATAACCAAACATAGATGCAAGTGGTACCATACCATCAACTACTTTCATATTACCTCTTTCAGTCATCTCATTAATTTGACCTCTCTTTGAATTTAAATCACCAATTACATCACCCATAAATTCTTCAGGAGTAATTACTTCAATCTTCATCATTGGTTCAAGTAAGATAATACTTGCTTTTTTAACAGCTTCTTGAAAAGCCATTGAACCAGCAATTTTAAATGCAGATTCAGATGAATCAACATCATGAAATGAACCATCATATACTGTAGCTTTAAAATCAATAACTTGATAACCAGCAAGTACGCCATTATCAGCAGCTTCTTTAATACCTTTACCAATAGCTGGGATATATTCTTTAGGAATTGCACCACCTTTTATTTCATCATCAAATTCAAAACCTTTGCCAGCTTCTTGTGGTTCTACTCTAATCCAACAATGACCATATTGACCACGACCACCTGACTGACGAATATATTTACCTTCAGCTTCAGCAAGTTTTTTGATAGTTTCTCTATAAGCGACTTGAGGTTGTCCAACATTACATTCAACATTAAACTCACGTTTCATACGATCAATAATAATCTCTAAGTGAAGCTCACCCATTCCTGAAATAATAGTCTGTAAGGTTTCTTCATCTGTTTTAACTTGGAAAGTAGGATCTTCTTCTGATAGTTTTTGTAAGGCCATACCCATTTTTTCTTGATCCTGTTTTGTTTTAGGTTCAACAGCAATAGAAATAACTGGATCTGGAAAATTAATATTTTCTAAAACAATTTGATTATCTTCATCACATAATGTATTACCAGTTACAGTATTTTTTAAACCAACAGCAGCAGCTATATCCCCTGCTTTTGCTTCATCGATTTCTTCTCTGCTATTAGCATGCATTAAAAGTATTCTACCAACTCTTTCTCTTTTACCAGTAGATGAATTGTATAGATAAGAACCTGATTTTAAGGTACCAGAATAAACTCTAAAAAAAGCTAACTTACCAACAAAAGGGTCAGTAGCTATTTTAAAGGCAAGTGCAGCAAAAGGTTCAGTTATATCAGCTTTACGAGTTAATTTAGTTTCTTCATCACCAGATTCAAAACCTTCAATATCAGGAACGTCTACAGGTGATGGTAAATATTCAACAACAGCGTCTAATAAATATTGGACACCTTTGTTTTTTAAAGCACTACCACATAATACAGGAAACATTTCATAGGCTAGTACTGCTTTTCTTAAAACTTTTTTAATTTCATCAATTTCTAACTCTTGACCATCTAAATACTTATTCATTAAATCTTCATCATTTTCAGCAACTGCTTCAATTAACTTAGCTCTATATTCTTCTACTTTATCTTTCATATCCTCAGGTACATCAGTTTCTTCTATTTCTTTACCCATATCATCTTTATAATAATAGGCTCTACGGGTTAAAATATCTATAATACCTTCAAATGTTTCAGCTGCACCAATAGGTAATTGAATAGGATAAGCTTTTTTAGTTAAACGTGCATCAATTGATTCTAAATCTTTATAAAAATCAGCACCCATTCTATCCATCTTATTAATAAAACATAATTGAGGTAAGCTAAATTTTTCAGCTTGATGCCATACAGTCTCAGATTGAGGCTCAACACCAGCCACACCATCAAAAACAGTAACCCCACCATCTAAAACACGGAGTGATCTTTGTACTTCAGCAGTAAAATCAATATGTCCTGGAGTATCAATGATATTAATACGACAATCATTCCAAAAACATGTAGTAGCAGCTGAAGTAATGGTAATTCCTCTTTCTTGTTCTTGTTCCATCCAATCCATTTCAGCTTCACCTTCATGAACTTCACCGATCTTATGTTTTTTACCGGTGTAATATAAAATACGCTCAGTTACAGTTGTTTTACCTGCATCAATATGAGCAATAATTCCAATGTTACGATATTTATCTATTGGATATTCTTCTGGCATAGTATTTAAAAATTAATTATCTTCTAGATCTAGCAAAATGAGCAAAAGCTTTATTTGCTTCAGCCATTCTGTGAGTATCTTCTTTTTTCTTAACAGCGTCACCTTCATTATTTGAAGCTGCTACTATTTCATCAGCTAGTTTAGCTGACATAGGTTTACCTTTTTTAGCTTGAGAAGCTTTAATTAACCATCTATATGCTAAAATTAATTTACGTTCAGGAGAAACAACAAAAGGTATCTGATAATTAGCACCACCAATTCTTCTACCCTTTACTTCTAAAGTAGGTCCAATATTTTGGATAGCTCTTTCAAATATTTCTAATGAATCACCTTTAGTTTTATCTGAAACCATATCAAAAGCATCATAAACTACACGACGAGCAGTAGTTTTCTTACCACCTTTCATAATGTAATTAATGAATTTAGCAATATCAATATTATTGAACTTTGGATCTGGATCAATTTTACGTTTGAAATTTTTATTACTTCCTCTCATAATATTATATCACTTAAGATTTCTTAGCTTTTTCTTTTTTAGTACCATATGAAGATCTGCTTTGTTTTCTACCATCAACACCTTGAGCATCATATCTTCCTCTAACTACTTTATAACGAACACCGGATAAATCCTTAGTTCTACCACCTTTAACCATTACAATTGAATGCTCTTGTAGATTATGACCCATACCTGGGATATATGCTGTAACTTCCATACCATTTGATAAACGAACTCTAGCAATTTTACGAAGAGCTGAGTTAGGTTTCTTAGGTGTAGTAGTAGTAACTTTAACACATACTCCACGTTTAAAAGGAGACCCTTTAGGCTCTTCTGTTTTACTTCTTTTAAGAGTATTTTGTCTAAACCTCAAAGCAGGAGTTTTAGGCTTACTCTTAGCGGATTTTCTAGGTTTTCTAATTAATTGACTGACTGTAGGCATATTATTTGTATTAATAAACAGTATTGTATAATAAAAAAGATAACTAGTCAATAGTGGACAGTTATCAGCTACACATATTATATAAGTTGTAAAATTGGAACCTTTTTTCAACTTGATGATATATTAACAAATATCTATATTTAAGTCAAGAGTAATAAAAAAACCCACATTTCTATGGGTTTAAATTCGGGTTTAAATTCAGTTTATTAACCTTACGAGATATAAATTTAAAATCACATGATTTCGGTGTTTCAGTGAATACTATTCTTGGTATCTCTACTATTATTAGGTTTTTAATTTGAATACTAATCCACACTGCTAAATTTATAGCAATAACAAATAAAATTATTATTACTGTCATAATTTCTCCTAAATTATTATGTACGTTATATCCAGCCTATCATCTAATATACCCTAAGTCAATTTAAAAGAATTTATATAATAAATTAATAAAAAAACTAAAGAAAGAACTAAATATATTAATATTTAAAAAATTATCAGCAATAATTAAACCCAGTAATATAAAAGGACCATTCTGAGCTAAGGTTATCTTAAAATTATTGTACTTATCAGGTAATGTATTAAATAGAACATGTGAACCATCAAGTGGTGGAATAGGTATTATATTAAAGATAGCTAGGACTAAATTAATCATCATTAACATGAATAAGAAATTAATTAGTAAGTTATTAGGTCCAAATGAAGAATATAGTATTAATAGTTTTAAAATAATACCAAATATAACTAAGCTTACTAAATTAGTAAATATTCCAGCTAAAGATACTAGATTATCACTAACCTTGCCATTTTTAAGATTGGACTTATTTACTGGGACCGGTTTACCCCAACCAAAACCTGCTAGCACTAACATTAAGAGTCCAAAAATATCAATATGAGATAAAGGATTAAGAGTTAAGCGTCCAAGTGATTTAGCAGTATCATCACCTTGCCAAGAAGCTGCCCAAGCATGAGCAAATTCATGTACAGTGATACCATAAAAAATAGCGAGTAACCAGGCTAGGAATAATATAGGTTGTTCATTAAGTAATGATAACATCATAGTAGTCTTGACAAATATAATAAATTAATATAAACTTTCTCCATTATATATTAAATAATACTAATTATCAATAATATGAGTAGAAGATGTTCAATCTGCGGTAAAGGCCCTAGATCAGGTATTAAAAAAAGTCATTCAAATATTAAGACAAAAAGAATGATTCATATAAACCTACAAAGTAAAAAAATAGATGGTGTACGTAAAAAAGTATGTACTACTTGTATTAAGAATGAAGCAAAGAAAAATAAATAACTTTTTATAACTAAAAAGACATAAAGTTAACTTTATGTCTTTTTTTATTTAAGCTATAAATCCACCAATCTGTTTTGTCCATAACCTATTATAAACACCTTCTCTTTTTTTAATTAATTCAGAATGACTTCCCTGCTCTATAACCTTACCTTTTTTCAAAACTATAATTCTATCCATTCTCATAATTGTAGACAATCTATGAGCTATAACAATAACTGTCTTATCCTTCATTAAAGAGTTAAGAGCATCTTGAATTAATTCTTCTGACTCTGAATCTAAGCTTGAAGTAGCTTCATCAAGTATTAAGATAGGAGCATTTTTTAAAATAGCTCTAGCTATGGCAACTCTCTGACGTTCACCGCCAGATAATTTAACTCCTCTCTCTCCAACAAAAGTATCATATCCTTCTGGGAATTCTGATATAAATCTATTACAATGAGCAAGTTTAGCTGCTTTAAAAACTTCAGCGTTAGTAGCATTAGGTTTACCATAACGAATATTTTCTTTAAGAGTTCTATGAAATAAAATAGGCTCTTGAGAAACAATACTAATATTTTTTCTTAAGCTTTCTTGCGTAACTTTAACAATAGTTTGATCATCTATTTTAATATCACCTGAATTAATATCGTAATTTCTAAGTAATATATTAATAATAGTAGATTTACCACTTCCAGATTCACCAACTAAAGCTAACCTTTCTTGAGGCTTAATAATTAAATTAAGTTTCTTAATTACTTTACGTGTCTTATGATAGCTAAAATCAACATTATCAAATTCAATCATACCTTTTTTAATTTCTAAATTTGTAGCTCTAGCAATATCTTGTATTTCATGAGGTGTTTCAAGTATCTCGGTCATTTCTTCAGCATCAGCTAAATGTTCATAAAAATGTCTTATAACCCTACCAAAGCTCCATAACTGTTTAAATATTGTCATTAAATAAGCTTGAATTAAAACAAAGTCACCAACTGTTACTAAATCTTTTTGCCAAAGCTTAATAGCAAAGTAAAACATAGCTAATTCTAAAAATATCATCAAAAGAACTTGAAAAGCTTCGAAAGCATTTCCTAAATCCCAACTAAATCTTCTCATCTTTTGAAGTTTAGTGATTACTTTATTATACCTTTTCTTTTCACGTTCATAGCCAGTAAAGATTTTAATATTTAATTGATTAGTAATAGAATCAGCTAAAACTCCAGTAACCACAGAATCCATCTTACTTCTAGCAATATCATATTTTAACTTAAACCTACTAAAGAAATAATTAATTGTTATATATATAGTAACCCAAATAAGTATTGCTAAGCCCAATATTGAATTTCTAGAAAATAATACTAATGTAACAGCTATTATATTAATTAAGGCAGGTAATAGTTCCCAAGTTAAAGCATCGGCTATCCCTTCAAAAGCTCTAGAAAAACGGTTTACTCGTTTAACTAGAGAACCAACAAAGTTATTATTAAAAAAAGTAATTGAATGTTTATGAATATATGAAAAGCAAGTATTAGTTAAATCCGCCATTATTTTAGTTTGAAAATAACTATTAGTAAAAGTAGCTAGTCGCCAGAATACCCAACCAAGTAAATAGATAAATAAAATATTATATAATATTTCTATTAAAGCATCAGTTTGAGATACAACGGTTATAGAACCAGTTAAAATATCAAAAAACTTTTTATATAACAAAGGAGCCCATATATTAGTGATAACTCCAATAATTATAGAAATAAATATAACAAAACCTGACAACTTATATTTCTTTATATGTTGCCAATAAGTATTAAATGTTTTTTTAGTATTATTATTCATAAATAAAAAAATAGGATTTAAAACCCTACTAGTAAATAAGACGTGAAATTACTTGTTTTATTACAAAATTATACATTTTTAGCTTAACTTAAAGCCCTACTAGGGCGATTGAAAGTCCTGAGAACCAAACGAACCACGCAGGCTAGATAAGTTAATCAAGTTTATTAACCTACTAAAACTAATGTAGCCTACGTTACGGTTGCTGGGTGTTCGCAAAAAGAGGCCACGGCCCCTTAAGATTTAGAACTCCCTCAGAAAAAAGGTTGTAGAGATTCAATCAGCCAAAACTAAGTAGGGCATAATTAAGTATAGCATGCTGACATAATCAAGACAAATAAAAAACCCTGTAGAAACTACAGGGTTTATTAGATCACTTATGCCTAATTATTATGCATACATTGATTGAGATGAATTTTCAATTTCGGTTATCTCATTTTTTCTAATGGTCAATAATCTTTTATTTTGTCTTTTTATTACCTTAGCAACCTTTCTGTATTCAGGAAGCTTTCTAGCTTCTTTTCTGGTTAAATTACCTCTTATTATTAAGAGTTTATTCTGGTAATTTTTAATTACTGCGATTATATTATCAGTTTCACTTATACAGAAATTATTGACTTGCATATTTTTCTCCCGGGTTGATTATTGTGCTATTCATTTTAACGGTTAACTTCAAATTTTTTCTTTAATCCTGCATTAAAGTAACTCTCTTTCTTAGATTCCGAATCTTTCATTCTTTCTTATCTCCTCTATTTATTTTAAATAATCATTTTTAGTATGAACACTAAAAATCTGTAAATATTAACTAATTAATATATATAGGTTCCTAATGTCCACTTTTTCAAAAAACTGACCTTTTTTGAGACCAGCTTGTATAATTTATATGTATATAACTAGCTAGCCACGATTAACAACCCAAATAGTGTATTGGTTTGTAAAATAAATGGGATTTTCAGCTATTTTTAACATATTAATAGTATATTATCATACTTTAAATTGAAGGTCAAATTAATCCTCATATATCATTATAGTGTCTAACTTACTATAGTCAAATAACTCATCTTCATTAAATAATCTCTTTATCTCTTCTTCAGATGATTTTAAGGAATCAGAAGCATGAACTAAGTTAAAATTACTCATAGCTAGATCACCACGTATTGTACCAGCATCAGCTTCTATACCTTTAGTTGAGCCACAAATTATACGGCAAGCTTCTATTACTTGAGTACCTTCTAGAACTAAAATAATAACTGGAGAGCTTTTCATATATTTTTTAATATCTCCGAAAAATGGTTTATCCTTAATATGAGCATAATGTTCTTCTAATTTTAAATCATCAAGCTCCATCATTTTCATACCAACGACTTTTAAGCCTTTTTTTTCAAAACGAGTTAATATTTCTCCAACTAAATTTCTTTGAAGAGCATCAGGTTTAATTATTATTAATGTTTTTTCCATATATTTATTATTTTAATACTTCTTTAATTTTTTCAACTACTTGAGCTGGAGTTAAATTAGCTTTAATTAAATAACCAGTAGCTCCTAGCTTATTACCTTTTTTAATATCTTCATCCTGTCCTAAATTAGTTAATAGGATAACAGGAATATCTTTGGTACTAGCATTTGCTTTTAAATTCTTAAGCACTGTAAAACCGTCTAATTTAGGCATTATTATATCAAGTAGTATTAAATCAGGTTTAACTCCTTCAGAAGCCATTTTAAAGCCAATTTCTCCGTCTAAAGCTTTCTTAACTTGGTAACCTTCTTTAACAAACTTAATCTCATACATATTAGATAGCATTTCTTCATCTTCAATAAGCAAAATTGTAGATTTCTTATCACTCATATATTTATATAATATGATTATTATATCAGAATGATTAAATAAATCAAGTTGAAAATTTACCTAAAATTAGTTATTTATTCACATAAACTTAATATATTATCAAATACTTCAAAGCATATATCACCCATTAAATCATTCCTATATATCTCAATATCTAAGTTATTAAACCTAGCAATAACTGATTCTGACGGATGATTGAACTTATTATCCACCCCGACTTGTATAGCAACTATATCTGGATTTAAAAACTTAACAAACTCTAAAGTACTAGAAGTTTTACTACCATGATGCCCTGCTTTTAATACTTCAGATTCTAAATATTCATAATTTTCTAAAACAATTTCCTCACCTTCTTTTTCTAAATCACCAGTAAAGAAAAAATCAATTTCTTGATAGCTAAGCCTAGTAACAACAGAGTAATTATTTAAATTACTCATTTCAAGATCAGGGAATGGATAGATTACTTTTATCTTAACATCTTTAAAATTAAATATTTGACCAGCTAGAGCCTCAACTGTAGGAATATTTTTTTCTGAAATAATCTCTTTAAAATTAGTATATGCTCTAGTTTCATGATTAGTTGGGTAATATAGTATTTTTTTTACATTATATCTTTCTAATACATTTATTAAACCAAATAAATGATCATCATGAGGATGAGTTAAAATAATTAAATCAATTGTTTGATCATAGAAAGGTAGCGTGCTGCCTAACTTAGTAATTAACGTATTATCAGGACCACCATCAATTAATATATTTTCATTAGAAGGAGTTCTAATGAAAATAGAATCACCTTGACCAATATTAAAAAAATATATTCTTAATCTATTATTATTTTCAAAATAAATTATAGATAATAATATAGAGATTAATATAATAAATGAGAATAATATTTTAAGTAACTTTTTCATGACGTATTATTAAAATAAAAATTAATAAATAACTAAGTAACATAAATGACCAATGAAAATTACCAATTTCAACAGAAGCCCAAGTTACTTTAGATAAGATTTCGGTTAACTTTAAAACATAAGTTAAAATAATCCATGATAAATAACCGATTACTTTACCCAGAGGAACATAAATCATACCTAATACAACGCCTAAGAACCCAACAGCCATATTAATTGGTATAATAGGTAAAATTAATAAGTTAGCAATAGGTGCTAAAAAAGAAAAACGTTTAAATTGAAATAGTATAAGAGGCGTAGTTAAAATAATAGCAGCCATTGTAGTAGATAAAGAATCACGTATTTCTAAAACATTAGGCAAATACTTAAAATATCTTTCAATAATTGGTACAAAGTAAACAAGACCAATAGTAGCTAAAAAAGATAATTGAAACCCAGCATCCCATATTAAAACTAAAGGATTAAAAGAAAGCATTATTAAGCAAACTAAAACTAATATATTATTCATTGAAGTTGCTCTACCTATAGTAGTAGAAATAAGAGCAATAACGCCCATTATCCCAGCACGTACTATTGAAGCTGGAGAACCAGTTATAATAACAAAAAATATTATACCTAATAATATTAATATAAAGGCTTTTTTACGAGATATACCAAGTGATATAAATAGATTAGTAAGCATTACTGCAATAATTGTTATATTATAACCAGAAACAGCTATTATATGAGTAACACCAGTACGATTAAAATTTTCTAATATATCAGGAGGCATGCCTTTCTTAGCTCCCCATAATAAACCACCTAAAAATGAGGCTTGAGGTTCAGGTAATATTTGGCTTGAAGTCTTAACAACTTTATCTTTTAATTTAAAAATACTAGCTTTGAATAAATTACCCTGATTCTCATCTATTAAATTAATATAGCCTCTATAACATAAAGAACGAACACCTGTTAAAGCTAAATATTTATCGTATCTAAAATCTTCAATAGGCTCTACTTCTTGCAAAGCACAATTTATTTCTAAAACATCACCATAGTTATATTTAGGAAATAAACCATTTTTCACTAAAACTCTACCCTTTTTATCTATGCCTTCTACTTTGTATTTAATATGATCAGATCTAGTATCAGGCTCATCAATTATTATCCCTTGAAAAGTTATTCTACTTCTCTCACTATACTTAGATTCAGAAGCATTATTATAATATGCTAAATAATCTTCATCTATATTTGGAATTGATATGTTGTATCTATAAATACCTAAAATTAAGAATATACAAGACAAGCCAATTAATTGAAGTAATGACTTGCTTGAAGATAATATTAATATAACTAAACTTAATAAAAAAAAGATATATAGATAAAAATTAGGTATTAAAATAAAAGAAGCTATACCAATACCTAATACAAAACTTAAACAAGTATAAAAAACAAATTGTGATTTTCTAAATAACATAAAAACAGCGCCATATTAATGACCCTGTTTGTTACAAATTATACTATTTATATATATTAGTCAAGCTCGTACTTACTAATATATCTTTATTTTTATTCCTAAACTTTCAAATACTTTTATTGCTTTAACTATATTTTCTTCTTTTATTAAGAAATGATCTCTTGAATATGCAGCAATTGGCATGATACTAATATTTTTCTTAGATAATTCACTTGCTATTTTAGCTGTAACCCCACAAAAAGTTGATGGGAAAACAATATCAAGCGTAAATATCTTCCATCCTTTCATTATTTCTATTACATTATTTTTATCTATTTTGTTTTCATCAATAATAACAGTTATTTCATGTTTATCAACAATATTTACAAAAGATTGTGAATCAATTTTATTTGCTTTGATAATTGCAAACGTTTCTTTCCAAACATATGCTTGACCCTTTTTAAAGTATTCTTCCATTTTCATATTATAATTCAATCAATATATTAAATGGCGTTATTTAGATTCCTTAATCATATCTATAAATCTATCCTGATATCCAAGTTTTTTATAAAAACCATGTGCGTCTTTATTTGGTTCAAATACTTTAACCTGAATTATATCGCATTCTTTAGTTTTAAAATATTCTTCCATTTTATCCATAAGTAATTTTCCAATATTTTTCCCACGATTTTTTTCACTTACAATTAATTCTAAAACTTTTGCAGGTTTAGAAGAAATATATTCTATTTCATCATTTTTAGTAAATTCTTCAATAATTCCTGCAATCATACCCACTGGCGTATTTTTAAATTCTGCAATGTAAATTATTCCATTATTTTCACTAATCTCTTTTAAGAGATTATCAATATATATTTCTCCATATTCTGGTAATCTTATACGTCTTTTTAATGGATCTACCTTAACTAAATAATCTTGTAACTCTTCAATGAGCTTCACAAGTACCTTTTTATCTCCTTTATATTCAATAACTTTAATCGAGCTCATACTTATTATCAGGTAAATCTTTAATACTAATACCTTGTTCTTTTAATTTATTTCTTAATTCATCAGACTTTTTAAAATCTTTCTTCTCTCTTGCCTTTTGCCTTTCTTCAATTAACTTTTTTATATCATCACTTAATTTCTTCTCTTCTTTATACTGATTTAAATTAAGTCCTAATACTTTATCAAATTCAATTATAGTAGCTCTTTTAACAGAACTAGCCTTATCTGATTTAATTAATTCTTGAAGTATAGCTAAAGCTTTAGAAGTGTCTAAATCATTATTAATAGCTTTTTGAAATCTTTCTAAACAGCTACTACATACTTTACCTGGTTTATCAAAACTAGAAATAGTTCTAATTAAATTATCATAACCAGTTTGAGCAGCTTGTAATGCTTCATATGAAAAATTTAACTTAGACCTATAATGTGCTTGTAATATAAAATACTTATAAGCTAATGGATTAAATTTTTTATCAATCAAAGTTTGTAGAATAATAAAATTACCTTCACTCTTAGCCATCTTATTCTTATCCATTATTAAAAATTCTCCATGAACCCAATACTTAACTACTTCACTCCCTGTTATACCCCAATTCTGAGCCCTCTCGTTAGTATGATGTACAGGTATATGATCTATGCCTCCACAATGAATATCAAACTCTTTACCTAAGAATTTCATACTAAGAGTACTACATTCTAAATGCCAACCTGGAAAACCCTTACCCCACGGACTAGCCCATTCCATTTGTCTTTTTGAATCTTTAGGACTAAATTTCCATAAAGCAAAATCAGTTGAATTCTTCTTTTCTTTATTCACTTCTACTCTAGCCCCTTCTCTTTGCCCTTTTATATTTAATTTAGCTAATTTTGCATATTCATTGTACTTAGAGCTATCAAAGTAAATACCATCAGCTATTTTATATGTTAAACCTTTTTTTTCTAATTTCTTAATTAATTTAATTTGTAATTTAATATAGTCAGTAGCTTTTACCCATTTATCAGGCATTAAAATATTTAAAGCATTAAGATGTTCTTTAAAAGCATCAGTATAGTACTCTGCTATCTGCCAAACTGTCTTACCTTCTCGCTCTGCTCCTTTTTCTATCTTGTCTTCACCAGTATCACCATCTGATGTTAAGTGCCCAACATCAGTAATATTCATTATATGTTTTACACGATATTTATTAAATTCTAAAACACGTCTTAAAACATCTTCAAAAACATAGGTTCTTAAATTACCAATATGTGCGTAATTATATACTGTAGGACCACATGTATATAAACCAACCTTATTACCTCGTATAGGCTTAAATATCTCTTTCTTACGCGTTAGAGTGTTATATAGATATATTTTATTCATATATCTATTTTACTATATATTACGAATTTTGGCTAAACATTGACAAATAATATAAATTAAGTTAAGATAATTCTTTATTGCTTTTTAAAAAATAAAGGAGAACCTAATGGTACCAACAAAAAAAGAAATAAGAATATATTCAATAAAAAATATATCTCGTAATTTCTTATACCCCATACTAAGTTTGCTATATTGTATTAGCTTAATTATATTTGGAGTAAAGCTTGGAATGAGTTTCCAACAATCATTCCACTTTCTTGGATGGATGTTAATAATAACACCAGCTGGAATATGGATACTTGAATTATATAAAAAACCTCTTTCTCATCCTAAAGAAGCCCATTACTCAGAAGAATCCAAAAAATATGATAAACCAACCAATCTATATTTAGTAACTCAATCTTATCTTTCAGCGACTATATTAATTTTGGTCAGTACATTTTATCAACCTTTTATTGATGAAATAGGTAACATGATTATTAGTATAGCTAGTTTTCTCATCATGATATATTTTTCAAATAAATATTTTAAGTGGGTAAATGCTTTAACTGATTACTATGATCACCATGCGCCGATGCCTTATCACCCATTCTTTAATATTGAACAAAAGTACAAATACTGGTTTTTTGTTAGTCTCATATTAACAGCTGTATTATTGATACTGATAACATACTCAACAATAACAGTTGCTGCAGATAAATCATCTATCTTAGATTATTTCTGTTTACAAAAATATTGGTACTTACTTAATTAATATCAATCCTTATAAACCCGTCTTTACGATGGGTTTTTTATTTCAATAATTGACAAATCATATTATGTATACTAAGTTGTAATTAACGATCTTTCAAATAAATAAAAATAGGAGTGTAAAATGAATAATTTTTATACGATATGTAAAAGTTTTGGTATTTCAGTAATTGGACTATTATTTACATTTATTTTTTATATATGCCTTGCCCCGATTATAGGATATAATATGACTGTTGGTATTAGTATCTTTGTATATATTTTAATGGCATTTTCATTAAATCCTGGTCCATATAAAAAAGGTAAAGAAGTAAATAAAATAAGAGATTATGTAATAGTTAGTCAGCTCCTAATTATTGCTATTAGTGGTCTTCTTATAGCGAAAAATGCAAATCCAACGTCAGCTCAAATCATGCCTGGTCTCATAGTGATTGTATTTCTTCTATATTATGCAACTAGATTACTAACAGATACAATAGATAGAAATTACGAATATAATAAGTACATAAATTCTAAAGAACAATGGACAATAATAGGTCTATTAACTACTCTTTGTCTCTATTTAGTAATCATGATACCAACTGTTAGGATATATAATAATCTTCCCACATATTTAGAAAATTTTGCTCTTCAAAATTGGTTAACTTGGTAAATATTAAGTAGCTACATAAACTCTTCCTGAATGAAGAGTTTTTTATTTCAATAATTGACAAATAGATAAAATTAAATTAGAATACAATATTATTGCTTTTTAAAAAGGAGAATAAATGTTACTTAGAATATCGAGAGAGATTATTGTCTCATTAATAACTATATTAATATGTACTGATTTCATGCTCATCCAAGCGCATAGTGAAATAGAATATAATAAATCCGCTGGTACACTTAGTATAATATTATTTTTACTACCAATTACTTTTTTCTTAATAGCTAAAATATTAAAAATTGATGGTACAAAAATACATTTTGTTAGTAGTATTAATCTAAAATCACCAATCATTTTCTATTTTATGACTCAATGCTTTTTGTCCTCAATAATACTTATTCTATTAAGTTTTATTCAAAGTCATATAGCATGGAAAATAGCAGGTAGTATACTTATTATAATAAGCGCTATAATACTATTCATATATATACTTGATTATCTTGATTGGGCAGTTGACTATTCTGATCCTCAAAAAAAAGAAAAAGCATTTAAAAGTTGCTTCTTCATTAGTCTTGGATTAACTACTACTTCATTATCAATACTTACTTATATAGCAATAGCTAATGAGGTTGGAATAATTAATATTTAATATATTTCCAAATAAAGACCCATCTTAGGACGGGTCTTTTTTTATTCTATCTGACTTTTTAAATATTCTTCTATATATTTATCTATCTCTCCATCTAATACTCGTTCTGGATCTTTTTCTTCATATTTAGTTCTGTGATCTTTAACCATCTTATATGGATGTAATACATATGAACGTATTTGATTGCCCCAAGCAGCTTCAGTAAATTCACCTCTTAGTCTTTGTCTTTCAGCTTCAACCTTTGTTTCATTATATTTGATCAACTTACCTCTTAAATACTTTAAAGCTGTATCTTTATTCTGATGCTGAGATCTTTCATTTTGACAGGTTACAGTTATTTTAGTAGGCAAATGAGTTATTCTTACTGCTGAATCTGTTGTATTAACACTTTGACCACCATGACCTGAAGCTTTAAAGGTATCTACCTTTAAGTCATCATCTTTTATCTCAAAATCAGAATCTACTTCTATCTCAGGTATTATTTCCACCATAGCAAAAGAAGTATGTCTAGCATTATCAGAATCATATGGAGATAATCTAACTAATCTATGTACTCCACTTTCTGATTTTAAAAAACCATAAGCATATCTACCTTTTATTTCTAAAGTAACAGACTTAATACCTGCTTCAGTACCTTTTGACTTATCTAGTGTTTTAACTTTAAAATCTTTCTTTTCTGCATATCTTAAATACATTCTAAGTAACATCTCTGCCCAATCTTGAGCATCTACTCCGCCAGCTCCAGCGTAAATTGATAATATAGCATTAGAATCATCATATTTATTATTTAACACTGTAAGTATTTCTAACTTATTAAATTTACTATTTAATATTTCATACTCATCATTTAAATCAATATCTTCATCTTCTTTAGCTAAATCATACATATCTTTTATTCCAGTATCAATATCTTTCCAATTAGTTATCTCTTCTTTAAGAGCGGCTACTTTTTGTGAAACCATAGTTGCTTCATCTTGATTGCCCCAAAAATTAGGTGTATTCATTCTTTCTTCTAAACTAGTTATTTCTTCTTTTTTGGAATTAAAATCAATATTAGATTTTAAATCTTTAATTCTTTTTTTAAGCTCTTTTATTTTATCTAACTGTTCCTTCATATTTTTTTACTAACATTTTACCTGCTACTTTTAAATCTTCTAATTTATTAAAATTAAATTCATTTTGTTGACCAATAGCCCATTCTAACATAGTAGGCTTGTTAATAATATCTGTAGCTTTTAAAATATTCTTTATTTCTTTCTTAGTTAAAAAATCTGGATTACCAATACTATCATCTATTAATTTCATTTCTCTGTTAAATACTAAACTAGTATCTACATTACCTTTTCTCATTAAATCTTGAACACTACCTGCATGTGCTTCAATTATATATTGGTCATCATCAATTAAAAGGGTACCTGATTTATTAAACTTCCAAGATGGGTATACTACGATAAAATAATCATTTTGAGCTAGTTCTGCAAATTCATCTACTTTTTTTAATACTTTATTTTTAGGCACCCAATTATCATAGATAGGTTTTCTAAAATCATTATCTTTAAAAAAAGCAACACGTATTGTCCAACCACAATAATCTTTAGTAGTATGAAATTTTTTTAATTCTTTACTTGACCTAACAAATTCCCATTTAGGATGCGGAATACCTAATTCATCTATTAATCTTATATTATGATACAAATTCATATTTTTTAAGAAGAGATATAAAAACCTCTAATTAAAAGAGGTAAATATATTATTTAAAATATTTATCACTGATTAGTTTGATCTAAAATCTGCTGATAATAATTTAAAGCACCACCACTATTTTTGATCATATCTATTAAATCAGTTGTCGATGCATCATCACCAAGTAACCCAGTATTTGATTTACTTCCAGCTGGTAAAAATTGACTCATAGCATCATTTAAAAGGGGTGGTAAAACCACGAAACCAACTACAATTGGTAAAATAACAAAAACAACTATACTTACAGTTGTCATTATTCTGCCCCATAAAATATATCCCTTTATCTTTTTAGACATATGATATATTTCTTTTGAGTAAGCTAAATTTTGTTCTAAGAGTACTTTAACTTGCTCTTCTAATGAAGCGCCTTGATAATTAGGCATATATTTATTCTTTTAATTTAATATATTTTAATTCTATATTATCACCTGACTTTAATTTTATTAGATTATAGTCATCAACTTGTAATCCATTATCAATCCAAACTAACCAATTCTTACCGTCTAATATATTTGGATAATCACTTATAGTAAATGAAGTAAGTTCTATATTATCTTCTAAAGTATAGTTTAGATTAAATTCACTTTCTAAATTATTAATACGATCAAGTAAGTCTAAAACTGATGAACCATAGCTTAATTTAATCTCCGGATATACTTTAATTTCACCTGTACCATAATCTAACATTAAACTTACTTGAGCTGTTCTACTTCTGCTAATTAGACCACCTAAACCACCTTCTGGATTTAAAATAGTAACTGTTTGTTCTTGACCAATTATTACACCAACTATCCAAATAATTATTGCCAAAGTTCCGGCAATTATAATTCTAGTTACTCTGTTAAAATGTCTTTCCATTATTTTTTCTTATTTTTTTGAACTCTCTTATTTACTAAACTCTTTAACTCTTTTTGAAACGTCTTAACATCTTCAAATGATCTATAGACTGAAGCAAAACGTATATAGGCTACCTTATCAAAACTCTTTAATCTTTTCATTAAGACCTCACCTATTTCTTCACTAGTAATTTCTTCTTTCTTTTTTTTCTGAAAATCTCTCTCTACTCTGTTAACTAACTTTTTAAATTGATCTAGTGAATATGGTCTTTTTTCTAAAGCTCTTTCTAAACCTCTTTTTATCTTATCTTGTTGATATGATTCTTTGTTACCATCTCTTTTAATTACCATTAAATTTAGAATTTCCATCTGTTCTTGAGTTGAAAACCTAAAATTACATTTCTGACATTCTCTTCTTCTTCTTATTGAGAAACCATCATCAATTAATCGAGAATCATTTACTTTGGTATCTTGTGTTAAACAAACAGGACATTTCATATATTATTTACTACCCATCTTTTTTCTAATGAAAGCTGGTATTTCTAATTCTTCTTCTTCTTTTGATTTAGGAGGCAAACTTACTTTTTCAGCTGAATCTTTTTTACTAGCTTTTTTAGAAAAAAGATTACGACTTGCTATTGGAGGTTTCTCTACTATTTTTTCAAAAGCAGGTGTTGTATTAAAAGTATCTTCCTTAATAACTGAATCTACATCTCCACCATCTGATCTAGCTGTATTAAAGCCAGTAGCAATTACTGTAATCTTTACTTCATCAGTTAAAGATTCATCAATAATAGCTCCAAAGATAACTTTAGCATTTTGATCAACTGAAGAAGTTATTACCTCGGCGGCTTCGTTAACTTCATGCATACTTAAATCTTTACTACCAGAAATAGTGAAGAGAACTCCTTTAGCACCTTTAATAGACAATTCAAGCAAAGGACTATCAATAGCAGCACGAGCTGCATCAACGGCTCTTGATTCACCACTTGCTCTACCAATACCCATTAAAGCAGACCCAGCATCTTTCATAATAGCTTTTACATCAGCGAAATCGACATTAACGAGTCCTGGTACTGTAATTATTTCAGAAATTCCTTGGACACCTTGTTTTAAAACTTCATCAACAATAGCGAAGGCATCAAGTAAAGATGTCTTCTTATCAATTACTTGTAATAATCTATCATTAGGAATTGTAATTATTGTATCAACCTTATCAGTTAAACTATCTAAACCTCTATCTCCAATACCTTTTCTTTGAGCACCTTCAAAAGAAAACGGCTTAGTGACCACACCAACCGTTAAAGCACCAAGTTCACGAGCAATATCAGCTACAATTGGAGCAGAGCCTGTACCAGTACCACCACCTAAACCACAGGTTATAAAAACCATGTCAGCTCCATCTAAAGCTTTCCTAATATCTTCTTCATTTTCTTCAGCAGCTTGAGCACCTAGTTCTGGATCCATACCAGCACCTAAACCACGAGTAGCTTCTCTACCTATATGTACCTTTTTTGATGCCTTATTACTATTTAAAGCCTGAGCATCGGTATTTATAGCAATAAACTCAATACCATGAAGCTTAGACTTAATCATGCGATTGATAGCAGATCCACCTGATCCACCTAAACCAATCACTTTAATTTTTGCAAAAGTTTCTATATCTGGTTTTATTTCTATTGATTTAGATTTAGCCATATAAATATATAATTATTAATATTAATTTAAGGAAGTAATGTTTTAAACCAATCTTTCATTTTATCTACTGCATCATCAACTGAAGAAAAGCTAGGTAAATTAAATTTAGATCTCTTGTAACCGCTATGACTACCCCATAGAGCAAGCCCTAAAGCAGTAGAGTAACCTGGATCATTTACTTTATCAATAGCATTATCAGCAATATCATATGGCTTTCCTAAAACAACTGGTAATTTTAATTTATCTTTAGCCATAGCAACTAAACCTTCTAACTTAGAACCACCGCCAGTTAAAACAATACCAGAAGGAAGTAAGCCAGAACGATTTATTATTTTTAATTCTCTATCAACTAAACTAAATATTTCTTCTGCTCTAGCCTCTGATATATCACAAATCTGTTTTACAGAAACCATAGTTCTTTCATTCTCTCTATCAGAAAATTTAGCTAAATCTATTTCATCACGTTTACCAATTTTCTTACAACTAGCTTTAGCAACTTCAAGTTTAATAACTTCAGCAGCTTCAACAGAAGTACGTAGACCAATAGCAATATCAGAAGTAACGTGATTTGAACCAAGTGGTAAAACTGCAGTATGTAAAATATCACCTTCTTCGTAAACAATAAGAGTAGTAATATGACTACCAATGTTTACCAAGGCTACACCTAATTCTTTTTGCTTTTTTTCTAAAATACTTTCAGAACTAGCTAGTACTCCAAAAACTAAATCATTAATATCAACACCTGTCCTATATATTGATTTAGTTAAGTTTTTTATCTGTGATGATAGCCCAATTATAATCTGAGTTGATACTTCTAAACGAACTCCATTCATACCAACTGGATCTTTTACCCCAGTTTGATTATCTACTGTAAAGTCACGAGGTATAACATGAAGTATTTCATGATTTGGTGGGGTAGCTACTGCTTGAGCAGCTTCAATAGCTCTTTCAACATCTTCTTCAGTTATTTCTTTATCAGCTCTAGCTACTGCTACAACACCTGTACTCTCTAAAGTCTTAATATGGGTACCAGAAATGCCTACCACAGCAGATTCTACAGGGTAACCAGTCATTCTTTCAAGTTGTTCTAAAACTTCAGAGATACTTGAAACTGCGTCTTCAATATCAGTAACCATTCCTTTGGAAATACCCTGGCTTTGCTTTTCAGCAGCGCCAATTATTTCAATATTTCCATCTTCACCGCTAGTTCTTAAGACAACAGCTCTGATATAGCTGGACCCAATATCTAATCCGGTTATTATATTTTCATGAGGCATAATTTATCATCCTTAATTACACGAAAAATTAAACTAATAAATTTAGTTCATCGTGAATTAATTATACTAAAAAAAGGTATTATTATCAACCTTTGTACTTTTCCCCAAAATTAACTTATTACTGAACAAATTACTTGTTCTAGTTATTATGACTTGAGACTCTTTTTTAATATATCTTCTTGAAGACCAATCATCTTTTTATACTTACTCCCTGTATTATGAGTATAACCTAAAAGATGTAATAAGCCATGAGAGAATAAGAAACCTACTTCTTGCTTAATACTAGTATCTGATGATGTAGCTTGACGCTTGGCTTGTTTAAAACAAATTACTATTTCATTAACTTCACCAAATGACAAGACATCAGTTACTTCATCTTGCCCCCTGTAAATTGCATTAAGTTTTTTCATTCTCATTTCACCAACAAAAACTAAAGAAACATCCATCTCTTTTTTAACTTTAAGCTTAGTTGAAGTTACTTTAGATATCTTTTTTAAAAAGCCTCCAAAGATAAGAGGCATTTTTACTTTGTAGTTTATAGATAAACTTATCATCTTATTCTTGAGTTGTTGTAGTGCCTGTATCACCTACTTCAATAGTACTAGGATCAATAAAAATTAATTTTTCACTAAATAATCTATATGAAGTATAAAAATTAGTCTGCATACTAGCACCAACATTATAATTTAGCATATATATACTTGAACCAATACCAAGATATGTTCTTAAACCATCAGGTGATTTAACTGCAGGCAAACCATCAATTAATAACGTAGTTAAAGTATTTGGATCAACACCTGGATTATTTGCTAAATACCAACTATATGCTGACATACCAAGTGGATTATCTTGAATAATTACTTCAAAAAATTCTCCAGTACTTGAAATAAATACTACTTCCTTATTATCAACAGTTAAAGGTGTAGTTGTCCAAGAGGCAGGATAAATTAAAGAATAGAAATAGCTAGGATTTTGATAAATAGCAACTGAACTTGAATCAAGTAACTTAGCACCATCACCGATGGCCGGATCAAATAGCGCTAAAATCTCAATAGCATCATCATAACCATCTTCATCTGAATCTTTTAAAGTTGAATTAGTTTGATACATATTTTCCTCAATATCAGATACACCATCTTCATCTGAATCTAAACCCATTTGTATTTGAGTAGTATCTGCTATTACTTCATCATCTGGTAATAGTGAATCAGGATCAATATATAATCTAATACCTTGTGGTGTTAAAACATACTTACTTGCGTCTAAAGTTAAGTTACCAAATGGACCACCTGATTCTAAAGAAAAAGTTAATTCAAAATCAATTTGATCTTGATTTACTTTATAATCATAACTATCACCACCTGGAGTTGGATTTTCTGGTATTAATGTTAAATAGTCTCTAAGTAAAGTATTTAAATTAACTGGATACTCATCATATTTAGCAAAGTACATAGCTAAAGCTGATTTTAAGTCATAAATATCATTTAATCTCTTACTATCACGTGATTCAGGCTCAGTTAAATCAGTATCATCATTAACATCGTCTAAATCACTAGGTGTTGAGGTTGGTAAATCTATATTAATATTTAAATTACTAATATCATCAGGAATAGTTAAAACTTCATCTTCCCGTGTAAAATAAAGGAATAGAGTTACAATAACACCACCTACTACAATAAAAATAACCGAAGCTAAAACTACCCAACTTATTCTACCTTTTGTTTTAGGAGCATCTGTTGATTTTAAAAACTTATCTGGCATTGTATGGATATCATTGCTTTGAATTTCTGGCAATTCTTCTTCAACAGCTGGCTCAACAGGTTCTTCTGTTAATACCTTAGCTTCTCTATCATCTAAAACAATTTCAGGTTGTTTGTCTGGAGGTGTAAACATTTATTATTATTGATTATTTATATCTAAGAGTCTTCCAGGACCTAATGGATCCCAGCCTTTATGTACTTCATCCGTACCATCTAACCACCCATCACCATCTGTATCAGGGTTTAAAGGATTAGTGTGATAAACTTTAACTTCTTCTCTATCAAATAGTCCGTCACCATCACTATCTACTTCAAAAGGATCAGTACCAATTGCTAATTCTTCAACATCAGTTAAACCATCATTATCTGAATCTGTAGTATCTTCACTTGGTGTAATTTGATCTTCAAGATCACTAATTTCTTGTTCTAATTCTTCGCTGGTTGGCACATTATCTGATTCTTCATCAATTATAATATCATTAGAATCATTAATTGAATCCTCTTGAGTAAAATCTACCAATGGTACATCCATAACATCATCTTTAAAAAGTTTTGTATAAGCATAATAGCCACCTATAAAAACGATAATAAAGACAATTACTAAACCCATAATAAAAAACTTCTTATCTTTTTCATCACCATCTAAATCATCAGGTAATTCTTTGAGTGGCTCAGGTGGACCAGATGGTTCTGGAGCAGCCTGAGGTTCTGGTGGAGTACTAGGGACTGAAGTAGCCTCAGAGTCTTTAAATATGTCTTCAGGTTCATTAGGGACTGGTATATTGCTAGGTGCCTCATTTAAATCAGGCATAACTGTAGGCTCTGGTTCTTGTTTTGGTATAGGTTGCTCACCTACTTGATTTTGTTGTTGATCATCAAACATAAAATATTTTATTTAATACTAATATTATATCAAATTAACTATTAAATTGCATCATATGTAATACACAATTTATATATTAATTATTAAAATTATTCAATCACTGGAAAAATACATTCATCAGTACAAGTACTACCCGTAATTATAGTATTTATTGTACTAGACCAATTATCTGATGAATTAGTATATATTCCACCAGTCTGTACAAAATTATCACTTAAACCAGATAAAGCACCCCAGGAAAGACTAGCGTAAGATTGAGCTGGTTCTTCATTATCATCATAATAATATGTTTCATAATCATCATCATCCTCATCATAATCAAGTGGAATAAATTGAATTATAACAGGACTAACTAATACAGAATTATTCAGGGCTGTAGTAATAGCAGTAGAAACAATACTAATATCCTCACTATCAATAGTACTATCATTACTAGTATTACCGCCACCACACCAAGGACCTTCATTACTAACTGGTACAATTATCTTTTGTGTTATTGAATAATCTGTATTCCAATTATATGACTGAGCAATAATATTTGTAGCATATCCCCAATGTTCCTTAGCACCAGTTATTACCCCACAAGTTTGTTCGACGTCAACTGAAATATTATTTGATGAATTATCATAAAAATTAAAGTGTTGAATATTATCATGTCCATATATATCACAATCAGTCACTAAAGCATCATAAGCATCTGTTGTGCCAACAGTTGTTGTGCCAACACCACCATTTAAAGTCATTACAGTTAACATATAGTTAATTTCATCTTCATCTAATTCTTGAGATAAGCTATCTAAAGCTGAACATAGACCAGCTGCATCATCATCCATACTTGTAGAAATATCAAAAACAAATACTAACTCTGCACTATAATCACCTAATTCACATTGCTCATTACCTTCAATTACTCCGTTACCACATTCTCCGCAAGTAATTTCACTATCATTATATAAAATAGTTTCACAATCAGAAACTTCATCACAATTTGCATAACTACCTTCCTCACAAATAAAACCACAACCGCCATTTTCACAGGTATAAATTGTAGTATCAGCTGCTGGATATGGTGAACCTGAAAAATAATCAATATTATTATCAAGATCAGCTTGAATTATAGTGCCAGGATCAATACTACAGTCATTTCCACAAACATTACAATTACTAGAATCCGTTAAATAATTTGATTCACAACCCGCTGGAGAATAATCACAGTTTAACCAAGTATCATATGGATTACAACCATATGAACAAACAGCTGAATCATCTCCATCATCATTAATATATTGAGTACACTCAACTAAAGTATTCTCATTAATATCAGAAACATCATAACAGCTATTACCACAAGCAGTACAATTATATTCATCAGATAATATATCTACTTCACAACCATCTAAATCAGTTAAATTACCATCACAAGCTAAATAACTACCAGTACAGCTTGTTACCTCACAGGATGTGTTACATGAGGTATTAGGAGGCGTATCAAGACCATCACACTCTTCTGTGCCTTCTTTTATATTATTACCACATGATCCACCATATAATTCACCAGAAGGACAACTTATTTCACAAGACGTATTACAACTAGGTGTTGAATTATCACTACAACTAAAATTACCTAAATCAGAACCATCACATTCTTCATCTAAATAAGTTTGAGCAATATTATCACCACAATATGGTATAAAATCACAAGTGTCACTACAATTAATGCCTCCGTCACAATCTTCAAAACTATCAACATTACCATCACCACAATAACCTCCGCAAACACCAGAATCATCTTCAGCCCAAGTACAATCAATATCAGAACAACCAACTAGTTGTGACTCGTAATATGCGTGATCATAGCCACAGTAATTTATAGAATCACCTAACTCACATTCTTCACTGCCTTCAATAGAACCATTACCACAAACTTGTCCTAAAAATTCAAAACCACAACCTTCTACAAATTCTGTACTTAAATATAAATGATTAGTATCGAAAGAAGGATTCCAAGTAGAAGCTATATTACCTACATATGGAAATTCCATTTTAGCAGCTAATAAATAATCAGGTCCTGCATTATATGAATATTGATATCTATAGAAATAAGAACCAGCGTCACAAGAAAAATTACCTTGCCCGTTATTTAAATCAGGGTTCCAACAAGTATTTATATCATAGTTATCACAACTAGCATCTGAAGATGAAGTGCAATCTGCGCATGCATTAAATTGATTAATAGGATCAATAGGTAATGAAGCATTAAGTTCTGAAGAAAAAGTATTATTCCAGGAAGGCCATTTAGAAGTACTCATACCTGTTAAGAAAGTACCACCTGATAATATAGGATATGTATTATTTATAGCATTATAATTATTTAATACTTCTTTAATATAGGTTAAATCATTTAACCTTTTTAAATCTCTAATTAACTTACCCTTATTCTCTTCTAAAATATTTGTATTAAAAATCCATCTATCAATTAATTGATTATATATATTAACTGTTTCAGCTGAAGCCTCAGAGTTATATGATAGAAGGAAAATATCTGAATAAATTGATATATTATCATTAGTTACACTAGTAGCTGCTACGTAAATAGTTCTACCATCTTGAATTGCTTGATAGCCATCTACTATTAGATAGGATAAATTACCCTGCTGTAACTCAGGTATATTATTTGAATACCACTCAGCTGGACTTAAATGATTATCATTAGTATATACTCTTAAACCAATAAGATCATCTCCTACTGGCATTAAATACTCTTTTAATAAATCATCAGCACTAATATTATAAAGGGTTACATTATCAGAAATATCACCAAGTGAAGGTAGATCATCATTAAAGCCATATAAACCAGCATCACGACAATAACTTAAACCAAATGAAAAATTAGTATCTTCATAATATGTATTATCTAAATTAGTTATATCTACAGCTGGCCATGGATTTTCGCATAAATCAACGATAACCTGCCCAGTACCTGCCAAGGAACTGTTATCTATAAATACTGCATGAGCAGTAATATCTGTTTCACCATTATTGTTAGCGGCTAGTACTACATTATAGTTACCATCATAATCTGCATCATAATACTCACTGTAATTAACAGAATCTGTAGTTAAAGCAATAGAAGTGTCTTCACTATTCCAACGCCATATCCATTCATACTCACCAGGCACTGAAGTCAAAGCTTGACCATTTTGACTAAAACCAGTTACATAGAAAGCTTTATCATAATCATTAATAGTATCAAAATTACCACTCAATGGATCATTTTCATCTAGATTGCTAGAATCTTCACTAATATTAAAAGTATACTCTGGCGAATAAGTTTCTAAATCAGTAGAAACTTGTAAAAAGCTCAATTCACAATAAGTATCACTAGTATTAAAATAATAATCATAAGTATCACTATTTATATCTAAAGGTAAGTCTTGAATACTTAAGACTCCACCTTGACCGCCTTGAATTAAAACTTGAATACTACTATTTCCTGGCAAAACCTCGTTTAGCTGAAATTTAACCCTACCTTCACCACCAATATTATCTAAAATCCATTCACCTGAATTATTTAAGGGACACCAATATCCAGATTGAGGAATCCAGTCAGGAACAATAGCATACACCTTGTTAAATACATAATTTACTAACTTACTAGTTAAATTAGATATAAACTTATTAAAATATACATCCGTAAATTTATTTATTAAATTAGTTGGCTCACCAAAAGCTATAGTTTCATCAAAAGCAATACAGCCACCTAAATCTGTATCTGAAAATTGATTTAATTCAAATGTATTTTGATTTACAGTCTCTCTCTTTAAATACTGATCAAAAGTAACTTCTACCAATGAGTTTGTACAAAAATATTCTTGACCTATAGGTTGAGTACTAATTATTTGAGGATTAACAATACTTGGCTCCACTTCTAACCAGGCTTCCCCTCGAATATTATCTATATCTATATCAGTATAAAGCCAAGTACTGCCAGATGATAGACTATCAGTAGTAGCAGTATTATCACCATTATCTACAATACTAGCTATTTCACTATCATTAACAGTCCATGAGTCAACAACATCAGTTAATGCTAAGCCTTCTTGATCATAAGCTGTAGCCTGCCAATCCTGTGTATCATTAATATTATTAATAACATTATTTGGAGAAATTCCTATGCTATCAACTTCACACCTTTCATCTACTGTGCTAAATATCCAATAGCACCATTGCATACCCTGAAACCAATTACCGCCTCCATATTCACAGCCTTCTTGATTTAAGAATAAGCCATCATCTGTACTAATGCGACTCTCACCAAGAATATCAGGATCACCACTATACATAATTATCCTATAATCAAAATCTGGATCAAGTAAACCACTACTAGGAGACATACTAACTAGAGTATTATTGTTATTAAAAGTAATGTCTGAACCTGCAGATATCCAATTACCTCCCTCCCCTAAAGTTGGACAGTCTCCTTCGCTAGTTGAGCACTTAAAAAAACTAAACTGAGATAAGCCATTATCCGATAATCCATGATTAAATTCAACTTGAGCTAAGGTATTTAAGCAAACCTGATCACCAACCGGTTGATAATCAACAAGCAGTAATTGATCATCACCTGGCTCATTATCTTGATTACCTGTTTCTTCTACAATATTTAAATATGCATTACCTATTGGATAAGGTTCAACGTCTATTATCTGAGCTATTATTATTTCTTGATTAGAAGAAATTAAACCTTCAGCATGTAGTTGATTAGTTGATAAATTAGTATCAGATATAACAGCACCTGGATCATTCGATTCCCATTCCCATTCAAAATCATCTGAACATGAAGCACAATTATTACTATTTACACCTGATGCTGAATAGTTAACATATTCATTTAATTCAATTGGTCCAAGCGTTGATCCTTCTCTTCTATCATAAGGAGAAATAATAACTGAGTCAGCAGTACATTGTAAATTTTCTTGAGCTGTTTTAAATGACCAAGAATATTCTGCATCCATATTATATTCAAAATTAGCAATATCTTCAGTTAAAGTTATCCTATACCAAGTATCAGCATTAAAATCATTATCTGGATTTAATACTACAGAATTTCTATTATCACCTAATACAAATGACCAATTACTAGAAGTACAATTAACTTCTAAACCATCACATACTTCTAAAATAACAGAATCATTAGCAATAAATGTACTATGGTCCATAGTACTATTAAAAGTTATGGTAACATCTTGATCAATAAAACCATCAGTACTATATGGTCTTGGGCTTGGTGAAGCTAAATCACCATTTGAACATATACCATTTTCCTCAACTTCAGGAATTAAACAATCTTCACAAGTTGTAAACTGCCATTCAAAATAATCATCATTAGGTTCTCCGCCTTGAGAAGTCTGACCAACTGAAAAATTAACACTATTACTTTCAGCGCCAGTTGGTTCTTCTAAATTTACTAAGCCTGAAGAAACATTCGGAACTAAGATGGTTATTTCATTATTATCAATATCAACATCAGATAGTTCAATCCCAGAAAAATTAACTAAAACATCTTCAGAAAACTCACCAGCAATATATACAGGCGTATCTATTAAACCTGAATTAGGAGTAATACTACAAATTCCAGGAGAAATATCTAATGTATTATTAAAATCAAAAAATGTTGATGAAGTAACAACGTAACCACTATCTGTTTCTACTCTTAATGCTCCATCACTTGATCCGACAGGTACTTTAACCACGATTTGATCGTCAGACCAATAGTTAGTGCCACAAGCATCTGGAAAATCAAAACTACCTTCAATATTATTATTAAAATATACAGTTCCTTCACCTTTGAAATCACCAAAACCTGAACCATAAATAGTAATGTATTCACCTACATTACCTGAATCTGGTGAAAAACTTATTGAACTTTCTTGGTTAGAATCTATTACTGTAAAATATAGTCCATTACTTTCTTCACCATCTATTTCAACCCTAACTACTGTCTGGCCACTTTCTAAATAAGGTACATTACCATAAGCATGTTCTATGCTTCCCTCAATACTGAAGCTTTGATTTGAAGCTGATACCCTTTCCACTGATTGTCCAAAAAATATATCACGTACATCAGTGTTATCACCAAAACTATGACCAATAATATTTAATTCATCATTATAATATCCATCATCTGAAGTCATTAAACAAATACCAGGTCTTTGAATAGTATTTACATCAAAATCTTCATACCAATTACTACTAATACTAGAATTAAACCTAACCACCTGTAAATCAACCAAACCAAGATCAATATCTGGTATTTCCATAATTATCCAAGTATCATTCCATGGACTTTCGCATACCAACATACCTAAAGAAGGTACACCAATATAATTAATATTTCCTAGTTGATCCCTGTATTTAATAGTACCTTGACTCTCACCAAAACCTGAACCATAAATGGTTATCCAATTTCCTGAAGCACCATTAGGTGGATCAATAGAAGTTATTATTGGATTATCTACATTTTCATCACTACACGCTGGACATGAGCCACCACAATCTATACCTATTTCATCTCCATCTTGTATCTCGTTATAACAAGTGGCTGAAAAAAGAGTTACTTGTTTAATCGATTGAGTTGAATTACCAGCATAATCAGTTACTTCAGCCCCAACCTGCTTTACATCTGATACTTGGTAACCTAAATCTTCAGGAGACCACGGAATAAGTGATAAGAACAAGCCTTGTCCAAGATCAGGAGTAGATGATAAAGTAATTTGATTTTCAAAAAAATTAGAACTAGCTAAACCAGCGTCATCAGAAGCCTGACTATTAAATAAAAAGCTTTCAGAAATATTTATATCTATATTATCTGAATTATTCCAATCAAACTGACCATTACTTACAGCTGAAATTAAATCTACAACAGGGTTTTCTGTATCTACAGAAAACCCTGTTTTAAATTCAAATACGCAAGGTATATCTAAACAAGAAACTTCAGTTCCAGAAGAATTAGTTAAAACAACGCCCTCAGTTAAAACAGTAACTGTATACCAATTATTTAAATCATCAATTGAATCATATGGAAAACAAGCAAGATCTGGATGTCCAGTACAAGCATAACCAGCTTGATCTTTATCAGGATATATATTTAATTTTTTTGGATTATTTGAAACTTCGCCTACTAAAGGTACTAAATTATTAGTTGAACGTTGAACTATAGTTACACCTTCTCCTTCTGATAAATCTATGGCATTAAAATCACCTACATTATTATTAAAAGTTAATTGAACCACAACATTAGCAATATTTAGTTCATCCCCATTAGCTGGAGCAGTTGCTGTTAGTCTAAAAAATTCACTATCACTAAGTGGACTACATTCACCTGAGTAAATTATTTCGCAATCTCCCCAGACACCATTACCTTCACCATTATCAATACAAGTTTTCTCTCTTTCACAATCACCTGACATAGAACATTCTTCAACTTGACCTATTTCGCAATACAAAGCTTCACCACCTGTAGCATCAAATATTCTAGTAATTAAAAAAGTAACAATACTAAATGCAGATAATATTATTACTAAACCAATTACACCGTTAACAAGTATTTTTTTAGCATCAGCCACCTTATCTTGATTACCACCAGATGATAACCATGTATAGCCTCCATAAAGTATAACTATTAAGGCTAAGATACCAAGAAAGCCTAAAGCTATTTGAATTATTCTAACAATTAGCTCTGGTAAACTACTAGAACCTAAACCTGTTTCTGCAACCGGTTCTAAACCTAAATCAGTTTGAGCAAATGAAAGATTAGGTATTAGAAAAAAACTAACTACAACAAGTAATATTAAAATGAATAAATTGTTTTTAATAAATCTCATTATGGATTAGTTAAAGGAGGAATAAAACAATTTTGATAAATATCTTTAATGCCTGAAGTTAAACGTGTACTATATGTAGCATTACCTACCATAGTAGCGTTAATTCTAATCAAATCATGATTATTTAAATTAACAGTATATGGAGTATCATTTAATGAACCATTATATATTAAAACATTAGTACTATTTACACTGCTAGCTAATAGATCTTCATTAAATACTGCCTCTATCACCTTATTACGTGGTACCAGTTCAGCATTATCTACTGGATCAATAGATTCTAATTCAGGAGGATCTAAATCTAATTCATTATTTGTATTAAAAAGCCAAGAATTGTCTAAAGCTAAAGAATTACCAGCTGTATCAGAAATACCAGCTAAAGGAAATAAAGGATCAGTCACAGCTTTAACTGTTACAGAAATATCTTCATCACCTGGAAAACAATAGACTGGATCACCACATGAATTAAACTCTGAAGGTCCTTCACACGCTATATCAGAAACAATAGTTAGAGTTGTAAAACCATTACTTATTACTCTACTTCCTTCTATTAATATTTCTTCACCTGCTACATTTTCATATAAAACATCAACGCTATTTAAATTAACAGCAGCAGCAGCATTAATAGCTTCACTAAATACTATTTGAATAACTACATTCCTGTTAACCTCACCTTGAGGTATACGTGAAATAATTGTCGGTGGTGTTAAATCTATAATATTACTTATTTCAAAATTCCAAGTATAGCCATCTAAAGAAAAGACTGGAGTATTTAAATCATTATTAAAATATATATTAGTTGAGAGATTAACTTGATAATCAGTATAGCCATTAGGGTTACCTAAATGTGAACCTGTACTACCATATGGATCAAAGATATAATTTTTTAAATCAGTAGTATAAACCATGACATCACTAGCCGACATTATGGAGTTGTCATTTAAATTTAGTATCTTAACATTTGGATCTTCGGAATCACCGGCTAAAATACCACATGATATATTCTCAGGACAATTAGCATGAGTACCAGTTATAATACTATCTAAAAGTATTTCTTCTTTAAATGAAACCATTATTAAAGTATTACGTGGTACATTATTAGCACCAGGTAAAGGATAAACGCTTTCTATAACCCCGCCACCCAAAGCTCCTGCAGAAATATCAGAATTCTGATAACCACTACCTTGTTCTGAACCATCTCCAAATATAACATCTTCCATCTTATTAAAAACAAAAGTTACAATAGCGTAAGATGATAATATTATTACTAAACCAATTACGCCATTAACCAATATTCTTTTAGCTTTGTTAACATTTTCATCATTACCAGCAGATGTCATCCAAACATAGCCACCATATAATATTATGATAACAGCTAAAATCCCTAAGAAACCTAAAGCTACCCTTATAATATTAATAATAACTAATCTAATGTCCGTAGTACCTAAACCTGATTCTACAACCGGTTCTAAACCAAAATCATCTTGAGCGAAAGCAATGGTTGTAAGTAACATAAAAACAGCTACCGCAAAGACTAAAACTAAGGCTATTGTAGCTGTTTTTGTAATTTTTGTTTTTTGACTTAAAAGCATGGGCGAGTTCTAAATAATTTATGAACTTAATTTCCCTTTTACTAATCCACTTACCCTGGATCCATCAACTTGATTATCTGTTTTAGCCATTACTTCTTTCATAATAGTGCCAAAATCTTGCATTGAAGCTTCTTGATGATTACTTAATACTTCATCTACTAATTTGTTCAATTCCTCATCTGATATTTCTTCGGGTAAGTATTCTAAAATAATTTTGAGTTCAGTATCTTCTTTTTCCTTTAATTGAGGCCTATTGCCTTTTTCAAATGCAATACTAGCTTCTTTGCGCTTTTTTGCTTCCTTTTTCAATACTTTTAAAATATCTGACTCATTCAATTCTTCTTTCTTAGCAATTTGCTCATTCTTTAATGCTGTTTTAACTAATCTTAAGGTATCTACTATATCGCTTTCTTTAGCTTTTAAGGCTTTAATTAAATTAGCATCTATTCTTTTTTCAATATCTAACATAGTTATCTTTTTTTAACAACAATTCTTTTTTTATTTTCTAAATATTCATCCAATTTACCAATTTTACGTAAATATTCTCTCTTATCATTAATTTCTTCACGTCTTAGAGCCTTTAATTTCTGGGCTCTCTTATTTAATGGTTTTGTATGATATCTAATTTTTTTAGCTTGGATAACTCTGCCGCTTTGCATCAACTTTTTAGAAAATCTTCTAACAAGTGATTCAAAACTTTCATTATCTTTTCTTTTTACTTCTAACACGTCTTCACCTACCTTTCATATAAGATTTATTATTTAAGAATTTCGATTAATTAATCGATTAATTCTAACTATAGTGATAACATAATTATTATCATAAGTCAAATAAAAAATCCCCATATTATTTGAGGATATTTTATTATATATCGATTATTTTTCTTCTTTAATTTTATCATTAACTACTATAGTTTCAACTTTCTTTAATCGTTTTTCAAGTTCAGGGATTATCTTCTTGTAATCAATTACTTCTTGAATGCCACCTTCCATGTCTCTAACCATAATAGTACCATCCAGTATTTCTTTTTGACCAAGAATTAAACTTAATTTAGCATTCAGCTTATCAGCTAACTCTAATTGATTCTTTAAACCTTTTTTTGAAAATCCTTCACGTATATTAAAGCCTGCATCTTTTAATTCTTCAAATAGTACTAAAGCTTTTTTTCTAGCTTCAATTCCAAGCTGTGCTAAAAATACATCAACCTCTGGATCTGATGGTACTTTTAAATCTTTACTCTTTATTTGTAAAATTAATCTTTCAATACCAGAAGCAAAGCCAACAGCAGGGGTATCAGGACGTCCACCAATTAATTCAACCAAATCATCATATCTACCGCCACCACCTAAAGCACTTTGTCTGCCTTGTTCTTCATCACTAGCAGGTGTTATTTCAAAAGTAGTTCTACTATAATAATCTAAACCTCTAACAATTCTAGGATTTAAAGCATAAGGAACTTCTATTTCATCTAAATACTCTAAAACTTGTATAAAATGATTCTTACAACCATCACATAAGTGATCAACTTGCTGAGGTGCATTATCAATAACTTCTTGATCTTCTTTTTCTTTTGAATCTAAAATTCTAAGAGGATTTTTAATAAATCTTTTTTTAGATATTTCACTTAACTTAGATCTGTGTTTTTTTAAATAATCTTTTAATACTTTTTCATAATCTGGACGACAGTCTTTACAGCCAATACTATTTACTTGCATAACTACATCAAGACCAACTAATTGATTTATTTTAAAAGCAATTTGAATTATTTGAGCATCAGTTATAGGATCAGCTTCACCAATTATTTCAAAATTAATTTGATGAAATTGTCTATATCTGCCTGATTGAGGTCTATCATATCTAAAACATGGACCAGTAGTATATAGCTTTAAAGGCTGAGGCTTATCTAACATGCCATGCTCTATATATGAACGAACAATACCAGCAGTAAATTCAGGTCTCATAGAAATATTAGAATCACCTTTATCAGTAAATGAATACATTTCTTTTTCAACTATTTCTGAAGATGTACCAACTGATCTTGAATAAAGTGAAGTATCTTCAACTAGAGGTAAATCAATTCTAGAAAAACCATATTCACGAGCTAGGTTATCAACTAAGCCATAAATATACTTCCAATATTTTTGTTCATCAGGCAATATATCCTTCATGCCTTTAACTGTTTGAAAATTTTTAGTTTTACCCATATTAAAAATTGTAGTTAGGAGCTTTAAATATAGAAAAGTCATCAAATGGGAAAGCTCTTACCCAAGCACGGCCTTTTATAAAATCTATTTTAATTGGACCAATTCTTCTTGAATCCAAACTATTTGTTCTATTATCACCAATTAAATAATACTCATCATCTTTTAGAGTTAAATCATCTTTTTCACTTTTAACAATTTTATGATCTAAACTATATTCTTCTTCATTAAGCCTAGTACCTGTTGGCTTTGAATTATTAAATATATATATAGAACCATTTTCAATCAAAACTCTTTCACCAGGTAAACCAATAACTCTTTTTATATAATAAACATCTTTATCACTGGGTGGATGAAAAATTACAACTTCACCTCTTTTAGGAGTACCTAGTAAATAACTTAATTCATCAACAATTAAATATTGACCATCATAAAAGTTAGGTTCCATAGAAGCGCCTTCAACAATAAAAGGTTGAATAATATACATTCTAACAGGCACAATTATAACTAAAGCTATAACTACTATCTTAACTATTTCCCAAACAAATTCACCAATCTTTTGTGCGTAAGATGGTTGATTAGGAGCAGGAGGTAAATTATTTAATGATTCTTCCATGTTAAGTTTTTTGTTTATTTTTAGCAAAATTTACTCTATATTATCACAAATTTAACTTAATTTCAAGTCCTCTACTTTCACTACCTTATCATCTTTATCTAAATGATATCTTTTATATACTGCCTTACCTTTTTCAAGCACTTCAGGCAACCAATCTCTGTCATCTTCCCACATCTTGTCATATGGTATTTCATCTATTTTAAACCATTTAGGAATGCCTTCATCAGAAGGCTTGGGCTCACCTTCATATTTAGTAGTGGTAAAGATATAGCATTTACTTTCATTATCTTTTTTTTCTGGAGCTACAAATTCAATAATACCCATTGGCTTTAAATTAAATACTTTTATTCCTATTTCTTCTTCTGTCTCTCTAATTGCTGATTCTTCAATTGTTTCATTATCCTCTAACTTACCACCTGGCGCGTTCCAATAGCCTTTACTTACACCTCTCATTACCTTAATTAAAAGCACTTCATTATTATCATTTAAAATGTAAGTTAGATTAGTTATTTTAGACATATATTTATATGTTAAATTGACACAGCTTATTCAATAAGATAAAGTAATTATATCAATTAGTTCTTTAAATACAATGAAAGGAAAAACAATGTTAAAAAAATATGTATTTCATGTCTTAGAATGGCTTGAAAAATGTCTTGAAAAACTTTATGATCATAAATGGTTTGTAAAACTTGATAATAATACGAAAACGCCTTTATTTGTGGCAATACCAATTAGTTTGTTTGGAGGGCTAATTGCAGGCTTACTTTCAGGCTTATCTGGAGTTTTAGCGGCTGGTTGGCCATTAAGTCAAATATTCAATCATAGAGTATTTGTAGTTTTTATGCCAGTAATATTAATAGTTATGCTTATAGAAGTCTATATTCTTCACCGACGAAATCGTAAGATAAAAAAAATGAATGGGTCTCAATCTGCTTGAAGTAAACAAACTTCTTTAACCCCCACTTTAATAGTAGGGGTTTTTTATTTCAAAAATGGTGGACACGAGAGGATTTGAACCACTGACCTCTTGAATGTGAATCAAGCGCTCTAACCAGCTGAGCTACGCGTCCTCTTTAAAATGCTAGTATATCACTATTTAAAAGTATTGACCAAGACTCCATTTCTTACTATAATTCATCTGTTTTATGGGTTCACTTGACGGTATACATAAAAGATCAAAAGTAATTAGAAATAGGCCTAGTGATAGGGTTGATTTTTTAGTACCTAAACCATTGGCTAAAAAATCTGTTGAAACCCAAGTATTAGAACAACCCAAAGAGTCTAAGTTTAATATTTTAAAAATTATATTAGTTCTTACTCTAATATTGATTATAACAGGTGGTATGTATTTATCTGAAATAACTTTTTCTACACCTGATTCTAGTGCTAATCCTTTAAATAAATTTAATCCGTTCAGGCACTTGGCTAATTTAATAAGTAGTGCTGATAAAAAATTATCTGGTGAAGGTAGTGACAGAATTAACTTTCTATTAATGGGTGTTGGTGGTGTTGGTCATGAAGGACCTTTTTTAACTGACACTATTATACTTGGTAGTATAAAACCATCAACTTCAGAGATTGCTTTAATTTCATTACCACGTGATTTAATAATAAAGTTACAAGATAATAGCTATCAAAAAATTAATTCTATCTATGCCTATGAATACGCTGAGAATTATAAAACAGCAGGTGTTGATGCAACTGCTATCATTGAAGAAAACTTAGGCATTAAAATACATTATCATAGTATTATAGATTTTACTGGCTTTGAAACATTTATTGATGATCTTGGTGGTATTAATATTGATGTTGTAAGAAGTTTTGTTGATGAATCATTTCCAACTGATGACTTTTTAACTCAAACTGTTTCCTTTGAACAAGGCATGCAGCTAATGGATGGTAACACTGCTCTAATGTTTGTTAGATCTAGGCATGGAACTAATGGAGAGAGCGGAGACTTTGCTAGAAGTAGAAGACAACAATTATTAATCCAAGCTGTTAAAGATAAGGTACTATCATTTTCAACTTTAACTAGCCCTAAAAAAATATCCAGTATCTTTGAATTATTAGATGATCATGTTGATACCAATATCTCAGTTTGGCAAGCTTTAAAATTAGCAGAAATTGCCAAAAGTATTGATAATGAAAATATATCTCGATTTGTTTTAGATGATTCACCAGGTAGCTTGTTAGAACCTATGATTACCGAAGAAGGCGCTTATGTTTTACAACCTAGGAATGGAGATTATAATAAACTATCATCATTAATAAAAAATATATTTGAATTAAATAAGATTAAAGATGAAAACGCTAAGATAGCCATACAAAATGGTACAGAAATAACAGGTCTAGCTCTATACACATATCTTTATTTAGAAAAAATTAATTATAATGTAATATCATATGATAATGCACCATCTGATGATTATCAAAAAACAATTATCTATGATCTAACAGACGGAGAAAAAGAATTAACTTTAGAGAAGTTAGAAAACGATTTAGATGCCTACATTGCTAAAGACGTTCCTGAATACATTTTACAAGAATATAATTTAAATGCTACGACCACACCAAGTTCTTTAAATAATCAACCTGATATTATTATTATACTAGGACAAGATCATGCTAATGAATTTAAAATACCCGAACCTAAAATAGAAACTTCTACTTCAACAGACGAAGTAATTGAAGAAATACTGGAGGATTAATGAATAGACGTCATAGGGAATTGTATAGAAGCTTATTTAAGCCTCTAAAAAGCCCATTTATAGGTAAAAATATAATGAATAATCTAAAAATGAGAATAATTATTCTTTCATCAAGATTTTGGTAAATCATTATATATAAGAATCACTCCTTGTTTAAAATATAGCAAGGAGTTTTTTATTAGCTAAAATCTTAAAAAACTGATAAAATCAAATTAATTAATATTTAAATATAACAATAAAATATGCATAAAGTCGTTTTAATTGGTAGAGCAAATACAGGTAAATCAACACTATTTAATACTTTAACAGAAAAACGTGTTGCCATTACTTCTGATATTGCTGGAACAACTAGGGATAGAAATTATCAAGAAATAATTTGGAATTCTAAAAGATTTGATCTAGTTGACACTGGTGGTATTGATATTGTCCATCCAAAAGATATTGAAAAAGATATTTTAAGACAAGCAGATATTGCTAAAAAGGAAGCAAATTTAATTCTTTTTTTAGTTGATGCTAAAGATGGTTTAATGCCTCAAGACAAAGAAGTAGCAGCTATGCTTAAAAAAAGTAAAAAGAAAGTTATCTTAGTAGTAAATAAAGCAGATAATAAAAAGATGAAAGAAAATGTAGCTGAGTATTATAAATTAAACTTAGGTGATCCATATCCAATCTCAGCACTTAATGGTACAGGGACTGGTGACCTACTAGATGAAATTGCTAAGAATGTTGCTAACACTAAAAAGCAAAAACCAGAAAAGAGTATTGGTGTAGCTATCTTAGGTAAACCTAATACAGGTAAATCAACTTTAATTAATTCTATTTTAGGTGAAGACAGAGTAATTACCTCAGCTGAACCATACACTACACGTGATAGCCAAGATATTATGATTAAGCATAAAGGCTTTAACTTTAATTTAATAGATACAGCAGGAGTTAGAAAAAAAAGTAAGATAAGAAATAAATTAGAAAAATTTAGTGTAGCTCAAAGTATTAAATCATTAGAACGTGCAGACATTACAGTTTTAATGACTGAGGCTTCTAAAAAATTAGGTAGGCAAGATAAAATGCTAGCAAGTGAAATATTAAAAAGTAATACTTCATTAATAATAGCAGCAAATAAATGGGATTTAATACCAGATAAAGATGATTTAACTATTAATAAGTATGTAAATTATTACTACTCATATTTCCCCTTCTTATCATTCGCTCCAATTATCTTTATTTCAGCTTTAGAAAAACAAAGAGTTAGAAAATTATTAGATTTATCATTAGAAGTGTATCAAGAAAGACATAGACAAATAACAGATAATGCTTTAAATAAATTCTTAAAAAAGGTTGTTAAAAAACATCCACCTTCCAGAGGCAAAGGTACAGCTAAACCAAAACTTTTCAATTTAAAACAGATTGGTATGGATCCACCATATTTTGAACTAGTTAAAGATATTCAATCTGATCTAAAAGAATCATACTTTAAATTTATTGAAAAACAATTAAGAGCTCAGTTTGGTTTTTTAGGAACACCTATTATAATTAAAATTAGAAAAATAAAATAATATGAAATTAATAATAGGACTTGGTAATCCAGGTAAACAATATGAAAAGACCAGACATAATATTGGCTTCATGGTTTTAGATGCTTTAGCTGGTAATGAGAACTGGAATAACGATAAAAAGGCTAAAGGTCTTTTTATTAAAACCAAAGTTAATAATACTGATGTTGAGCTCATTAAACCACAAACCTTTATGAATGAATCTGGTTTTACCGTAGCTTACGCAATACGTAAACATAATATTGATCCTAAAGATGTAATAGTAATACATGATGACAAAGACCTATTACTCGGAGAATATAAAATACAAAATAATCGTGGACCGGCTGGCCATAATGGTGTTAAATCTATTATAAAACATTTAAAAACTCAGGACTTTACTAGAATAAGAGTAGGCGTAGCATCTGATAACCCACGTAAAATGTCAGATACAAGTAAATTTGTATTAAATAAATTTGGTTTATTTGAAAAGAAAAAAGTTAAAGAAGTGATAAATAAAGTTATTCAAGAAATAAATAATTTAATATAAATCTTCTTTGAAAGGGGGTGAAATTATGAGTATATTAAACTGGACAAATTCAAATATTAAAAAATTGACTTGGTCTGACATGGGCTTAGTAAAACTTGCTATATTTGCTTTTACTTTAATGCTTGCTAAACTTTTACCTGATCTACTATCTTTTGAATGGTATTGGTACTTTATCGTCTTCCTATTAGCTGCTATTAAGCCTTGGTCTAAATTTTTTAAAAACTAAATAGGTCTCCAACCTAACAAAAAAATGTTCCCGTATGGGAACATTTTTTATGTTTAAAATGAACATGGAGAACTTATCTCCAAATTACCACTCACCAGCGTAAGGCACTACTCCAAAAGGAATAATGTCTTAGCTTAAGGCTACTCGTTTGCGCTAGGAGGGAGACACTAACTTTCACCGCTGGTAAGCAGAAATTTAAAAACAAATTACTATATTTAAAATTAATAATGTATTACCTTATCAAGAAAATACAATTTTGTCAATATTTAACTAATAATTTTAGCTAAAATTAGATAAATTAAACAGTAGTTAAAATATATTAACAAGATATCTCAAAAAGATCAAGTTTAGAATCCTTGACACTAATATAGATATATTCTAAGATCCACTTACAATTTATGAAAAGTGATTTGAAATACTTATTGGCGTTAAGTCAAATCCAGGGTCTAGGTCCCGTAACTCTTAAGAAGGTCTTGGATTTTTTTATTAATCCAAAAACTTGTTTTGAAGCAAGTTATCAAGAATATATAAAAATAGGTTTAGCTGATATAACAGTTAAAAAGATATTTGCAGAAAAAGACAAGCTCGACCCTGATAAATTAATAGATGAATTAATTAATGATAATATTAATATAGTGTCTATCTATGATAATGATTACCCTCAACTTTTAAAAGACATATATGATCCCCCATTCATTCTCTATTACAAAGGAAATATAAATATATTAAATAATATAAATTTAGCTGTAGTTGGTTCAAGAGATATATCAGATTATGCAAAACAAGTAATGCCTTCACTATTAAAAGACGTAGCTAAGAATAATATAAATATTATTTCTGGACTAGCTTACGGTGTTGATACTTTAGCTCATAAAATAAGTTTAAGATACAAAGGCCCAACAACTGCCATACTAGGCTCTGGGCTTTCCAATATTTATCCCAGTAGCAATTTAAAGCTAGTAGATGATATAATAAATAATAACGGATTAATACTTTCTGAGTTTTATCCCAAAGCAAAACCTTTGCCTAAAAACTTTGTTAGAAGAAATAGATTAATTTCTGGATTAAGTAATGTAACTTTAATAATAGAAGCTACTTTAAAGTCTGGAGCTTTAATTACTACTAAGTATGCTTTAGAACAAGGTAAGGATATATTATGCTTACCTGGCAATATAGTATATGAAAATTCTAAAGGAACTAATATGTTAATTCAACAAGGAGCTAAATTAATAACTAGCTCAGATGACATATTAGATAGCTTGAAAGAATATTACTATTGACAAAATACTTAAAAATAATGTACCCTAAAAACTATGAATACATTTCGCAAATATCAAAGAGCAGTTGATTTCTTAGAGTCTATCAATAATATGACCTCTAAGAACTATATGAAGAAAGATAAAATCGACAGATCATATTATGTTGATCGTTTAAGGTACTTCTTAAAGCTTATGGATAACCCACAAGACGGTTTTAAGATAATCCATATTACTGGCACTGGTGGTAAAGGAACTGTTACTAATTATCTTCATAAAATACTCTTAGTAGCAGGTTATAGGGTAGGTTCTTACTTTTCTCCTCATTCAACTACTTCAATTGAAAGAATTAAAGTAAATGATATATATATTTCACAAAAAGATTTTATTGAACTTGTTGATCATATTAAACCTCATTTAAAAAAAGCTATTATGAAATCTCCCTATGGTTGCCCTTCATATTATGAAGTCTTTTTAACTTTAGCTTTTCTCTACTTTAAAAAGAAAAATTGTAACTATATTGTTTTAGAAGCAGGACTTGGTGGTGCCTATGATGCTACTAATGTAGTTAAGAATACTAAACTAGCCTTAATTACTAATGTTGGTTATGACCATATGGATGTACTTGGTAATACTTTGAGTTTAATTGCTAAAGATAAATCAGGAATTATTAAAAAGAATTCAACTTTTATTACTACAGAAACTAGACCTAAACTTTTAGAAATATTTAAGAAAAAATGTGCTAAGATGGGAGCAAAATATATTTTCTTAAAACCTGAAGATGGCAATTCTAATAAAATACTAGCTCATGGTGCTGCTGCTGCTTTAGGAATCAAAGAGAAGGTTATTAAAAAAGGTTTAACCGAAACTACCCTGCCTTGTAGACTTGAATCTGTGCAAAAAGAACCTCTTGTTATTATTGATGGAGCACATAACCCACCTAAACTTGAATATTTAAGAAAAAAAATTGAGAAGAAGAAATACAAGAGATTAATTTTAGTATTTGCTATAGCTGCTAATAAAGATTATAGAAAATGTTTAAAATCAATATTACCTATAGCTGATAAAATATATATTACTAGATTCTTAAAACAAACTAGAAAATCTGCTAACTTAAGAGAGCTACGTGAGATTGCTAGAACTCAAAGATCTAAACTACCTATTGTTATACATATTGATCCTTGGAAAGCATTAAAAGATGCTTTAAATGAATTAGAAAAAGGTGATCTGCTTTTAATAACAGGTTCGTTCTTCTTAGCTGGAGAGCTTAGAACTAAATGGACTAATGAAGAAGCTATTTTAAAAACTAGAAGAAGTTTTAAAAAGCCTAATGGTAAAAACGGTAAAAAATAATATATGAGTAAGAATTTAGTCATAGTCGAATCCCCTACAAAAGCTAAAACAATTAGCCGTTTTTTATCATATGACTATAAAGTAGAATCTAGCTTTGGACATATACGTGATTTACCTAAAAGTACTATGGGTGTTGATATTGAACATGATTTTGAACCTGAATACGTAGTACCAGACAAGGCTAAAAAAAGAGCTAGTGAGCTTAAAAAATTAGCCAGTAAAGCCTCTACAGTATATTACGCAACTGATGAAGATAGAGAAGGTGAAGCTATTGCTTGGCACTTAGATAATATATTTAAACATCCAAAAAATACCAAAAGAATTACTTTTCATGAAATTACTAAATCAGCTATAAAAGAAGCTTTAGAAAAACCTGGTAAAATTGATAATAACTTAGTAAATGCTCAACAAGCTCGTAGAATATTAGATAGATTAGTCGGTTATGAATTATCTCCTTTCCTTTGGAAAAAAGTAGCTCGTGGATTATCAGCTGGACGTGTTCAATCTGTCTGTGTTCGTTTAATAGTAGAACGTGAAAGAGAAATAGAAGCATTTAAACCAGAAGAATATTGGACTATTGAAGGACTATTTACTAAAGATGATAATGATATTAATGCTAAATTAAATAGTACGCCTGAAAAGAAGTTAACTAAATTTGATATTTCAGATAAAAAAGGTTCTGATAAAATATTAGATGAATTAAAAGGACAAAAATATACAGTTGGCAAAGTAGATGAAAAAGAATCAAAAAGAAATCCACTACCTCCTTTTACTACTTCAACCCTACAACAAACAGCCAACCGAATGCTTGGCTTCTCAGCTAAACAAACTATGATGTTTGCTCAACAGCTTTATGAAGGTATTAATCTTGGTAATGAAGGTCAAGTTGGTTTAATTACCTATATGCGTACTGACTCTTTAACTTTATCTGATAAGTTCATAAATGAAGCTGAAGGATATATTACTGATAAGTATGGTAAAGAATATTTTAAAAAAGGTATTTACAAAACAAAATCAAAACTAGCTCAAGAAGCTCATGAAGCTATACGTCCAACACATGCTAGTTATGATCCAGAAAGTATTAAGCAACATTTAAATGATAAACAATTTAAGTTATATAATTTAATCTGGAGAAGAGCTATAGCCTCTCAAATGGCTTCTGCTCTCGTTAATAATACAAATGTAGATATAGTAAGTGATAATCAATATATCTTTAGAGCTAAAGGCTCAGTTATAACATTCGATGGTTTCTTAAAAGTAATACCTCCTAAAAGCGGTGATGACATATTACCTAAACTTTCAATAAAAGATATTTTAAAAGATAAAGAAATTAAAAGTATTCAACATTTTACAGAACCACCTGCTAGATACTCTGAAGCTGGATTGGTTAAAGTATTAGAAGAGCATGGTATTGGCAGACCTTCAACTTATGCTCCAACTATTGCTACAATACAAACTAGAAAATATGTTGATAGAATAGAAAAAAGATTAAAACCAACACAAATTGGTATTGTAGTAAATGATTTATTAGTAAAACATTTTAAAGATATAGTAGATTATAAATTTACCGCTTCTATGGAAGATGATTTAGATGAAATAGCTCAGGGTAATAAAGAGTGGCAACCAATTATAAAAAACTTTTATGAACCTTTTAAAAAAAATCTTATGTTAAAAGAAGAAGAAATAAATAAAAAAGATATAACTGAAGAAAAGTCAGATGAAAAATGTGATAAATGCGGTAAAGCTATGCTTATTAAATTAGGTAGATTTGGTAAATTCTTAGCTTGTTCTAATTATCCAGAATGTAAAAATACTAAACAAATTGGTGATGATGGAAAAATTGAAGAACCTGAAGAAATCAAAGAAAAGTGTGATAAGTGCGGTAAACCTATGGCAGTAAAGCATGGTAGATTCGGAAAATTCATAGCTTGTACTGGTTACCCAGATTGTAAGAATATAAAAAATATTGAAAAAAAGACTGGAGTAAAATGCCCAGAGTGTAATAAAGGTGATATAGTAGAAAAAAGAAGTAAAAAAGGTAAAACATTTTTTGCTTGTAACCAATATCCTGATTGTAAACACGCTCTATGGTCTAAACCAACCGGTGATAAATGTCCAAAGTGTGAAGCCTTAATGGTATTTGGACCTAAAGATACTACTAAGTGCTCAAATAAAGATTGTAAGTAAATATATAAACAAATAAATTTAAATAAAAAAATACCCTCTGATCATTGATCAGAGGGTTATTTAAATACATTAAGATTGTATCGATTGCTTAGGCTTATGTGTTGCCAAATACATTAAATAAAAGATTAATGCCACATTAATTAGTATTGCTCCAAGTATAAGATACTTCCTAAAAAAATATTTTTCATTAAAAGGTCTCTCTTCTATTGCAGCATTCATCATTTCTCTGCCCCAGTCATAATCAATATATCCTTTATAACAAGGGATTGCAAAACTAGGATCTAATTCAAGGACTTCTAAAGAAGCTTTTTTTATTCGTTCTTCATACCAATCAAAGTCTTTATAATAACTAAGAAATTCATCCTCTGCATTATATAAAAGACTTTTTGAATTAGCTGTATAAATCATCTTTTTAACATTCTCTATAGGAATTGCCCCCGATTTAAGTAATCTACTTTTTACATTATCCAAGTCAGACATAGTAGGAATGCCTTCGTACTTATAAGCAGAATAACTAGTAGTAATACCGTTTACAAATATACGATCGTACATATTTGCTGGTTTTAATTCAATTATCTCATTGACCAGCTGAGCCAGTTTATCATAGATAATATTGGTAAGTTTTCTATGTTTATCGCTATTTGCAACAAACTCATCTGAGTTTGTTATTAAGATTTCACCACGATTAACACTATCATCTGAATAATTATCTAATTCCTTTTTTAAATAATTTGACAATATTCGTTCATTCTGACCATTATCTATCCTATAGGTTATTATAAGCCACAATAAATTATTCAATTCATGTATCGCTGAGTTATAAACGAATGTGTCAAAATCACTATAATTATCATTATCTAATGAAAAATAGGTAGTAGTAGCTCTACTTGCCTGCTCATAGCAATCCATATATTCAATTGCTGATTTTGCATTATTACGACAATTAAAGTCATTTATAATTATTACGTTAGGTCTTTGAGCTATAGTTACATTTAAGAGTATAACTACCATTACTGTAAGTACTATTAAATAACGCATTATTTTCTCCTTATATTTAGTTGTTTGTGTGCATACTTATTTAATAGAACATATTATAATATTTTACTCTAAAAGTCAAGTATCTCTTTACTTATTTATCTAGTATTAGTACAATAAATAAACAAAATATATGATAACTATCGAACAAATAATTGAAGCTGTTAAAGAATATAATCCTGATGCTAACGTTAAAAAAATACGTGAAGCTTATGAATTTGCTGCTATGGCTCATGCTGGCATGAAACGTCAGTCAGGTGAAGACTATATTCAACATTCTTTAGCTACTTCATTAAATCTTGCTAAATTAAGATTAGATACGCCTTCTATAATCGCTGGTCTGCTTCATGATGTACCTGAAGATACTAGCTATACACTAGAAGATATTAAAAAGAAATTTGGTAAAGAAGTTGTTAAACTTGTTGAAGGGATTACAAAGCTTGGTACTCTTAAATATCGTGGTTTAGAAAGATATGCTGAAAACTTACGTAAAATGTTTTTAGCTATGGCTGAAGATATTAGGGTTATATTAATTAAATTTGCAGATAGAATGCATAACTTAGAAACTTTAGAACACTTAAGACCAGATAAAAGAAAAAGGATTGCTTTAGAAACTTTAGAAATATATGCACCAATTGCTCTTAGACTTGGTATGGGTGAAATGAAAGGAAATTTAGAAGATTTAGCTTTTCCTTATGTTTATCCTAAAGAATATGCCTGGGTTAAAAAAGAAGCTGAAAATAAATTAAAAGTAGAATTTAAATTTATTGAAAAGATAAAGAAAATAATGCAAAAAGAATTACAAGCAGAAGGTATTGAATATATCTCTATACATGGCAGAGTAAAACATATATATTCTCTGTATCGTAAAATGTTAACACGTGATAAAGATATAGATAAAATATATGATCTAATAGCTATAAGAGTTGTAGTCAAAGATATTCCTGAATGCTATAGAGTACTTGGTCTGGTACATAAAAAATGGAAACCATTAAAAGGCAGGGTTAAAGATTATATTGCACAACCTAAACCTAACGGTTATCAATCATTACACACAACTGTTTTTGCTGAGAAGGGTAAAATAGTTGAGTTCCAAATAAGAGAGCAAAAAATGCATGATCTTGCTGAATTTGGTATTGCTGCTCATTGGAAATACAAAGAAAGTGATATTAAAAAGTTAACAAAAGAAAAAGCTATCTGGATAGATGGTTTAAAAGATATTCAAAAAAAGTTTCAAGATGATTCAAAATATTTATCAGAAATTAAAGTTGAAGTATTTCAAAACAGAATATTTGTCTTTACACCAAGAGGTGATGTAATTGATTTACCTGAAAATTCTACGCCTGTTGATTTTGCATATCATATTCATACAGATGTGGGTAATAAATGTAGTGGTGCTTTAATAAATGATGAAATGAATTCATTAGACACTCCTCTAAAAAGTGGAGATGTTATTGAAATATTAATTAATAAGAATAGAAAAAAGCCTAATCCAGATTGGTTAGACTTTGTTAAAACTAACGTAGCAAAAGATAAAATAAAATATTATTTAAATAAAGAAAAAGATAGAAAAATAATTAGTTTATTAAATAAAAATAAAATTAAATAATCTTTTTAATTATTTCATCTAACTCTTGATTAGAGTAAAAATCAATTACTACTTGGCCCCTAGGGCCATTTTTATTTATAGCTACTTTAGTTCCAAGAACTTTTCTTAAAGAATCTTCTTTTTCAGCTATTTCTACATCCTTATTATCACTTTCTATTATACCTTTAATCTTTCTTACTTCAGCTTCTGCTTTATGTACAGTTAAAGCAAATTTAATTATTTTATTATATAATTTTATTCTTTCTTGTTCACCTTCTGCAGATAGTATTACTTTAGCTAGCCCTGCAGATATTTTACGAGAAACTAAACCTTCCTTTATAATCTGAGGCAAATCTAACATTCTTAATGAATTAGCTACAGTTGCTCTTTTCTTGCCAACTCTTTTACCTACTTCTTCTTGAGTTAAATTAAATTCATCAATTAATTTCTTATAAGCAACTGCTTCTTCAATAGGGTTTAAATTTTGTCTTTGAACGTTCTCTATTAAAGCTAGTTCTAACTTCTCTCTATTCTCAGCATTTCTAACAATTATTGGTACTTTAAGGAGTCCTGCTACACGCGCAGCTTTTAATCGTCTTTCTCCGGCAATTAATTGATACTTACCATCTTCCTCAGTAACAATTAATGGTTGTAAAATACCATGAGTTTTAATTGAATCAACTAAATCTTCCATATCACTACTTTCAAAACTTTTTCTTGGTTGATATGGATTACTACTAATATCATTAACTGATATTTGTAATACTCTTTCTGAGATATCTAAAACTTTATCTTCAAAAGAAGGTCTTTTTGCATCTTCATAATCTGTGACATTTAATTTAGGAATTAATGAACCTAAACCTCTGCCTAAACCACTATTTGTCATAATATTCTAAGTTAATAATATTTCTTGAGCTAGCTTATTATATGCTCTAGCTCCCTTGGAACTTGGTTCGTACTCTAAAATAGATTTACCATATGATGGAGCTTCAGCTAAACGTATATTTCTAGGAATAACTGATCTAAATATCTTTCTTGGAAAATGTTGATAGAGCTCATTAAAAACTGCTTCTGATAAACTATTTCTACCATCATACATTGTTAAGATAGCTCCTAGTATATTTAAGTCTGGTTTCAAATTATTCTGAATTAAATTAATAGTATAAAGTAATTGAGAAAGGCCCTCTAAAGCAAAATATTCGCATTGAACAGGGATTAAGAGCTCATCAGCTGCAACCATGCCATTTATAGTTAAAAGTCCAAGAGAAGGCGGATTATCTATTAAAATGAAATCATATTGATGCATGTATGGTTTAAGCTGGTCTTTTAATCTAAACTCTCTTCTTGGTAGATCCACTAGCTCAACATTTGCTCCAGCTAAATTTAATGTGGCTGGGGCGATATGTAAATTATCTATCTTATGCTGTAGTGTAATGTCAGGTAAATTAATTTCATCAAAAGCCATTATCTCATATATACCTTTAGTTATTTTTTGATAATCAAAACCTAACCCAGATGAAGCATTACCTTGCGGATCAATATCAACCAGTAAAACTTTTTTACCTAAAGCTGCTAGATATGCAGCTAAATTAATGGCGGTAGTAGTTTTACCTACACCGCCTTTTTGATTTATAATTGAGATTATTCTAGCCATAATTTACTTAATTATACTGTAAATTCACTAATTTTTCAATCAAAAAAATCCATCTTTCAATGGAATTTGGTTGCGGGGGCCGGACTCGAACCGGCGACCTGCAGGTTATGGGCCTGCCGAGCTGCCAACTGCTCTACCCCGCGTCAAATATGATGTTTATAAGCTATCGTATATTAGTAATTTTGTCAATGGTCCGCGCAGAGGGATTTGAACCCCCGACCGTTTGCTTAAGAGGCAACTGCTCTACCAACTGAGCTATGCGCGGGTGTATCACATGAGTGGTGCCAGAGGTGGGAGTCGAACCCACATGCCTTGCGGCACACGATTTTGAGTCGTGCGTGTATACCAGTTTCACCACTCTGGCTAAATTGGTAGCGGCGGAGGGATTTGAACCCCCGACCAACAGCTTATGAGTCTGCTGCTCTACCACTGAGCTACGCCGCCTAATATAAAACTTTTACCATACTAGCCTAAATTTCCAATAATGTCAATACTAAAATTTATTTGGATAATTTGAAATTATACCATCAACTCCTTTATTTCTATACTTAATAATCTGCTCTTTACCATCAACTGTCCAAATTAAAACTTTAATCTTTAACTTATGCAATTTATCTATAAATCTTTTAGTTGCTAAAACCTTATGTAGCACTAATATTTTAATATTATTATCTTGTATTTTTTTAACTACATGATTTTGTACTAAAAATAAAACTTTAACTACCATTAACGACCAAAAAAATTGTCCTACACTAGAACCTATTGAATGAAATATCCAAGCTATTCGAATGCTTGGTATTTCTTGTTTAACAATATTTAGAACATTTAAATAATTTGAACTAATTAATAACTTATCAACCGGATAATCACTATCTTTTATTTCCTTGATTAAATATTTAACAACTTCTGGTGTTTTAATTTCTAAATTAAGTTGCACTTTACTATCCACTAAAGCAAATACTTCTTCTAAAGAAGGAATATCACTATTAATACTCTTTATTTCATCAAGCGTTAAATCTTTAATCTTCTTATTTACTTTATATATTCTTTTTAAATCAGAATCATGATTTATAACTAGTTTATTATCCTTAGAAAGCCATAGATCTGTTTCAATCATATCAATATCATATTTTAAAGCGATCTTAAAAGACCGGAGAGTATTCTCCGGACCAAGACCTCCAGCACCTCGATGACTGATTTCAAGCATAACTTATATATTTAATTTTTTGGCATATTTGCCAAGTATTGGCATTTCCCAATAAACCCCTTGTAAGGCATTCATAATTCCCAAAATAGCAAATACTAAAATTATAATTCCGAGTACCCAACCAATTAATGGAATCCAAAAGATTAACCAGCCAAAAAGTTCAATAACAAAAAGTAATAAACCTTGTTTAGCATGAAATTGTGCAAACTTTGATTTACGTTTTAAAAATAATGGAACTAAGCATAGAATCCAAACATAACTAAAAGAAGCAATGACTCTATTGTCCTCAATATCATTATTAGATGTTGTTGCATTCATATTTTTTATTTATTTTGATTAATTAAATATATTAAATAACTTATTATTAATCCTTCAAAGGCTAGTTGTAAAGGAAGACCAATTAAACTAAAGAACGTCCATAATTTAAAATACCAAAATAACTGAAATATAGCTAATAAAAATCCGGTAATAGCTCCGCCTAATATAACAGTAGTGAATAATTGGGATTTTTCTAGCTTATACTGTTTAAGTACTGTAATTGATAAGTAAATAAAGATAATAACTCTAACTAGTTCAATAAGCCAAAAGAATAAATTATCAGACCAAAGTATGAAAAACTTAGCTTCTAACACCCTGATACTTATTTCTATAAATAACAGAATAAACATAGGCCAGATTAAAACAGATTTATACCATTTTAAACTTTTGCCATATAAAAATTCACCTGCTGTTTCTATGTCTTTAGCCTTTTTACTATCAACTGCACTACTTGAACTCTCATATAACATACTATCCTCGGCTTCATCATTTTTATGCCAAGGCTCTCCATTGTCTAGGCTATATTTTATATCTCTTTTATGCTCAGTCATATACTATAAGTATAGAAAAAAATGACTAAAAAGTCGAGTGTTAAACTCGACTTTTTATTCGTTTAAGGTAAACGATTTATTTTAATATTTTATTTACTTTATAACTTTTATAGTATGTTTGAAATAATTATTATCTTCATTTGATTCTTGAATCTCATTAAATGGATCAATAGTAATTAATAGATTATAAATCCCAGTAATATTATGTTGATTACCATTAGGATCTAACAAAGAACTACCAAAGGTAACCCATCTTGATTTACCAGCAGGTATATTCTTATTAATAGTTCTAGTTAAGAAGTGTTCATCATTTGAATTACTTTTAACAGCTTTTAATCTAAAACTATTTATATCTTGATCACCAGTATTAGTAACTAATACTCTAAAGTATACACTATCACCTAATTTATAAACTGATTTTGATCTAACACTTTTAATTGATAGATCTGAGTAACTTACTTCAGAAACTTCTGAATCACTTAAGTGAGAAATAGCAAATGGTTTACTTTCTCCAAAAGCTGGTCCATTTTCTCGGTTAGGATTAGTACTAACTCTTATTTTAAACTTACCTTCAGGTAATTCATTAAAATATTCAGGAACAGTCCAAAGAAAACCTCTGTCACTTAAATTATATGGGGAACCATTTGAATGAATTGTATCAATATTAATAACCGCATTTGTAGTTAAATAGATAACATCAAGAGCTAGCATTGAATCTTGTAAATCCTTACTTGCTTTCCATGAAATCTTATAACTTTCACCAACTTTTAATACTTTATTATCACCAGAGAAACGAACTTTAATATAACTTTTATTTGCTTCGTATCCATCTACTAAGTCATACTTAATAGTAATGTTTACTAAAGCTACAATATCAGAAACATTAATTTCATTATCTTGATTTAAATCAAATTTAGAACCACCAAGTATTTGACTTAAAAGTTCAGGATCAAATTGAAGAATTAATTTACTATAACCTTCAACATCTTCTTGATCTAAAACTCTATTTTTTTCTCCAAGCATTGCATCAAGGAAAAAGATATCATATTTTAAATCAGAAACATCATTATCATCAACTGAACCATCATTATTATAGTCATAATCATTACTTAAACGATTATGCTTTATTTGTTCAGTCATATAAAGGATGTCATTTTGATCAACAATATGACCATTTACATCGTGCTCACTTATTTGAGCTAAAGCTATATTACTAACTCCTGAACCCATTAAAATGGCTAAGGTTAGTATAATTAGACTTACTTTTTTCATACTTTTATAGATTAATTATTTAAATTTTTTCATCTCCTATGCCCTAAAAGACGTAGCGAAAACCATATCCTTACACTCTAATTTAAATAAAAAACCCCATACTCTTGTATAGGGTTTTTTTATATTCTATATATAATTTTAATTTAGAAGTCTAATCACATCTAATGTATTAATCTTATAACCATTAAACCAATCAGCTGAACTTAAACCATAAAGATTAACATCAGTATGAGTATTATTACCATTTGTACCTGTATTATCTGACCAGATCATATAAGCACCAACATCATCATTATTACCATCACTACTTAAACAATATTTACTATCTGTACCGCTGGTACCATCAGCATCACAAGTTGGTTCTAGTGTCATTCTATGAGTTGTAGCTGTATCACCATCATAAATATACATACCTATATAGTCATTACTAAGTACGCCCGTGTTAACATTACCTGCAGTAGCCTTTAAGATGTAATACCTACTAGAACCAGCACTAATTAATCTGTCATCATTAAAGACAATAATTACATCATGAGTAGTAGACGGTGTAAGTCCTTGGCTGTTTTGATAAAGCACGCCTGTTGGTGCACTTAACTTACCACCAAATTCATTACCAGCTATTGTAGTTGTAGCACCCCAACCATTATATACTTGATAGCTGTCAGTTCCACTATCACCTTGTGTTAAAAGAGTTGCAGATGCATAGCTTGTACCTTCATAAACTCTGAAGTTTGAAAGACTCAAAGTAGATGTATTTTGAACTGAATCATTCATGCTTAACTTAAATGATAATTTCTTTAAGCTTAAATCAGTACCACCTTCAGGAGCGCTTACTTCCCAACGATATAACTCAGCAGGACCATTAACTAAACTTGTATTAGTGGTACTATCAACTATAAATGTAGGTACTGTTCCATGAACAGTCATGATATTACTATATAATTTTAGAGGATGATTGCTTAGCTGTGTTAACTGAGTATCATATTCAACCCCTATAGCCTCAAAATTATCATAAGTACTATACTCAGCTTGAATTATATCACCAGTATATGCTGCATATGTTTGATTAATTGCTGGAACACTAAAATATACATTCATTATTCTGTATGTATTAGCTGGAACATAAAATGGATTTGATGTGATATTGAAGTTAGCAGCACCTGAAATTTCTACTTGATTAGCAGTAATAGTTTCACCAGTTTCATTTAAATAAGAAATAGTAACTGAATCAACTGATCGAGTAGAATGTATCATGCTAACAGTTAAATTATTTATATTAAATGACTCATTTACTGCTTGAAACTTAAGGTTAAGCATAGGTACATCAGAAGTACCAGCAATTATATTAGCAATAGCAGGATTATCTTCCACAGTAACAAAAAGCTCACCAGGTTCTTGATTAGATGGTTCAGTGATATTTACTTCTGAGCCATAAATTGGGTCTTCTGACCAAAAAAGCTCATTTTCAGGGTTAAATTCAATATCTTCAGGAGTCATATAAAACTGACCATTTAAAGTATGTAGAGTACTGGTAATTATATTTAAATTTAAGACATTAGCTACATTTGGGACTATCATTAATGCTGTTGGCATATTAAAAAAGGTAAAGCTGTACAGATCTTCCCCTACTTGTTCAAAAGCTAGTGCTGTAGGAGTCAATACTTGCCCATCTGCTCCAGTTAGAGAACCTGCAATTGGTGCATCACCTATTTCGCCTTGATAATAGAAAGTCCAATTATTTGTAACTCTACTTATATTAGAATAAATAATAAGTTGCATTGGAACAATTGATTCACCTATTTCTTGATTAATTTGATCTGGAGAAACATCCCAAATAGCACTAATATTAATTTCGTCTTCAGTTTCTTCATCACCAACTTGTGATACTGACTGATTATTACCTATAGAAGAATTTCTTGTACTAGGCAACTGAGCAATTAACTCATCAATTGGATAATCATAATCAACACTAGTAATAAATTCAGTATTTTCTTCTTCAATTAATTCCCCGTCTTCTATTTGATCAAGGTCTGCATTTTCTACACCCAATGATTGTAGTCTTAGTAAATCGAAAGCTGAATCTCCATCAGGTACATAATATCTATGACCATCATCAGGATTAATATACCAAGACTGTCCACTCTGCTCAGTCTGAATTAAAAATCTTCCTCTTAATCTATCAATTAAGGTATTATCTACAGGTAATTTAATTGAACTATCATTAAATAAATTGTATCCATTCCTTACTTCTTGTCCGTCAAGGTAACCATCACCATCAGTATCTTGATTATATTTATCTGAACCTAAAGCTTCTTCTAAAATATCAGGCAAATTATCATTATCTGTATCAATATAATTTATTCTATCATCAATACCAATTGGTATTCTACTAATGTCACTATTATTTATCCCTAAACTGAAATTACGTAGAATAGAATATGCTGAGTTACCATCACCCATGAAATATTTCTTACCATCACCTGGATTAACATAATATGCTTGACCTCTATCTTCTGATTTTATAAGTATTCTACCTCTTAACTGATTAGTTAAATCCTCATTAATAATCTGAGGTGTTTTTTCGTCATCCACTCTTTCACTATCTAGGGTTAATTTATTTTCTAAACCTTCTATCTTATTGTTTAGACTATCTTTAAATTCAATTAATGCATTATATTTTTCTAACAATGTGAAATAAACTCTTTCTAATTCTGTATAATCCTTTTCATCTGATTCAAAACTCTCTTCGACTTCATAATTATCATCATCTGATTCTTCATTATTAACTACCTCTGGAACTATTATTTCAACTTCAACTTCTTCTACAATAACTTCATTATCATCATCTGATTCATTATTAGTAACAACTTCTTCAACTATTATTTCAGTTTCAGTCTCTTGAACTATTATTTCAGTTTCAGTTTCTTCAACAATAACCTCATTGGTAACTACTTCTTCAACTATTATTTTAGTTTCTTCAACAATAACCTCTTTGGTATCAACTGTTGAATCAACTGAAGATACTATTTCTTTAGTAACTGTATCTGTTTTAGTCTCTACCTTAGTTTCTTCAACAATTTCATTAGTTTTTGTAGTAGTTTTATCATCTAAAGCTTGTAATTGCATAGATGGAACTAAAACTTGACTAATTATAAAAGCACCTACTAATCCATATAGTTTAATCTTTTTCATGTTTATTTCTAGTTAATTTTTAATTCCCCTTTTATATTATATATTTTAATATTTTATGTCTTTTTATTGGATATAAATGTAAAAAAACTGCATCTATATGCAGTCCTGACCCTATTTTTATTATTGTATATAATCATAATATCATATATAATTAATTTTGTCAAGTTATAAATGAAAGATTATATAAGATAATACGTCAATATATTAAATTATGACTAAAACCCTTAAGATTAAGCCTAGTTTATTAGCTAAAATAAATAGCTTAGATCCAGATGCCTTTTCCGAAGCTTATGATATGTATAGTGAGAAAATATATAAGTATTTTTATTTTAGAACTAGCTCACAAGAACTAACTGAAGATCTAACGAGTCAAACATTTTTAAAAGCTTGGGACTATTTAAGACGTGATAATAATATAGATCACTTTGCTAGCTTTATTTACAGAATAGCTCATAACCTATTAGTAGATCATTATAGGAAAAAGAAAGAAATACATGATGATGAGTTAATGGCTAGAATGCCAGATACAAAGCAAGGCAAAGATATTATAAATGAAATGATTGATAGAGATATAAGTAAAAAGGAGTTGCTTAGTAAAATAGATGAATTAAACCATGATGACAAAGAAATATTGATGTATAGATACGTAGATGATATGGATTTTAAAGAGATATCTAAAATAACCGGTAAGACTCCTGATGCTTTATACGTCAAATTACATAGAGCAGTTAAAAGACTAAAAATAATATATGAAAACTAACAAACTAGAAAAAGAACTAAAAAGTTTAAAAAATCTACCAGTAGATCATAATTTTTTAGCTTCTAACAAAGAACAGCTTTTAAAAACTATATATAATGATCCGTTAGTAAAAGTAAAGAAAGAAATTAGTAAAACTAAGCATGCTTCATTTGGTATGCAAATTTTTAGTTTAAAAGCAGTTCCCGCCTTTCTTATTATTATTGCCTTACTTCTTTCTACTGGTACAGCTTATGCTTCACAAGATAGCTTACCTAATGATACTCTTTACCCAGTTAAACTACTTACAGAAAGAGTAGAGCAAGTATTTACTTTTGATAAAGTAAAAAAAGCTGAAGTAGCTTTTAAACATGCTCAGAAAAGAATAGATGAATTAAAAAGAACTAAACCTGAATTATTAAAAGATCCAAAAATATTAAATAGGGCTTTAGAAAACTATGAAGATAAAATAAACTTAGGTATTAAATATATTAAAAGGATGAATGATGTTGAAACCACATTGGTCCCTATTAATAGATATGATAGAGAATTAACAGATAGTAGAAAAAGTATTAAAGAACTATCTGAAAAAACAAATTACCAGGAAGTTAATCTGTATAGAGATGCAGCTTCTGATATAAAAGATACTCAATCTGAATTTGTTAAAGCTATATTAGATAAAGCTAAAGATACTTCAAGTCTATTACCTGCTCTTGAAGAAATTGCCAACGATAGAATACAAGTCTGGGAAAATGAAGTTAAAGAACTACCAGCCAAAACAATAATAATTGAACCAAATAAAATTAATTTAAAAGAAGACGCTGAAGAAAAAATAATAATTTTCAAAGAACGAATAATTAATGAAGTAGAAACTATACTACCAATCCTAGAAAAAGAATTAAATACTTGGTCAAATAATGTAGATAAAATACCAACTCATGCCTATACAGAGAGTATAAAACCAACAAAAACTAATACTTTTACTTCTGATGAAGTAATAATTAAAAGTGACCCCGTTATTGAAACAGGTAATGTAGAAGATATTGATAAGCCAAGACAGAAAGCAAATAGTGCTGACATAACTCCAGAACAACAAGCTTTTAAAGATGAAGTCCTAGATCTTATTAAAAAGGGTGATACTAGTGGAGCTCTAGATTTAATAAATAGTAACCCAGGCATGGGCGATGAAAAGCCAAGTGAATTAAATAATATTCAATTCTAATTTAAATATCAAAAAGCTCAGAGATAATCTCTGAGCTTTTTTTATTTCAAATTTAATATCTATTACATCATGCCTGGCATACCCATTCCTTGAGGAGGCATTGGAGGATGATCTTCATGCTTACTTGGAATATCTGTAATAATAGCTTCAGTAGTTAAGAATAAAGCAGAAGCAGAAGCAGCATTTTGTAAGGCACTTCTAACTACTTTAGTTGGATCAATAATACCAGCTACAATTAAATCTTCATACTTATCTGAAAATGCATTATAACCAAAACTTCCTTCTTTAACCTTTATAGCTTCAAATACTACACTACCATCTTTACCAGCATTCTCTGCTATTTGTCTAACAGGTGCTTCTAAAGCACGTTTCAATATATTTAAACCTATCTTTTCTTCGCCAGTTACTTTAATATCATCTAAGACTTTCATAGCCCTAACTAAAGCAACTCCACCACCAACCACAATACCCTCTTCAACAGCAGCACGAGTAGCAGCTAAAGCATCTTCAATACGATGCTTTTTTTCTTTCATTTCAACTTCGGTAGCAGCGCCAACTTTAATTATAGCAACACCACCAGATAATTTAGCTAGTCTTTCTTGTAATTTTTCTTTATCAAAATCTGATTCAATAAGATCAATTTCTTTCTTTATTTGAGCAACTCTTTCACTTACTTCTTTTTCTTCACCCCTACCTTCAATGATAGTAGTATCTTCTTTAGTAGACTTAACTTTACGAGCTTGTCCAAGCATTTCAATTTCAACATTTTCAAGTTTTAAACCAATTTCTTCTGATATAACCTTACCACCTGTTAAAATAGCAATATCTTCTAAAATAGCTTTTCTTCTATCACCAAAACCTGGAGCTTTAATAGCTAAGGCATTAAAAGTACCTCTTAACTTATTTACTACAAGAGTAGCTAAAGCTTCTCCATCAACTTCTTCTGCAATAATTACTAAATCTTTTTTACCAGCTTGAGCTAATTTTTCTAAAAGAGGTAATAATTCTTGAATTGAAGAAATCTTTTGATCAGTAATTAAAATATATGGACTTTCATATTCAGCTTCCATTCTATCAGGATTAGTAATCATGTATGGTGAACTATAGCCATTATCAAATTGCATACCTTCAACTACTTCTTTAGTAACACCGAATGTTTGTGCTTCTTCAACAGTTATAACACCATCTTTACCAACTGATTCCATAGCATCTGCAATTACCTTACCGATTTCTGGATCATTTGCACTAATGGATGCTACTTGAGCAATCTCATCTTGAGAAGAAACTTCTTTTGATAAATTTTTAATTTCTGATACTACAGCTTCAACGCCTTTTTCAATACCACGCTTTAAAGGTAACGGATTAGTACCAGCTGTTACATTTTTTAAACCTTCATTTATAATACTTTGAGCAAGTAAAGTAGCAGTAGTTGTACCATCACCAGCAACATCATTAGTCTTTGAAGCTACTTCTTTAACAATCTCAGCCCCAATATTTTCAAACTTATCTTCTAACTCAATTTCACGTGCTACACTAACACCATCTTTAGTGATTGTAGGAGCACCAAAACCTTTATCTAAAACAACATTACGACCCTTTGGTCCTAATGTTACCTTAACAGCATCAGCTAATTGATCTACACCATGTTTAGCCTTCTGTCTTGCTTCTTCGTTAAATAATATTTGTTTAGCCATATATATTTATATTTAGTTAATAATAGAACTAATATCTGATTGAGAAATTATTAAAACTTCTTCACCATCAATCTTAAATTCATCAGCCTTAAAACTTTTAAACAATACCTTGTCACCAACTTTAACATCCATTGGTCCACGATTACCATTATCAAGCATTTTACCAGGGCCAACAGCCAAAACTTCACCTTCTTCAGGTTTTTCACCTTCAATAGTATCAGGAATAATAATACCTGATTTTAAAGTTTCTTCTTTAGAAAGAGATTTAACAACTACGTTGTCACTTAATGGATTTAAATTCATATTTTTTTAGGTTAGATTAGCAAAATTTATTTACTTTTTAGCACTCTTCTTGCCTGAGTGCTAATAAAGGTTATTCTATTTTAAATAAAAATATGATTACTGTCAAGTAACCATATTTTAACTAAACCTTTGACAAAATATACTTTTTATTATAGTATCTCTTTGAACATTAAATGAGGAGGAAATGTGATGAGTCCAGAACATACAGAACACATTTCATGTCTAATGCAAGCAATAAATGGCGATATAAAGCCAGATAGAACACTTGGAATATCTCCTGTAGATTACAAAAGAAGTGCGTTAGATATGCTTAATAAAGTTAAAATTCCGTTAGGACTTACTAATATTGTAATGGAGGTAGTAAGTAAATTTAAGGACTCGCAGCAAAATGAATATGTACAAAAAGTCTGTGAAGAAATACTAACGAATCGTTCAGAACATATAGGATTTATTTCATGTTTTACAGAAGCCATGAATGGTGGTATAAAACCAGATAGAACACTTGGAATATCTCCTGTGGATTATAATAGAAGCGCCTTAGATATGCTGAATAAAATAATAATCCCGTTAGGACTTATAAATATAGTAAAGAATACAGTAAGAGAATTTCTTAAATCACAGAAAAATGAACATGTAAAAAAAGTCTGTAGAGAAATACTTGGACGAGAAATTGAATCGCCCGTTGCTGTTTAATAACTCTAATCTTACGAAGTCATTGCTATATGCAGTGACTTTTTATTTCTTATAACCAATAGCTAAGACCAACCACCATAACATAATTCCGAAATACATACTTCTAAAGTAATGATCAAATAATCCTAAAATAAGCACAGCAACAATCAGTAACCAAAAACTATTAGCTCCTAGAAATATAAATAAGATAATAGTAGAAAATATAAGTAGCCCCCATAAACCAAGTTCAGCTAAAGTTAACATTCCAGAATCATGAACTGGTTGATATATATAACCTGGTAAATCTGGATAAAGCTGAGCTAGCCTAAGAGTGTATTGACCAAGACCAAGACCTTTATACCAAGTATCGTCAACAATTGATAAGGCTTGATTATATGATTCTAATCTCTCAGTATTTGATTTAACTTCAAGTCTAGAGGTAGAATTAAAACGAGTTAAAACTAAGTCAGAATAAAAAAGTGTAAAAAAGCTAAGAATGAATAGTATTAATAATAGCGAAAGAGCTATTTTTTTAATATGTCTTTTTTTAATCTTAGAATAAATTAAATAAATTATTAAACAACTAAGCAAACTAATAATACCAGCTCGAGAAAAAGTTAAGATTAAACCTAAAGATAATACAATTAAGCTACTAAAAAGAAAATACAACCTTTTTTTAATACTCTCCCTATTAATCAAGATAATAGTTATTAAAATAGTAATAACTAAGAATCCAGCCAATATATTAGGATGAGGCAAAGTACCATATGATCTTAAAAATCGTCCAGTGGCTGTTTCTATAACACTTATGCCAGGTGAACCAGGATTAAGTAAAGACATGCCTAGCCATTTATTACTTAATGACCATTGATAAATAAACTGAAATATAGCAATTAAAGATTGGATTAAACCTGAAATAATAAGAGTATAAGAAATTTTATGTTTAATTGAAGACGAAAGACCTACTACTAAATAAAATAAAGCTATACCTTCTAATAATCTAAGTAATCCATTAAGAGCAATATAAAAATCAGCTGACCATATAATAGTTAAAGCTGACCATATTACTAAGAGAACTAACCAAAAATTAATATTAAATATTAAATTAGGTTTTAAGGTTTCAATTTCTTTTTTTTGAATAATAAATTTAAGAGCAGATAAAAGTAATATAAGAATTAATAATATTTCAGTACCATATAAACTAAAACGTCCATACTCCCAAATCTGACCATTTAAAATTGCTTCATGATATATCCATCTTACTTGCCAGGGTAGTAAAAAAACAAAAATTAAAGTTCCATAATTTATTAATAAGCTAATAATCTTTAAGAAATTATTTTTTGACATTGTTGTAACCATTTATTAGATATATCTTCCCTTTTATCATTACTGTGCAATTTTAATATATTATCATTTATTATAACTCGTTTATCTTTATTCGCCATCTCTTTTAAAAGTTGAGGCATTATTTTAATTTGAATAAATCTTAAAATATTTTCAGCATAATTACGATGTATAAAACGAAAAAACTTTTTTAATTTTAACCAACGTAATTTAAGAACATAATTTTCTACTAATACATTTGAATAATGATTAGCTAAATTATTCTTTAACCATTTATTCTCCTCAATAAACTTTTCCCATAAACCATTCTCAGAATAAATTGGTAAATAATTAAGTAAAAGATACTTTAGATGAATATCATCATTATTAACTTTAGTATTTTCTAAATTTAAATTATTCTCAGTTATAAAATAACTTAAACAAAACTTATCTTTAGTTTTATTTGGCTTAGGTCTTAAATTAAGTAGCTTTAAAAAACCAGCTGAAAAAAAGCGAGCTGACCATATTCTATTCTCTGTGGTTATTATAAGGAGATCAATATCAGATGTATCCTTAGCATTTAAATAGCCAAGCGAGCTACCAATAAAAACAGCTTTAACCCATGGCACAAAAGTTAAAAATCTAATAACTATTTTAGCTTTCTTTAATTTAGTAAGAGATAACCTATATCTTAACTTACGGGTCTCAATTATACTCTCCCTACCCCTTAAAAAGTAAAATCCTTGGCTACATTCAATTTTATCAAGATTTGCAATACATTCACCTATTTCACTTAAATTAGCCCTATTTGCGTCTAATATAAGGTATTTATGTATTTCTATTAAAGTTAAAGGGTAATTAAAAAAATCATAATAAATTATGGTTTTTAATATTGATTCTGATAAATTAGTCATAAACCTATTTTAACTCTTTATGACTTTTTATTCAAAGTCTGTTAATTAAAAAACCCTCTAATATTTTAATTTAAAGGGTTTTTGCTATATATATTATTTAATCATTTTCTTTAAGTATTGTCCGGTAAAACTCTTTTTTTCTTTAGCTACTTCATCTGGCGTACCCTGAGCTACTAATTCACCACCTTTATCACCACCATGAGGACCAAGATCTACAATCCAGTCAGCTGATTTAATTACATCCAATTGATGTTCAATAATTAAAACAGTATTACCCTTATCAACTAATTTATTTAATACTTGAAGTAATCTTAAGATGTCAGCGAAATGTAAACCAGTAGTTGGTTCATCTAAAATATATAAGGTCTTACCTGTTGATCTACGTGATAATTCAGTAGCTAACTTTATTCTCTGAGCTTCACCACCTGATAGAGTAGTAGCAGATTGTCCAAGATGAATATAGCCAAGACCAACTTCGTCTAAAGTTTTAAGTTTTTGATAAATATTTGGAATGTTAGCAAAAAACTTCATAGCTTCATTAACTGTCATTTCTAATATATCAGCTACTGTCTTACCTTTATAATGAACTTCTAAAGTAGCTGGATTATATCTTTTACCATGACACTCTTCACATTCAACATAAACGTCAGGTAAAAAATTCATTTCTATTTTAACCATACCATCACCCTGACATGATTCACATCTACCGCCTTTAACATTAAAACTAAATCTACCTGCTTTATATCCTCTGATCTTAGATTCAGGAAGCTGAGTAAATAGATCTCTAATATATGTAAAGACTCCAGTATATGTTGCTGGGTTAGAACGAGGAGTTCTACCAATTGGTGATTGATCAATATTAATTACTTTATCTAAATTTTCTAAACCTTTTATTTCTTTATGTGCACCAGGTAAATCTTTAGAGTGATAAAAGTGTTGACTTAAAGCCTTAGCTAATATTTCAGTCATTAGCGTAGACTTACCAGAACCAGAAACACCTGTTATACAAACTAATTTACCAAGAGGTATGGTAACATCAATTTTTTTAAGATTAAATTCATTAGCACCAATTATTTCAATATGTTTACCATTACCTTCTCTGTACTTTTTAGGTCCTTTAATAGATAGCTTACCAGCTAAATATTGACCAGTTAAAGAATGCTTTATTTTTTTAATTTCATTTGCTGTACCACAAGCCACAACTTCACCACCATGCTTACCAGCACCAGGACCAATATCAATTACATGATCAGCGTCAATCATAGTCTGTTCATCATGTTCAACCACAATTACGGTATTACCTAAATCTCTTAATGATTTCAAAGTTTCAATTAATTTATCATTATCTTTTTGATGTAAACCTATTGAAGGTTCATCAAGAATATATATTACTCCAGTTAAAGAAGTGCCAATCTGAGTAGCTAATCTTATTCTTTGTGCTTCACCACCAGATAAAGTATGAGCAGCTCTATCTATTGTTAAATATGATAGACCTACATTTTCTAAAAATAGTAATCTAGTCTTAATTTCTTTTAAAATAGGTGTAGCTATCTTTTCTTGAGTCTTATTTAATTTAATTGGCTTTTTAACCTTACTATTTAAAAACCTATCAAAAAATTCTTTAGCTTCATGAATTGTAAGATTAACAATTTCATAAATACTCTTATCGGCAACAGTAACAGCTAAAGCTTCTTTTTTTAAACGTTTACCTTTACAACTAGGACAAGAATATATTCTCATATATTTTTCTATCTCATGTCTAATATAGTCTGAATCAGTTTCTTTATATCTTCTTTCTAAATTAGGTATAACTCCTTCATAAGTAGATTTATAATCTCCTTTAAAGCTATCACTCTTAAACTCTGTATTATATTTTTCATTACCAGTACCATTTAAAACAATTTTAAGCTGATCTTTAGTTAATTCACTAACAGGTACATTAACACTAAACTTATGTGCTTTAGCTACAGTTTCTAATATTCTAAAATACCAACTCTGATTAACAGCATTTCTAGACCAAGGACGGATAGCGCCTTCAGCTAAAGTTAATTTCTTATTTGGAATAACTAAGTTAGAATCTACTTCAAGCTTAGTACCAAGTCCAGTACAAGATGAACAAGCACCATGAGGACTATTAAAAGAAAAATTTCTTGGTTCAATAGTCGGTAAACTTAATTCACATTTAGGACATGAAAAATGTTCACTAAATAATATATCTTCTTGCTTATCAACTAAGTAAACAGTAATTAAACCATTACCTAATTCTAAGGCAGTTTCTAAAGAATCATTTAATCTTATTCTATTATTTTTATTTACTTCTAATCTATCTACCACAACATCCATATTATGTTTCTTTTGTTTGTCTAAAAATAAATCAGAAGCTTCTTCAATACTATATATCTTATTATCTATTCTCATTCTTACATAACCAGCTTTAGCTACTTCTTGTATTAAATGCTTATGCTCACCTTTCTTATCTTTAATAATTGGAGCTAGTAACATAATCTTTAAACCATTATCAAGCTTTAATATCTTTTCCATTATCTGCTTAATAGTCTGAGATGAAACAACATCGCCACAATCAGGACAATGAGGCGTACCCATACGAGCATAAAGTAATCTCAAATAATCATATATTTCAGTAATAGTACCAACAGTAGAACGTGGATTATGTGAAGCAGATTTTTGATCAATAGAAATAGCAGGTGATAATCCTTCAATACGATCTACATCAGGTTTATCCATTAAACCTAAAAACTGTCTAGCATAAGCAGACAGAGATTCAACGTACCTACGTTGTCCTTCAGCATAAATAGTATCAAAAGCAAGTGAAGATTTACCTGAACCAGATATACCAGTAATGACAACTAATTTATCACGTGGTATCTCAACATCAATATTTTTTAAATTGTGTACTCTAGCCCCCTTAATACTTATATTATTTGACATAAATTTTTTGGTTACAAAACTGGCGTCTAGTATACATGATATGTCAGAAGAGGTCAAGTTTAAGCGAGAAATAAAAAAAGGTGTATTTGACTACACCTTATTATTAATGCTAATTAACCTTAGCCCCTAGTTATTTCTAATACTTTTAAATCTCGATCTGATAATGGTATATCAGCTACAAATTTATGACGTTGCTGGCCACAATCCGGATTTGAACAAATACCCTTATTAGGATTATCTTCATTTGGTATCATTTTAATATGTTGATCACACCAAGGACATTGATCAGATGTTTCTTCTACTTTGCTATTATTTTTTTTTGACATTATGCAATCCCTCCATTTAGTTAAAACTAATCTAGCTTATTTTTACTATTTTGTCAATATTAAAAACAAAAAGAAAGGGCTCAATCGCAATGATTGAACCCTATATGTTATAAGTTTGTATTACATTTTTCCTCCTTTAATTGTTAACAAACTTGTAAATAATTTATTTCCAGCCACCTTGTTCTTTGAGCAAGGCATGCCGAAAATCTCTGAAGTAACCTCTGTCTTTAACAAAACCATTTATATACTGACATTCATTTAGAACGTCTCGAATAGTCTTTGAACTAGGCATTGATCCATGTTCTATAACACCAACTACTATCTTCATGATAGTTGCTGGAGTTAAACTGGTTATTTCAACAGAAGGGTTAGTTAATGTTCGATTAGCGACAATATGTGCTTGATCGGGTGTGGTTCCAGTTTTAAACCAACAAGCATACTCACCATGCTTATCGATTTTTTTAGGTTCATATTGTATACCACGACATATTGATTCGGCATCTCTCAGAGAAATACCAATTAGATTAATAATTCTTTCAATATCTGGAAAATTATTTCCCATGATCTGAATCTGATTATTTTCTCTAAACATTATGGTAAAGCTAGCCTTTAATTTTATTGATCCACCATTAGTGTATCTGCTAGCAGGGTTTATCTTTATTGAACCTGATTTAACGAACGTTGCAACTGAGGGAAACCTCAGATTATTGTATCTATTAGATACCTTTATTATCCGAGACTTCTCTGGTTTACTCAAATCCCTAATTGCTGTATGCCAAGCAATGCTTAGGGAATCAAGTTTGTTTAAGTATTCTACAAGATAGTCATTAACTTCACATTTATTGAATATCTTTGTAAGGCCATAAGCAACGCCACATATAGAGAATAGCGCAATTTGCGGCTGCCATTTTTTAGAGTCCTTGTTAATAAACCACTTGCTGTCTTCATTAAAGAACTTGAATAAATTCATGTCCTTTTCTGCATCTTCTAAAGAATACTCTCCATCAGTTATTTCCAAAAAAGCAACATTTAATTGATTAATAGTTTTCTCTAATGTTTCTGGATGCGATCCCACAAGCTTCAGTTCATCATAATATTTTAACCACAGATATTTACCATAAGCCTTTTTTAGTATTTTTTTCCAGCCACCATTTCTCTTAAAACCATCAAGATGTAAAGAGGCTTCTAATACCGCTCTTACCATTGTCAGCATATTCCAAAATGATTGAACTTGTGTCTCGTGACTCGCGTCTTGATCCAATTGCCTATGACCATCAACAATATGCCGAATCGATATATCTTGAAAACCATTAGCTTGACCACCAAGAATGTCTCCAGCACCTATATCATTTACACAGATTCTCTGAATAACATTTTTGAACTTAGCGAACATTCCGCAATCTTCTGCTACCAAATTCATGGCGCATTTATTCTTATCTTTCTTATTATGATGATCATAACGGTGATTACCGGTATCCACATCAAGAGAACCCAACTTTGGCATAAGTTCTTTTCCCGAAGGAACAAACTTAACCACCACGCTCTGCAAGAACTGAAAGAATGAATTACTATACCATTTAGCAATAGCAATTCCACCAAGTGCATCTAGATCAGGATTAAAATGAACTCTGATTCCATCAACTTTACCAAACGTTCCGGTTTTCCTAATATATTCCGATACTACATCTGAATATCTGTGATTTCTATTTGAAGACATAATGTCCTCCTTCTTTTTTTGCCTTAACGGCCTTTTTTTATTTGCCTTAACGGCCTTAATTGATAAGTAATATATGAATTACCTACCCTTTTGTTACTTCTTGAGTTTTCAAAGTGCGACTGAAATAACAGTTAATATTAGCATAAAAAGCCAATTTTGTCAAATAGATAAATAAAAAAATAGGCTAAGACTAGCCTAATTTTAAATAAATTATTTAGCTTTTTTATTCTTTTTACACCTATCTAAGAAATAGCAATAAAAATCACATTTTTTACCCCTACATTCTATCCCTGAACAGTCAGGTGACATTAAATTAGTATTAATCCCAGTTTTAATAGCTTGTTTTAAAGTAATTGGATCAAGCATAGTAGGTGAAATATTTTGAATCATGCCTTTTTCTTTATGATAGTGCCACTTATCAATACCAGGATGTGGTTTAGCTAAAGGTAATAAAGTCTTATTCAACTTATCAAAAGGTAAATGAATTTTCTTAGCTTCTTCAATTCTAAGGACTATTATAAGATCAGATAAATCTACCTCTCTCTTAAGATCAGTTAAAATATGAGTTAAACCTTCTTTAGTAAAACGAATCACAATGTCAAAACCACTTTTTTCAACTAAATCCAAAGTTTCTGATTTAACCATTAAAACCTTTAAAGCATGCTTACCCTGTAAAACTACAAAATCAACTGCATCACCAGCTGATTTCTTTTCCTCATATTCTTCTGTCCAAGTTTGTTCCATAGTTAATACACTTTAATTAAAGATATCACTTTTGTCAATAATATGCGAATTATGATATATTCAACTTATGTTAAAAGTAATAAATAAGATACCAACTAAACCTGGGATATATAAATTCTATGATAAGAGTAGGAAGCTTTTGTATATTGGTAAAGCTAAGAATTTAAAAAGCAGAGTAAAAAGCTATTTTGCAAAATCATCAGATCTATCTCCAGCTAAAGAGATAATGGTTAGTAATATAAAAAAAATAGAATTTACTATTGTTAATAATGAAAAAGAAGCCCTACTTCTAGAATCAAGTTTAATTAAAAAGTATAAGCCAATGTATAATATAGATTTAAAAGATGATAAGAGTTGGCTATATATTAAAATTACTAATGCTAAGTATCCGCAAGTAGTAGTAACACGTAAATTAAAAACTAATCTTAAATTAAAAGAAAAATACTTTGGTCCATATACCTCAGGAAAGTCAGTTAAAAAAACTATAAAGCTTTTAAGAAAAATCTTCCCTTACTTTACAAAACTTGGACCAATGATAGAGCTAGGTAAAAAAACAGGTTCACCTTACCACTTAGGTAGATATTTAGAACAAGAATCATTAACCCAAAAAGAATGGTTAGAAACTACAAAGCAAGTAGAAAGGTTTTTAAATGGTAAAACAAATACCATACTAAAAAGCTTAAAGAGTAAAATGAAACAAGCATCAATAAGGAAAGAATATGAAAAGGCAGGTAGATATAGAGATCAAATACAAGCCATAAATAACGTAACCCAAAATCAAACAGTTATTTTACCGAATAATTCAAATGAAGATTATTTAAATATATATATTAACAAGGACTTAGCAGTAGTTACTATTTTAAAGATAAGGCAAGGTAAATTAATAGATCAACAAAACTTTACACTTAAAAATGTTAAAGATCAAAAAGATAGTGATATCCTAGAACAATTTATTTCTAGATATTATTTAGAAACAACAGACTTGCCTAAAGTAATAAATATACCTTTTAATTTAAAAGAAACTTTAATTAAAACCAATAAACCAATTAAAGGTAATAAGAAAAAACTATTAAATTTAAGTTTTACTAATGCTAAGCATTATTATGTTACTAATTTAACGTCGTGGCAAAAACAAACACATACAACAGATAACGTATTAAAAAAATTAAAAAAAGTATTAAACTTAAAAAATATGCCTTTACGTATTGAAGGATATGATATTTCAAATATTCAAGGAGTTATGGCTACAGGTTCAATGGTGGTATTTACTAATGCTAGACCTAATAAGAAAGAATATAGGAGATTTAGTATAAAAACCTTTGATCAAGCAAATGATCCTGGAATGATGAGTGAAGTAATTCAAAGAAGGCAAAAACATACAAATTGGACAAAGCCTGAACTAATACTAATTGATGGCGGCAGACCACAACTTAATGCAGCTTCTAAACATGTTAAAAACATACCAATAATTTCAATTGCTAAAAGAGAAGAAGAAATATATCAACCTCATAAAAAAAATACACTTAAATTATCAAAAAATAACGAAGTATTAAAGTTATTACAAAGAATTAGAGATGAAGCCCATAGATTTGCCATAACTGGATATAAGATAAAACATACTAAAGCTAATAAAGAATCAAAATTAGATAATATACCTGGCATTGGACCTAAAACAAAAAAAATACTTCTTAAAAAGTATGGCTCTTTAAATGAAGTAAATAAATTAAGTAATAAAGAACTAATATTACTAATAGGTAAGAATAAGGCTAAGATTATAAAAGATAATATTTAGTAATAGAATCAGTTGACAAATAATTAAAGAATTGCTAGTATTGCTAGTATTAAAAACGATTTTTTATGAATAACATACTCAACATAGCACAATTAATAATCAGTGTTTTACTGATAATAGCTATCCTAATGCAAAGCAGAGGCGCTAGTTTAGGTGGTGTTTTTGGTGGCGGTGGTGATGTTTACAGAACTAAAAGAGGTGCTGAAAAATTTATTTTTACAACAACCATTATATTAGCTGTTCTATTTCTAGGAATAGCTCTAGTTAACGTATTTCTTGGTAAATAACTAAAAACCTGTGAAATTAATAAATAGCCTACTTACTAAAGTAAAGGCACTCTTAGCTAATTTATTTAGCTTTAAATCAAAAAATAAGACAGACGAATTAGATCGTAAGCTTGTTTTTAATTTAAATAAAAAAGGTATTCCTACCTATTCTCAATTTAAAACACTACCTAAGTTTCTTTCAAAGAAAGAAAAGGGTATTATGAAATATTTAACTATAGCTATTACTATATGCTTAATTCTTTTACTGGGTGATTTCTATTTTAAACACACAACACTAGTACCTGATGTTGGTGGTTCATACACTGAAGGTTTAGTAGGTATACCACAATATGTTAATCCAGTACTAGCTTCATATAATGATGTTGATAGAGATCTATCAAGTTTAATATTTAATGGATTACTTAAAATAAATAGTGAAGGTGTCTTAGAACCTGATCTAGCAGATAATTTTCAAATAAGTCCTGATAGATTAGTATATACTTTTAAAATAAAAGAGGGTGTTACTTGGCACGATGGTAAACCATTTAGCATAGATGATATTATATTTACAGTTAACGCTATCCAAGATCCTGAATGGCAAAGCCAGTTAAAAAGTGCTTTAGGAAACGTTCAAGTAGAAAAACTGGATGAAACATCATTAAGATTTATTTTAAAAGACCCAGTTACTAATTTTTTAAATAGTTTAACCTTTGGTATTTTACCAGAGCATAAATGGTTATCTATTCCTTCAAGTAACGCTACCTTGGCAGAATTGAATAAGAAACCTGTTGGTACTGGAGCTTTTAAATTTAAAAGTTTAACTAAAGATAAGAATGGTAATATAAGAACATATACTTTAGAAAGAAATGAAGAATATTTTAGACAACCACCTTACTTAAAAGAATTAAACTTTAAATTCTACGGTGATTTTGAATCAGCAACGGATGCGCTAGCAAATAAGAATATTCAAGGTTTAGGCTTGTTACCTAAGGAATATCAAGAGAAAGTTGAAAAGAATAAAAATATTAGATACTACTCATTATCTTTACCACAATATACAGCAATCTTTTTCAACACTAAACGTAATGACGCTTTAGGTAATACTAGCCTAAGACAAGCCTTAGCTTATGCAATTGATAGACAATTAATATTACAAGACTCTTTAGATCAAAAAGGTGTCATAATTAATGGCCCTATCTTACCAGGCTTTATTGGTTATCATCCTGATATTAAAAAATATACTTACGATCTAGATAATGCTTCAAAGCTTTTAACAGAAGCAGGTTGGAAAGAAGAAACAGATGCCAATGGTAATAAGATAAGAAAAAAAGGTGATGAAATATTAAATATTACTTTAACTACAGTAGAAAAAGTAGAATACACTAAAGCTGTTGAAATTATTAAACAAAATTGGCAAGCTATTGGTGTTACTACTAACATTGAAATAATAGGTAAGGATAGAATTAAATCAGATATAATTGAACCAAGAAATTATGATGCTTTACTTTTCGGTGAAATTATTAAATCAGATCCATATCCTTTCTGGCATTCATCACAAATAGAAAGTCCTGGTGCTAACTTAGCTATCTGGGCAAACAAGGATGTAAATAAAGTTTTAGAAGAAGCTAGAAGCTTAGAAGATCCAGAACAAGTAAATAAGAAATATATACATTTTCAAAACATTATTTCTCAATATGTTCCAGCAATCTTTTTATATAATCCAACACATACCTACCCAACTGATATAGATTTAAAAGGAATTACAGCTACTAGAATTTCAGTACCTGCTGATAGATTCAATAGAATATCAGATTGGTATATAAAAACTAAGAGAAAATTCTCTTGGTCTATTAAAGAATAAATTAATACTCATTAAATTAATAATTAAAAAACTCATATTCATTGAGAATATTTTCTTAATGTAATAACTAAATAAAATATTATGATTAAAAAAACACGTAACACAACAAAACGTAAAACAACTAAACAGCCAACTCGCAAAATAACTAAAACTAAAATAGTTAGAAAACGAGTAACTAAAAATAATCCAAAAACTTCTAAGAATAAAAAGCTTAAAGTTATTGTAGTTGGAGGCAATGAAGAGGTAGGACGTAACATGACTATCCTTGAATATGGTAATGATATTATTATCATTGATCTAGGTCTTCAATTTCCAGAAGAAGACATGCCAGGCATTGATTATATAATACCTAATGTAGATTATCTAAAAGATAAAACTAAAAATATTAGAGCTGTTTTCATAACTCATGGTCATTATGATCATATTGGAGCTATACCTCATGTTATGAAAGACTTAGGTAACCCTATAATATATAGTTCTGATTTAACTTTAGCTATTATTGCTAAAAGACAAGAAGATTTTAAAGATAGCACTAAACTAAACTTAAAATCAATTTCTACCAATGATGTAATTCAAGCAGGTTGCTTTAAAGTAAGCTTCTTTGGCGTTTCGCACAACATACCTACTTCAATGGGTCTAACTATAGAAACCCCAGTTGGTACTATTGTTCATACTGGTGACTTTAAGTTAAGTAATGATGTTTCTGGTGATACACCTACTGAAATGGATAAAATAGCTGATCTAGCAAATAAAAATGTTTTAGCTCTAATGTCTGACTCTACTAACGCTACTCAATCTGGACATCAGCTTAGTGAAATGGAAATTCAAAAAAACTTAGATGAAATTATACGTAATGCTAAGGGTAGAATTATTATGGGTACTTTTGCTTCCCTACTTGGTAGAGTTCAACAAATTATTTGGGCTGCAGAAAAATTTGATAAAAAAATAATTATTGAAGGCTATTCCATGAAAACTAATGTAGAAATATGTAAAGCTCTGGGATATATTAAAGCTAAGAAACATACAATTATTCCTGTTAAAGAAATGGGTTCATATCCTAGAAAAAAAATTCTTGTTCTTTGTACTGGAGCTCAAGGCGAAGAAAGAGCAGTATTAATGAGGATTGCAAATAAAGAACATAGACATATACAAATTGAACCTGAAGACACTGTAGTATTTTCATCTTCAGTAATTCCAGGTAATGAAAGATCTGTTCAAAGATTAAAAGATTCCATGTATCGTTTAGGAGCTGAAGTAATTCATTATCAAATGATGGACATTCATGCTGGTGGACATGCTAGAGCAGAAGATTTAAAATTCTTAATTAATTTAGTTAAACCACGAAACTTAATACCAATAGAGGGTAACCATAGTTTTTTAAGAGTTCATGGAAAACTAGCTCAGAGCATTGGTTTTAATCCACTTAAAATATTTATTGCTGACAATGGCCAAATAATGGAATTTACAGAAAAAGGTGGACGTTTAACAAATAAGAAAATACCTTCCGATTATGTATTCGTAGATGGTTTAGGCGTTGGTGATATTTCTAATATTGTTATTAGAGATAGACAAATGATGGCAGCTGATGGTATGATCGTAGTAATTGCTACAATCAGAGCTAAAACAGGTGAGCTAGTACAAAACCCAGATCTAATATCAAGAGGTTTTATCTACATGAAAGAGAATAAAAAATTAGTTGCTGAAACTAGAAAACAAGTAAGAAACCTATTAAAAGACTATAATCCTAAAACATCAGCTAATGATATGTATATAAAAGGTAAAATACGTAGAGAAATAGGTAGATTTCTTTTCCAACAAACAGCTAGAAGACCTATGGTCCTACCAGTTATCATTGAGGTTTAATTACATTTTGTGGTAAAATACTTTATATGGCTAAAAAAATATTATTATCAGGCATTCAACCAAGCGGTAAAATACATTTAGGTAACTACTTAGGAACCCTAAAAAATTGGGTAGATATGCAAAGTAAGCATAGTTGTCTTTACTCAGTTGTAGATCTACACGCTATTACTGGTAATTATGATCCAAAAAAATATCAAGAAGATATATTCAATACTGTTGTTAATTTATTAGCTATTGGTATTAATCCTAAAAAATCAATTATCTTTGTTCAATCCAGTGTCAAAGAACATACTGAACTATGCTGGTTATTTAATTCCATAACTCCCATAGCTGAATTAGAAAGAATGACTCAGTTTAAAGATAAGGCTTCAAAGAATAAGCAAAATATAAATGTAGGACTATTTAACTATCCAGTACTACAAGCAGCAGATATTTTACTCTACAGAGCAGAAGTAGTACCAGTTGGTGAAGACCAATTACAACACTTAGAACTTACTAACACTATACTAAGAAAGTTTAATAATAAATTCGGTAATACTTTCAATGAGATAAAACCTATCCTTAGCAAGGGAGCTAGAATAATGTCTCTTGCTGACCCTGCATCTAAGATGAGTAAATCACTAGGCTCTAAACATTACATAGCTTTATCTGATTCACCAGAAGAAATTAAGAAAAAAATAATGAGTGCTGTAACTGATACTAGCGAAAGTAAAGAAATGTCAGCTGGAGTAAAGAATTTATTTACTTTGCTAGAATTATTAGCTGATAAGAAAATATATAATAAATATTTAAATGAATATAATAATAAATCTCTTAAATATTCTGAACTAAAGAGTGAATTAGCTGATGTAATTATTAATTTACTAAAACCTATTCAAGAAAAAAGAGAATACTGGTTACAAAATAGGAAAAAAGTAAATAAGATAATACTTAATGGAAACAAAAAAGCACGTTTAATCGCGCAAAAGAATATTATAGATATTAAACAAAAAATGGGTTTACTTTAATTCTACTTTTTCACTACTTATTTCTTCCCCTAAAAATTTACTGCCCAATTTATTAAATTTATCTGAACTATCTGTTGTATAATAATGGATAGTTTTATTTTTCTCTAATTGTGTTTCAATTTCTGAATGTTTTTTTAAATAATCAGCTAACTTCTCAGCAACAATTAATGGTGCATCTAAAACTTTAACCCTTTTACCAGCAATTGCTTTAAATTCTTTCATCAGTAATGGATAATGAGTACAACCAAGTATTAAAGTATCAATATTCCTATCTTTTAAAGGTCTTAAACACTTTTTAATAACCATTCTAGTAGCTACATTTTTAAGCCAACCCTCTTCTACTAATGGTACTAGTAAAGGACAAGCATTAGTATATATATTTAAATCATTATCTTGTGCTTTTAATTCTTTATTATATGATTCTGATTCAATTGTAGCCTTAGTACCTACTACACCTATTTTTTTATATTTAGATTCTAATACTGCTACTTCTGCAAGTGGACGTATTACACCTAATATTTTTCTATCTGGATACTCGCTTGGTAACCATTCTTGTTGCAACTTTCTTAAAGCTTCAGATGAGGCAGTATTACAAGCAATTATAATTAAATGACAACCTTTATTAAATAAAAAAGAAGCAGCTTCTTTAGTAAACTCATAAACAGCTTCTTGACTCCTGCCACCATATGGAGTTCTTAAATTATCACCTAAATAAATATATGAATAATCTGGTAATAACTTTTTAATTTCTTTAAAAACGGTTAAACCTCCATAACCTGAATCAAATATTCCAATCATATAATTAATTTATAACTTTCATTACTTCATCTTGCCTTTGTTTAAGCTTTGTATCATTTTCAGCTTCAACAGTAATTCTAAGCAAAGGTTCAGTATTAGATGCCCTTATATTAAACCACCAAGTATCAAATTCAACAGTAATACCATCTATCTCATCTAATATATTATCTTTATACTCTTCTCTAATTAAATCTAATTTATCTGAAATACTATCAACTTTAATATTTATTTCACTACCTCTAGCATATAATCTATACTCTTTAATTATTTCAGATAATTCTCTACCATCTTGAGATACGGTTTGTAAAGAAAGAACTAAAGCTAAAGGCCCATTATCTGCATAGAAATTATCTTTAAAAGCAAAATGACCTGAAACTTCACCAGACATAATACCACCTTCTTCATACATATGCTTAGCTAAATTTCGATAACCTACTTCACTTCTAATAGCTTTACCGCCCCATGCAGTAACCAGCTCAGATACAGCATGAGAACATATTAAATTATATACAATACCACTACCTGGATTTTCTTGAAGTAATACTTTTGACATTAAAAGTAATGTTAAATCACCTGTAATAAGTTGTCCTTTTTCATCGAGCAAAAACATTCTATCACCATCGACATCAAACATGATTCCTAAATCAGCTTTTTTTTCTAATATCATCTGACCACACTTATCTGAAGCCTTGTCATCCAATGGATTAGGAGCTCTGTTACTAAACTTATTATCATATTCAAAAAACATTGGAATTAATTCACATGGTAACTTTTCAAATATTCTATTTACCATTTCACCCATCATACCACCACCAACATCAACAACTACTTTAAATGGTTTTATTTTAGATAAATTAATAAAGGACATGATATGTTTAAAATGATCATCTAAAACATCTTTTTTAATTAAAACACCTTTAACCTTTTCATCTTTAAGAGGTAACTCCATTTTAATAATTTTTTTATATAAATCTATACCTGGTATAAAGGATATCTTATTATCTACTTCTAAATCATTAATAACCATCTTAAATCCACCATACTCTGGTGGATTATGTGAAGCAGTAGCCATCATACCTCCATCATAATTGTAGTTACCACAAGCAAAATAGAAATCATTAATTGAGACTAAACCAATATTACAAACTGAAACACCATACTCTAAAAAAGTATCCCTAACCTTTTCTATTAATGGTTCTGATGATTGTCTATTATCTAAACCTATTACAATATTTAAATCTTTTATAGGCTTATTTAATCCTTCAGACAGTGTCTTTAAAAAGCCTTGAGCAATACTACTTGCTACTTCCTCATTAAGATCAGTAGGGTAAATACCCCTAATATCGTATGATTTAAAAATGGATTTCTCTAATTTCATATATCAAGATTTTAACTTATTTTGCATAAGTATGCAAACTATAAAAAAAGACGCTGATAACTAAATCAACGTCTTTTCAATATCTAATAACTATATTATTTCATTTCTTTTAAAGTCCTTTTTTTAATTTCAACTAAACCACCAATACCCCACCACATAGTAATTAAACCTACCAACCAACCAATAACGGGAATACTTTTAAGCAAGGTTAAAGCAATAATACCAAGTACCATACTACCGATTAATGTAGCCTTATCCCAACCAAAAGCTTTAGTTAACATAACACCTATAGCAATACCTGCAAAAACTTTACTTAAACATATAAAGATTATGTAGATCAAGGATAATAAAAATGCTAAAGGCATACCAATCACTGTTACTAATAATAGAACAACAATTATTGGAGTAATAATAAACCAAACTATACCCATGCCAATTTGAGCAAGAGGATTTTTAATCATGAGATCAGCTGTTTCTTTAACTTTCTTCTTTGTTAAGGAAACTATTACTAAACCAATTACTAATAAGCCAAATAATTGAATTAATTTAAATAAGAAATAACCAACTGTAAAGAGACCTAAAAACTGTTTCTTATTAACCTTAGGAACAAATTGATTATAAACAACTTCTCCATCTATAGTAACGTCATCAGAGATTATTAACTCTTCACTAGCAGTATATTTAAAATCGCCCATTAAATGAGCAGGGGGTAGAAAAACAACCTTACCAGTCTTATCAAAATATAAATCTGTATTACCACCTATTTCTCCAGATATTTTCATTGATTCACCAGCTGCTTCAAAATTACCACCTACATTAGATCTAACATCCAAAACTGCTCCAGCTAAATTTAAATGTTTAATTACTTCAGCATTACTGGTTAAAATAATATTACTACCAGCAGCCATTACATTACGACCAATCTCGCTCTCAATTGTAACATTAGAACCAGCAACCCTAACATTCCCTAAAACCTCACCACTAATTATTATATTAGAAGCTGCAGAGAAAACTGAACCATCAATATCTCCAGTTATAGAGACTGAATTACCAGCTGCAAATATATCACCATTTACAGCACCAGAAACAGTAACAGAATTACCAGCAACAAAAATATCACCATTTACAGTACCAGCAATTTCAACAATATTTCCTGCTGCATAATAATTACCTTCGTGAACTACGTCAGGAGCTAAATAAACATTTTCATCAGCTTTTTCCATTGTGGCTTGACCAACAAATGGTATAGCGAATAATAGGATTAATCCTATAAATATTGCTACATTTTTAAAGTATTTCTTCATAAAAATTATATTAATTATTAACTCTTTATATAATACTATTTTTTAGCAATAGAAACAATATTAACTCCCCTGCCATATACTTTTCTATTTGGCTCATGAAATAAAAAATTCTTAATAACTTTTAGATTAGATTTCTTAAATAGCTTCTTTAACTCACGTCTAGTAAACACATGATAATACCTCTGACACTGTATTTTACCATCAGAAGACTTCCAAGGCATAATATAATCTTTCCATGAACGCTTTAGCCAAACCTTATTAAAATAATGCTTTAAATATGGCTTATGCCACATATGCCAATTCTTCATAAGTAAATGGCCACCCGGCTTTAATACTCTTTGAACTTCACTTAAAGCTTGAAGTCTCATAGCCTTACTAGGCAAATGAAGAAATACAGCAATGCAAACAACTAAATCAAATGTATTATCCTCATATGGTAATTTAGTAATACTACCTTCAGTAAGGTTACTCTTTACTTCTGGATATCTCTCTTCTACTATCTTAAGTAATTCATTAGATATATCTATACCATAATATTCAATATTTAAATCTTGTTCTTTAAGATATTTATATAATCTACCATTACCGCAACCTAGGTCTAGAATTTTTTGATTATCTCTGATATACTCGGAAAACAAGTTAAATTCAGTCCAAGGAGCATATCTAGTACTAGAAAAGTGATCAGCTATCTTATTATACCCATCTTTAACTTGCTTTACTATTTTATCTGATTTATTCATATGAATAAGTATATAGAAATAATGAAAGAATTAATTAAATTAGATCCTCAAACTAAGGATGAATTTTTAGAATTAAAGAAAAAGCTTTCTGGTCAACATAATTTATCACCTGTGACTAATGCTACCTTGATAAAAGCGTATAGTCAAATAGGTACTAAAAAGGGCTTAAAACTTAATGATTTTTTAATAAAAAGAAAAACTAGGACCTTGTCAGGAGTTACTCCTTTAACAGTACTTACTAAACCATACGACTGCCCTGGTAACTGCATATATTGTCCATTAGAGCCTGGTATGCCTAAGAGTTATCTATCAAATGAACCAGCAGCACAACGTGCTAAATTAAATGACTTTGATCCTGAGAAACAAGTTAATATGCGTATCAAAGCTTTAAAGGCTAATGGTCATGAAGTTGATAAGATTGAACTTTTAATACTAGGTGGTAGTTTTAATGCCTATCCTAAAGATTATCAAAAAGAATTTATTAAAACATGTTTTGATACTTGTAATGGAGTAAAATCCAAAACATTAGAAGAAGCTTTTAAAATAAATGAATCTACTAAGCATAGAATAATAGGTATAACTATAGAAACAAGACCAGATTTAATAACTGAAGAAGAAATTAAACGTTTTAGAGAATTGGGTATTACCCGTCTACAAATAGGTGTACAACATTTAGATGATAAGATCTTAAAATTTGTTAAACGTGGACATACAACTAAAGAAGTAGTTAAAGCAACCTATCTATTAAAACAGGTTGGTTTAAAAATAGATTATCACTTAATGCCAGACTTACCTACTTCTACACCAAGAAAAGATTTAAAAATGTTTAAAGAATTATTTAAGAATGAAAACTTTAAACCTGATCAAATTAAAATATATCCAACTGTAGTAAATGAGTACGCTCCATTATATGAGCTATATAAGAAAGGTAAACATAAACCTTACTCTGAAAAACAATTATTGAAACTACTTCTTAAAATTAAATTAGTTATTCCATTATATGTCAGAATAAATAGATTAATAAGAGACATACCTAAAGAAAGTATTACAGCTGGAAATAATATAACTAACTTAAGACAGTATTTACAAAAAGAATTAAAAGAAAAGAATAAAAAGTGTAAATGTATAAGATGTAGAGAAGCAAGAGAAAATATAGAAGATATAAATAAAGCAAAACTATTCGAAGAAAAGTATAGAGCATCTAAAGGTACTGAATACTTCATAAGCTACGAAAGTAAAAATAGAGATAAATTATATTCATTCATTCGTTTTAGAGTAAATGACTCTAAAGATAATTTTATACCTGAACTTAAAAATGCAGCTTTAGTTAGAGAAATACATACTTATGGACAATTAGTGCCAGTAGATAGTAAAAAAAGTAATATCCAACATATTGGTTTTGGTAAAAGACTTATGAAAATAGCTGAAGACAAGGCAAAAGAGCTAGGATATAATAAAATAGCCGTAATATCTGGAATAGGTGTTAGATTATACTATGAAAAATTAGGATATAGCTTAGAAGGTACATATATGATAAAATATTTACATTAAACAATAAACTATGGAATTACCACTTATCTTAGGCATAATAGGAACTACTATTCTAGTGGTTACCTTTTTCTTAAATGAACATCATAAATTAACAGTAGATGATTTTACTTTTGATTTTCTTCATTTAATTGGTAGTGCTTGTTTAATGGTTTATGCAATATATACAGAATTAACTATATTTGTAATATTAAACGGTTTAGCAGCTTTAATTTCTTTAATAGATGTTGTTAAAAGTTTAAGAGACAAGCCCAGATCAAGAACAAAAACAACATTTATAAAACAAAAGAGGCCTATAAAAAAATAATATGAATCAACCAAATATATTTATTGTAGCTGGTCCAGTTATTTTTGAAGAAATTAAAGGTAAGACCTGTACTCTTTTAAATAAGCATAAACCTAGTAAAAATAGTCCTAGCCCTAAGTGGCAATTCTGTGGTGGTAAAGTAGAAAACTTTGACCAAACTTTAGAAGAAACAGCTAAACGTGAATTTAAAGAAGAGATGAATGCTGAAGTTACAATAGGAGAATTAATTGAAGTAATGATGATTAAAACAGATGATAAGAGAACAGGAATTTTAATTCATTACTTAGGTAATAGATCAGGTGAAATAAAACCTGGTGGTGATATTCAAGAATGGGATTGGTTTCCAATTGATGAGTTACCAGAAAATTTATCACCTAATATTAAACCAGTTATTAATAAAGCAATAAAAATATATAATAAGTAATATGAATATTTCAACAACAGATAAGGAGATAGCAAATTATTTACAAGAAGAATTAGAACGTTCTCAAAATGGCTTAGAAATGATACCTTCAGAAAACTTTGTATCTGAAGCTGTTTTAGATGCTCTAGGTTCAATTGGTACCAATAAATATTCTGAAGGTTATCCTGGTAAAAGATATTACGGTGGTTGCCAAGTAGTAGATAAGATAGAGCTCTTAGCTATAGAGAGAGCTAAACAAGCTTTTAATGTTGATCATGCTAATGTTCAACCATATTCAGGAAGCCCTGCTAACCTAGCTGTTTACTACGCTCTTCTTGATCCAGGAGATACAGTTCTAGGAGCTAACCTTTCTTTTGGTGGTCACATGACTCACGGACTTAAAGTTAACTTTTCTGGTACATTATATAATGCAGTAAATTATACTGCCAAAAAAGATGGTTACTTAGATTTTAATGAAATAAGAAGTTTAGCTTTAAAGCATAAACCTAAATTAATTATTGCAGGCTTTACTGCATATCCAAGAATAATAGATTGGCAAAAATTTAGAGATATTGCTGATGAAGTTGGTGCTTTCTTTTTAGCAGACATTGCCCACATTGCAGGCTTAATAATAGGTGAAGAACATCCATCACCTTGTAGAATAGCTGATGTTATAACAACCACAACACATAAAACATTAAGAGGTCCACGTGGTGCTATGATATTATCTAATGGTAAAGTATCAAATCCAATAAAAAAAGTACCTAGAACTAAAGAAAATATACCTACATTAATTGATAGAGCTATTATACCTGGTTTACAAGGTGGTCCACATAATCATACAACAGCAGCTATTGCTGTAGCTTTAAGCGAAGCCTTAAAACCTGAATTTAAAAATTATGCTAAACAAATAGTATTAAATGCTAAAGCCTTAGCTAAATCCATGATAGATGAAGGCTTAGAACTAGTAACTGGTGGTACTGATAATCATTTAATGATAGCTGATCTTTCTAATTTAAATGTTAGTGGTAAAGATGCAGAGCATAACTTAGATGAAATAGGTATAACAGTAAATAAAAATACCGTACCATTTGATAGCCGATCTCCATTTGATCCATCTGGTATAAGACTAGGTACTCCAGCACTTACTTCAAGAGGTATGAAAGAAGATGATATGAAATTAATTGGTCAATTAATAGCTAGACTTGTTAAAAATATAAATGATAATAATATTAAAGAAGAAATAAAAAAGCAAGTTCTAGAACTTACTAATAAATATCCACTTTATCCTGGTATTAAATATAATTAAATTAAAACTATATAATGAAAGCGAGGTTAATTCCTCGCTTTTTTATTTAATCTCTTAATTAAAAATAAAGCGTCTAAGCTAAAGAATAGATAAAAAATATCTAATATTAATATATAGGTATTATTAAATATGAGAGTATTTAAATTACTTTGAAGGTTAGGGAATATATAGAAATAAAAGAGTAATGATAAGATAACCCAAATTATTGAAAACAAAGGACAAATTAATCCTTGATAATTCCATTTATTTTTAGAATAGTCCCAATATCTTACATGCCATACATCTAAAAAATACTTACCTATTACTAATTCAATAAGAGTTGTAGCTATTAAAAATAATAAAGCTTTGGATAAAATACTAATATCAAGACTAGAAATATAATAAATTAAAACAAAGCCTGTACCATGTAGAGGTAAGTAAGGACCTATTAAAGCACCAGGGTTAATTAATTTACGATGTACAGAGGTCCTAAAAAAAAGTTCAAGTACCCAGCCGATAATTGAACCTAATGCAAATAGATATAATAATTTAATTATCATACTAACCTAGTTACTTGCTTAAGCCAACTTAAATACTCATTATCAACTTTATCTGGATTAATAACTAAAATACATGGTTTTTCATAACTATGTATTTTTTTAATTAAAGATTCTATCTTTTTATAATAACTTTTTCTTGTTTTAAGTAACATGGCTACTTCTTTACCAGATACTATTTTATCATGCCAAGTATATACTGAATCAATTTGCCAAGAGTTAGCACAAGCAATTAATTTTAATTTCAAAAGAAGCTTAGCTATTTTATTAGCTTCAGATTTATTTTTAACTACTGTATAAATTAAAATCATTTTTAAAATAATTTAGTTTGCCAATTTTCTTGTTTACCAACTTTTTTAATATCAAACACTTTAGCTATATCAAACATTTTTATAGTCTTAGTATCATGACAATATGCTTTAAACTGATTATCATTAATACTCTTTATATCTATTATCTTTAATCCTCTTGCTTCATTATTAATACTTAAATATTCTATTTCAATTTGCTCTCCATTTTTATATGATTCTTCTAGTTTTTCTTTAATAGTTTTTCCCTTACCCCATCTAATTGGTATAGTTTCTCTCTTACCATAATTTTCATACCATAAATGTCCATGTCTTTGGCCATATTCATACACTTCTTTAGTAACTCTAACATCTACTAAACAATATTTTTCAAGTTTATCCCACTCATTATTCTTATAATACCACAAAGCATCTAAACCAGAACCTGATTTACCTTCACCAAGTGTTGCCTGAGCTAATGTCTCTAATTTTAATCTATGACCCAAAGCATGAGTTATTTCTTCTAATATATCTAAGTGAGGTAATTTTGATAGATTAAATTTATAGTATGGTTGTAGTACTGCAAAATCAAAACTTTTTGAATTAAAACCTATTATTAGCTCAGCTTCTTTTAACCAGGTAGCCATCTCTTTAAATTCTTCTTCTCTAAACGCTTTATACTTATCTCTATCATATGAATAAACACCACACAAAGAAACACCAAGATCTTTATTATTATGGTAACCACCTACTTCTTCAAATGATTTTTTGGTTTCTAAATCTAAAACTAATTTATCTCCCATACACTTTTAGCTATATTAATATCATTTTTAATTTTCTCAATTAATTGTTCCTTATCTTCTATTTTTTCAACTTTACTAATCTTATTACCTATTACTACTTCTAATACTTCACCATACAAATCCCCTGTAAAATCATAAAGCCATACTTCTAATTCATTTCTAACTCCTTTTATTACTAAAGCTTTAAATAACTTTTTATTAAAATTAACTTCACCAATATATACACCATCTTCTAAATTTAAACTATTTTCTAACTTAAGATTAGCAGTAGGAAAACCTAAGCCTTTACCCTCGCCATCTCCATTTATTACTTTACCAAGTATTTTCATAATGTGATTTCTATTTTAGCATAAAATAGCTATTTACTAAAGTTATTGACAAATAACTCTTAATTTGATAGATTTTTATTATCTTATTTGATTTAAATTGTGTTAAATAAGGTCAGAGATATAGTCTTTAATAATAGATAAATAAAAACCTAAATCTTTTATTGACATTGGGAATTAGGCTATCATATTAAAGAAGGTCTCATGTGCAAATACTCTTATAGGGAGTAGGGTTTTAATGGCACGAGTGGGTCGAATATTTCATTCGACCCATTTTTTTATTGACTAAGTATATTATATGAGTTAATATAATATTAATGGAATAGTCATTGTGACTTGAGTCCAAACAAAAAAAGCGTTAGAAACGCAAAAGGAGATGAGCTCTTGATTGTATCATTAAACAGTCTAGAAATGTGCATTTCAGATGAAAAAATGCAAAATAACAGTTAATCAACACAATGGTTTAAATGATAAAGACCTGCGGAGGCAGGCAAAAATCGAAGGTCCAGAGTATTTTCTGGACCTTCTCTCTTTGACTAAACCTATTATATAAGCTATAGTATTTAATGATTTGTACATTTTAAAAAAGAGATCTTAAAATAAATTTTAAAAAGCTTTTTATATTTTAAGATAATTCCATTAAAAGCTTTACATAACATAACCATAAAAACTAATGCTTAATATTAACAGCATAAGTTATTTTTTACAGATTAATAATACTAGTCAAATTAAAAGACGAAAATGGTATTATACAATACAAAATAAATTCTTAAGAAATAAAAGAACTTATAAAAAAAGTAAAAAATAGATTCGTTATAAAAGGCCTGATTCTTGTATCAGGCCTTTCTATTTGACATTAAAGTAAATAACATATAATATACTATTAATTGAGACTAGCTGTTCGATAATTAAATAGTTGAGGCTAGTAACTCAAATAATAGTTAATAAAATAGGAGGTACACCTTATGGTGAACTTATTTTTATTGAACATGACGAATAGCGCAAAAGAACAACCTGTTATTGATGATCAAACCCATGCAAATAAATAACCACAGTACAGTAGAGTTATTGTTTGCATAATATGCAGGTTCGGTTAACTTAGATGTTAACAAAGCCCAGTCAAAATCGACTGGGTCTTTTTTTATACCTCAGGCAAGTACTGTACACCATCACCATTTAAATCATTATAATCACTTTTAGAACTAAAACCTTCTATTAATTTAATTTCTTCTAATAGCTCATCAGGTGTTTCTTGTAAAAACTGAGAAGGTGTATTTAAATACATTGATGAATGATTACTTACTAATGGGTATGATAGGAATAATTGTTTTTTAGCGCGAGTTATAGCTACGTAAAATAATCTTCTTTCTTCTTCTAAACCATTGTCCTCTGCTAAAGCTCTTTGATTTGGAAAAGCATTATCTACTAAGTTTATTACAAAAATTACTTCCCATTCTAAACCTTTAGCTTGATGGATAGTACTTAAAACTAATTTTTCTTCATCTGAATTATCTGGAGTAGCCCTTTCTACAGCAAATGCTTCTTGAAGAGTAATTTCTGTTAAAAATGCATTTAGATCCTCATAATTTTCGGCAAACTTAGCAAACTGTTCTAAGTCTTCAATTCTTTCTTGATAATTAGGAAATTGAGCTTGTAAATATTCCCTATAATCAGATTTAGCTATTGAACGTATAAAAGAAGCTGGATCATTTAAATTCTTAAGTTTTTTTATTCCAATATCTTTTAAATATATATTTACTATATTCTGCCAACCCATTTTAGCTCGTACAGATAATATATCAGACAAATCAGCTTCAACACATTTAATAGGGCAATCTAAGTCTTTAATCCTGTTAAAAATCTTTGCAGCAGTTTCAATGCCTACACCTACTTGTAATTGTAATATTCTATGCCAAGCAGCTTCATCTTTAGGATTAGTCATTACTTTTAAAAATGCAACCACATCTTTAATATGAGCTCTTTCAAAAAATCTTACCCCACCTCTATAATCGTAAGGTATATCTTTTTTAGTAAGTTGAAACTCTAATTCTTGAGAGTGATAAGCTGCTCTAAATAATACAGCTATTTTATTTAACTTAATACCTTCATCTCTTAATTTTAATATTTGTTCTGATATAAACTTGGCTTCTTGAGCAGCGCTATGAGCTGGTACTACATTTGGTTTAACAAAATTACTTAACTTAGCTTTCAATATTTTAGGATATTGATCTACATTATATTTAATAACTTCGTTAGCAACTTTTAATATTTCAGGAGTAGATCTATAATTTATTTCTAATTTAAAAATAGAAGCTCCTTTAAAACTATCAGAAAAATTTAAAATGTTACCTATATCTGCAGCTCTAAAAGAATAAATACTTTGAGCATCATCACCAACTACTAATACATTATGATGAACAGAAGCAAGTTCTTTTATAATAGCTGCTTGAATATAATTTGTATCTTGATATTCATCTACTAAAATATAATGAAATTGAGCAGCTAATCTATCTTTAATACGTGGATTATCTTTTAAAAGTTTAAGCCAATTTACTAAAAGATCATCAAAATCCATAGCATTGTTATCTTTCTTCTTTAACTTATACCTCTCAGCAATATTTTGAATTTGATTTTCCAGCTCTAACCATTTAGGATGTCTAAGTTCTATTACTTTCTCTAAGGCTTGTTCTGAATTCTTAGTATAACTTATTATATCTTTTAAAATAGCTGCTGAAGGAAAACGTCGTGCTTTAACATCAACTCCTTCTTCTTTAATACATAATTTTAATAAATCTTTACTATCACCTTCATCAAGAATAGTAAAGTTAGACTGATAGCCGAGCAACTTAGCATATTTTCTTAATATTCTATTCCCAATGTGATGAAAAGTACCACCCCATAATTTATCTGGTTGTTTACCTATTAAAGCAGAAACCCTTTTTAACATTTCACCAGCTGCTTTATTAGTAAAAGTAACCAATAATATATTCTCTTCTTTAATGCCTTTTTCTATTAAATAAGCAACACGATAAGTTATGGTACGTGTTTTACCAGAACCAGCTCCAGCTAAGACTAAACAAGGTCCTTCACCTGAAGTTACGACCTTGTATTGCTCATCATTTAATTCTGACTTATAATCTACTTTGAGCTTTTTATCTGATTCATTTTTTAAAACAAAAGTTTTAGCCATTAAATCTATTCATTAACTCTTTAATCTTATTTTCTATATCCTTAGTACTAGAATAAGTATGACGTATTCTAGACTTTTCACGACGAATATATTTCTTAACAGATCTTGCTAATTTTTTATTTCCTGAGGTTGACTTCATATATTATTTGTTCTAATCTTTTTAAATTTCTTTTAGCATCATCCGACTTATGACGTGATTGACCACCTAAGTAAAGAGTCATTAAAAAAGCTACAATTTCCTCAGTAATCAACTTATATTTCTCTAATACTTTAAAATCACCACTAGTAGATTGTAAAATAGCTTGCCTAACAAGTTCACCAGTTAAATCAGCCAGTCCCCCAATATATTCTTCTGGTCCAATAGTGCTAATAGGTAACTTATCAATTGGCTTATCAGTTAAAGCATTCATAAATACTTTAGCTTCAACATATTCTTCAGCAGCAGCCCTATAACTACCTTCAAATCTTAACCTTTGATCTTTCTTAAACTTAGTGTTTAAACTCTTTAAAATAGCTTCTGCATTTTTAATATCTTTCTTAGCCTGTGCCATGTCATTTCTATGCATAGCAAAAATAGCTGATTTAGAGCTTTGTAATACAGTTCTAGTTTCTCTGAATATTTCATTACGCTCTTTATTAAAAGATATTAAATCCTTTTTAATTTGAGATAAAAATGTTTTTTTAATCATATATTTATTTAATATTTAGTTATTCCATTATAGGTTAAAGCTCTAAAAAAAGCTAGTTAGCTAACTATTGACCAAAAGACTACATTTTGCTAAGGTGCCAATACATAATTAGTACCTTAAATATATAAAGGAGAGAATAATGTCAGATGATAAGAAGAAAGTAAAGTCAGATAAATCAAAAAGAATGGATTCACCAGAAGAATTTGCAAGTACTGTAGAATTTAGTTTCTTTGAAAAAATTGAAGATAGAGATGATTTGAATAAAATAATCAAACAATTCCCAGAGGAAGTACAGACCCATCTGATGATCATAATATCTCAAAAAGTAAGTGCTGAAAAAATAAAAAAGGGCCTCCAAAAAACATTAGCAAAAACTGATGAGTCATTAAAAGATTTGAATTGGTTGATAGGAAATGTAACATCTCAATATCCAATTAAAGAATCTGATTGCTCACATCCAAAAGATTTTGTTCAAGATAATACAGATTTTCGACAATGTATATTGTGCGGTCAACGTTATGGAGACTAAATGACTGTTTCCCATTTTTCAATAAAGCTACTCAAAAAGTAGCTTTTTTATTTATAAATCTACTATTGACTGAAAATAATATACGTGCTAATTTGTTAATGAATTGTCATATATTTGATGATAACCATAATCCGGAGGAGTTATGAATTCTGAATTAGCGCAGATGCTTCACTTAATACCAGATACTGAAAAGGAACAACTTTTAGTACTTTTGGAAAAAAGAGAAATGATTCAAAGAATGATCATTGAACAAGAGCAGGTTGAAGATAATATTCTTAAAACTTGTTCTGAACTAAATATTCCAGAAGACCAGTGTGCTCACCCTGAAAATTTAAGAGAAAGATCTGCTGGTGGTGGACACTTTTGTATACTGTGCAATAAAATGGTCGGGATGGACTAATTTATAAAAGCTACTCATATGAGTAGCTTTTCAATTTATTTGACAAATACCATATATAAGTAGTATTCTTTAAACTAATATGTCATTTAGTATAGGTATCGTTGGTTTACCCAACGTAGGAAAATCAACATTATTTACAGCTCTAACTAAAAAACAGGTAGATGCTTCTAATTACCCATTTTGCACTATTGAACCTAACGTAGGTATAGTAGCTGTACCAGATAACAGACTAGATAAACTAGCTAAACTATATAATTCAGAAAAATATGTACCTACTACTATTGAATTTGTTGATATTGCTGGTCTAGTTAAAGGAGCTTCTAAGGGAGAAGGCTTAGGTAATAAGTTTTTGTCACATATAAGAGAAGTAGATGCAATAGTAGAAGTAGTTAGAGATTTTAAAAATGATGATATTATTCATGTTCATGGAAAAATAGATCCAACAGATGATATTAAAACATTAAATTTAGAATTAATTTTATCTGACTTAGAAACAGTAACTACAAGTTTAAGTAAATTAGAAAAACAAGGTAAGAGTAGTAGTGATAAGCAACTACTAAAACAATTAGAAATACTAAGAGGTTTAAAAGAAACCTTAGAAGAAGAAAAATTCGCTATTAACTACGAAGTAAATGAAGAAGATAAAGGATATATAAAAAGTTTTAGCCTCTTAACATATAAACCAATACTATACGTATACAATGTATCAGAAAATGATATTACTAAAAAAATACCAGATGCTAAAGAACCATATTTAACAATATGTGCTAAATTAGAATCAGAACTTGCTTCAATGGAAGAAAAAGAAGTAAAAGAATATTTAAATGAATTAAATATTTCTGAAACAGGACTTGATAAATTAATATTAAAATCATATGAGCTTCTTGATTTAATTACTTTTTTCACAGCAGGACCTAAAGAAGCACATGCTTGGACAATTAAGCAAGGTTCTAATGCCCCTCAAGCAGCAGGCAAAATACATACCGATTTTGAAGAAGGTTTCATTAGAGCTGAAATAGTAAATTGGCAAGATTTAATTGAAACTGGCGGTGAAGCTCAAGCTAAAGAAAAAGGCTTAATAAGGACTGAAGGTAAAGATTATATCATGAAAGATGGCGAAACAGTCTATTTCCTATTTAATACATAATTATCCACTTTTCAAAATATAAATTAATTCGTATAATTAAATTACTAAATTTCTATAACATAATAAGGAGGATGGCTTGAAAACTTTTCAAAAGTATACTAATAGTAATCGATTTTGGAGAATAAAACATTTTACTCATTTACTAAAATCGATACCACGTATCATAATAGCTAAAGGAGGAACACATGACAGATCACTTAGGTTTCAGCTGGGGAACAAGTAAAGCTTAAAGGAGGTAATCTTCTCTGTCTCATTACATAATATTATTTAAATTCTACGTTCCCAATTTAAATAATTATTTTCAAAACCGTCATTATTTGACGGTTTTTTCTTGACTTTTTCATAAATGTATGCTATACTGTAATTATAAGGCTATGAATACAAGTCTTTTTTTGATGCCTTAGCCAAATAAAACAAAAAGGTTTTTACTCAAAAATAAAAAGGTAAAAACCACCAAAACAAAAATAAAATGAAAAATGATTCAAAAACTAATACTATTTTAGCTATTACTATCTGCTTCCTAATAGTAATCGGCGTTTCTAAGCTTATGTCTGTAACCTTAGAAAACGTTCAAGTAAATAAAGTTATAGCTGAAACAATTTATGAATTACCTGAAAAGGTTAATTTAAATCAAACTAGTAATCTTTTAGAAGACGGCTATCTTATTAGATAAGCCTTTTTAATTTGTTATTTGTATATTTACATATAAAATGAGTAACTCATTGGTTAAAAACAATAAGAAGGGACTTACAACCGTTAAATAAGTTTATACTTTTTAACTTAATCGACTATCCATCGATTTGTACCTTAATAAGAATCAAGTGAATTACTCAAAAATAAAAATAAAAACAAAAGCTCACGTCTAAAAAACGGAGTTTTTGTTATCTGATACTTTTTATTCTATAAACATAGCATCACCAAAAGAAAAGAATCTATATTTTTTCTTAACAGCTATATTATAGATTTTTAATATAAAAGGTCTTGAAGAAAAAGCTGATACTAACATTAATAGAGTAGATTTTGGTAAATGGAAGTTTGTTATTAAAGCATCAACAAATTTAAATTTATAACCTGGATAAATAAATATAGTTACTTGTTTACTGCCTGAGCTTATTTTATTCTTAACGCTAAAAGCTTCTAAAGTGCGTACAGTGGTAGTACCAACAGCTATAATACGTTTATTATCTTTTTTTGCTTTATTTAAACTAGTAGCTGTTTTTTTATCAATCATTGCTAGTTCAGAATGCATCTTATGTTTTTTAACATTATCTATTTTAATAGGTTCAAATGTACCAAACCCTACATGCAAAGTAACATACTCAAACTTAATACCTTTTTTCTTTAACCTATTTATTAAACTCTTAGTAAAATGAAACCCAGCAGTAGGTGCTGCAACTGAACCTCTGTTCGTAGCATAAACAGTTTGATATTCCTCTTTTAAACTTTTGCTCTTTTTCTTAGCTTCAGGAATATTAATATATGGTGGTGTAGGTACTTGTCCAATATCATCAATTAGTTTATTTAAAATATTACCTTGCTTATTAAATTTAACCAGCCAAATAGATTCATCAACTTGTTTTTCTATAATACACTCAAGATCTTTAGCAAAAGAAATAACTTGCCCTACTTTTTTTCTTTTATTACCAATTAATACGTGCCACTTATTTGAAGTAATACTATTTAAAAGAAATATTTCTACTTTGCCACCAGTGTCTTTACGTTTACCAATAAGTCTTGCTGGAAATACTTTAGTATTATTTAAAACTAAAACATCACCTTTATTTAAATATTCTAAAATATTAAAAAAGCGTTTATGCTCTATACTCTTCTTTTTCCTGCTAATAACCATTAATTTAGAGTGATCTCTAGGTTTAATAGATTTCTGAGCTATTAATTTATGAGGTAAATTGTAATTAAAATCATCTAATTTCATATCTCTATTATTCTATAGTATTTGACAAAAATTACAAGAAATAGTAGTTTTAGTAAAAAACTAAAGTCCAAACTAGAAGGAGAATTATGAAAATACTAATTCAAGCAGCTGGCTACGGTACAAGGCTACAAAAATCTTTAGAAATATTAAATGATAATTCATTTAATAGAATATCTATAGATAACAAAGGCATCTCTAAAGCCTTGATACCTATTAAAGAAATACCAGTTGTACAGCACTTAATACAAAAATTACAAAATGCAGGATTAGATATTAATGATATATATATAATAACTAATCAAGCTTTCTGCTCATTATTTACTGATTGGGCAGAAAAGTTCGATTTTCCAATTACTAATATCATTAATGATAATACTGCTTGTAATGAAAATAGATTAGGTTCAAATAAGGATACTCAATTTGCTTTAGATCAAAAAAATATTCAAGATGATATTATGATCTTAGCTGGTGATACCCTGTTTAAAAATCTAAATCTAAACAAATTCATTAAATTTGCACAAAGCTCTGCTAATGGTGCTATTACTTATTATGAAGAGTTCAATCAAGATATTATGGTTCAAAAAGGTAATTTAATAATTGAAAATGAAACATTAATAGACTTCATTGAAAAACCTAGTAAGCCATTAAGTAAATTTGCTTATCCTTCACTTTGCTACTTAAAGCAAAATGTTATTAAGCAACTTACTACCTTCCTAAATGAAATACCTGAATTATCTAATAATGATGCCCCTGGATTCTTTATCCAATGGCTAACAAAAAAAGGTTTTAAACTTAAAACCTTTAAAATCTTAGGACGCTTTGATCTAGGAACATTAGAAGATATTGAAAAAGCAAATAATGAATACACAATATAAACTCGTTAAGCTACAAAAGTTAACGAGTTTTTTTATTCCCTTATACTAAATTTACAACCACAATACTCTTGCCTATAAAAACCTTGCTGACGAGATAATTCGCAAGCTTTTTTAAAACCATCTTGTTTCTTCCAATCAGCTTCAATAAATTCTATATTATAATCTTCTGATAACTTTAAGCCAATAGAATTGATAATACTTGCTTTCTTATGCGGGCTTATAGTTAAAGTAGTGGTAAATATATGAAAATCATTTTCACTGGCATATTTAGCTGTTTCTTCTAAACGTTTCTTATAACAAACAGCGCATCTAACTCCGCCTTCTGGTTCTTGCTCTAGACCTTTTACTTTAGAAAACCAATTTTCTTGATCAAATTCACCTTGAATCATAACTATTTTTTCTTTCTCTGCCCATTTCTTTATTTCATTATATCTTTTTAAATACTCTGTTTCTGGATATATATTTGAGTTATAAAAAAACAAGGTTACCTTGTAATCTTCTTTTAATTTCATGGCTACATATATAGCACAAGGCGCGCAACATGTATGAAGTAATAACTTTTTCATATCTTAGGAAAATCTTTGAAGTCCGTAAAAACTTTATTAGCCATAGAAACATCTTGAGGAATCCTTATTCTAGAATTCTGAAAACCATAAACAGTCATACCGGCTGCAATACCAGATAAAACCCCGTTTTTAGCATCTTCAATCACTAAACAATCCTCTGGTTCAAGACCTAATCTTTTAGCTGTTTCTAAATATATATCAGGTTCAGGTTTGCCACGTCCCGATATATCATCATTAGCTGACAGAGATACTTTAAAATATTTCTCTAATTTAAAGCGCTCAAATACTACATTAATCCAAGCCCAAGGAGCAGCACTAGCTATAGCTAAATCATATTCTTTAGATAATTCAATAATTAATTCTTTAACCCCTGGTACTAATTCAACGTTATAATAAATATTATCCACTCCAAAATTACTAAAGTCATTTACAAAATCTTCTTCAATAACATTTATTTTGAATTCCTTCTTAACTAATTGATAAACGCCACGCATATTTAAACCTGGAAACTTAGCACATACTTCAGGTGTAATATTAGGAACATGTTTTTTATAAAAATCAATTCCACTTTTTTCCCAAAGCTCTTCAGAGTTAACAATAACTCCATCCATATCAAATATTATAGCTTTAAACTTTTTCATAATAATTTTTCTTGTAATTCACTAGGCACTTCTAAACCTAAATGTTTGTAACCATGTTCAGTTACTACTCTGCCTCTAGGAGTTCTAATTAAAAAACCAAGTTGCATTAAATATGGTTCATATATTTCTTCGATAGTACCATCTTCTTCTTGAACAGAAGCAGCTATGGAATTTAAACCTACTGGACCACCTTTAAATCTTTCAATAATAATTTCCATTATTTTTCTATCTAAATCATCAAGTCCTTGATTATCTACTTCCAATAATTTTAAAGCAGCTCTAGTTATATCTTTATTCAATTTACCAGTACCTTTTACCTGAGCAAAATCTCTAACTCTTTTTAATAGCCTATTTGCTATTCTTGGTGTTAACCTGCTTCTTTTAGCTAACATTTTAGCTGATTCAATATCTTCTATATCTATATCTAATATACGAGCACTTCTATTTATAATCTGCTCTATTTCAGGGTGATTATAGTAATTCAAACGATAGGTAGAACCAAATCTATCACGTAATGGAGAAGATAATAGATTATACCTAGTAGTAGCCCCAATAATGGTAAATTTGGGCAAATCTAGCCTTAGAGTACGAGCTGAAGGCCCTTTACCCACCACAATATCTAAAGCATAATCTTCCATAGCTGGATACAGTACTTCTTCTATTAATTTATTTAATCTATGTATTTCGTCAATAAATAGAATATCACCATCTTCTAAATTTGTTAGAATAGCAGCTAAATCACCAGCTCTTTCAATAGCAGGTCCTGAAGTAACTCGAATATTAACATTCATCTCTTTAGCGATAATATGAGCTAGAGTTGTTTTGCCAAGTCCAGGCGGACCATATAATAAGACATGTTCAATAGGTTCTTTTCTCTGTTTAGCAGCTTCCATGAAGATAAGGAGATTTCCTTTAATTTTTTCCTGACCAAAATACTCTTTAAGGTTATTAGGTCTTAAGGTAGCATCTAAACTTTTATCTTCTTCTCTGGTCTTAGCAGAGGTAAGTTTTTCATCTGACATATACCCAAGATTATCATTTTTTTATCTTATTTACAAGCAATACCTAATACTCTTGACAAATACACTAATATAGTATATTATATACAATAAATTAAAATAAAAGTAAATAAAAGGAGAAAGCACATTGAAAGAATACAAACAAATACTATGGGTAGGAAATTCTACCTCAATGGGAACTTATGTTGAAATTTTTTATCGACATGGTTACGAAATGATTCAATGCGAAAATATTAATGAAGCAAAAAAATTACTGGAACAAAAAAATAATATTGTCCTCATCTTAAGGGGTCGGATAAGAAAAGCAGAAGAGTTAAAAAAATTAGCTAAAAATATCCCAATAATCATTCTTCTGAATGTTCCAATGGCTGAAAGATTAGTAGAGGCAGGGGAAGTCGAACTTCTGGTAGCCGGAACATTTAGTATGCTTACATTAATTCCTTCACTGCTACTTGAAGAAGTTCAAATAGCAACAAGCCCTGGAGCAAAACTAAATTAAATAGATCAATTTGATCTACAGAACCACTCATTTATTGAGTGGTTTTTTTAATCAAAAAATGACCGTTTTGAATGATCATTTTTTATATATATTATTTTTTCTTAAATCTCTTATGACGTATTATTCCAGAACATGGTATTACTTCTACACCTTTCTTTTCCAGTTCATCTAAGAATAGATTCATACCAATTGAATCAGAAGACATATGTCCCGCTATAACAATATTTAAATGAGCTTTAGAAGCTTCTTCTCTATGCTCTTCTTTCATATGCATAGCTACAATAGTACCAATGCCTGCATTTGCCATATGCTTATATATATCCTTATGCCCTGAAGTACCGCCAGTTATTTCAGTTACTGCAATCTTACCTAAATAATTATCATTTTTACCAGTAAATAATCTAGGACCAGCTTTCATTTGAATTGCTTGCTTATACTCTGGAATATCTTTTAAGAGGCTAACTAAATCTTCAACATAAGTTAATTTCTTTTGATTCTTTTTAATATAGTTACTTAAAAAAGTAGCTACCAGATTATCTGCTGGAGTATGGCAACACATAAGTGGCATATCAAGTAACTCAGCTGCATCAATGGCTTGATAATGATTAGCCGGAGCTACAGCTCTGCCTACTTCACTCATTCTCATTTTAATTAAATTCTCAGCTATGTTTATAGGTACGCCGTAAGTTGCTAGTACTTCTGCTTGCATACTCATTACTTCACCTAGAGCGGCGAGTCCTGAGCCTTCAGGATGATGAGCTATAATTAGATCAATAGATTTTTTTTCAGATAATTTATTTGCTAACATTACTTCACCAGTACCAATATCAATACCGGTTAAAACTCTTTTTACTTTTTTATCTAAGTCACCAAAATATCTGGTATCAGAATATGGATTATTTAATAATTCATTATCAAATTCATTTTTTTCATCATCACCTAACTTATTATACTTATCATTAGTTCTTTTTAATCTATCTTTAACTAATTTTGATCCTCTTAAATCATTCTTTATACCAAGATCAATAGCTAATTTGTAGATCTGTTTTCCAGTCATCATATATTTATCTATTAATTATTATATAAAGGTTACTGAAGCAACTTCATCACCTTTTTCTTTGAAACTCATAAGTTTAACACCTTGAGTAGCTCTACCAATTACATTTACAGACTTAAGTGGTAAACGTATTACTTGTCCTTTATTTGAGATTATAACTAAATCTTCATCAACTAGCTTGGCGTTAACAATAAAAGCAGCTTCAATAGGACCTGTCTTGTCAGTTACAGTAGCTGTTTTAATACCAGTACCGCCTCTACCTTGTACTTTGTATTGAGTAAGTGGAGTTCTCTTACCATAACCATTAGACATAACAACTAATAATTGTTCAGTAGGCGTTGCCTTACCATTATCTAAAATATCCATACCTACTATTTCATCATCTTCTTTTTTAAATTTGATACCACGAACACCAGCAGCGCCTCTACCCATAGCTCTAACATCTTTCTCTCTAAAACGTATTGCTTGGCCATGTGCTGATATTAAAACAATATTATCTTTACCAGCAGATGGTTTAACCCATTCAAGCTGATCACCATCTTTTAATTTAATTGCAATTAAACCGGTTCTTCTAACATTTTGGAATTTTTCAAGTTCTACTTTTTTAATTAAACCTTTTCTCGTTACCATTACTAAATTCTTAAATGAAGATACATCTTCAACGGAAAGAATTGCAGAAACTTTTTCTTCTGGTGCAAGCTGTAAGAAATTAACAATAGCTTGCCCCTTAGCAGTACGTGAAGTTTGCGGTATTTCATAAGCTTTAAGCTGGAATAAACGACCACGTGTAGTAAAAAACATTAAATCAACATGAGTCATTGTAGTAAATAGATGATCTACAATATCTTCTTCCTTAGTAGTTAAGCCAGCAACGCCTTTACCGCCTCTGCCTTGTACTTTAAAGGTGTCTGGTGGTAAGCGTTTAATATAGCCATCATTAGTTACCATAACTACAGTTGGTTCATTAGCAATTAAATCTTCCATAGAAAATTCACCCACTGCTGATTTAACAACTTTAGTCTTACGTTCATCACCATATTTTTCTCTAATTTCTTTTAAGTCATCCTTTATCATGGCTAAGACTTTCTTTGGATCTTTTAAAATACCTTTTAATTCTTTAATCAACTTTTTCTTTTCTTTTAATTCTTCTTCAACTTTTAATCTTTCTAAATTAGCAAGTTGCTGCAACTTCATTTCTAAAATAGCTATAGCTTGTCTTTCAGAAAACTTAAACTTTTTCATTAAGTTTACTTTAGCAGCTTCTTTATCTTTAGATTTTTTAATTATAGCAATTATCTTATCAATTGATTCTAAAGCCATAGCTAAGCCTTCTAAAATATGTGCTCTATCTTTAGCTTTATTTAATTCAAATTGAACCCTTCTGGTTATTACTATCTTTCTATGCTTAATATATTCTTCTAAAATAGTTTTTAAATTCAAAACCTTTGGTTGAATACCATCAACTAAGGCTAAAAGGTTAACGTGAAAAGTATCTTGTAATTGAGTATGTTTATATAATGCATTTAAAACTTTTTTAGGATAAGCATCGCGTTTTAAATCAACAACAATTCTAACACCATCTTTATCAGATTCATCTCTTAAATCACGAATACCATCTAATTTTTTATTCTTTACAAGGTCAGCTATCTTTTCAAGTAAATTAGATTTATTTACTTGATATGGTATTTCAGTAATAATAATTTGAAAGAAACCTTTTTTAGCTTCAATAATCTCAGAGTTAGCTCTCATTACTACTGCGCCTTTACCAGTAGTATAGGCTGCTCTTATTTCTTTTATATTATATATAGTAGCTCCAGTTGGAAAATCAGGTCCTTTAATATATTCCATTAAATCATCAACTGAAGCATTTGGATGATTAATTAAATGTGTAGTACCATCTATGAGTTCAGTTAAATTATGTGGTGGAATATTTGTAGCCATACCAACAGCAATACCTACAGAGCCATTTAAAAGTAAATTAGGCAGTCTAGCAGGAAATACTAAAGGTTCATGTTGTGAACCATCATAATTAGGAATAAAATCTACAGTATCTTTATCTAAATCATATAATAGCTCTTCTGATAGATGAGTTAATTTAGCTTCAGTATATCTCATAGCAGCTGCTCTATCACCATCCATAGAACCAAAGTTACCCTGTCCATTAACTAGAGGGTAACGCATAGCAAAATCTTGAGCCATTCTAACCATAGAATCATAGACAGCAACATCACCATGAGGATGATACTTACCTAAAACTTCACCAACTACTGTTGCAGATTTTCTAAACTTAGCATTAGCTTTTAAACCAATAGTCCACATAGCATAAAGAATACGTCTATGAACAGGTTTTAAACCATCACGAACATCAGGCAAAGCGCGAGATACAATAACACTCATAGCATAGTCTAAATATGAGCTTTGCATTTCTTCTACAATACCCTGGTCTTCTATTTTACCTCTATTTAATTCTAAAATCTCAGCGCTAACAGGAGTAGCATCTTTTTTCTTAATTACTTTTTTTATACTTTTTTTTCTAGCTTTTTTTGGCATATTAAAAATCAAATATTTTATATAATTATACCCTCTAATTTATTTATTTTGTTATACTTTAAGCGAATGCAAATGTTAATACGGCAACTAAGACGCAAAAACATGAGATAGCAAGCGCAATAACTATAACTGCTGGAATGTGTTTAAACTTCATATTTTTATTTTATAATTATTGAATTAATTATATTCTCTATAATTATTTTATAATAATCATCAAGATAGCTATTTACTATATCTACCCTAATTACTAGCATAAAATTATCTAATGGCACTAAATATGTATTTACTTGAGTATTATTTTCAGGATAATCTGTAACATGTTTTAATGACTCAATACTACTAATTGTTAATGTTTCCACACTGTAGGCTAATGAATTATTTTCTAAGTTTATCAACCATTCCTCTTTTGATAGGCTCTCTGAATTACTATACTTAATAATTTCTAAACCAGCTCTAGTATCTGGTAATAAATTATTTTCTAAATCATAACTAGCTAAATTAATTATTCCAGCTTCTTCTGATATAAACCAACTGCTTGGATAAAATAATTTTAAATTATCATTCTCTAAAAAACTTAATTGATCAATTTTATTATCTTCTAACTTTTTATTAACTGCTTCTAATAATCTAGTCTTTGTATCATCATCTAATTCTTGATTTTCATTTAATCTATCTAAATTATCTTGAAACTGATTAACAGCATTTTTACCTTCTGAAAATATACTTGTTAATGAACTCCAGGAAGATGCCATATTTACTTTGGAACTATTTACTAAATTCTTGCTTAATTCCTTTTTAAAAAAGAAAATCCATAATGAACCAATTACTAAAACCAGAACTATTACATAGATAGTAATAGCAAGCTTTTGTTTTGACGTTGGCTCTGGCATATCATTATTTTGAAGGTTCAATAATAACTAATCTTATATCATCTTGTGGTAAATCTTTTTTAGATATCTTATACTTTTTTACTGTCTCTGACTTAGCGGATAAATCTTTACTAAACTTATCAACTGTTTCTACTTTAGTCTTAAAACCTTTTACTTTGTAATTCATTGGTACAACTATTCTTGGTTCAATACTATTTACTACTTCCATAGCCTTTTTATTATCTAAAGAATCTCCACCGCCAACAGGTACCATTAATACATCAACTCCGTCTAATTTATCTAATTGATCTTCGTTTAATTTAGCATCATCAATATTGCCAAGATGAACTATTTTAATTCCCTCGACTTCTATTAAATACATAGTCTTAGCATCTTTACCAAATTTAGCTCCAACACCATAAACAAAGGAACCTTTAACTTCGTATTCCCCAGGACAGTTTATAATAAATGATTGTCCGCTAATTTTACCATCTTTGTCATGAGTAAAAAGTACCATATCATTTTGCATTCTTGGTAACTTTAAACCTGTCTTATTATCAGGCGGATCAATTAATATTGAAATTTTACTATTCTGTAATCTAAAACAAGTAGCTCCGTAATATGTAATATTCATAATATTTTGGGTAAAAAAATAAGGGATATTTCTTCCCTAAATTTAACATAAAATAGCAATAATGTAAAGACTTAGAATCATTAAGTATTTAGCTAATATTAGCTATTTATTTTATGTATTATTCGCTTTTTTTTGATTATTATTTAAAGCATCTATTTCGTCTTCAATTTCCCCAACTAATTCCTCTAAAATGTCTTCCATAGTAACAATACCAATAATCTCATCTTTATCTTCCCTGCGGGTTACTAAAAATAAATGCTCTTTAAGACTAATCATTTTTCTAAAAATCTGCTCTATCTTTCTCTCTTCTGATACTTTTGATACAGGTCTTACTATTTCTTTAACTAGCTTTTCACGTTCATCACTATTTAAAAATCTCATTAAATCATTACTATGAACATAACCAATTACATTATCCTCATCATTTTCATAAACTGGATATCTTGAATGACCTTCTTGACCAGCAAAATATGTTATCTGTTCGATTGGCACTTCACCATTTAATGACGTCACCTTATACCTTGGAGTTATTATTTCACCAACTTTAATATCATTAAAACTAAATACATTTTCAATCATTTCTCTTTCCTTGTACTGAATTGCACCAGTTTCTACGCCAAGCCTAGTTAATGATTTAATCTCTTCTTCAGTAACTAATTTATTACCTTTGTCTTTAAATAATTTCTTTAATAATATATTATTTACAAAAACTAACACTTTAGTAACTGGCCATAAGATAATAGATATTAAGTAAAGCCAAGGAGCACTTAATCTAGCAAACTCTTTATTTCTTTTCTGAGCAATAGATTTTGGAATAATCTCACCAAAGATTAAAACAAACAAAGTAACCATACCAGTAGCAATACCAATTCCCAAACTACCAAATATTTCAACAGAAATAACAGCAGCTAAAGAAGCACCTAATATATTTACTACATTATTACCAATTAAAATAGTAATTAATAATTCTTGAGGTTTTTTCTTTAAACGATATATTAAATTAGCTTTAGATTCTTTTTTTTGAATCATCATTTTTACTTGAGCTGGACCAAGTGAAAAGAAAGCAATTTCTGAAGCTGAGAAAAACGCTGATAGTAATATTAATATTATAAATACAAACCACATAGACTATACTTTTAATTTATTTTCTCTAAGTTTAGTAACTAAACTAAATCTAGCTATTTTAACTATTTCAAAACCACCAAATAGAACAGAGGTAAAAAATACATTACCCATTAAACTATTCTTAAAGAATGGTATAGCTAAAGTAAAAGTCATTAACAATCCATTTAAATCATGACTATACCAAGGACTAAAAAACCAAACAGCAAAATTAGTAGCTAAAAAGAAAAGAATAGATAAGGCTAAGGTAGATGTTAAGATAGTTAAAGCATTACCTCTTGATTTTAGATACTTACCAATAAAAACTGACATCAAGAAACAACCATAAACTGTTAACATAATAGGGAGCTCATAAAAGCCTAAAAACATATCAGTTAAAAACATAATACCCATAGGTAAGATAATTGCCCATTTACGAGGCAAATAATAGCCAGCAAACAAAGATATGGCAATAAGTGGTGAGAAATTAGCAGGATGAGGCATTAAACGCATTAAAACCCCTAATATTGCTAAGCCCAGAATTAAGATTAAATACTGTTTTTTCATAATGTTATATATATTAATTATAATTTAATATTGATTATCCGTAAACTTCCATTCAATTAAGTCATTACTTTGAACTAAGTAATCAGCTGCTCCAATTTGAGAATATTCTCCATTAATCCAGAATTGCCAAAACTTATTATCATCACCATTTTTCATGTCACCGATTCTTTCAACTAAATAACCTAAGTCACCATAGTCTCTAAGACTAAATTCTATATTATTTTCCTCAACAACTAAACTTAATAAATCTAAAACTGATTTATTACTATCAATAACTAAATTTTGAATTTCCATTACATTAATGTCTGAAAAAGAAATAGCTATTGTTAAATTAGATAATTGCCCAATCTCAATATTTTCATTACTTTCATTATTCACTGGCAAATTATATCCTTGTCCTACAAAAAATCCAGCAATAAAGAAAATAAGAGCAATTAATAATAATTTAAATAATTTCATAAGTTAAAATTTTAATATTCAATTCCCTCTCTAGCATCTAAGCCTTTATTATAATAATGTTTTATCATTTTCATTTCAGTAACTAAATCTGCAAGTTCAATAATTTTTGGATGAGCATCTCTGCCAGTTAAAACAAGTTCCATATTCTTTGGTTTCATTTTTAATACCTCTAATACATCTTCAATGTCTAACATACCTAATTTAATTGAATTATTAATCTCATCTAAAATTAATAAATCAACACTATTTTTTTTAAATTCATTAGTAATGAGTTCTAAACCTCTTTTAGCTTCAGTTACATCTCTGTCGATTACTCCAAATCTAAACTTCTTAGTCTTTGAATCAAATCTTTCTAAACCAGTTACTAAATAATTAAACTTATCACTTTTTAATTCATCTAAAATCTTTCTTTCACCATAATGATCACCACCCTTATCAAAGTAAATGGTAATCACTTTCTTATCTCTGCCTAAGGCTCTAATAGCTAGTCCTAAAGATGCTGTAGTTTTACCCTTGCCTTCTCCAGTATATACTTGTATTTGAGCGTCCTCCATATTATTTAAATATTTTTTTATACCAAGGTTTCTTATGCATCAACTCTACCGGATGCTTTACCTTATACCAAAAACTTTGTCTTTGCCTGTATCTAGTTATTAAATAAACAATAATAATTACTAAAATAGTTATGATGATAAGTAACCATAATTTAATAATAGATCTTACCACATTATCTTGTGCTAATGCTTTAATTACTAAATCTACTTTAACACCAGTACCAGCATTAAACTCTTTCCTATTTAAATCTTGAGCAATAACTGAAATAACTGTAGCTTGAATACCAGAATTATTAGGCTTAGCTTGAATTATAACATTCATACTTTCATTAGGCATTAATTGAAATAAATTAGGTATTATTTCAATCTGATCAGCAAGTTCATCAGTATAGATACTGTAAAGAGCGGCTTTAGTAGATATATTCTTAACCATTAAGCTTGTTTCAGCTATCTTATCTACTTTAGTCTCAATATATAGGTTATCAGGAGTAACAGCCAAACCAGCTGCTAAAGCAACATTAAAACTAAAGAAAAAAAGTAATAAGATTAAGAATAGTTTCTTCATATTTTAATTACCATTAGCCCAGAAAATTAGGTCACCTTGTTTTTGACCACTTCCTGCATAATTAGTAGGAATTTGTAATTTTAATTCTACCTCTTTTGTTTGACTTAAGCCATAGTCATCTGAATAATTTTCCCAAAATTCATTATCTACATATAGGTTATCTTGAAAAACATCATCACCTGTAGCAGTTACTTCTAAGTAAAGAGCTGTAGTACCATTATTAGTAACATTTAATGATTGAATAGCTTCACCACCAGGTTGCATAGTTCCAAAATCAAAACTATTAGTATCAACTATAAAAGATATTACATCATCTCCACCGCCTCCTCCTGGATTATCAATATTAACTGTTAAGTTAACTGTTTGAGAATTATTACTTGAACCAACTATTAATTCTTCTGTATTACTACGTATAAAATTCTCTTTAGAAGCATAAACATCATAACTACCATTTGAAGCTAAATTTAAAACTACCTGCCCTGTATCATCAGTTAAATGAATTTCATTATTTACACTTACTGAAGCTTCGTTAGCTACAAACCAATCTATGCCATTAAAATATTCAACTAGAATAGTAACACTTTCACTTAATTCTATTTGTTCATCACTTAAAGTTAAACGAAGTGGTTGAATATCCCACCCACCATAATACCAAAGAACTGAGTCACCATTTAATAATTCATATTCACTAGCTCCTACAGGAGGTGATAGCCAATTTACCAAATAGAGCCAACCAGATTCACCCTCTGCCACTTCACCATCTATCATATTTAAATATGGACCATAACCTGTTTCTTCTATATTATAATCAAAACCACAAATTGAGGAAGCATTAACTACAACTTCTAAAGCATCACTAGCTTCAAGCTGAATATCACAAACTGTTTCACTACTACTTTCAATTCTTAAATTAACTAACTCATTAGTTACAACCTCGGGAGTATAGTAATTAACAGGATAGGTACTATCTGATAGAGCTACAGCTACATATGATGTCATCATAGCAGAACCTTGTTCATCATCTAAAACCCACTTATATGAACCATCTTCATTAAAAAGGCTATCTAAAAAAGTAAAAGGTGTATTACCATCTTGATCTAAACTATTAATATCAATACCAGATTTAGAGAGAGCTGATATAACCCAAGCAGTACTACCAGAATCAGAAACACTGCCAGATACATATGGAAATCCACCATCAGAATTTTGAAAACTTTGAAGATAATTAATAGCATTTTGAAGTTCAGAAGAACTATTTTCTAAACCTGCTTCAAGTAAAGCCATGATAGCAGCGGCAGTATCATTAGTATCACTAGATCCTCCAACTACATAACTAAAACCACCGTCAGAATTTTGATTACTTAAAAGAAAATCTTTACTTCCTTGAATAACACTATTATTTACATCATAACCTGATGATCTTAAAGCCATAACACCCCAAAAATCATCATTTAATAAAGTAGGATCACCAATTTGATTATTATTTACAAAATCTTCTACATATGATACATAATTTTTACTATTATAATCATAGGGGTTCTCATTTACAGAAGTTAAAGCTAAAATAGTTTTTGAATAATCATTAGCTGTAATTAAATTAAGAGAATCTATATAACTAATATCAGGATTAGAATAACCAACAGCGCTAAGAGCCATAGTAATCCATTGATTCTGAGATTCACTAACTAAATAATCAATAGTTGATTGATCTACTTCTGCTCTAACTAAACTAAAGCTTAAAACTAAGCAAAGGATAGTTAAAATAATAAATTTCTTTTTCATATATATATAATTTAATAATAGGTAAAGAAAGGGGGAAAGGCCTCCCCCTTAACGAACTTGATTTGGTTTAGCTTGATTATTTTTTTGACCACGATATATCCAGTTATTAATTTCTAAATGATCAAATCTGGTAATAGGAAAATCAATATTTGCTGATGATCCTAATATATGCTGACCATTTACTTTAATCTCAAAAATTCCATTACTACCCAAACCTGGCGCAGACAAAATACCCTGACCATTAATACCTGGATAATCCCAAGCTTGCCAACCTGGATGATGCTCATCAAGTATATCTCTAATAGTACGATAATTTATTCTATGGAAACCAAATAGATATCCAAATAAACTAACTAATATTAAGTAGATAAAGTTATTTCTTTTCAATTCTCTCTCCTTTATTTTAATTTGCAATACTTAAACAAAATCCCTCTTCTAAAAAGAAGAGGGATTTAATTTCTATTTTTGAATAACCTCAAATTATTCAAGATCATTTTCAAAATAGAAATCATCACCTACTCTTTTTCGCGAAGAGACATGATTAAATAAATCTTAAATTAAGTTCCTGACTTCTTAAATAATATTTAAGTTACAGTAGCGCGACTGCCAAGGATTTTAACCCTGTTCCTTAATTTAAAAATATTTTGTTAAAAATCTAACTACAACCAGATGAGCTTCCACAGTTCATACATTTGTAACAAGCACCGCTTCTTACCATCATACTACCACAAGTATCACAAATAGGGGCATCAGCTTGCATGTCAAATGTTGTATTATCACTACTATCTTCTTTTTCTAAATTTAAAGCTGTTTGTTGATAAGCCACTTCATCTTCTTTATCATCTTCTACTTTTTCCTCTTTACTAGCAAGCTTAGTTAACTTCTCTAAATCACCTTTGCTATCACCATTAGTTAATGATTCAATATTATTTAAACCTACTTTCATTAAATCTTCAGCAGGTAAAAATTTAATAGCTAACCATCTAAAAATATAATCAACAATTGATTTAGCTATTCTAATATTTGGATTATTAGTAAAACCTGATGGTTCAAAACGTGTATGAATAAATCTATTAACTAAAACTGGAAGAGGTACTCCGTATTGCAAACCAACTGATATGGAAACAGCAAATGAATCCATAAGTCCAGATATAACACTACCTTCTTTAGACATAGAAATAAATAATTCTCCAGGCTGTCCATCTTCATATAATCCAACTGTTAAATAACCTTCATGGCTGGCAATAGAAAACTTATGAGTTATAGCAGTTCTTTCCATAGGCATTCTATGACGAGCCGGTTTAATTACATCACTCTTTATAGCACCTACTTCACTATCTTTAAGGGTAAGTGGTTGAGTTCTCTTTGAATTATCACGATATACTGCAATAGCTTTAAGTCCAAGTTCCCAACCTGTCATATATACTTCTTTAATATCTGCTACAGTAGCATCTTCAGGTAAATTAACTGTCTTAGAAATAGCACCTGATAAAAATTGTTGAGCTGCTGACATCATTCTAATATGACCCATATAATGAATAGTCCTATCACCATTTTTAGGTTTAAAAGCACAATCAAATATTGGAATATGTTCTTCTTTTAATTTAGGAGCCCCTTCAATAGTTTCATTCTTATCAATATATTCTAAAATACTGTCAATTTCTTCATCTTTGTAATCTAGAGTTTTAAGAGCTAATGGTACAGTTTGATTTACAATCTTAAGCATACCACCACCAACTAACCATTTATACTTAACTAAAGCAATATCAGGTTCAATACCAGTAGTATCACAATCCATTAAAAAACCAATAGTACCAGTAGGTGCTAATACAGAAACTTGAGCATTCCTGTAACCTGCTTCTTGTCCTAAATCATATGCTTTATCCCAAACATCTTGTGAAGCTTTTAAAAGTTCTGGTGATACACCAGAAGCGCCTAATTTATAGGCTAATTCTCTATGCATACTAATAACATTAAGCATAGATTTACTATTTAATTCATAATATTTAAATGGTTCCTTAACTTGAGCAAGTTTAGCAGATTGATAATTAGCCCAACCAGTCATAAGAGAGGTAACAGCTCCTGCAAAATTTCTACCTTCAATACTATCATAAGGTAAACCATTACTCATAAGGATAGCTCCTAAATTAGCATAACCAAGACCAAGTGGTCTGAAGTCATGAGAATTCTGTTCAATAGCTGGAGTTGGATAACTTGAATTCTCAACTATTATTTCTTGAGCAGTTATCATTATTTCAACTGTGTGTTTAAAACCTTCGACATCAAAACTACCATCTTCTTGTCTATATTTTAATAAATTAATAGATGATAAGTTACAAGCACTATCATCAACAAACATATATTCAGAACATGGATTAGAAGCATTAATTACTGCACTCTCTGGACAAGTATGCCATTTATTTATAGTTGTATGAAATTGTAAACCAGGATCACCACAAGTCCAAGTAGCTTCACAAATCTGATCCATTAAATCTTTTGCTTTGTAAGTATCTGCTACTTCACCAGTTGAAACATATTTAGTATTCCAATCCTTTTCATCTTTAACAGATTGCATGAAATTATCTACAACTCTTACTGAGTTGTTAGCATTTTGAAAAAATACAGAACCATAAGCTTCACCATTTAAAGAACCATCATAACCCATTTCAATTAAAGCCCAAGCTTTTTTCTCTTCATGTGCTTTACAGTTAATAAACTCTTCAATATCTGGATGCTCTACATTTAAAATAACCATCTTAGCAGCTCTTCTTGTTTTACCACCAGATTTAATAACTCCAGCAAAAGCATCAAAGCCCTTCATAAATGAAACAGGACCAGAAGCCTTACCATTAGAATTAGCTAAATATTCTTTAGAAGAACGAAGTACAGATAAATTAGTACCTGTACCTGAACCGAATTTAAAAAGCATTCCTTCAGTAACTGATAAGTTAAGAATGGAACGCATATCATCTTGAACAGAATTAATAAAACAAGCACTACACTGTGGATGTTCTTCAATTCCTACGTTATACCAAACAGGGCTATTAAATGCAGCCCGTTGATTTATAAGAATAGCTGTAAGTTCAGTTTCAAATATTTTAGCATCATCTTCAGATTTAAAATAATCACCCTCTAAACCCCAGTTAGAAACAGTTTGAGCTACTCTGTCAACCATTTGCTTAGCACTAGTCTCTCTGTCTTTAGTGCCAACTCTACCTCTAAAGTAATGAGGTACAGCAATATTAGTAGCAGTTTGTGACCAAGTCTTAGGTATTTCAACGCCTTTTTGAGAAAATACTACTTCACCCTCAGAATTAGTTATGGAAGCATCTCTAGATTCCCAAGTAATCTCATCATAAGGATGAATATCTTTTTTAGTAAAATATCTATTAAATTCAAGGCCTGATTTACTTTTTTTAAATAAAAAAGGAGCTTTTTCTGTCTTAGGCTCTTTTGCAATATCAAAATCTGATGTTTTTGTCTCAGTTTCTGAATCAAAATTAGAATTTGGGTTGGTCATATATATATAAATTTTAGCGAAAAAAAATATGAGTTACTAATTAATTAACACATCGCTTTTCTTTAAATATATTCTACTACCACTACATGTAGTAGTCTACCTTATGATTATATCACAAGATGTTGATTTTTGTAACTGTGGACAAGATTGAAAATTCTGGTGCTTATCTATTATAACTCAACTACAAAGTATATGCAACTATTAAATAATATTGACTTCTATACCAGTTAAGTCAGGGCTATTATTAACACCTTCCTTGTACTTTATAGCATCATCTTTACTACCTATAATACTACCATAATGCATTGGTATTACCATTTTAGGCTTAATAACACGTGTGGCTTGAACAGCTTCTTCAGGAGTCATAACATATGTACCAGAAACAGGTAGTAAGGCTATATCAATATCTTTTAAACTAGCAAACTCAGGTATATTATCCGCATCACCAGTGTGAAACAATTTCAAACCATTGAAATCTAATACATAACCTACCTTTTTTTCTTCTTTTGGATGATATGGTACTCCAGGAGATCTAAACTTATCTAAATTATATGCAGGTATAGTTTCAACATTAAAGTCAGGTAAAGTTAATTGTTGATTAGGCTCAACATAATTTACTTCTTTAACTCTTAAGCTTTGTAACTGTTCCATGCATTCAGCTAAAGCTATTATAATAGTATCAACGCTAATTATCTTTTTAATATCATTTGGACTACAATGATCAAAATGCCCATGAGTTATAAAAATATAATCAGCCCTAACAGCCTGACTAGCAGTTAGATGATATGGATCAATATATATTACCTTATCCATATATGATAGCTGAAAGCAGTCATGGCTAAAATGTTCTATTTTTAAACCTTGATACTCCATATATTCAACTTAACCCTTTGAAGAAATAAGTCAAGCTTTAATTGACAAATACCATTTCATTATATAAGGTAACTTATGTTCTTGGACAATATTAAAATGATAGGAGGATATAATGGATATTATCAGAGGAACTAAAAAAAAGAATAAAAAACCCCAAAATAAATCAACCAAAGTAAAATTTAAGACTGACAACCCTCACATTGTTATTGATAAAGATGGTAATGAGATAGACATAAATGGATACTTCAATGCTGAAGGTGCTCGTAAGTATAAAGAGATAGAAAGACAGATAATGAACTCTAATCTCGGTAGAAAACCAATATACGACGAGGTGATGGCAAATTTTCCAAAGGATTTATTTTTCTTTCTAACTTTTTCTGAAATAGAAAAAATATATCATGTAAAACTAAATGAAGTTCCTCCAAAAAGTAACTCATTTAAACACTCTTAAACAGATATAATCCTTGGGACTAACTAGTACCAAGGATTTTTTTATATATTCAATTTTTCTATATACTACTTAAACTACCATTTCTTCCTTATCACTCTGCCAAGTACCATGTAGATTACAATGCTCTTTAGCCATTAAATCATCTAATGACTCAAACTCTACTTCAAAAGTAGCTTCTGGCTTATCACTAGGTTTTAAATCAACATGTTTAACGAGTTCACCTGACTTATATAATTCAATCCATTCAATAAAGTGTTCTTCAGTCATAGGATGCTCTACAGCACCTACTTTAACTATTACTTTATTATCTTCAAGTTTTTCAATAACTGGAATATGTTTTTCTTTAGGTTCAACTTGTGGTTCCATATATTTATTTATTAATAATTAACCTTTTAGATTGTCATCACCTGGTTGCCAGCCTGCTGGACATAAACCACCTGATTGTAAAGCTTTAAGCACTCTTAATATCTCTTCTACATTACGTCCAATATTATTATCATGAATTAACTGATACCTAACAATACCTTCAGGATCAATAATAAAGGTTCCTCTTAAAGTAATACCTTCTTCTTCAAGTAAAACTCCATAATCACGTGATACTTGCTTTGTCATATCAGAGAGTAATGGATAATTAAGTTCACCTAAATCTTTAAGCCAAGCCTTATGTGAATGAACACTATCAACGCTAGCGCCTAATACTTTAGTATCACATTCATCAAATTCTTTAGTTCGTTTACTAAACTCTGTAATTTCTGTAGGACAAACAAAAGTAAAATCTAATGGATAGAAAAATAGTACTGTCCATTTTCCTTTATAATCTTTAAGTGATACTTTTTCAAATTTGTCTTTATATGCTGCTTCCAAAGTAAACTCTGGAGCAGGTTGTCCAATTTTAATCATATTATTTTTTTCCTTTCTTTTTTTTAATCATTTAACGCTGTTTCTAGATCTTGCTGATGCTCTTCTTCCATACTTAGAATATTCTTTAAAACATTTTCTAAACCATATTCACCAAGCTCATTAGCCTGTTTAACTCTAGTCTTATAACGAGCTATAGCTCCTTTTTCACCAGTTAAATCTTGTTTCAACATTTCTTCAGAATCATCACTAGTATAACGAGTATCAACATCAGTAGTTGGTACACCACCTAAGAAATCGATTTGAATTGCTAATTGATTAGCATGTTCCATCTCTTCTGTAGCGTGAATAACTAATTCTTTTTGTATAGATTGATACTTGGCTCCAGTGATAGTAGCTGCATGTTGTATGTATTGTACAGCAGCTGCAAATTCTTTAGCCAAATCTTCATTTAAAAGTTTTATTAATTCTTCTTTCTCCATATTGTTTTTTAATTAATTATTTATTATGTATATAATCTATTTATTCTACTATCTCCCAGAAATCTTCATGGGGTTCTGTTGGACCACCTTCTTGACCAGCTAAACAAACTGGACAAACAACGAATTTATCGCCTTCTTTAAACTCCATGATATGATCACAGATAACACAACGATAATTTCCTGTTTTAGGTACAACATCATCTACTTTGTACATAGTTTTTGCCATATATGTTTTATCTATTTAATTTATTAACTATTATAAGTAATATTTCTCGACGTAAAAGTTTACCAACTCTTTAGCTTCAATAAGACAATCTGGATCACCAGTACCAACTTTAGTTTTAGCTTGAACTTCTTCGAAAGTTTTAGCACCATCCTTAACAGCTGTTTCAATATCTTTATCTGTAATTCTTAATTCCTTATCTATTATCCTAGAACCAGCTTGCTTCATCCTATCTTTTTGATTAGTTCTTCTAAAGTAATCATTTATTGCAGCTTCTAAAGCTTTGTCACCTAAAACACTACAATGAACTTTACGTGATGGTAAACCAGCTAATCTATCCATAATATCTTTAGGAGTAATAGCTAAAGCTTCATCAATTGTTCTGCCACCATTTTCTACAACCATTACAGATAGCATAGAAGTAGAAGCAATGGCTGATGCGCAACCAAAAGTTTGCCAACTAAAGTTTTCAATTACCTCTTTCTTTGGATCTACTTTAATCCAAACTTTCATCATGTCACCACAAGCTGGAGAACCAACCATACCTAAACCATTAAAATCTTTAGGTGTTTCAGTAACAAAATTTTGAGGTTCAAAAAAATGTTTTCTAACCTCATCAGAATAGGCCCAATCTGCACCAGTTTGATCAACTCCGTCAGATTCAACTTCTTCTTCTTTAATTTTCTTTTTAAATATATTCATATATTAATCTTTTAAATTTACTGGGCTCATTGCCCTTAATTTTTCAATTATTGATGGAAACTCTTTAAGCAATAATTCAATATCTTCTTCTGTATTAGCTCTACCTAAACTAAAACGCATACTACCATGAGCCATTTCATATGGATGACCTAAAGCTAGAATAACATGAGAAGGCTCTAAACTACCTGAAGTACAAGCAGAACCAGAAGAAGCACAAATACCAAGTTCATCTAAGTGAAGTAACATAGCTTCACCTTCAATATCTTTAATAGTAACATTAACATTGTTAGGTAATCTTTTTTCAGGATGCCCATTTAAAATAACTTTAGGTATAGTAAGTAACCCTTTAATTAATTTATCTCTTAATTCTATTAATCGCTTATTCTCTTCTTTCATATCAGTTTGAATAAGTTCTAAAGCTTTAGCTAAACCAATAATACCTGGAATATTCTCTGTACCAGCTCTTTTACCTTTTTCTTGACCACCACCGTGGATAATAGGGTTAACTATAGTTCCTTTTTTAATATATAAAACACCAGTAGCTTTAGGACCATATATCTTAGAACCATTTATAGTCATAAGATCAATGTCTAAATCTTTAACATCTAGATTATAGAAAGCAGCTGATTGACAAGCATCAGTATGAAAAATAATATCTTTATTTACTTCTTTAGATATTTTATTTAATTTTTTAATATCTTGTACTGTACCTATTTCATTATGACCATGAATTATGGAAACTAAAATAGTTTTTGGAGTTATAGCATCTTTTAAATCTTGCTCTTTAACTAAACCATCTTTATCTACAGGTAAGTAAGTAACTTCAAAACCTAGAGTTTCTAAATATGCCATAGCATGAAGTACTGCATGATGTTCTATAGCTGTAGTTATTAAATGTTTACCATTCCCTTGATTAGCTAAAGCCGTACCAATTAAAGCATGATTATCTGATTCAGAACCAGAACCTTCAAATATAATCTCAGAGGATTCACAATTAAAAATACTAGCTACTTTTGATCTAGCATCATTTAAAGCTCGTTTAGCTTCTTGTCCTTTAAAATATATTGAAGATGGATTACCATATATATCTTGCCAATATGGTTCCATAGCTTTAACTACTTCATCTCTTACATATGTAGTAGCAGCGTGATCTAAATATATTGTTTTTCTTTCTTTAGACATATTTTACAAATTCCATTAAATATTATTTGATAGTCATCAACCTGATGACCTTCCTTTTTATTAACCTTAACTTCGTCTGATTTAGACTTATTCATATCATATACTTTTTGACAAACTTTACAAGAAAAATGTTGATGGTGATCAGTAAAACCATCAAAGCGTTCTGAATTACAACTTTCACAGTTAATACTCATTATATATCCATTACTTTGTAAAAATTTAAGATTACGATAAATAGTAGCTAAACTAATTTTAGGTAACCTTTTTTTTACTAATTTATGAACCTCTAAAGCAGTTGGATGAATCCTATTCTTTTTTAATTCTTCAAGTATTATACTCCTTTGCTTAGTAAGCCTTTTTCCTTGTGGTACTTTTAAAATCATATGTTATTGATAATCATTATCAATAGTATCATGTAGTAAATATATGTCAAGTCATAAAAAATCACCTTAGCAAAACTAAGGTGATTTGGTTAAAACTTGTTCAACTAGACCATATGGATCTAAAACATTAGTTAAAGACTGAATCTGCCATTTATTTTTGAATAAAATTTCATATTCTTCCTTACTTAAAACTAATGCTATGCCTGAAGGATATTCAATTAATTTTTTTCCTGAACCCAGTAATTTTAAAACTAAATCTTTTAATTTTGCTATTTCCTCCAAACTATCAATCTTCTTATATACTATGTACGGAATCATTATTACTCCTCCTTAATTGATAAAGTATCATAGTCTAAATAGTCAATTTAGTCAAGTAACTAAAAGACTCAAAAGCCAAAGCTTTTGAGTCTTTAGAAGAACTAATTAGTAATTCTTAAAATATGACCATTCTTTCCCTTAATTCACGAACTTTTACCTTAAATCTATCACTAGGCATTAAGGAAGCACCTAGGAATATAAGTAAAAATCCAGGGATTAATGGAAATGTTAAAGCTAGCATACCTATTATTATAATTACGCTAGCTATAAATGATAATCCAATTTTTTTACTAATTTTAGCCATATTTATCTTATTAATTAAATAGAATATATCTACTTAGTTATTAAGACGCGCATGATAAGCAAAGCTTTCAAACCATTGACTAAATATGCCTACAATGCTACTGTTATGTATTATTTAATGTTCTTAATAAAATAAAGGGGAAAGTATTGAAAAATACATCAGATAAAATACTATTACATGAAGGTCTTCTCGCCATACTTAAAAAAGAAGATCCTTGGCTTAAAGAAAATCAACCGTATCTGAATAACTGTACAATTTTACTTTTGATCTGCCATTTATTGACAGAAAATAAAATACCAAAAAAAAGTCAGAAAAACTTTGCTGACGTACTGTTTACGAACATTTTATCTTCTGTCGAATCACGCAATATTCATCCAACGATTGCTCGAGCCACTGCTAAAGCTATTTTAGCTCTAGACCAAAAGGATTACTTTGTTAAGTTGATAAACAAAAGCCAAGATAAGAAGATATCTCAAATCAAAAATATTATTGGCTTTCTTAAATAGTCCTATCCCTTGAATTACAAAAGACCAGTGCTTTATCTGGTCTTTTTTTATTTATACTAAATTGACTAAAAATAATGAATCTGCTATTATTTTATATTATTAATATAAATAATATTTCGCTCATAAACAAATAGGAGACAAAAATGTCTAAAATAAATCCACCAATGCATAAAATTTTTATTAATGTATTTCTTAAAAAATGTGAATTACCTGATATATCAGAAATAAATATGCAAATTATGATATTTTTCTTCTGCAGATCCGGATTTTTACCCATAACAGCTCGTAAAAAAATGGTAAAAATATTCTTAGAAAATTATAAGTTGATACCCCTATCAAATCGTGGCCCAGCAGAACATGCCATGTTAGATATGAATAGGATTACTCGCCTGGAAGAAAGTTATGTTGATAATCAAAATATGTTGAAGAAAATCAAGACACAACCCATGCATCAAGTATTTACAAACATGCTTCTGGAAAAACTTAAATTACCTGATATGCCAGTAAAAGTACCAATGGAAGATGTAATCACTTTTATAGCATATCTATGTACTGAAGGTCATACCCCTGAAAAATCCCGCGAAGAAATAGCATCAGATTTTGTATTCTCAACTACTTTATGTAATGCAAAAAAATCTACTTCAGCAGTAATCCAAACACTTATATCAATGAATCAGAAAGACGCTCCAAAAAGAGCATCTAAAAAATTTGACTTAAGTACTGATAAAAATATTGCTGTTTTAGAAGATATATGTCATAGAATTGATAATTATATCTAAAACAAAGAAGGAATAATAATTCCTTCATATTTCTCAATTTAAAAGGTTAGCAAGTCTAGCCTTTTTTTATTTAAGATAGGTTGACTAAAAATAGCAAATCTGTTAGTATCATATACTACAATGGAACTAATAAATACGTTCTTAAATAACAATAGGAGAAAGAAATGTCAGAAATAAAACCAAAGATACATCAGTTCATGATGAAAATTTTGCCAGGATATGATGCAACAACAAGAATCAATCTTGATATACCTATCCAGTATATTGTAAGCTTGATTTCAGAATGCTTGGCAAATAGTGATTTAAGTGCTGTACCTAAAAAAGATACTAAAAAAATGGCAGAAATATTGGTAATGACCTGTGTACGTGTACAAAATAATGGTACAAACGAATCAGTTGCAAAGGCATTGGTTGAGATGAATCAAAAAGAAGCTATTAATAGAGTTTACGAAGATAAAAATATTGCCTGGGGAGAATATGAGACTAATCGCTTAATTGAACTCTCAGATATACTCGGAATTCATTTATCTCAAACAAAATAAAATAAGGAATAATAATTCCTTAATATTTCTTAACTGAAAAGGTTAGTCTAACTAACCTTTTTTTATTTATACTCTTCCATTGCTTTAGTTAAGTCAACTGAACCTAACTTCTTCTCAACTAAAGCTTCATTGGCAAGTTGAGGTAATTGATCTTTATATGTTTCTTTTTTTTCTTCATATAATACTCCGAGTGGTAATTTCTCATCTAATTCCCATGCTTTACTCCAAGCTTTTTTCTTGTCATTAGGCTTGTAATCTGTTTCTTCTAATTTATAGACTCTTTTTCTAAACCAATCAAATGTATTTAACTTATTAAAAGTAACACATGGTTGAAATACATCTAAATGAGCAAAACCTGGATGTTTAATACCTTTTTCTATTAAAGAAGTTAAATGATTTATTTCACCTGCAAAACCTCTGGCTACCCAAGTAGCACTTGATGACAAAGCTAAGGCTGGTGGATTAACTGGTTCTTCTGGATTACCAAATGGCGTTGATTTTGTTTTAACACCTTTTGAAGAAGTAGGTGATGTTTGACCTGTAGTTAAACCATATATCTGATTATCATGTGTTAAATACAATATATCTATATTCCTACGACAAGCATGTATAAAATGTCCAATACCAATACCAAAACCACCACCATCACCAGCAAATGAGATAATTGCTTTTAAATTATGATTAGCTAAACGTATAGCTTCAGCAGGTGGTAGTGATCTACCATGTAAGGCATGACAAATATAGCCATTTAAAAAGTTAGCTCCATTACTATTACAACCAATATCAAAAGTAAAAGCTACTTCATGTGGTTCTATACCTAAATTAACTAAAGCTTTTCTAACAGCAATAAGTATTGGATTATTACCACAACCTGGACACCAAGTAGGACTATTACAAGTTTCGTATTGTTTTACATTTAAATCACTCATATTATTTTAAAGCTTTAATTATTTCTTCTGGATAAAATGGTCTACCATCATATTTAAGTAATGTTTTTTCAATAAGCATTCCTGTTTGCTGACGTATTAATTGTTGTAACTGAGCTGTTTGATTTCCTTCTATTATAATAGTAGTTTTTGGATCAATATTTTTCTTTATAAACTCGACTGGAAATGGATTCATATATTGCATATGAACTACTCTAACATCATCTAAATCTTTTAAGGCTTCTAAAGCAGTTAGCTTAGTAGAACCCCAGCAGAGAATAGTCTTCTTAGCTTTCTCATTACCATATATTTTTGGTTCAGGCATGTCTTTTTTAAGAGCTGCTAATTTTCCATATCTCTTTTCCATCATCTTATTCCTCATATCAACTTCTTCTGTAGAATATCCATATTCATCATGTTCATCACTATTTGCTTGATAGACTCCATTCTTTTGACCAGGTATTGATCTTGGAGAAATACCTGACGGAGTTAATTGATATCTTTTAAAATCTTTTATCTTATCTAATTCTTTTTGACTTATCATTTGTCCCCTATCAATTTTTACATTCTTAGTACTAAAAGGTTCAACTGAACATGGACTTTCTGCATTATATTTATCAGTTAGTAAAATAACAGGTAACTGATACTTATCAGCTAAGTTAAAAGCATGAATCGTAGCTTCGTATGATTCCTCTGCATCTCCTGGAGCAATAACAACTCTTAAGAACTCGCCATGAGAAGCATGAATAGCATAAAGTAATTCTCCTTGACCAGACCAAGTTGGCAGTCCAGTAGCTGGACCAGTTCTTTGAGCTTCAACAATTACTAAAGGTGTCTCAGAAATAGCAGCAAAACCAATAGTTTCATTCATTAAGGCAAAGCCTCCTCCAGAGGTAGCACACATTGATCTAACGCCAGTAAAGGAAGCGCCAATAGCCATATTAATAACTGATATCTCATCTTCTGCTTGTTTAACTACTAAATCATAATCTCTAGCGTTAGCTGCCATAAAATGAAGTATAGCAGTAGCTGGTGTCATAGGGTAAGCAACATAGAATTTACAACCAGAAGCTAGAGCTCCTAAACCAATTGCTTCATTACCAGTAATTAATATTCTTTCAATTCCTTCTATCTTATTTAACTTTATATTTAAAAATTTAGTCTTAGTTTTTTGAGTAATATACTCATAGCCTTTTCTAGCAACTTCAATATTTTGTTTAATTATTTCTTCATCTTTAATTTTAAAAGCATCTTTAATGATATCTTCAATTGTAACAAAGTGAATTTGATAAAGAGCTAAAACTGCACCCAAAGCTGCAGTATCTTTCATTAAGTCAGTACCATGCACCTCCTTAGACATCTCAATCATAGGCACGTCAATATATTCAACATCACCTCTTTTATCCTTTAAATTAACACTAGATGAATCATAGATAATAATACCCCCATCTATTACTTCCTTGCCATTCTCTTTAATAGTCTCTTCATCTAAAGCGATTAAGACTTGAATATCACCTCTTTGAGAATATGCTTTTTCTTTATTTGCATAAACTTGATATGTATTATGACCGCCACGTATTAAAGAGGGATACTCCGTATAACAAAAAACAGACCAGCCTTGCCTCATACAAGCTTTAGCAATCATTTTACCAGTTACCATAACTCCATACCCAGCCTGGCCACCAATTTTAATATTGATATGCTCCATAGATTAATCCTCAGGATATATTTTTTTATCCTCTTCGTTTGTTAAATGAATAACACTAACCGGGCATGATTTAGCTGCTTCAAGCGTGTCTTCATCACTACTACCCTCTTGATTTTTAACTTCTGCCTTTCCATCATCATTCATGGCAAAAGTTTCAGGAGCTAGTGCAGAACAGCTACCACAGCCTATACAATTTTCTTGATCTATTTCTATCTTCATATACATAACATTATATCAATTCGTAATATTTATGTAAATAAAAACAATGTCAAAAAAATTGACACTGTTTTTAATAATATTACAGTCTAATTACTTATCCTGACAACATTTATGACCATGTCCTTCATGATCATGACCTTCGTGACCATGTCCTTCATGAGGAGCTTGACCTTTAGGTAATCCTGGCTTACAACATTTACCATGTTTAGCATACATTGATATACCAAACAAGATAACTGCTAGGGGTAATATAACATCCCAAGCACTTGTAGATATAATACCAAGATTAGTAAACAGCCATATTAAACCAACGATGATAATTAAAGCTGGTATAAACATAAACTTATTTTATTAATGATTAATTATTTTTTAACAAAGATTGTTTGCGTTGGATAAGCAAATTCAATCTTTTCTTTTTCAAATTCTGCTATTATAGCAAAGTTAATTTCTTGTTGAATATCTAAAAACTTAACATATTCAATAGTATCAACTAAGTAAACAACTTCAAAAATTAAACTAGAATCTCCAAACGTTTTAAAATGAACTCTTTCTACTTCAGTACCTTTAACTTTTTTAATTATCCCTTCAATCATTAGAGGTATTTTTTCAAGTTTAGCTTTAGGTGTTTCATATGTAACGCCAAGTAAAAAAGTAGTTCTTCTTTTTTCCATAGTCTTAAAATTCTGAACCCGAGCATTAGTTAAATCCTGATTAGAAATAATAAGCTCTTCACCATTTACTGATTGAATACGTGTAGTCTTAATACCTATTCTTTTAACAGTGCCTTTTTCTTTACCAGCTACAATGAAGTCACCTATCTTAAATGGCTTATCAAAGTAAATAGAAATAGAGCTAAATAAATCACTCAAAACATTCTGAGCAGCTAGAGCAATAGCAATACCACCAATACCAAGTCCAGCAACTAAGGAAGTAACATTATAGCCAAAATTAGAAAGAAGTAGAATAAGAGCAGTAGCCCATAGACCTATTTTAACTATTTTACTAATTACACTAATAACAGTTTGATTATCACGAGTATCATCTTCTTGATCCTTAAGCAAAGCATTCTTAGCAATATAATCAACGAGCATACTAATCATCTTAACTACGTAATAAACAATAATTACTAAAAATACTCCATTTATTATTCGATCAATAAGCTCTGGTAAACTCAAATATCTAAGTCCAATATAAATAGAAATAAGTAAGTAAAAAGGCCAACTAATATATTCCAGCATAGCCACTACAGCATCATCAAAATCAGTTACGGTTTTTAAAGCTATTTTCTTAAATCTAGCTATTATTATGGTCTTAAAGACTTTAAGAACAATCAAAGCTATAAGAAAAACAAGTAAAGCTTTAAAATAATCAACTAAACTATTACCAAAAATAGAGTAATCTGGTATAAAATCTAAGTTTAAAAAATCAAACATATTATTTATTATTAATTAATCTAATTATATTATATCATTTATATACAATAACATAAAATATATTGACAGCCTAGCACAATTATATTATATTTAATCTAATATGAATTATGTAATAATACATATTAAGTGAGTGAGGTAACTCACAATATTCATATACTGTTCTTAACAATAAAAAAGAAGGGAAATATTGATGAATCAATTTAAATTCATTCTTCTCTTACTAATAGGATCATGTTTACTGTTTACAGCAAATCATCAAGATGTCACACAAGTTGTTTCAAATGAATATGTAAATGATATTGCCGTTATTGAAGTTGATGAAATTATATTAACTGATATAGCAGTAACAGTAAATGTAGTTGAGTACTCATTAATACAAACCAATAACAGATTGCCAAGTAATATGAGTAAAGATATTATAGTAACCGCTACCACGTTAACTGATGCTTTTGGGCATAATGAGGTTGCAACTACATCCAAGGCAGAGAATCATAACTCAGTTATAAGCAATACTCGCGACAGAAACACTAATTCAAAAAATTCTGACGATTCATTTATGTCAAACGATTGGACGATTTGTAATGTAGCTCAGATACATGCAATAAATGAAAGTAGTGCACTCAAAATCCCAATTGATGTTTTAAACGCATCTTGCAGAAGTTGTTCACTAAGTTATATTGGTTCGGAGGTGGCAAAGGATGTAAGAACATATAAAGCAGATATAGATACTCAAACTGCGAACTATGTTGAATACGACATTGGTGCCTACAAGAAAGTGTATACACCGGTAATGAAGTATCCAATTTCATCAATTTCAGATTTAGAAGAAGCTGCAAGAAATATCGAGAATATTGATTATATAGATATTAGCAGTGAATTCAACATCAATTACATCAATTCTTTCACATCAACCGAACTGATCCAAGATAGGAACACGCTATCTTTGCAGTTCATTACTTGCCAGTCATAATATTTCAATTATGCACCGAGCAGGAGACCAATGCTAACATTGGTCTTTTTTTATTTACTTTACTATTTGACTTAAATATTGAATTACTCTAATATTAAAATATAATCGTAATTAAATAGTGATAAGTTTTACTATTCAACTAAGAGGAATTTATAAGAACTCTCTCTGCACTCAACCCTCCATATCGCTGAACAACAATCTCGCTGCCTCATAGAGCTTCATCATAAAATGTCCCACATTTATTATGCTGAAGCTCTTCTTTTTTTATACATTCTATAGCCCTTGACAAAAATAGCCATATAGTGTATACTCACGGCATAATTAATTAATAATTTTGTATAGTTTAATCTAATATATACTTAAATAACGATCATTAGATTTTTACTAAAGTTGCTTTAGAGATGAATTATCACAAAATTAAGAAAAAGGTATCTTAAAATGGATAACCAAAGCAATTTTGGTCAACGTCAAATGGTACAAGGAGATTGGAAATGTTCAGAATGTAAAGCAGAAATCAAGGAACTTCCTTTCGAACCAGACGGTGATAGACCTCTTTTCTGTCGCGATTGTCATCGTAATAGAAAAGGTTCAAGACCAGATAGAAATTTCTAAAATTTCGATATTAATCAAAAAACCCCGTTTCAGGGGTTTTTTGTTTTTAAAAATTCTTTACTGTACTGGAGGATTCTGAGGAGGAGTTGGAGGAGTCATATCTGGCTTATCTCCTTTTTTTTCCATAACAAGCATAATTATAGCTACCACAATCAAGATTAAACCAATAATCCAAACATATGATGAAGCTACCCAGCCAAATACTGGACCAACTAAGATTAAAATGATGCCTAATACTAATAATAGTATGGCAAGGTTCTTTTTACCCATTTTTTTGTTATTTAATGGTTATATTACTATTATACCTTATTTATTATACTTTAGAAAGTATAATTTAAGTGATAAGTTTAATAAAAAAATTTAATATAACAAATACTAAAATTCAAGAAATCGATCGTCCAAAGCACATACCTAGAATATTATACGAACAATTTGATGATAAACATATTCAAGAAGGTAATAACATAGTTAAAAAAACTCTTGATAAAAGATATCTTGAAAGACTCGACAATGATCAATAAATTATCCATAAAGGAGCATATATAAGTTGCTCCTTTTTTTATTAAACGTCTAAACAAAAAACCATTCTTTTTAAGAATGATTTTTAAATAGAATAATTAACGTAATCTTACTTACGCTTCTTTTTCTTAGCTTTTTCTTCAAGCATAAGTCTCTTTATTTCAAGTCTTTTTGGAGTTTTACGTGAATTTGATTTCTGCTTTCTACCAGCAGCTTTTCTTCTTTTTGCCATATATATAATTTAAATTATTATAATGTATCCTAGCTTGTTATGGAAATAAAATCAATAGTTAAAAAATTATTTAAATATATTCTTTAATTACTCGAGGGCATATATTCACAATTACAAGCACAAGGAAACTCTAACTGACTTGGATAATGAGATTCTGCAAACATTTGTCTGGTAGCTTCAATAAACTCTTGATCCATATATTTTATGGGACACTCAAAATTACCATTAGTTGATATGCCTAAATGTAGATGATATTCACCATATGGAGTTATAGCAGCATCTCCTAAATAATCCCCTCTACTTATATGATCACCTATCTTAACTTGAACGTTTGTAAGCCCTGCATAACCTATCTTTAAATTACCTATTTCAACATCAATAACATCTCCAGCACCTTCATCTTCACCTACTTTTATAAAACGAATTTCTCCGTCTACAGCAGCATAAATCTTAGAATCAGGCTTTACCTCAAAATCAAGTGCATTATGAAGTTTCCCTATTTCCCATTGATCTGCACAAAAGGGAATAGCTCCCCAAAACTTTGAAGAAAAATCATCCATATCAAAAGGCAAGGTTAATACTGGCACGTTTAACTTGGCTACTTCACTATACTCCTCATTAGTTAAACAAACATCTTCTAATGGTTTTGTCTGTATTATATCACCAGCATCATTATTATATGATCTCTTATCTATATTATTTGATACAGAACATCCTGCTAGAAAAAGAAAAATAACTAATAAAATTCCTTTCTTCATATTTTTTACTTTAATTATTAACTAATCAAATAAAAATAATTCCTCAATAGATGTTTTTAAAACCTTAGCAACATCGTGTGCAAGTTTAAGCGAAGGATTGTATTTACCCTTTTCTAAAAATACAATTGTTTCACGTCTTACTCCAGTCTTTTTAGCTAAATCTTCTTGAGTTAAATTATACCTAGCTCTTAATTCTTTAATCTTATTTTTCATATTAATTTACACCTTTTTTTTGATAATAGAGCCAATTTAAAAACCATATAATTGCCATTCCAGTGATACCACCGCCTAAAGCTTGTTCTGCATCTAACATTTCGCTATCAAAAAGTATATCAGCAATAACTGGCTGTAATAACATTATAGCAAGTAACCAGTATAAACTCATATAAAATGACCTAGCACCAGCTACATTTAATACTTTTTTAGATAATTCATCTTCAACAGGCTGACCTTGTTTTAAGTCTTTAATCCTTTTTACACCAATTACTGCTGCTAATAGAGCAATTATAATAACAACTAATATACCTAGCATATTTCCTGTTTGAAGTTCTCCGCTTCTTTTTGTAAGGAGAATAAACGGAACTAAGCCAAATAATAGTGTAGCTATAAGAATAAACATCATAGTTATCTTTTTCTTTTCATTATTCATATTTTTTAATTAGTTAATTAATTATAACAATATGTTATTTATATCTATCTTTATGTTATATTATTCTAACATATATGTCAAGTGTATAACTTCTTAATCAAAGAATCACCTATTTATATAGATTATTATTAGGAAGAATCTCTTCATTTTTAAAATATATCTAATACATTAGGATTGAATTGACTTCAATCGTTAATATGATAGGGTACAAATAGCACTTTACTAATTAAATATTAAAACAAACCTAGGAGAATACAATGACAAAGTATGAACGCCTTAAATATGAACATCTTAAAGAAGCATTTAAAGATTGTTTGAAAGAGGAAGAAATAATAGCTTATCATGAATTATTATTAAATTCCGCTACCAAAGATCTAGATCATTTAACAATGGGCCTTAGCTTTATGTTTCATAAACACCTTCGTCTATTACCAGATGATGATAATTATAAGACACTAGTCGCAATTTGGTCTAAGTACTATAAAAGAGTAAAAGCAATCTATGAATCCAATGAGCAACTGAATGAACAACTGCAAGTTATATTCAAAAAAGCTCATAATGAAAAAATGATTTGGGTTTATAGTAGACTCTTGTCACTAGCTACAAGTCTTAAAGATCTGAAAAGTTTGCATGACAATACATTACCCAAACACTTCCGCTTACTACCAGACGATTATAGAGAACTAACTAAAATCTGGACCCTAAACCATGTAGATGTAGCCATGAACAAAATCAGATCAAATAATAGACTAGATCTTTTATGTCTACTACTTGAATACATCTATATCACATTCATAGAAGTTGAGCCAAGTTATAATGGATCGTTTGCTCCAGGCGAGGGTGCGTTTGACTCCTATGAACGCATCAGATTTGACCAGGGCTTTTTGTTAATTGGTGATATAGGACTATGTTATTATTATGCTTATGCTTTGAATGCAGGTCGAGAACCAATGAAAATCAGTTGTAATGATGTGGATTATATATTTCAAACCAAGGAAGATTATGAGATGGTCGTTATAAATCATGGAACCCCTGAAGAATGGCTTCAATTCAAGCCTCATATTTCTGTCAATATCGATAAAATGTGTAGTTGGCAGTTATCACTTTTTGTTGATCGAGAGGAAAAACAAATCGGTATTTATGTTTTTTATGCTATTGAATTTCTCAATGAACCAAAAACTACAGAAATGTTAAAAACAATGCCTAAAGATGGGAAAATTTTCCAGCATGGTGATTTGGTTTTCAAACAAGGAACAGTAGCCTATCTCTATACTTTTAACTTAAATGACTTTCGTAGTTTTTTAACCAAAGAAACAATAGGTGAATTTGTGCCTTTGCTAATAAAGGCAGGCCTATTTCCGCCACCTAAAAAGAGTTTCTATGAGAAAATGAAAAAAAACTTACGTAATCTATTGGTAAAAGAAAAACCAAGAGAGACTGATGTCTGGCTAGCCAAAAATGGTTTATATGAACAAGCAATAAAAACTCTTAAAAAACTTGGCTTGACTGTCAAGAACAATTGGGAGAGAGCACCTGCTATTACTTGATAAACTAAATAAAGTATACACCCAGTATTACTAAACTGGGTGTATTTTTTTACAAAAAATCCCTCCATATTTCAGGAGAGATTTCTGTGGGGTGGCAGTCGTAACTTTATTAAAATTTTCTTAAATAGTATATTCAGAGATGTTTGGAAACAGTATATGAAGGTTATTATTTAGGGTTGACATATTTATTATAATATGATATGATTCTCTCGTAGAAAATATTTTTAAAAACATAGTCGAATTTTAATTCTATCAAATTTACACATCTAAATAAATAACAATCAAATCAATGAATGGAAAAATTGAAAAATTGACTGATAAAAACTTTGGCTTTATTGCCGCTGAAGGTCAAGAAAAAGGCATTTTCTTTCACAGCAACTCTTTAGTTGATGTTCAATATAATGAACTTCAAGAAGGTGATACTGTCACTTTTGATACTGAAGAATCTGACAAAGGATTAAACGCAATCAATGTTACTAGAGCTTAATTTAATTTAAATCTAGATAATCAAAAAACGAGGCTTAATAACCTTGTTTTTTGTTGGGGGCCCCTTCGTAGAGGATGTTCGAACTAGGTTGATCTCTAAAAATCCCCTTCAATAATATGTTTCTCTGGAGTAGTATCAACAATAGTTTCTAAAGTAATTACTATAGTTAAATATGTTGGATATTCGTTATTTGCTTGATATTCTAAAAACCACTTACCATCTTCAATTTTTTCCATTACTCCTGTTGAAAAAAACTTTAATGGACTTTTTTGTACTAACCATCCTTCATACTTATTATTGTCCATCAAATCTGGTAAATCTGCTACTACTCTATGATATAATTTGCCATCTTTAACTAAACGATATGCTGTGCCTGATGACTCACTACTATCAACTGCTACTAGACTAGCTACTTCTGTGTCAGAATCTGTAAGAATATCATCTTCAAAATTAGCTTTAAATTCTTCAGGCATGGCGTCAACTACATTACTTACTACCATACCATTTTCTCGTTTATCATTAACTAATTCATTTTGATCAGAATCATTATTCATCAATAAATAAATAGCAACCACAGTAATTAATAAGATAAATATTATTATTACTTTTTTCATAATTTTTCTATTAATTATTACACTTTCAGTATAACAAAAAACCATCCCTGATGGAATGATTTTTTGATGGGGTGGCAGTCGTAACTTTATTAAAATCTTCCTATGTAATACATTCAAAGATATTTGGAAGGAATATGAGAAGATTTTAAGCTATGATTGACAAAATAGTATAAATATACTATTATTGCATATTACGTAAAAACAATAACAAATTAATAACGCATAAATGAAAGGATGCTCAAATGAGTATCACTGAAAAACAATGGGAATCAATGGACCCAAAAAAATACAATATCTTACTTAATGATGGTAAAATAATTGAAGTAATTAGCAGGATCCAAAATCCAGGATTTAACAGATTTATCTGTAAATTCCCTGGACTCCCTGAAGAAGAGCTGCAAAATATTGGAAGCATGATTGTATACGAAAGAAATGGTCTATTGAAGAGAATAAATTTCAAAAACGCAAAAATTATTAAAAAATAATATGTGACATCACTAACAAGCCCACAAAATTTTCGTGGGCTTTTTTATACAAAAATCCCTCCATATTTCAGGAGAGATTTCTGTGGAGTCCCTTCGTAGACGATGTTCGAACTAAATTGATACATTATGAGATAGGGTTGACAAAATAGTTAATATGAGGTATTATAATCTGTTCTTTAACATAATAAAATTCAACAAAAAAAGAAAGAGGGCATTATGAATCATGATAAAATAGAAGATTTACTCAAAAAAATGATGGAAGGTAAATGGGTTATTACCAACAACTGGATTGACTGTTCTTCTCAAGAAGAATCCCACTCATACACCATTAATGATACTATCCACTTCGGAAATTTCATTACCGCACAGATTTATTTCTTCAATAAAGATATTGGAGAAATAATCTTTAATTATTTAACTGGAGTATATAGTAATTTCTGTAGCTCACTTGAAAAAAAAACTTATCAAGAGTGGCATCACAAAACTATTATCTTCCTATTAAATGAAGAATGCATTCAGCTTTCTGATGAATGGAATCAAAAAATCTCTGACCATCTTATCGAAATAATTCCTGAAATGTTTATGAAAAATTATTTCTGGAATTACGGTATAATAGGATTGATTCTCAAAAAACTCAATGCTACAGAAGCAATGAAAAAGAAATTAGAAGAATTCGAAAAAAAAGATCCATACTATAAACGATGTTCGAGTATTATCAAAGCTATGGAAATCGAAATTCCTCTAAAATAACAACAAAGTTATATTCAATGGGGCAGACAATAGTCTGCCCCCTTTTTTATATAAAAAAATCCCTCCATATTTCAGGAGAGATTTCTGTTGGGGTGAGTGTCAGAATGATATTATAACTATTCTATCTGATAGAGAATATATGACTAATGTTAAGGATAAAATAAAGGCTATAAAAATTTATAATAAAACTTTTAAAGCTTACTTAAATCTAGTTGTTGATTAAATTCAATCTTCTCTACAAACTCTGGCATATGACTAACCATCATCAAAGCTCCATCATAGCTATTTAAAGCTTCAATTATTATTGGTAAATGTCTGAAGTTAATATGATTAGTTGGTTCATCTAAAATCAATAGGCCGGGTTTCATCAATACTAATCTAGCTAAAGAAAGTAAACCTTTTTGTCCTTCTGATAAAGCAGAAATTAGCTTATCCATTAAATCACTGGTTAGTAAAAACTTTGCTGCAACAGAACGAATAACTTGCTCATCAGTAGAATTTAAACTAGCTTCTTTTAAAGAATCAAAAACCTTTTGATCAAAATCTAATGATGCAAAATCTTGACTGTAATAGCCAACAACAACATCAGGAGAGATAATTAACCCATCTTCTTTTTGAGCTAATAGATTGCGTAATAATGTACTCTTGCCAATACCATTAGGACCAACTATTAACATTCTACTTCTTCTCTTTAATTCAATATCTACCTTTTTTATAATAGGTTGATGATCTGCTATAATTTTTATCTTTGTTAAATTAACAATAGTGCCAGTAATATCTTGTGCAGGTATATTAAAATTTCTAATGACCTTATCTTCTTTTCTAACCTCAACTTTGTTTTCTTCCATTACCTTAGTTTCTTCTTTTAACTTCTTAGCAAGCTGCCTCATTTTACCACCTTTATTAGCAAAGAAGTTTACCTTATCTTTACGATCACGGATTTTCTTCTCTAATTGTGCATTAAGTTTTTCTTCTCTATCAACTCTAGCCTTAATTTCATCTACTACTGAGTAGTAATCTCCAACATACATTTCAGTTTCATGATTAAAATTATTTAAATAAATAACTCCTTCTGTAAATAAGTTTAAAAAGTCAGCATCGTGTGAAATTACTAAGACTGTCTTAGAGTAACTTAATAAGAAACCAATTAAATGATCTATGCCAGCTCTGTCTAAATTATTTGTTGGTTCATCCAGTAATAAAACATCTGGATTCTGAATTAAAGCGTAAGCTAACAAAATTCTAGCTTGTTGTCCGCCAGATAATTCTCCAATTATTCTTTCGAAAGGTATTTCTAAATTAACAGCATCCATTACTTTAGCAATCCTACTCTTTAAATCACCAGGTATTGAATTAAAAGCTTTGGCAAAATACTCTTCCAAAGTTAAAGGATAATCAGCACGACTTATTACTTGATTAGCTATACCAATAGAAGCATTGCCTGTCACTGAAATCATACCACTATCGGCTTTAAGTTTGCCTTTAATTAAACTAAAGATAGTACTTTTACCAGCTCCATTTTGACCCATTAAAGTAAATTTAGCTCCCTGACGAATACTAAAGCTAGCCTGATGTAAAATCGGTTTTTTATGCTCATATTCAAAATCAACTTTGTTAAATCTTAATATTACTTCTTCAGACATAATTTTAATTAAATAAAAAAGTATTTTATACTTTATTATTGTTTATGTCAACCATACACAAAAAAAACACCTCCCAATTAAGGAAGATGTCTTTGTGGGGTCCCCTACGGGATGAGTTCAGAACCATTGATATTGAAATTGTTGAATTATTTAATTTTTTTTCTAAAATATTTATTGAAAAAATATAAAAATAATATTGTTGAGAAAAAAGAGCCTAATTGTATTACTTGGGCTATTGTATAATAAGTCCTTTTATTAAAATAAGTAGTAGCTTCTCCTATAAAAAAGATTATACTAATAATAAACAAAAGGTTTATTATTAGTAGAAGTTCCCAGGAAATATTAATATTTTTTATCTTTTTCATAGATTTTCTGATGTTGTTCTAGATATTTTTATATCTTTATAATAACTTTATTTTTAACAAAATTATAAAGAATGAGAAAAACTATGCACCACATTGCATAATTTATGTAGTAATAATAATGCAAAGGCAAATCAAGATTAAACCATTTAAAATTATAATTCTCAACAATCTGATATGCAATTACGGGAACTAAAACAAGTAATATATTTTTCTTCATATCGAAAATATCTTTAAATTTTATCGATAATAATGAATGAATTAAAATATATACTGTTACTGCTATAATGCCCCCAAGTAGATTGAACATCATATAACTTGAAAAATCCATTTCTGGTATAACATCTGAAAATACAGAAAATAAATAAAAATAAATTATAATAAGAGTAAGAATATAAAAAAATAAATAGGAGATTATATAATTCTTTAATATTGTTTTTAGATTATCCATATTTTATTAATAATTAATTTAAGTATATCAAAAAACCACCTATATACATAGATGGTAATTTGGGGTCCCTTCGTAGACGATGTTCGAACTAAGTTAATACAATATGAGCTAGGATTGACAAAACTTAATTAATCTGCTAAGTTCGAAGCAAAGAGAGCTTAATATTTATACTAAACATATGAAAAAAATTATTATTATCTTAATTGTAATAGTCATAATCTCAACTGGTTGTATTCTAAAACAATCTAAAGAAGAGATTACTAATCAAAATAATGAAATAACTCATACCGAACAATCAGATAATAAATCATCTGAAAATAAGGTAATTGATGAAAACTTGAAAACTTACATAAATTATAAATATAATTTCCAAATTGATTATCCTACTGAATGGTTTTATGTTGATACTGGCATCGATGGTGGTACACACTTTATGAATAAAATAGAAGGTGATAATAACACTTTATTTCATATAGGTACTACAGCACCAATTGAAACCTCAAAACAATCTCTTGAAGATTACATTCATAACGAATGCTTATCAGGTGGTATGGTAGGAGGTACAAATATTTTATTTGAGAAATTAGTTGATAATAATACAACACTAGGCTATATATCAAAATGTAAAAGAACTTATACTCCAAATGAGATATATACTCAAGATGAGACAGTAATTAGCACACTGGCATATTTTGAACCAAAATCAAAAGATACAAAATATAGAGGTATTAGATTAAATCTAGAAGATAATAATTTTGATTTCGATCTATTTAAACAAACAGCTTCAACCTTCCGATTTCTTGGAAATCAAGAAACATTAAGTTCTGATTGGATAATTAATCTATCTGACCAAGAATCTAAAAGTAATGTTTCGCTAGAAAAAAACAATTTATTATACGCAACAAAAAAAGACTTCACTGTAACTGTATATAAAAAAAGTCTACAAACTGATTCTCAAGAAATAATTTTAGAATATAATGAATTTAAGAAAGCAGAATCAAGTGGTAGTTGGTGGACAAAATCTAAACCTAGTATATCCTTATCTCCTGACAATAATTCTTTAGCCTTTATTGACCAAGAAGGTCTAAAAATTTACGATTTATTAAATAAAAATACAACAACAATAATAAGTAAAATAGATGATAATTATCCTGGAATGCCTAGTTGGTCAATTACAGACTTAGAAGCTTATCATTTATTTCATCCAAAATGGTCATCTGATAGCCAGTATATTAGCTTTAGTCAATCTCTACATGAAGGTTCATTCATAGGCGTTATTAATATTAAGAATAATGAATATACTAATTTAAGATTGGGTAATGGTTTAAAAACAGTAACCTGGAGCCCTATAGGTAACACTTTAGCAAAGGCTAATGATGGAGGTTATAGTGGCGTAGGACTTTGGATTATATCTGACAATATAAAAAATTCACAAAACATTGCTGAAACATTTAATTTAGGAGGCATGAGTTTTTATGATGTTAACTTCTCATCTTCTGGTGACAAAGTGATATTCACTTTTAAAGATAATAATAATTATCATCTAAGTATATCTGATATAGATGGTAGTAATTATAAAGAACTAGACAATGGTACAAGTATTAAATCACCAATTTTCTCAAGAAACGATGATTCAATATACTATATAAAACAAAATTACTTATATAGTTTTAATTTAGAGACTTCAGAAATATCAAATATTGCAACTATACCTGAATCGTTTACATTATCATGGACTGATGACGACCACTTAATACTAGACGGTAGTAGAACTACTTCAATTATAAATTTAGAAAATGAAGAAATTCTTTATTCAAGACCTGTATCTGAAAACTTCTTTAAATTTATGGAAATAATTAACTAATTCGTTAAATAATAAATTTATTAAAACAAAGAGCCTATAATTTTAATAGGCTTTTTTATACAAAAATCCCTCCATATTTCAGGAGAGATTTCTGTGGGGTCCCTTCGTAGAGGATGTTCGAACTAAGTTGATAAGTTATGAGTTATAATCAGTAGAGTTTAATAAATTACCAATATAATTATTCACACCTAGTTTTATAAGAGTATGGCTCTCCATTAGAGCAAATACAGTTTCGGTTAGACGAATACATTGCACTATTTTTAGACCAAGTTCCTCCAGCCAATTCACATTCTTTATCAAAATCAATACAACCATAACCTTCCCTAAAAATCTGGTACATGCTATTTATGGAATCATTTTTGCAGATACATTCTCGAGAGTCCAACCAATTACCATTTTCTGTAGAACATAATTTCTTGTTCTCTCTATGCTTTTCAATCTGTTCATCAGTTAACCCATAACACCCATCAAATACTACATCCATGGTATATTTATCACTCGATGTAGAAAAAACAATGCATTTTTCATTATCAGTACATTCTTTTCTATTCAATTCTGTACATAATTTATTATAAGGAGAATTTTTTAGTTGAAATTCTTTTGTAAACTCCTTATAGTTGTCAACATTTAATATATCATATAAATAAAAAATGGTAACTACTATTAATAAAAAGCCAAAAAATGTTAATAAATACTTAACTGATTTTTTCATATAATTTAATGTTTAATAATATGTATTTAGTATATCAAAAAACCACCTATACACATAGATGGTAATTTGGGGTCCCTTCGTAGACGATGTTCGAACTAAGTTGATGAGTTATTATTTCTGAATTCTAAAACTATTATAAAAATCAGTAAATAAATCATCTTCAACAGCACCATTACCTATAGTATATATATAATCCTCATCCTCAATAACTATCTGTTCAGAATACCAATCTGGAATGCTTTCAGTTGTTACAATGTATCTTAAAGCTGGCAAACCGCCAACCATTAGCTCATTTTCTTTTACTATTCTATCCTCAAACTGAGTTCCACCCATGCCAGCTACTTCTTGAATGTCTACATAATTTTTATCATAAACATTAACTCCCCACTGAAAATCGTGGACAACGGTAGTAGGTCTAAGACCTATCATATATGGACTTGAGTTATCTTGGTAATGTAGCTCTATTTCTGAAAATTCCCAATCCTCAGGATAGTTAATTATAAAATTATAGTTTTCGTCAGAATATGTTGACCAATTAGTATATTCTCTATTATAGCTTATTGTTCTTAAATCGCTATTTGTAATACCTAAACTCAAATATCTCATTATTTGATAAGCAGCAGGTCCATCTGTCATATAATATCTTTTACCATCAACAGGGTGAACATACCATGCTTCACCACGTGATTCTACCTGCAGGAGTATTTTTCCTTTCAAGTTATTCACTAAATTATTATCATAACTTAATTTAGTGATGTTACTACTTAATACGTCATACCCATTTTTAACCTCATCACCGTCCAAATATCCATCATTATCGGTATCAGTATCGTATTTATCTGAACCTAAAGCTTCTTCTAATTTATCACTTAAACCATCGTTATCTGAATCCAATTCTTCAAATCTTTCTTCTAAACCAATAGGTATTTTCTCTAAATTAGCATTAGTAATACCTAGACCTAAATTTCTCATCATTGAATAAGCTGTATTACCATCCTTCATATACATTCTAGTACCATCCTCTGGATTAACATACCAAGCTTCACCACGTGATTCTACTTGTAAAAGGATTCTACCTTTTAATTTTTGACCTAAGTCTTCCGCTTTAACATAACTAAAATTACCTAATAACAAAGTTAAGGCTAAGACAAAAATAATTACTTTCTTCATAAATTTTTATTTAATAATATAAATTAAGTATATCAAAAAACCACCTATAAATATAGATGGTAATTTGGGGTCCCTTCGTAGAGGATGTTCGAACTAAATTGATTAGTTGCAATACTTAATATCTAATTTTTCTCGGTTTCTTCTACAAGAAAAGAGATAATTCCTGCCACAAACAAAGTTCCTAAAAAACCGCCTAAGCCCAACCAAGTTTGTGTAACAAAACAAGCAATAACATAAACAATTATACCTAATCCTAAATATGCAAACAGTTTTGATGTCATATATTTAAAAAATTACTGATTTCTTCTTTATCATTATTCATCTTTAGTCTTCAAATCAGGCAATCCAATTCTAGATAAAAAATGTGAGAAACGATGCGATAAATCTTCCCTATATAATTTATCTAAAGATATCAAATATTTATCTTTATGATGCTCATACATAGTTTCCCAAGGTATAGTATAATAATGCTTAAAATCTAAGACTATATCTTCTATATCGACTAATTCTTCGCCAACTTTTTTCCTACCTTCTAAGTAATGATACCTTTTGTCTTCATTTCTAGTTACTCTCTTCCAGATATCACTCCCTAAATAGCCCATTTTTAAATTCAGACTTTCCAGATGTGTGCCTTGTTTGACTTGTTTAGCTATATAACCAGGACAAACTAATAATGATTTAAGAAACTTATCATTATCTTGACTAGTGGTATCGTTTCTTGTTCCATAATCTTGCTTCAAATCGCAATCTTGAGTCAAAACTACTATGTAAGGTAATATGAATTTATTTATTATAATATCATTTTTATTTCTTATAGGAGACAAATACTCAATATCTTCTAAAATATCCCCTTGACATATTCTCTCGCTATTGGACTTTATAAACATAACACTAATCTAGTTTTATAACGATTCGGCTGGCTTTTAATGATTTAGATTTATAGTATTTTAGTTCTTCCCTGCCTACCACATCATAATCTCTAGAGAGTTCATTATCATTTGATTCATTGGTGTTTCTTTTGCTTGGTTCAGTCTTTTCGATTTTTGATAAATCCGAAAGTTCTTCTGCAGACGAAAGTTTTATATTTCCATTAAACATATTTTTTTAATTATCTTAATAATTCTCTAAACTTATCTTCTATGCTTTTCTCAAAATATCCTGTTATGATACTATTAAAAATATCTAATTTTCCAATAACCTGGTCACTTTCAATCTGTACACGAGTAAAACAATCAAAGTCTAGAAGGAATTCTTTCTTTGATACTTCACTAGGATATAAACTATTATATATTCCCCATCGGAAATTTAGTGTAACTTCATCATCTAAAGATAGCTCCAATATGTCTATGGTTCTTTTAATCTGATTTTTGTTTTCTAAGAAATCTATATTAGATATCAAACAGTCATTAATATAATCACCCCAATTAAAAATATCTTCTTCTTCCAACTCTATTTGATTAATGTATCGTAAGCCTATTCTATCTACTATAACATTCTTATATAATTCATTAAATATAGCCATTATCTTTTCTATGATTTCTCTAAAATCTTCATAACTTTGATAATCTTTAAAAACTATTATTAAAGACTGATAGCTAAGTTCAATAGACCTATTTTTATCTTTTGACATAAACTTCCATATAGTTCTGTTAAGATTCTGAGGGGGTTCTTCTGACTCCTTATCCATCATAAAACTAAATTGTTGAAACGGCTCTAAAATAGGGTATTCTTCTTTGATTGCATTTTGAAACTCCTTTGGCGGACTATCTTGTAAATCTAAAATAACTGGGAAATCTACTTTAAAAATAACGTCTGTTAAAAAATTTTTAGTGTAATCACTCATATTTTTAATAAGTTTAATAAATTAAATTATTACACAATATATGATTTTCATCAATCCCCCCCTAATCATTATTGTGATAAATACTTTGGACTCGACAAATAAGCCATGTAGTCTTATTATCTTGTCAATTTGTCTTCTATTTTATATTACTATTAACTATTAAATTTCGCAATCTTTAAATAAATGAATTAGAGGGGGGGGGTAGAACCACATCCTAATTTCCACTATGGTAAGGTACTACATAGTCACAACACTATACCAATATTTTGTCTATACTTTACAGCAGTTTTAAACTCTTTTGTCTTAAAATTAGCACTTATGTCTAGTTTTATTGTTATAAAAAACTAATGATTTTATCTGATACACATACATTTTAACCAGTAAAATATGATAATATTGTTTTTGATAGTAGACTTGCACGCGTACATATTGCCTAAATTAAGACAAAAATGTACAGTATATGTATGGTAAATAAAAATACACAAACTAAGGCGAACGAGGATGTTGTTAACCAACATATTAAAATACTTGAACAAGGAGGTTTATTTTACTTCTCATCTAAATCTAAAGATGAAGCTATTCATCATATACTAAGTAAAATTAATGAAATAAATGACAACTATCCTACAAAGTCAGTTACACTTAATAAACTTGGAATAGTAAAAGGACATTCCTTATCTAACTTTTTTAGAATAAACAATACACAATTTGTGATTAATAGAAATTTATTTGACTCTATTCTTACAGAATTATCAGAAGAAAAAATAATATCCCGTGGCAAAAGTAATAAAATATCAAAGCTAAAAAAAATAATGTCTGGCATTGCTAATCCTGCTAAAACTGAAATACTCGTGAAATCACTTATAGAAAATGTAAAAAAATATAAGATAGTACCAACAGACGAATTACTGTATGAAATAAATGTTGACTTTCAAGTACAATCAAAGAATTTATTATTCGAAAAAATAAAATCGTTAATCGAAAAAAAAGACGTAAATACTAAACTTAATGCAAAAATTTCCAGTATCATACATAAAGAATCTCTTAAGGTTGAGGTTGATTATGATGAGTTAAATCAAGAAATAAGAATAAATGGGATTTTACTATCAAGACCAAATTTCGATAGCCCAAATCAGCAAGCATTTGAATATATTTTCGAACATGCAAATAAAAAGGTTAGAAGGAAAGAAATCGCTAAGCAAGAAAAAGATTATACAAAAGATTTAACCAAAGTAATAGCTGATTTAGGATTTAAGAAAGAACTTAAAAAATGGTTTTTCCCTAGTAGTTCAAAAGATGCTATTAAATTAATCAATCCTGTAACAGTTAATAAAACTAAAAATATTGATTTGAAAAAAATTATAAGAGACATAAAACCAAAAAAGAAATAGTATGAAATAATATGAAATAATACATAGATAGTATGAACTAACAAGATTACGCCCGTAATCTTTTTTATTTTTGTTAATATGAAAATATGCTAACAGAAAAACAAATTAAAGGATACCAAAAACTCCATTCAACATACTTTGGATATGAACCTAGCTATGATGATGCAAGTGATGCTTTAAACCAACTTATTTTGTTTATAGAAACAATAATTTATCATAATTTAAAAACTAATCAAAGAAACAATGAAGCAAGAAGAAAATAACATCACCAATATTGATATAAATCAATTCAAAATTGGCGTAGAAATCAAGGAAGAGGGCAAGGTGCTAGCTCGAGTCATATGTACCTATAAAAAGCTCATACTGAAGGGATATCGTGTAATTCGTTTAGACAAGCCAACAGAAGATGGAAGTAAATACTGGATTACTCCCCCATGCGTATATGCTTATGGTAAATGGAGACCCCAAGTAGTAATAGATGATGAAGGTATATGGAAACAACTACAAAAAAGAATTGTTGAAGAATACGAAAAGGTTACTAAAGAATATTATAAGAATAAATTCCAAATTGAAAATAATGAAACAGAAGAAGAAAGTATTCCTTTCTAGCCTATATGTAACTAGGTTACTATATAGTGTCACATGTATGTATGTAACTATATAGTTTATTCCTATATCATCTAATAACAAATAATAATAATAAAGTAACATATGTTAGAGTTAAAAATAGAAAGTATACTTGAATACTTAAAAAAAGATTTAAAGAAGTTTAGAAAAAAGAGATACCGTATTAGGAGAATATTCAATATACTTAGAAAAAGAAAACTATATAAAGGTTGGAGTGATTTAGTATTATTAAATTCAATAATTGTTTGCTTAGAGGAATTAAATTTGGCGTTTTGTAAAAATGAAGTATATTCAGCTTTCAAACTAGTAAATGTAAATGATTATTATTCCATTCCAAAATATATAATTTTGCGTCCCTTACTTAAACAAGCTTCTAAATATTCAGTCTTAAAGAAGGTGGATAACTAGACTGGACAAAACTGGACATGCATGAAATACTAAAATAGTAATTTATGAAAAAAATAGATAGAAAATTTTTTGCAATAATAATTGGTTGGCTCCTTAAAGCCTGGTTTTTTATCTTTATAATAGTAATGATAGGATGCTTGCAAAGACCAGAGTATGAATCAAGAGTAGAATTAGCTCAAATAACCTGGTGGATATTTTTAGGAATATTATTAATTTATTTTTGGGTTAAACCCGATAAAAAAAAATAGAAACATGAAATTATATACATTACAAGAAGTAGCAAAAATACTTAAAGTATCTGAAAAATCTGTTTATAGATATATTAAAAGCGGTAAATTAAAAGCTACTAAAATTGGGCAATGGAGGATAAAAGAAGAAGACTTAAATAAATTAATTAATTAATATCATATGAAAACAAATCAAACACTAATAACAAGAAGCCAAGCAATAACTATGGCAATTACTGTTGGTTTTACTTTTATAATTTATTGGACAATCTCAATAGGCATTTGGGGATTAGCTTTAAATAAAAATATTTTAAGCTTTGCATTGTTTGGTGCATGTTTTGGATTATTAATTGATATTTTATTTATAGTCCCAGTCATAGCTACAAAGAAAACACAAGAAAAAGCATTAGATATGCAAACAAGTGCAAATTTAGTTTGGGGAACCCCAGCTATTGTAATTGGTATTTTAGGTTTGTGTGTCTGGATTATTAAAATAATATTTTTTTAAAAATGAATTACTATCTATACGCAAGAAAATCTCAAGAAAGTGAAGATAGACAAATACAGTCCATTGATGACCAAATCAGTAATCTAAAACGATTAGCTGATGATTTAGGTATTAATGTCATAAAAGTCTTTACAGAGTCAAAATCAGCCAAAAAACCTAATGATAGACCTATATTCAATAAAATGATAGAAGCAATAGAGTCTGGAAAAGCTGATGGTATTTTATGTTGGCAAATTAATAGACTTTCTCGTAATCCTGTAGACAGTGCCCGAATACAATGGTTACTTCAAGAAGGAATTATTAAGTCAATTCAAACAATAGACAAAGAATATAAGCCTGAAGATAATGTATTGATGTTCAGTGTAGAAAGTGGCATGGCAAACCAATTTATTCTCGACCTTAGAAAGAATACTTTAAGAGGTCTTAAAGGAAAAGTAGAAAAGGGTGGATATATATCTAAAGCTCCAGTTGGATACTTAAATGACAAAGTTAATAAAACTATTATAAAAGACCCTGAAAGATTTAATATTATAAGAGAAGCTTGGAATTTAATGCTTAATGAAAAACATAATGTTCCTAAGATACTTTCAATCATAAATAAAAAATATCATTTTAAAACTCCTGTCAGCAAACGTAGTGGTAATAAACCATTAGCAATGAGTAGTCTTTATAGAATATTCTCAAATAAATTCTATACAGGGACTATCACCTATCAAGGAAAAGAGTATGTTGGAATACACGAACCAATGATAACCATAGATGAATTTAATAAAATACAAGAAATATTAGGATATAGAAACAAACCAAAACCTCAAAAACATAATTTTGCTTTCACAGGAATAATAAAATGTGGTCATTGTGGTTGTTCAATTACTGCTGAAACAAAAAATAAACATATTGTTAGTACCAACAAAACTGCACATTATACATACTATCGTTGTACTAGAAGAAAAAAGGATTCTCATTGTCACGAAAAACCAATTCGTATAGAAGATTTAGAAAAACAAATTACCAATGAATTAAAAAAATATACTATCCCTTCAGGTTTTACTAAACTAGCTTTGGAAGTATTAGCAGAAAACCATAAAAATGAAACTAAGATAACAGATAAACTTTATTCAAATTTAAAGAAGAAATATAAAAGCCTAGAACTTCAATCAGACAACCTTACTAAACTTAGATTAAAAGATTTATTAACTGATGAAGAGTTTATGCACGAAAGAACTAAATTAAAAAATGAAATTGCAGAAATAAAACAAAAACTATCTCAGAATCAAGATAGAGCTATAAATTGGAACGATATAATGGAAGAAGCTTTTGATTTTGTAGCTACTGCAGAAAAATCTTTCATTAACGGAGACATAAAAACTAAACGAAATATATTTTCAACCCTTGGTCAAAGCTATACTTTAACTAATGGTGAACTCAAAATAAAACCAATGGAATGGCTAGTTCCCATTTCTAACCATCAAAAAAAGATAGAAAAGCAGATGGAAAGGTTAGAACCGTCATTTTACCCCGTAAATAAAAGAAAGAATAGAGATTTTAGTCCTATTCTTTCCTTATGGGGTGCCTAGAGGGAGTTGAACCCTCGATACAGGTACCACAAACCCGTGTGTTACCGCTACACCATAGGCACCATGGTACCCCGGCTAGGAATCGAACCTAGATCCACGGCTTAGAAGGCCGTTGTTCTATCCGTTGAACTACCGGGGCATAATAACTCGCCATATATTAGCATTTTTAGCTTTAAAAGTCAACCTTTTATATGTCTGAGTGTCTCTGGTGTTATATCTTTTAAACCGCTGACTTTAACATATTTTTCTACTAAGCGTTGTATTGATCTTGGACTTAACGCTTTAATCTTTTCTCTTTTTTTTAATGCTCTATCATGCCCTATAAATAAATATGGAGCATCATCAGTTCTTAAAGCTAAATATTTATTTAAATAATATTTTGATTGCTTTGAAAACTTTAATAAATTCTTTCTATCTAATTTAGCTATCTTTGATACTTTATAGCCTTTCTCAATTATTATTTCAAGTATAGCTCTATCTCTTAATTTAATTATCTTACTTGCTTGTATTTTACTTGGTGCCTCTAATAATTTATCAATCTTTATTTTAGTAGTAGTTTGTAATTTAAAAGTTGTTTTAAATAATTTTACTTTTTTAAAATTTAATACTTCCTTCTTATTTAATCTCATATACTTTAAATATGATCTTATAGCTATTAAATGATAATTAATAGTAGTTTTATTCTTTTTTAATTTAAGTAAGTATGTTTTAAATAGTTTTACTTTTTCTTCGGATATATCAATAGGTTTAGTAATATTTGAATATTTAAAAAACCTATTCAAATAATATGAATAATTACTAATAGTCTTTTCATTCATATCACGTGCTTCTAAACTTTCTATATATTTTCTTAAGACTAAATTAATTGTTACTCTATTTGGCATATATATATTATATCACAAGTGTCGTGAAATAATTATACCTTGACTTTAAATTTAAATTATATATAATCTAAAAAAATAAGGAGGGAAAAGAGATGAATGATACATTTACTGTAAATGAATCAAATCGACATGAATATGATCCCAGAAACCAAAAAAAAGCTATAGGGATTGACTGTAATGGTTTGTATGTCTTTATTAATGACCAAATTGAAGTTGCTGTTGATCTTGAAGATCTAAAAGCTGATCCTCGATATGATTTCTGCTCTAAAGGTAAAAAAGGAGTAGTTACTCAAAATTATCATAATGATTTTAATAATTGGCTTGTCATTGTTCATTTCCCAGATAGTGGTTATTCTAGACATATGCAGGACTTCCGACTAAAAAAAATAGTCGCATAAATATCAACTTAATATAGAGCAGATATCCTCTGCTCTTTTTTTATACTCAATAGACCTTGACAAAAGTAAATATATTTGCTATTTTAATATATACTAATTAATAAGCGATATCTCGGTTAAAGCATATAAGTCTAACTTAAGCTTCACTTGGATATCGATAAGGAAAACACTATGTTAGACAAAAAAAAGAAACAAGCAATAATTAAAAAATTTAAGACTCATGCTAATGATACTGGTAGTCCCGAAATTCAGATTGCCATATTAACTGCTGAAATTAAAGAATTAACAGAGCATTTAAAAGACCACAAAAAAGATTATTCATCTCGTCGTGGTTTAATTAGAAAGGTTTCCCTAAGAAGGAAGCTTTTGCGTTATCTAGAGAGAGAAAATGAAAAGAGTTTTGAAACTTTAGCTAAGAAATTAAAACTTAAGATCAAAAAAAGAGTTTACGAAGAGTTATCAGAAGTAGCTAAAGTAATCAAAGAAAAAGAATTAGAAAAGAAAGGAAAAAAATAATATGAAGCATCCAGAACAGCGCATTGGCGTATTCGTTGATGTGCAAAACATGTATCACTCTGCTAAGAATATATATAATTCTAGAGTGAACTTTAAAGAAGTACTAAAACAATCAGTATCCGGCAGAAAACTAGTTAATGCTATGGCCTATGTCATAACTTCACCAAATAAAGATGAAGCTATGTTTTTTGGAGCCTTAGAAAAATCTGGTTTTAAAATTAAAACCAAAGATTTACAAATCTTTGCTGGCGGTGCTAAAAAAGCTGATTGGGATGTAGGTCTTGCTATGGATACAATTAAAATGTCATCTAAGCTTGATGTCGTAGTTATAGTATCAGGTGATGGTGATTATGTACCACTTGTTGAATATTTACAAAATAATGGAATACAAGTAGAAGTAATTGCTTTTAAAGAAAGCTCTTCACATAACTTACTTGAAATATGTGATGACTTTACTGATCTATCACGTGATAAGAAAAGATATTTAATGAAGATAAAATAAATTAATTAATTAGTTGGTAGTTAGATAGATAGACTATTCTAATAGAACGGTCTGTAATCTGATTACCAGCTTAATAAGAAAGAAAAATAATATGAAAAAAATTCATGATTTTGAATTAGAGTATGCTGGTAAGCCTCTCAAAATTCAAATCGGCAAGTTAGCCGAACAAGCACACGGTTCTTGTACTGTTCAGTACGGAGAAACCGTTGTTTTAGCAACTGCTGTTACAGGCAGAACACCAAGAGAAGGTATTGATTACTTTCCTCTTATGGTTGATTACGAAGAAAAGCTTTACGCAGCTGGAAAGATTAAAGGTTCTAGATGGGTTAAACGCGAAGGTAGAGCTACTGACGAAGCTGTTTTAACAGCTAGAGTTATTGATCGTTCAATTAGGCCTCTTTTTAAAGAAGCTGAACGTAAAGATGTGCAAGTAGTAATTACTGTACTATCTGTTGATAATGAAAATGATCCAGATGTACCTGCTTTAATTGCAGCTTCAACTGCCCTATCAATTTCATCTATTCCTTGGAATGGTCCTGTGGCTGCTATTCGTGTTGGCCAAGTTGATGGTAAATTAGTTTTAAATAGTAATTACGAAGAACGTGAAAATTCTGATTTTGATCTATTTTTAACAGGTAATAAAGATGAGGTAGTCATGGTTGAGCTTAGTGGTAAAGAAATAGATGAAAAAACAGCTACTGAAGCTTTAAATCTTGGACACAAAAATTTAAAAGATATTGTTAAATTAATTGGTGATATACAAAAGAAAATAGGTCAAGAAAAGACATCAGAAAATGAAGATGATAAAGAAGAGTTAGCAGCTATTCGTAAAAAAGTAGAAGGTCATATACTACATAAAGTAAATGATGTCTTTAATAATAATAAAGATGAAACTAAAACTAATATTGCTAACTTAGAATCTGAAGTTAGTGACATCTTAAAAGAAGATAATGAAGTATCTAAAGAACAAAGAGCTAAAGGTGTTTCTATGATAGATGAATATCTAAATGAAGCTGCTCGTAAAATGGTTATGACTCAAGATATACGTGTTGATGGTAGAAAGATTGATGAGATAAGAGATCTAACATCAGAAGTAGGTATTTTACCTAGAGTTCATGGTTCTGGATTATTTTCCAGAGGTCAAACTCAAGTATTATCTGTAGTTACTTTAGGTGGTCCTGGCGCAGAACAACATTTAGATGGTATGGAAGAAGAAGGTAAGAAACGTTACATGCATCACTATAACTTCCCTGCTTTTTCTGTAGGTGAAGTAAGACCAAATAGAGGTCCTTCAAGACGTGATATTGGTCATGGTGCCTTAGCTGAAAAAGCTTTAATTCCTGTTCTACCTAGTCAAGAAGACTTTCCGTATACTGTTCGTGTAGTTTCTGAAGTATTAAGTTCTAATGGATCATCCTCACAAGCTTCAATTTGTGGTTCTAGTCTTTCCTTAATGGATGCTGGTGTACCAATTAAAGCACCTGTAGCTGGTATTGCTATGGGACTCGTAACTGATCTTAAAGATAAGAATAATTATAAGATATTATCAGATATTCAAGGTATTGAAGATCATGCTTTTGACATGGATTTTAAAGTAGCTGGTACTAAAAATGGTATTACAGCTATACAACTTGATATTAAATTAAGTGGTATTACCTTAGAAGTATGTGCTGAAACATTAATTAAAGCAAAGGAAGCTAGACTTAAAATATTAGAAACAATGGACAAAGCTTTACCTGAGGCACGTAAAGATTTATCTGATCATGCTCCAAGAATTACTACACTTCATATTGATCCAGATAAAATTAGAGACATTATTGGTCCTGGCGGTAAGATAATTAATAAGATGATTGAAGAATTTGAAGTTGAAATAGACATTGAACAAGATGGTTCAGTATTCATTACAGCTACAGATAAAGAAGGTAATGAAAAAGCTGTAAAGAGAATAAATGATATAACTAAAGATATTGAGGTTAATGAAGAATATGAAGGTACAGTAAGTCAAATAATTAAAGGCCAAAACAATGGTGATGAAATTGGTGCTATCGTAGAAATATTACCTGGTAGAGATGGTATGGTTCATATCTCAAATATTGATTGGAAGCGTGTTAACAAAGTAACTGATTACTTAAACGTAGGTGACACAGTTAAAGTTAAAGTAATGGGCGTTGATAAAGAAAGAGATAGAATTGAATTATCTAGAAAAGAATTAATACCTAAACCAGAAGGTTACGTTGAAGAAAGAAGACCTAGTCGTGGTCCAAGACGTCCTCATGGTAGTAATGATAATAGACGTGGTGGTAATCAAGGTGGAAATAGACCATTTAATAAAAGATAAATAAGATATATATAAAAAGCCGGGTATTATACCCGGCTTTTTTATTTAAATAAAACATTGACATTTAAAACCTTTTTTGATAATCTGTTATATAAATAATAAACGCACCTAGACAAAAAATGGAGGTAAAAATGGTAACAAAATCATTAAAACTTTTTACTAATTTTGATTGGTCAGAAAAAAAATGGAACATTCCTAAATTCATCCTTACAACATTAGTAGTTTTAATATTTCCAATAATATGTATTTATTTATCAGAACAAGGAATATTATATGGTATGGGAACTTTATTTATAGTAATAATTTACCATGTATCAGTAGGTAATTCTATTATTTTTCTTATGCCAATTAAAAAGTTAGAAAATACTAGATACTATGATAAAGCCTTAAGTTACAAACAATTCAAACCAATATATCATGGATGTATGGTTGGATCATGGATTTTCGTATTATATTTCTTTTGGTATTTGAGTTCACGCTAATTACTATACCGAGTCTTATTTAAAGACTCGGTTTTTTATTTAAATAAAAAACTCTACCTAATCAATAATCAATCGGGTAGAGTGAATCTTTAACTTTCTAAAGATAGAAAATTAAATTATTTAGCTTTCATAGCCTTTCCAAATATATCACCACATCTATTATGTAATAAATCAGCGCCTTCAAGCACGAAATCAAGAAAGTTTTGATTTGGACATGCTGGTCCAGAATCTACAATAACTTCTCTCTTAGTAGAAGTAACTATATTAGCTACTTTAATAATAGATAAACCAAATATTTTTTCCATATTTTCTCCATTTTGAACAATTAATCCTATATTAACACAGCTATTAATGATTATCAAATAATATGTTAAAATACGGAGTACATGGCAGAAATAATAAATCCTAATTTTTTAAGAAGTGAGCTTAAAGCTAGAACTTCAAACCTATGGCCTAAATATGGCTACCCTATTTTAATTATATTTTTAATAGTTCTACTTATTTTTGTAGGCTATATATTATATAAAGAATATTATAATGAAAAGTATGAATTAAAAAATCTATTAATTGATGATTATCAAATTGCTTTAGAATATGATTTACAAAAAACAAACTTATCAAAGATTCAATTAAATGATTTAACTGATAATCAAATAATAAATAAAATATTTATAGAAAATAAGTTAAATATAGATAGCTATTTAAACACATTACCTCTAGGATTATTAAATGATATTAAAAAGCAAAAACATGGCTTAATCTTCATGCCAGATAATAATCAATTTGCTTATTTAGTAGAATTTAATAATGAAGTAAAAGATTTAGACTATCCTAAAGAAACAGAAGAGCTATTTTTAAAATTAATTATGAATAAGGTACTAATTATTACCAATGATAAAGAATTACTTAGTAAAATAAATAATCAAGAGTTATCAAAAAAAGATATTTTAAATTTCTCAGTTAATTTAAAACCTTGGTCAACAATATATTTCCAAAAAGCGTTTTTTAACCAAGAATATACAAATCCCTTACTTACTGACTTACAATTAATCTTAAATCCTCTACTTACTACAAATAATGAGAACTTTAATCTAGAAATAAGCGTAGAAAACAATAAATTAATATTAAACTTAGAACCAAGCAACTTAAATAATGAAAATAATATAACTGAGTTAGAAAACATCATAAATTATTCAAATTTAAATAACAAATTTAGTCTTGGTATAAATAATATAGAGTTATTTATAAATCAGCTAGAAAATAATACTTATTTACAAGATATATTTAGATCACTTGATAATAATCTATGGATTGAACATCAATTCTCCTTAAGTAATATTATTAAAGACTTAAAAGGACCTATCATCTTAAGCTTTAACGATAATTCTTGGCAGATTACTACTAATATCAATAATCAAGAATTATTTAACGATAATTTAAAGAATTACTTAGCTAGATTTACTGAAACACTAAGACAAGAGTTAATCTTACCTGATAATACTAAAGCAATAGAGCTAATTACTAACCCAGCATCAGTTATCTGGCAAGAAACAACTATTAATGAATGGCAGATGTATAAATATGATATGGGTAGTAAAAAGATGGGTTATGCCTCAAATAACGATATTCTTATAATAAGCAATAATTTAGATCAAATAGATTTCTATAATATAAAAAATAATAATAAAGATACAGATTGTAGTTTAAATAACTTAAATTCCTTTATTATCATAAAACCTGAGAGTGCTTGGCCAATATCTAGCTCAAAACTTAAAGAATTCACTGAAATATCAGCCTTTTCTTCAAATAATAACCAAATAAGAATGTGTCTTAAACTTAAGTAAATACACAGCTGTGGATAAACTGTTAAATGTGTGAATAAATAAAGTGTTCAAGAAATCACTTTTTTTTGTTTTTTTAAACTTATTTACCTAATATTAGCCTCTATATGCTCTTGATTTTTATTTAAATATATGCTATACTTATATTAGTTAAAACAAAAATGCACCTTACAAAAACAGAAACAATCTCCTAAAAGTAGTTTTAGGGAATATTTTTGTCATTTTCAACTCGTTAAGGTTAGACCAACCTGACCTAACTATTTAATACCTAGTATGGTAGTAAAATAAAAATAAAAACTTCAAAAGGTATCTCTTTAATAAAATAGAGTGCATACCACCAAGAGTTGTAAGTGAAAATACGCTATAAAGTTGGAAATAGTGCTTAAAAACAGTCACGAGATTTTGGATCTTCTTCTAACATGGTCTTCATGTTAAGGAAGTAGATCTTGAGACTAATTTGGGCGCTAAGTCGCTATATAATAATTTTATAATGAGCGCTACTTGGCGCCCTTTTCTAATACTTAATTTTTCATCCTTATATCATTGACATTAAATGTACAATTATATATAATACATACGTTAAAAACATACATATGACTAAACATTTCGATAAAAAATTTCTAAAAAATATAGAAGAATCACTAATTGCTAGAAAAGAAAAACTTAGAAAGCAACTTTCTACCTTTGCAGAACGTGATCCAAGACAAGAAGATAACTTTAATGCAGATTTTCCTAACTTTGGAGACAAAGAAGATGATAATGCTGCTGAAGTTGCTGCTTTTGAAAGTAATCTATCTTTAGAAGAAACATTTGAACAATCTATTGAAATGGTAAATAAAGCATTAAGTAAGCTAGAAAACAATACTTATGGCTTATGTGAAAAATGCGATAATCCTATTGCTAAAGAACGTTTAGAAATAATGCCTACCGCTACTAAATGTGCACCTGGTCATGGCTGTCAAATTAAAAAATAAGAAACTACTCATTTGGTTAATTCTTTTTCTATTTATTATTGATAGAATAACTAAGTATTTAAGCTTTAATCTACCCCAAGAGGGTATTTTTTATTTACCATCCCTAGGCTTTAAACATTATCTTAATACTGGTATTGCTTTTTCCATACCTATGCCTTTATATATATTAATACCTATTATATTAATAATTATATTTAGTTTAACCTGGCATTTAGTTAAATACTATTTAAATAGCCATATAGCAATATTCCCCATATCTCTTATAATAATAGGTGCTCTAAGTAATTTACTAGATAGAATAGAATATAACGGAGTAATTGATTTTATTGATATCTCCACATTCCCAGCTTTTAATTTAGCTGATACATATATTACTATAGGTGTTATCTGGTTAATTTACTTAATTATTAAAAAAAGAATATAAATAGGTTAAATATTGACAAAATATGTAAAAACTGCTATACTATGTAGTATAATCAATATATATTATTAAATATATGAATAATATTATAACAAAATCAATCATTTATTCCCTAATATTAGCTATTACTCTAATAAATTCACCTATTTTAAAGGCTGAAAATCTAATATTAGAACCATTAGCAATAACTGAAGCTACTTATTTAAATGAAGAAAATAAGACTTTAATCAGCTGGTCCACTAATTTCCCTACTTCCGGTATTATTAATTATGGCAAAACTGATGAATTTGGTTCATGGGTTGGTGATAATGAAATATCTAAATATCATGATACCTATTTATCTGGCTTAGAAGATGATACTAAATATTATTTTCAAATTGAAGTTTTTGATAATTATAGTAGATCTATAGAAACGATTGTATTATCGTTTACTTCAGGAGATGAAAATGATACTACCCCACCTAAACTACAAGAAATATATACTTCTTTGATATCAGGTAATACTGCTACTTTTGTTTGGCATACTGATAAGAAAGCTAGCGGTTGTGTATATTATGGAACTTCAGAAAATGATTTAGATAAACATAAATGTTATTCTTCAAGAAAGTATATTCACGATATTACTGTTAAGAGTCTTAAAAAAAATACTAGATACTATTATAAAGTATATTCAAAAGATAAGAATGGTAATGAAAATATGTCTGTTGGTTATTCAATAACTACTAATCCTCAAGATGACACAATAACAGAACTATCATATAATTTTGATACACAAACTATTAACTTAGAAGATGGAACTTCAAACGCTATTATTACAATTAATACAAATAGACCAGTTGAAGGATATATTAAATTAGGCAAAACTAAAGCTAATAATAAAATTACCTTTACAGATCCACGTTCTACTAAGAACATAATTACTTATACTAATTTAGAGCCTGAAACTACTTATCTCTACTTTATTAACATCGAAGATGTATTTGGTAAGAAAAAAACATCATTCAAATATGAATTAACAACCCCGCCAGCTGGTTTAGAATCAAATAACTCATTAATCTCAAATAATCAATATAATAGATTTGATGATTTTCAAGATTTTGATAGTGATGGTTTAAATAATGGTCAAGAAAAAATATATGGTACTTCACCAATTAAAAGTGATAGTGATGGTGATGGATACCTTGATGGTAATGAAGTAACAAATGGTTATGATCCGCTAGGTCCTGGTAGATTATTAAAAGCTATAGTATCTGTAAATAAAGAAGACATCTTTGCCTATAATAAATCTAGAATAAGCAAAGAAGAAGAACATAGTAATGCAGTTATTCTTAAAAATGAATTAGAAGAAAAATTTAATGGTTCTATTCCGCTTAGTAAAAAATATTGGTCAATTTACGTTAATGCTTTTATCTATGGTGATTATTCAATAAATGCTATATATAAATCAATTATTCATGGTGGCAAGACTGTTCATACTGACATTAATTGGAATTCTTGGAAAAAATCTGATGTATATAACTCATATATAACAAAGTAAAATGAAAAAAAAGCTTCTCATAACAACTATACTCCTACTTATAATAGGAGCTTTTTTTATATCAAGAATTAAGATAAAAAACTACGTATTTGAGCTATTTAAACCAGATATACCCATTGCTCAAGAATACGTAGAAATACCCCAAAATGAGCCAAATATTGAGCAAGAAACAGTGATAATTACTGAACTACCTACTGAATACAATTTAAATGTACCTTTTACCTCACAAGCTCCTTTTGCTGATTGGAACGCTTTATTTAAAGAAGCTTGTGAAGAGGCATCCCCCCTTATGATTCATTATTTTTATACTCAAAAACAATTTACTAAGCAACTAGCTACAGATGAAATATTAAGTATGGTTGATTGGCAAATGGATAAATGGCAAGGTCACTTTGACTTAACTACTTACGAAACTAAAGAAATGATTTTAGATTATTTTAATTATGACAAAGTTGAAATAATTAATGAACCAACTATTGATGATATAAAAAAACATATTGTAGCCGGTAGACCAGTTATTGTACCAGCAGCTGGTAGAGAACTAAATAATCCTTTTTTTAAACCACCTGGACCTATATACCATATGTTAGTTATTAAAGGTTATACCAAAACTCATTTTGTAACTAACGATCCTGGAACATACAGAGGAGAAGACTTTACCTATACTTATGATACTTTAATGAATGCTATACATGACTGGAACGAAGAAGATATTTTAAAAGGTGATAAGAATATATTAGTTATATATCCATAAAATAAATAAAAACAAGGTTAATTAAAACCTTGTTTTTTAATATATAAAAACTTATTTTTTTTAATATGTGTTATTCCTGTTCTGAAACTGTTTCAACTTTAGCTTTTAAAGCATCCTTTAAAGCTTTACCTGCTTTAAACTTTGGTACAGTTACAGTTGGAATCTGAATTCTTTCTGTAGGATTTTGAGGATTAACCCCCATTCTAGCTTTTCTTACTCTTGCTGAGAATGTACCAAAACCTGTCAGGGTAACATCGTCACCACCTTTTATGGTTTCAGTAATAATATCCTCGAAAGCATCCAAGAACTCAACAGCTTGATTCTTATTAGAATCAACTTTTTTAGCTATTGTTTCTGCTAGCGCTGCTTTATTCATATTATTATGAATTAATTATTATACTTATATAATAACAGTTTTGTAGATTTTTTCAATTTTTTCAATCTTACCTTTTTTATCTAATTCAATAAACAAGCCATTAACTTCTACTTCACCTGATTTTGGTATTTCAAACGCAGTATGAGAATCATTGATAAACTTATCAATTATTATATCTTTATCTATACCAATTACTGAATCAGTAGGCCCTACCATACCAATATCTGTTATATATCCAGTACCTTTATGTAACTTCTTTAAATCATCAGTTGAAACATGAGTATGTGTACCAATTACCATAGAAGCCTTGCCATCTAAGTACCAACCCATAGCAACTTTCTCTGAAGTAGCCTCGGCATGAATATCAACTAGAATATGCTTAGTATCATGTTTTTTAAGTATTTCATCAACTTCTTTAAAAGGACATCTTAAACCATCTTCATGCATAAAAACACGACCTAATAGATTAATAACTAATAATTTTTCACCTTTAATATCAATTACTTTATAACCATCACCATCTGCTGTTCTTGGATCATTGGCCGGTGTAATTAAAGTAGTTTTTGACTCTTTAACTGACTCTTTAACATCCGCCTTTTTCCAAACATGATTACCTGAAGTAAATAAATCAATACCAATTTCTTTCATGGAGGTTAAAGTACTAGCTGTAACACCTTTACCATGAGCTAAATTCTCAGCATTAGCAATAGTAATATCAGGTTGATATTTTTCTTTTAATTGAGGTAAGACCTCAGTTAAACCAAGTCTACCTATTTTACCTTCAATGTCACCAAAGAATAGTATTTTCATATGTTTTTTATCTAGCGTATTCTAGGATACGTTTTTCACGTATAACATGTACTTTAATTTCACCAGGATATTTTAATTCTTCTTCAATTCTATCAGCAATATCACGAGCTAATTTAGTTGCTTGCCAATCATCAACGTTATCTGGAGTAACAAAGACTCTTAGTTCACGTCCAGCTTGAATAGCATAGGCTTTTTCTACACCTTCAAATGAAATGGCTACACCTTCTAATTCATCTAAACGTTGTACATAATCTTCTAAAGTATTTTTACGAGCTCCAATTCTAGCACCAGAAATAGCATCAGCAACTTTAACAATAATACCTTCAATATTTTTTGGATTATCTTCATGATGAGCAATAGACATGTAGGCTACTTCTTCAGGTAAGCCAAATTTCTTCATGATGTCATAACCGATTTGAGGATGACCACCTTGTACTTCATGATCAACAGCTTTACCAATATCATGTAATAGACCACCTTTTTTAGCTACAGCTACATTAGCGCCTAACTCTTCTGCTAAAAGTTTAGATAGCTGAGCCACTTCCATAGCATGTAATAACTGATTCTGACCGTAACTAGTTCTGTATTTTAAACGTCCTAGTAATTGAATGAGTTTTGGATCTAAACCAGCAATACCCATTTTATGGGCAGCAGTTTCACCAGCTTTTTTAATATCTAAAGCTAAATCTTTTTTAGCTTCTTCAACTGTTTCTTCAATACGTCCTGGATGAATACGTCCATCAGCCATTAATTTATCTAGAGTTCTTTTAGCTAAGTGTCTTCTAATTGGAGAAAAACCACTTACTAGAATAGTTTCAGGTGTATCATCTACAACTATCTCTACACCAGTTAATTGTTCAATAGCTTTAATATTTCTACCTTCACGTCCAATAATTCTACCCTTCATTTCATCACTTGGTAAAGTAACGGATGTAGTAGTAGTTTCTACTGAATGAGAAGAAGCACATCTTTGAATAACTGAAGATAATAGATCTTTAGTTTGAGCTTCAATTACTTCAGAAGATTCATTTTCTAATTTTCTAACTCTTTCAACTAAATCATCCTTTATCTTATTCTCAACATTTTCTAATAATATTTTTTCTGCTTCTTTTTTAGTTAACTTAGCAATCTTTTCTAATTTCTCAAATTGAGTTTCTTTAATCTTTATTACTTCTGCCTTAATTTCATCTAATTTAACTACTTTCTCTTGAAGTTCTTCTTCTTTTGATTCTAAGCCAAGAAGCTTCTTATCAAAAGAAGTTTCACGTTTTTCAATACGTTCTTGTTGATGACGTACTTCTTGTATTCTTTCTTGAACTTCTTTCTTTGATTCGTCCAAGATTTTTAGAGCTTTATCTTTAGCTTCTAAGAGTATTTCCTTTTGTTTATTCTTAGCTTCATTTAATAAGTCTTCAGCTTTTCTTTCAGCTGAACCAACTTCACGAGCAGCAAATAGTTTACGAAAATAATAACCAACAAAACCACCAATTGCTAATCCTGAAACCAATATAATAACTAAAACAATACCTTCCATATATTTATTCCTTTAAATAAACAAGAAAGTTATTACAAATAAAAAATTGACTTTTACAAGCAAAAACCTAAATCTATTAGGATATTATTATTTTGAAGTCTATATTTACTCATTACGTGAGTAAATTAATGTTAAAATAATTGCTTCTTTTCTTCCAGTACTATCAATCAATCTTTTATTCTAAGTAATAGCTTCCTTGATTTAATATTAATTACTTAAAATTTATCATTTGAAGATTAACATAATAATAACCTAGTGTCAAGGAAGTAAATAATAGCTAACTTAAACAAAAAACTCCTAAATAGGAGCTTAATGTTTATATATTATATTCGAAAACTAACGTTTATATATGTTTATTACGTTTACTTAATAACCTTATCAATTAAACCATATTTTAAAGCTTCATCAGCAGTCATATAATAATCACGATCAGTATCCTTTTCAACGTTTTTTAAATCTTTACCAGTATGTTTGACTAAGATTTGATTTAATCTATCTTTAATTTTTAAAATTTGTTCGGCTTTAATCTTAATATCAGATGCTTGACCTTGTACTCCACCCATAACTTGATGTATTAAAATCTGTGAGTTAGGTAAAGCAAATCTTTTACCTTTGGCACCTGCAGATAGAAGTAGAGCACCCATAGAAGCAGCCATACCTAAACATAAGGTAGAAACATCACATTTAATATATTGCATAGTATCATAAATAGCTAAGCCATCAGTAACACTACCGCCTGGCGTATTTAAATAGAGCTTAATATCACTCTTAGCATCTTGTGATTCTAAAAAAAGCATTTGAGCTATTACATTATTAGCTACTCTATCATCTACTGCTTCACCTAAAAAAATAATACGTTCTTTAAGTAAACGAGAGTAAATATCATAGGCTCTTTCACCATGTGTTGATTTTTCAATAACTGTTGGAATTAATGTCATATATTTATATAATTATTTATTAATACTCCACTTATTGTCATTATAGACTAAAGTACCAGAAATAGTAAAGCCAGCAGCTTTTTGATGTCCGCCACCACCCCAAGTTTTAGCAAGTTTTGCTACATCAACATCATCATGAGTAGTTCTTAAACTACCCTTAATTATACCAGGTTCTTTTTCATGTAAGACCAAAGCTATCTTAGCACCAGCCAGTTCATTAAAAAAATTACTTAAACCTTCAGAAGCTACTTCTTCTAAACCAAGCTTCTTAAAATCTTTATAAGTTAAAACCGTATAAGCTATTTGATATTTAGGATTATATGATAATCTTTCAAAAGCAATACCCCAAAGTTTAAGTAAATTTAAACTTTTATTACGTATAAAATTCTCATTTATTTCTCTATGTCTTGCTCCAAGGTTAAGTAAATGAGAAGCGGCCTTTAAAGAGCCTAGCGTAGTACCTGCGTTAGAAAATACTCCAGTATCATAGATAATACCATTTAATAATGAAGTAGCCATATCTTTAGTAATAGTTACTTTCCATAATCTAAATAATTCATACATTATTTCTGAAGTAGATGATGCTGAGCTAATAACTAAATTTAGATTACCAAATTCATCATTAGTTTTATGATGATCTATATTTAATATATATGGAGTATAATCCATATTTTCAATTAATTTATCTACTCCAGCATAATTAAGAGATCCTGAATCTAAAACAATTACTAAATCATATTTCTCTTTATTAAATAATTCTTGATCATTACTTATTTCATGCATTAATGGTAAAAAACTAAAATTCTTAGATACTTCATCTAAACAAAATAACTGAAACTTCTTATTTAATGATTTCAAATACATAGCTAAAGCACTCAAAGTACCCAGACCATCACCGTCAGGGTTTTTATGAGTTATGAGTAATATATTTGAAGAATTATTCATTCTTGAATATATTTCTTGAGCTGTAGCTAAATCTTTTATCATAATAATATATTTTTATTAACTAAGTATACTACTACTGTTTAATATATGTGTCAAGCATTAATAAAAATACTATAAAACCCTTCACTTGAAGGGTTTATTTATCTTCTATTTCTTCTAGTTTCTTGGCTACTTGCCGATGTTGGAGTTCATAATCATCAACTATTATTTTAAGTTCCGGACACTTCCTAATTGTTATCTTACTACTTACATAATGCTTAGCTCTACCCAAACTCTTATTTAAAACTTCTAAAACACTGCCTGTCTTATTTATGGGTAAAATAGAAACATAAAGTATGGCATGCTTTAAATCTGGAGTAACATCTACTTTAATTAAAGTAGCTAGCGAATCTTTAGGAAACTCTACTTCTCTTACAAAAAAATTATTCAATTCATGTTGAATAACCTCAGCTATTTGTCTAGCTCTTTGTTCCATATATTTATTTACTTAAAATTCTTTTTTCTACCTTCTCTTCATAAATTTCTAATACATCCTCTTCTTCAATTATAGTATCACCAGTAAACTCAAGACCACATTCTTGACCTTTAACCACTTCTCTTACTTCTTCTTTACCAGCTTGCAAACTAGTTAAATCACCTGTAGTCATTCTTTCATCACCACGCATTACTTTAACTTTAGTTTTAGTTTCAGCTTTACCTTCAATTACCTTACCACCAACTACCATAGACTTTTTACCACGTTTAAATATGGCAAGTACTTTTATCTTACCTAATTCTCTTCTTACAGTCTCTGGTGATAATAGGTTATTTAATCTTTCTTCAATATCTTCAAGTAATTTATATATAATATCAAAATCAAGTATAGGTACATTTCTATCACGTGATAATTCTTTAGCAGAAGGTACAGAATTAACACGATATGCTAAAACTATAGCTTTAGCAGTTTCTGCATCCATAATATCAACATCAGTTACATTACCTAAGCCCTTTTTAATTACTTTAAGTTCAATATCTGGATTTTTAAATTTTTCAAATGCTTCAAGAATAGCTTCTTGTGAACCTAAAACATCAGTTTTTAAGACAACAGTAAGTTTAGGTAAATCATCTTCTTCTTCATCATCATCTTGATTATTATTACTAGTTACAGTTGCTACTGATTGAGGACTAGAAAATTGAATATTTTTAGAAACTGCTTTTAATTTCTTCTTATCAGTTGTTTCTTCTAGAATGTCGCCAACTTGAGGTAGACCTTTTAAACCAAGTATCTTAACCGGTGTAGATGGTCCTGCTGTTTTTAAATCATCTCCCTTATAGTTTTTCATAGCTTTAACCTTACCAGATGCTTTACCTACAATAAACATATCACCTAGATTTAGAGTTCCACTTTGAACTAAAGCAGTAGCTACTGGACCTTGTCCTTTATCAACATGAGATTCAATAATTGTACCAACAGCATCTCTGTTTGGATTAGCCTTAAACTCTTCTAAATCAGCAACTAATAATACAGTATCTAAAAGTTCTTTAATATTCTTATTCTCTTTAGCAGATATTGGTACGCAAACAGTTTTGCCGCCCCAATCCTCTGGTATTAGATTTATTTCAGATAAATCTTTTTTTACTTTCTCAACATCAGCACCTTCCTTATCAATCTTGTTTATAGCTACAACAAATGGCAACTTTTCTTTTTGAACTAAATCAATTACTTCTAATGTTTGTGGTTTAAACCCTTCGTCAGCAGCTACTATAATAATAGCAACATCAGCAATCTTAGAACCACGAGCTCTCATAGCTTTAAAAGCTTCATGACCTGGAGTATCTAAAAAAGTAATTAACTTATTATTATCTTCAACTTGATAGGCTCCAATATGTTGAGTAATACCACCACTCTCTCCCTCAGCTACATTAGTGCTACGTATAGCATCAAGTAATTTAGTCTTACCATGATCAACATGCCCCATAACTACTACAACAGGAGGACGTTCTACTAAATTCTTGTCATCTTTTTCTCCAGCTAATATCTTTTTTAAATGCTTATCTTGTTCTTCACTAAGTTCTTTTAATTCATCATCCGCACTTGCTTTAACTATTTTAAAATCTAAGTCTTCACCAATAATAGTAGCTGTTTCAAAATCAATTCTTTCATTCAAGGTACTCATAATACCATTCTTCATAAGCTCAGCAATAACCTTGGTAACAGGTAACCCTAATTTCTCAGCAAATTCATTTACTATGATAACATCTCCTATCTTAACTTCTTGACCAGCTTCTTTCTTATTATCTTTATCTTTATCACCTAATTTAATCTCTTTAACCTTACCTTCTCTTTTAGCAATTCTCTTTTTCTTCCTGTCTTCTTCAACAGCCATTATTATCTTGTCTACTAATCTATCATCTACTTTAATAGCACGTTTACCAATATCAAAACCAAGCTCAGGAAGAGTTTCTAAGAGTTCTTTTGTATTCATTTTTAGCCTACGGGCTACTTCTGAGACATTCATATTAATAAAGGGTACTAAAATAGGGTAAAAAAGTCAATATTTTAAGGCTTTTTCCACTTTGACTAATACCTGTAAAATAAGTAAAATTAACTGTTAATATGTAGTAATTTAGTAAATACTTGACATATATTAAGTATTTAGATATTATAGTCTATTCCCATGCAAATTATATAAGAAATAACAGTTAAAATGGCAAAAAACACAGAAAACCAAATCTTAGAACTTATTAATAAGGGAAAAAAGATTCTAATTACAACTAAAGCAAATCCCACAGGAGATGGACTTGCCTCATGTCTTGCTTTAAAACAAATTTTAAAGAAAGTAAATAAGAATAGTGAAGTAATTATTGATAATTTTAGTATTCCTAAAGAATACTCTTTTTTACCTGAAATTAGTAATGTTAAGAGTGATGTAAATAAATTAAAAAAATTCATCATTAACTTAGACGTAACTCAAACAGGTATTGATGAACTAAGCTATGACTTACAAGGAACTAATCTGAATATTTATTTAACTCCTAAACAAGGAGTTTTTACACCCGATGACCTTAAATTCAAAACAAGTGAATTTGCTTTTGATTTAATTATTATTGTAGGAGCTACTGATTTAGATTCACTAGGTAAGATATATGAACATCATAGAGATTTCTTCTACCAAGTACCTGTAATTAATATTGATAACAATCCAGCTAATGAACAATATGGACATATTAATCTATTAGATCTAACAGCTACATCATCTTGTGAAATAATATATAATCAAATAAATACCTGGGAAGAACAAGTAATGGATAAAGAGCTAGCAACTTGTTTACTAGCTGGTATGATTTCTGCAACTAGAAGTTTTAAAACATCAAACGTTACACCTAAAGCTCTACATATTGCTTCTGAATTAATAGAAGCAGGAGCTAAGAGACAAGAAATAGTAACTAACCTTTTTCAAACTAAAACTATTAATACTTTAAAGCTATGGGGTAGAATATTAGCTAGACTTCAATATGATAAAGATGCTAAGTTAATTTGGTCAAAAATTAATCCTCATGATTTTACTGAAAGCAATACTTCACCTAAAGATATGACAGGTATAATAGATGATTTAATTAGTACTTCGCCTCTTGCTGAACTCGTAGTTTTATTCTATCAAACTGATATAAATGAAACTAAAGTTTTAGCTCGTTCACTAGGAACTACCTCAATTCAAAGCTTAACTCGTACATTTTCACCTACTGGTGATAAGAATGAAGTAGAGTTTAGTTTAACTAAATCACTTGATCAAGCAGAAGAAGAAGTTATAGAAATAATTAAAGGGTCTTTTAAAAAGTAAAAAGATTAGGTATAATTCACTTTGATACGCGCGTATAGCTCAGTGGTTAGAGCACCGCCCTTATAAGGCGGGGGTCGATGGTTCAAGTCCATCTACGCGCACCATATATTATGGGTGTATAGCTCAGTTGGTTAGAGCGCCACGTTGACATCGTGGAGGTCAGAGGTTCAAATCCTCTTACACCCACCATTATATTATTTATATCATATTTACATAACAAAAAGGAGAAGAGATGAATGGAGCAATAAAGCTTAAAGCAGCGAAAGAAATTTTTGATTGGATGATCAAACATATCAAAGATCAAGAGCTATCAGAACAATTTCAAATTCGTAAGGATTTAGATAATGGCGGTCCATCATCTTTAAACACAATTAAAGATAATTGGACAAAAATCAGAGAAGAAATAACGACAAAAGTTCCTGAAAATCATAGTCCAGAAAAAAACGACTGGATATACCATGTTTTAAAGGTAGTTGTTGCAAAACTACAACGCAGTGATACCATCCTTATGTTGTACTATAAAGAACTTCTGTATACAATAATTATTGATGATCTTATGAATCTATTATCTAAATTCAAAGGTTATTTAGTGCCAACAATAAACAGCGATCCCACTATTGAGGAACTTATCGAAGAGATTAAAAATCTCACACCAACTGGAATCAAACATATAAAACAATATATGAAAACATATGAAATCGCTCGCACAATTAAACACATTATTTCCTAATCCCCAAAATGAACACTAAATTCTAAAAGCCCAACTAACCCTGGGCTTTTTTATTTGACAAAAAATTACTTAATTGATAAATTAGCCCAATAAGCTCTTAATAAAATAATTAATATTAAACAAATAAAGGAGAGAACATTGAAAAAACTAAATGAATTGACAGTAAAAGAAATTGCAAAAAGATTCATTCCTCTAAAAAGACTTTTTCAGGATATACATAAATCTGAAATGGCAACCAGCTTGGATGACTTTATAGTCGTCATAGGAAGCCTTCCTCCAAATAAGGTTGAAAAAGAAATCGTGAAATTAGGAAAATCTATTAAAAAAAGATTTAATTCTGACCTAATTAATAGACTAGAGGCTATTCAAGTAATCAATCCAATACTTGCTGATATATTAGGTGCTAAACAGCGTATAGAAGAAATTGAAAATCTGACACCAAAAGGCGTCGAATACATGAGCATATGGTTAAAATCAGAAAAACATACATAACTATACTCTTTCTAACTAATCAAAATAAATTAATAAGCCCAACTAACCCTGGGCTTTTTTTATAACCAAATATATGCTATTTTTATAATATGAAATTAATATATAAAAAAGAAGAAAAACAAAGGCTAGATAAATACTTAGTAGAAGAATTATCTGATTTTTCACGTTCTCAAATTCAAAAGCTAATTAAAGAAAAAGAAGTAACTGTAAATGATAAACATGAAACAGCTCATTTTGCCTTAAGAGAAAATGACAATGTTGAAGTTAATATAGCCAAAGGTTTTGCAAAACTTAGTTGTGAAGTAAAAAAAGTAATACCTAAACCTGAAGTAATAACAGAAACTGATGACTATTTAATATTAAATAAACCAGCTCATTTAATCATCCACCCAGCTCCAAGTATCAAAGAACCAACTCTAGTTGATTGGTTAAAAAATAATTACCCAGATATTAAAGATGTTGGTGAAGATGAAATAAGACCTGGTATTGTTCAAAGATTAGATAAGGAAGTAAGCGGAGTTATGGTAATAGCTAAAACTCAAAAAATGTTTGAACATTTAAAAAATGAATTCCAAGAAAGAAACGTAAAAAAAGAATACTTAGCTTTAGTCTATGGTGTTTTAGAAACTGAAACTGGAATTATTGACTTCCCTCTTAAAAGATCAAAGCTAACTGGTAGAATGGTAGCTCTGCCTAAACATGAGACAGGTAAAAAATCAATTACAAAATATGTAGTTGAAAATAAATATTCTAGATATACTTATTTAAAAGTTACTATTGAAACAGGCAGAACTCATCAAATACGTTCTCATTTAAAAGCTTTCAATCATCCAGTAGTTGGTGATAAGATATATTATAATAAAAACTTAGTTAATAACTTAAAGCTAGATAGATTATTCTTACATGCTCATACTCTAGGCTTTAATGATTTGAATAATGAGTATAAGGAATATAAGATAGAAATTCCTAAAGAATTAAATAATATTTTAAATGAATTAAAATGAATTCTGAAATAATAACAATAAGCGGTTCACCAGCATCAGGTAAATCAACTTTAGCTAAAATGCTAGCTAAAAAATTAAACTATAAATATTTACATACAGGTATATTATTTAGAGCTTTAGCTAAAAAAAAGAAAATGACTCTAAGTGAATTTGAAGTATATTGTTTAAAGTATCCAAAACATGATATTGCCATAGATAAACAAATGATAAAGTATGTTAAAACTCATAAAAAAGTAATATACGAAGGACATATCTCAGGCTGGCTATGTCAGAAGAATAAAGTAGAAAGTATCAAAATATGGGTAAATGTACCCAAAGATATGAGAATAAAAAGGATAGCTAAAAGAGAAAAAATAAGTAACTGTAAAGCTAAAGAACTAATCAATCATAGAGAGAAATTCTTAGTAAAAAGGTATAAAAAGCTATATAACATCAAATATTACGATAAATCGATATATGACCTAATTATCGATAATAAACCTAGTCCTAGAGTAGTTTTAGCCAATACTCTTAAGACTTTAAAAAGTCTTGACAAATAAGACAATTTAGAGTATTATTGAGTCTAGTTTTTAAGATTAACAAAATATTTAAAAATATGTCAGAAGAACAAAAGAAGTCTGGTTACCCTGAAGTTAAGCCAGGTATGACCGTAAGAGTACATCAAAAAATAAAAGAAAAAAACGTTAAAGGTGAAGATAAAGAAAGAGTTCAAGTATTTGAAGGCATGGTCCTAGCTCAAAAGCATGGTGCTGAAGTAGGCTCAACAATCACTGTTAGAAAAGTAAGTGGCGGTATTGGTGTAGAAAAAATATTTCCCTTAAATTCTCCAAATATTGAGAATATTGAAATCATTAAGAAAGCTAGAGTAAGACGTTCTAAACTAGGTTTCTTAAGATCTTACAAAAAAAGACTTAGAGAAAAGAAAATAGCTTAAGCGATAAATAAGTAGCCTAGCCAGAAGCCCAGGTGGTGGAATTGGTATACACACTAGGTTGAGGGCCTAGGCTTATTTAAGCGTGCGGGTTCGAGTCCCGCCCTGGGCACCAGGACGCATAGCTCAGCTGGTTAGAGCGCTTGGTTTACATCCAAGAGGCCCGAGGTTCGAATCCTCGTGCGTCCACCATTAAAATAAATAAAAAAATATGAGAATTATACTAGGTTTAATTATGATCGTAGTAGGTTTCTTAATAACTTGGAAATCTGATTGGCTAGTAAGTAACTTTGGAACCATTAGTTGGGCAGAACAACACATCTCAACATCAGGCGGTTCAAGATTACTATGGAAACTAATTGGCATCCTTACAATCTTTATAGGAATGCTTGTAACTACCAATCTACTTCAAGGTGTTATAGTTTCAATGGTGAGTTCAATATTTCCAGGAGCAAAATAATACAGGGCCCGTAGTTCAGTTGGTTAGAATGCCTGCTTTGCAAGCAGGAGGTCAGCGGTTCGACTCCGCTCGGGTCCACCAAAAAAGAATCTTTTAATTTAAGGTTCTTTTTTAGTATTTACTATATAATTTTTAGTAAAAAAGTGATATAATTAAAATATAATAAATAAAAATCCTAAACAAGAAAGGGGGTGAACAAAATGCCAGCAAAAAAACGTAAAAAGAAAAAAGCAGCTCCAAAAAGAAAGAAGAAAGTAGTACGTAAAAAGAAAGTTGTAAGAAAGAAAAAAGCAGCTCCGAAGAAAAAAAGAAAAGTTGCTAAGAAAAAGAAAAAAGCAGCTCCAAAAAGAAAGAAAAAGGTTGTAAGAAAGAAAAGAAAAGTTGCTAAGAAAAAGAAAAAAGCAGCTCCAAAAAGAAAGAAGAAAGCTGTAAAGCGTAAGAAAAAAGCAGCTCCGAAGAAAAAAAGAAAAGTTGCTAAGAAAAAGAAAAAAGCAGCTCCAAAAAGAAAGAAGAAAGTAGTTCGTAGAAAGAAGAGAAAAAAATAAGATCTTATTTTCTTCAAAGAAGAGAATATAAAATCCTCTATCTCATGCTTGAAGAGGATTTTATATTTACGCTAATTTTAGCTATATTTTAGAGTAATTTAATTTGTGAAGTTTTCTTCTTCTCTTGCTTATCAAATATTTCAATCTTACCATATTGACCATCAAATCCTGGAATTAATTTAACCTTATCTTTTCTTACTCTCCTTACTGCTTCAGCTATTTCTGGCGTAGAAATACTTTCAATATCTGCTATTTCAAGATTAAGTAATATATTAAATTCATTTTTACCACCTTTAATCATTTGCTGATAAAATGCATCTACTTTTTTAGAATGTTTACCTACATCTAAAACATCAGATAAAATTTCTTTTAACGGAATTACATTTTTAAATGGAATGTAATTTTCTTTTTTAATATCTTTTTTCTTTCTATCAGCTAAATTTTCTACTCTATTTAAAACCCCAACAGTTACATTTCTCTTACACTTAGGACAAGCCTCTTTTTCTTTTTTTGTCTCACCTGGGGATAAACTAACCTTACATTTTCTATGTCCATCAAAATGATAAATACCTTCTTCTGGATAAAACTCTATAGTATACAAAAATTTCTTCTTATCTTTTGTTTTTAAAATATTTCTTATCTCTTCAAATGTTTTTTCTTTTAAATCAAATACATTCGCTTCTCTGCCAATGTTCTGTGCACTATGAGCATCAGAATTAGAAACTAAAGTATACTTATCAAGCATTGAAAGTTGCCAATTCATAAGTGGATCAGATGACAAACCAGTCTCTAAAGCAAAAATATGTGGAGATAATTCTTCATAGCATTCTTCAACTGAATCAAAACCAGATTTAGAACCAAATATTGCAAACCAGGGAGTCCAAATATGTGCTGGTATAGTAATATGATTCTCATCTATGCTTAAACATATTTTAAGTAGCTCTTTTGCTGACATACCTATTATTGGTCTACCATCAGAACCTAATTTACAACCCCTATCAGTTAAATTCTTATTCAACTTCCTAACAAATTCCAAATTAGGCGCCCAAATGCAAATATGTAAACGTCTAGTCTTACCACCTTGCGAATAAATACAAGATATTTCAGTTGTTAACATAAAATTAACATCTGAGTTAGATCCTTTCAATTTAAATATTCCACTATTTACTTCTTCCAGCTTATTCTCTATCTCTTTAAACCATTGAGGATGAGTAAAATCAGCTGTACCAACAATATCAACGCCTTTTATTTTAGACCACTTATCAATTTCTTCTAACGTTAAAAACTTAGAGCAAGCTCTAGCATGTTTAGAATGTATATGTAAATCACATATCTGCATACTTATTAGTTTAAATGATTTAGATAATAAAAAAAAGGGGATAGAATTCTATCCCCCTCTAAGCATAATATTATGCTTCATCTATTATTTCAATAATAGTTCTAGCCAATTCACCACGTTCATGAGTTAAAAGGTGAGTCCACTTCTTAAAGCTACCCATCCTTTGCATTTCAGGGCTATTCCTTAATATATCATCAATTTTAGGAATTAAGCTTCTTCGCACAATCATACAACCAAGAGAATCTAAATCACCTTCTTTTATAAGAGATGAGCCAGAATCTTTGTAATGTTGAATAACCTTATCATGAACTGAGCCATTATTAACTAAAACTACATCTGGTACACGACCAATGTACTTATACAGCTCTTCAATATAACCAGCTTGAGTTATGCCATCAGTTTGGCCTGGTTGAGAGAATAAATTACAAACATAAATTATTTTAGCCTTTATATCCATTATTTTTTCTTTCATACCCTCGGGTAGTAATGCAGATATTATCCCAGTTCTAAATGAGCCTGGACCAATAATCAGAGAATCAGCATTATCAAGCGCAGTTAATGCTTTAGGATTAATCTTAACAGGTCTACTTAAACGCAATCGTTTAAGCTTATCTGTGTGATTATATTCCATAATATTCCATTCGCCTGAAACAATAATATCTCCTTCATATTCAGCTATTATATCAACATCTTCATTAGTAACCGGAATAATCGTACCAGCAGCATCAACTAACTTTCCGAATTTCTCGAAAGCCTCAGTTAATGTAAGCCCATCAGATAAAAGACCTGCGATTAAAGTATTGGCAGAATTCTCACCATTTTTTAATACTTTAAACAAGCTTGCTACTTCTTTATTCCTAGCTAATTTCAATAGACAATTCCTACCATCACCGATTTGAGGAGATTTAACACCAAATGTTTTTAAATCTCTTCTTATCCTACCGCTGTGCCCACCATCATCAGTTACAGAAACTAAACCAGTTAATTTATATCTACCATTATTCATTAAACTTTTTAATAGATTAGCTTGTCCTGTACCTGCTCCAATAGAAACAATATTTTTCATTTCCTTCCTCCTTTTTTAAAGTGCATTAGTAATGCTTTTTTATCATTACTTTACTATTTGTAAATTCAAAACCTAATTTTTCATATAAACTAATCGCTATTGGATTATTAACCGTTAATTCCATCTTATTACATTTAATTTCATGAGCTAAGTTAATTAATTCATTCATCAAAGACTTACCTATGCCTTTACCTCTAATTTTTTCATCAACTATTAATTCTTCAACCCAAGCCATTAAACCTTTGGAGGGTATAGTATACCAACAAAGCCCAGCAAAACCGACTATCTTATTATCAATTTCAGCAACAAAATATTGTGTATTATTATCTTCTACAATTTCTTCTAAACGCTTCTCTAAACTATCTGGCTTAACAATATTTGAGGTTAATTGTTTTATTAAAGATGCAACGTGCTTAGCATCTTCTTTTTTAAACTTTCTTATCATATATTTAAAATTATTCAACAGTAACGCTTTTAGCTAAATTACGAGGTTGATCTATAGGACAACCCCTACGTTTAGCTATAAAATAAGCGAGTAATTGAATAGGTATTACTGTTAAGATTGGATTAAGTATTTCCAAAGTTTTAGGAATAATTATTACATCATCAGTTACTTTCTTAATTAAATCATCTTCTTCATTAGTAATTGCAATTACTTTACCTAAACGTGCTTTTACTTCTTCTAAATTATTAATTGTTTTTTTATAAACTTTATCTTGTGGAATAATAGCTACTACTGGATAACCTTCTTCTATTAAAGCAAGTGGCCCATGCTTTAATTCACCAGCAGGATAGCCTTCTGCATGAATGTATGAAATTTCTTTTAATTTTAAAGCACCTTCTAAAGCAATTGGATAATTTAACTTACGACCAATATATATAAAATTATTTGCTTCATAATATTTTTTTGCTATTTCATCAATCTTAGATGCTTGGGCTGTAATAGTTTCAATTTTTTCTGGTAACTTATTTAATTCATCTAATATCTCTATAGCTTGTTGTCTAGATAATTTTCTTTGTCTGCCAAGTAATATAGCCAGTAAATAAATAATTACTAATTGAGATACAAAGGCTTTAGTAGAAGCCACTGATATTTCTGGTCCAATATGATTATATATTCCGGCATCCGTTTCTCTAGCAATTGTTGAACCAACCACATTAACAATACCGAAAGTTAGTACATTATTTTCTTTTGCTTTACGGATAGCAGCTAAAGTATCAGCAGTTTCACCTGACTGACTTATTGCTAAAACTAAACTTTTTTTATCTAAAGGCTCTTCTCTGTATCTAAATTCTGAAGCATATTGAACTTCAACAGGTAAATTAACTAAACTTTCAATTACATACTCTGCTATACGTCCTGCATAATGAGCTGTACCACAAGCAACTATTATTATTCTATCTATTTCTTTTAATTTATCCATTACATCTATTAAGCCACCAAATCTAATATCACCCTCTTCTAAAATAACTCTGCCCCTCATACTAGCTCTCACTGTATCTGCTTCTTCCATAATTTCTTTTAGCATAAAATGATCATAACCATCTTTTTCTACCTCGTCTAAACTCCAATCTACTGTTTGAGTTTCTCTAATACTTTCACCGCCTGTTAATTTAATTATCTTATATCCCTGTCTATCTAAAATAGCTATTTCACCTTCTTCTAAAAAAAGAACTTCCTTAGTAAATGGAAGCAGAGCAGCTACATCAGATGCTACAAAGTATTCTTTATTTTTAATACCTAAAACCACTGGACTACCTAGTCTAGCAGCAACTAATTTTTCTTCTTTTAAACTAAATACTACTATACCATAAGCACCATTTACCTTTTCTAAAGCTATTTTAACAGCTTCTTCTAATTTATTATTCTTATAGTACTCTTCTATCAAATGAGCTAAAACTTCGCTATCTGTTTCAGTTTTAAAAATATGTCCTTTTTTAATCAAACTTTTTTTAAGTTCATTAGAATTTTCAATAATCCCATTATGGACAATAGTTAATTCACTATTACAATCATTATGTGGATGAGCATTTAAATCAGAAGGCTCGCCATGTGTTGCCCAACGAATATGACCAATACCTATAGTAGAATTATTTTTAAAATCCTTAAGTTCTTTTTTTAAAATATCTAATTTACCAGATTTCTTCTTAATAATTAATTTATCATTTTCAACTAAAGCAACGCCGGCACTATCATAGCCCCGATACTCCATTTTTTTTAAGCTTTTTAGTATAATAGGTAATGCTTTTTTTTCACCTATATATCCAATAATTCCACACATAGAAAAAATTATAATGTTTGCCAAATGTAATTAAATAATTGAAGTTGAGTATGATATAATGATTTATCTTCAGTGATTAAGCCAAGCGGTTTGTTATCTTGATTAATAGAAATCATAGCAACTTTATTTGAATAAATTAATATATATGTAGGAGTCCCTTCTTTTTTAGAAAGCCATTTTCTTTCAGATAACTTAGCTAGCTCTCCACCTGCTCCAATTGATATAACTTTTACTTTAATATTTTTTTTAATTCTTTGTTTAGTAAATGAAGGAAATGCTTTATATAAATAAGGACTTATGCTTGTAGAAGAAAATACAAAATATTCTTTATTAGTAGATTCTAAAACATCCTGTAAAATCGTTCTTACTCCACTTAGTCCTTCATAATATTTAACAACTGGTTTATTATCAGCGCTATCATGCAAAGACTTAAGCTCTGGAATAATCTTATTAAGTTTTTTCTTAACCTCATTTAAATTACCAATTTTACTATCAGTTGCTTCTAATAACTTATGAGGGTCTTCAGCTACAAAAAACTGTTTAGTAGCTTTATGATAATAGGTTACAAGTCCAAGTGTTCTTAAATTCTTTAAAACATCATAGCTAGTTCCTCGATTTATTCCTGATTTTTCAGCAATTTTCCTAACTGATGTAGGTCCTAATTTAAGCAAAGTCAAATAAATCTTAATCTCTTTATCATTTAAACCAAACTTTTTTAATATTGGTGTAATAGTCATAAAAATGTATTATATATAACAAATCTATTATATCTAAATGGTGAATAATGTCAATATATTATCTACAAAATATGTGCATAACTTTATTATTATACTAATATTAGCTAAATAGGAGATATATAAACGTCATTAATTTTTCATTAGATTTGACTTAAAGTTAAATTAATATTACAATTTATAGCAATTATGTATAAAAAAACAATATTAGTATTAACCAGCGGAGGCTTAACTTCTGCGCTTAACCCTACTCTATATGGGGTTATAAAAATGGCAAAGAAGTGCAACTACAAAATACTTGGTGGTATTGGTGGTTGGAATTCTTTATTAGAAAATAATAAAATAATTGATCTAACAAAGATAGATATTGATCAATTAAAAAATAGAGGTGGTACAATATTAAAAACATCAAGAACAAATCCATTTAAAATAAAGGATGGTATTAAAAAAGTTAAAAAAAGTATTTCTAATAATAAAATAGATTGTATTATTGCAATTGGTGGGGATGATACGCTAAGTACAGCCGCAAAGTTATATCATGAAGAAGATATTCCAGTCATAGGTTTACCAAAGACAATTGATAACGATTTGCCTCATACATATTTTTCTCCAGGCTTTCCCTCGGCTGCACATTATACAGCAAAATTAATAGATGAAGTAAGAGAAGACGCTGCCTATGCTTATGGCAGAGTTTTTATTATAGAAGTAATGGGTGCAAAGTCTGGCTGGCTAACATGTTCAAGTGCTGTAGGTGGCGCTGACATAATTATTCCACCTGAATGGCAGTTTGATTTAAAAAAATTATTAAATTTAATTAAGAAGAAATATAAAAAGAATGGATACTGTGTTATAGCTATGTCAAAAGAAGCAAATATAAAGGGCTTAAAAGGATTGTCTGATAAACAAACAGATGGCTTCAACACAAAGCGTAAAGAATTTATTGGCTTATCACTACAAAATCAAATTGAGAAAAAACTTGGTTATAATACAAAAACAATAGTTCCAATGAACTCTCTTCAAACAGGACCACCGATTGAAACAGATAAGCAAATAGGTATAAAGGTTGGGGAAATGGGTATAAAATTAGTATCTAAAGATAAGATAGGTCAAGCTGTAGTAATTGAGTGTAAAAAAAATAAATTTGTTACAAATCATATTGATTTAAATAACTTTTTTGACAAACCTAAAAAAATGGATGCTTCATACTTTGATAAACGATTAATGTGGCCTTCTAAAAAATATATGAAATATATTTCAAAGATTCTAAATAGTAAAGATTTTAATAATAAAAAATATCAAAAACTACAAATGAAAATATTAGGTAAATAAAAAAGGGAGTTCTTGGAACTCCCTTAGAATCTAATTAGATATTTGTCATTTCAAGAATGACTTTTTTTATTTCCAGAATCTGTTCATGGGTCAAACGATTTGTTTGAAAATGACTTAATTCAAAGACTTTTTTGGTTAGCTTTTCTGTGTCCGCCTTGCTATGAAATGATATCGCGCAAGCTAACATTCTTAATCTAAATATATCTTTGAATTTCCAATCATCAATTATTTCACTTATTTCATCATGACTTTTACCACCAATTGATAAATCGTTATTCAAAGTATATTCATCAACTTCTAAACCCAAACCTAAACCTTTGTGTTCTACATCAAAATCTTTAATAAGTCTTTTAAACAACTTATAAAAATCTAATGTTAATTCAGGTCTGATACGAGACAAATGTGTCCAGAAAGCTATAATTATACCTATCATATTAAAACCACGAAAAATAGCTAAATCTCTCACTACTCTGTCAGTTGGTTCTGGATGTTCTAAGATATGTTTATACTTTCTTTCAATTCCAGTAGCTAATGTTATCTTAGGTGGAAATAAATCAACATAAGTAATATCAATAGAACTGTTACCTTCCTTCTTTATATATGTCATATTCCTTGGAATCAAATCAAGACCAACACTGAGTTCTAATGGATTACTTTCAATACTATAAGTATTAAATAGAGGTTCAATTATTGTTTTCCAAACTGTTTTAATAGCTCGTAAAACCACCTCTCTTCTATAATTCTTTATAATATATTCAATTGACTTACCAGCAAAAGGTTCATATTGCCATTGAAATAAAGATCCATCGCCATGAGTTCGTGAAATAAATCCAATATCCTCAATAACACTAACGCCTGCGTTCTTCAATAACTTTTGATATTCATCAATCTTCATTTTTATTAAATCAATCTCCTCATGAGTTAAACCATCATCTCCTTCCAAATGTTTAAGTGGGAATCCCTTAAAAACATATAATTTCTTGCTGCCATCTTGTTTCCTTGCTGAAAAAGAGACTCTATTATTTGATGGGTAAGTTTCCTCCACTTTAAGATCACCGATTATATCCATTTCTATAATATTTCCAACTGCTATTTCAAACATCTGTATTCTCTCTCCTTTATTAGATTTTAAATGTTCTATACTTATTTATATTATTTATTCTTAAAACCTTTCCATTTCTTTAGTACTTCTTCATATATTTCAGGTGTGCCGACATCAAACCATTGACCTTCAAAAGGATAACCATATAGTTTTCCTTCTTGAGCTAGTCGTGGGAAAAGATCCTTCTCTAACATTTTATGATCTTTTTTTATATATTTAAAAACACTAGGATCTAAAACATAGATACCAGCGTTTATTAAATGTGATTTTACTTTTTTATTTGGCTTCTCAGTAAATCTAACAATACGATTACCTTTCATATCAACTACACCCCACTCTGAAGGTTTTTCTACTGAAGCTAAGGCTATGGTAGCAATGCCTCTATGGCTCTTATGATATTCGATCAGATCTAAATAATCAATATCAGCTAAAACATCACCATATATTAAAACAAAAGGTTTGTCAGAAAAATCATTCTTAGTCTGGTATACAGGATATGAAGTACCAGGATTTTTCTTATCAACCTTTTTATATTTTATATCTAAATTATATAAACTGCCATCTCCAAATTGTTTTTCAATCTTATCACCTAGTCTACCCGTAGAAAGAGTAATATCAGTTAAATTTGATTTCTTTAAATTCTCAAATGTATATTCTACTAATGGCTTATCATGTATAGGAATTAAACACTTAGGTATTTCGTAAGTTATAGGTCTAAGCTTAATACCATTACCACCGGTTAAGACTAAAACACGTGTTGCTTCTGGAATTAAATATTTAGTTAATAAATACTCAAAAGCATGTGAGCGATTCCTTATTTTAGATCCATCAATAGTATTATCAAGTAAATCTAATAATTCATCTTTTATAGTAATTGTTAGCCTTTTTCTAGCCATATATTCTATCTTATATAAATATAATTATATGTCAAATTATTATTCCCAAGGAAACTTAATAATCTCATCAACAGTTTTTAAGAAGTAATCAGGAACTATTTCTTGCTTAGTCTCTGGCATTACATAGAAACAGGCCACGACTACTTTAGCTCCTTTATCTTCTAGATATTCCTTAGCAAGTTTTGAGCCTTTACCGCTCTCTAACATATCATCAACTAGTAGAACTACTTTACCCTCAATAATCTCAGTAACTTTAGTTATTATTTCTCGCTTATCGCCATTCCTTATAACTTTAAGAGCATGAAATTGCTCTATACCTAATCTATTAGCCACAGCCACAGCTGGAATAACTCCACCACGAGCAATGCCAATTATTAGATCCGGTTTAATATCTATTTTACTAATTAATTGATCAATTTCCTTATCAAATGTAGGCCAATCCATATATTTTACTAATATTAGGGTTATTTAATCTACATATATTATCATACCATATCATACTATGTAGTCAAGTAAACAAAAAATACCCCTACTAAATATAGGGGTATCAAAAAAGTGACAGAACCTTGGCGACGACCTACTCTTGCACAGCATAAGCTGCACTACCATCGGAGCTGAGTTGCTTAACTGCCGTGTTCGGGATGGGAACGGGTGTAGCCAACTCGCAAGGATCACCAAGATACTATCACTTTTTTTACAATTTAATTGTTTCAGGCGCTAAAAGCAAAATTGAAACAATTAATATTACAAATATAATGAAAATGGATATAAGTTTTATACTACCTTTTAAATCATTCATAAAGTTTAAAATAGTATATCACAATTGGGTGAAAAGAACAAAATAATTCTCTCATAATTTGATGGTTACTCGACATATTAGTACTGCTCTGCTAAATTTGTTGCCAAACTTACACATACAGCCTATCAACCTTGTCATCTCCAAGGAGTCTGATAACGAATTCTAATCTTGTAGACGGCTTCACGCTTATATGCTTTCAGCGTTTATCCAAACCGAACGTAGCTACCCAGCAATGCCATTGGTATGACAACTGGTACACTAGAGGTTCGTCCTTCCCGGTCCTCTCGTACTAGGGAAAGATCTACTCAAAATTCAACGATCGTGGCGGATAGGAGACCGAACTGTCTCACGACGTTCTGAACCCAGCTCGCGTACCGCTTTAATTGGCGAACAGCCAAACCCTTGGGAGCTTCTTCACCCCCAGGATGCGATGAGCCGACATCGAGGTGCCAAACCTCCCCGTCTATGTGGACTATCGGGGGAGATCAGCCTGTTATCCCCAGAGTAACTTTTATCCGTTGAGCTTCCGCCGTCCTATATCGAAGCTATAACCATTAACTATCTAAAAGATAAGTAATGGATATAGCATAAACGGTCGGATCACTAACTTCTGCTTTCGCAACTGCTCGGATTGTAGTCCTTGCAGTAAAGCTGGCTTATGCGTTTGCACTACCACTCCCGTTTCCATCGGGAGCTAGCCAACCTTTGTAAACGCCTCCGTTACATTTTAGGAGGCAACCGCCCCAGTTAAACTACCCACCAGATACTGTCTCTTGCCCTGATTCAAGGGATCAAGATTAGAATTAAAAACATTCAAGGGTGGTATCTCACTTGTTGACTCCACTATATCTGACGATATAGCTTCAAAGTCTTCCACCTATACTGAACATGGATATCACTAATTCAATACCAAGTTATAGTAAAGCTTCATGGGGTCTTTTCGTCCAGCCACGATTAACGAGCATCTTTACTCGTCTTGCAATTTCGCCGAGTCCTTCGTTGAGACAGTTCCCAAACCGTTACTCCATTCGTGCAGGTCGTAACTTACACGACAAGGAATTTCGCTACCTTAGGACGGTTATAGTTACCGCCGGCGTTCATCAGCGCTTCAGATCACCCCTTGCAGGGCTCACCTTAACGTTCTGACACTGGCCAGGAGTCAGCCCCTATACATCTCCTTACGGATTTAGCAGGGACCTGTGTTTTTGGTAAACAGTCGCTTGGGATCAGTCGCTGCGGCCCAGATAAATCTGGGCAGGTCTTATTGCGAACGTACGACCGCTGTTTTGCCGAGTTCCTTAACGAAGGTTCTCTCGTACACCTTAGGCTTCTCGCCTCATCTACCTGTGTTGGTTTACGGTACGGTTACCTTTACCTTAACCCTAGAAGTTTTTCTTGGTTACTTCTCCCCTTAAATCGGTTTTGGCCGAAGCCGCAACCTTTTCGTCTCTTTTAGACTTATTCTTCCTGGATTTGCCTGGGAAGAATCTAAAAGAAATAAACGTCATAACCATACGGACGCTTAAAGCTTGAAGTAACGTCACTCCATCGGAAAATAAAGGCAGCGCAGGAATATTAACCTGCTCTTCCATCGTCTACGCCCTTCGGCCTCGACTTAGGATCGCCTAACCCTGGGTCGATTCACGTTGCCCAGGAAACCTTAGATTTTCGGTGTCAAGGATTCTCACCTTGATTTTTGCTACTCATACCAACATTTTCTCTTCTATACCCTCCACCGTTGCTCGCGCATACGACTTCAGCAGATATAGAATGCTACCCTACCGCTCGTACTAAAAGTACAAGCCCTCATCTTCGGTACTAGGTTTAGCCCCGTTAAATTTTCAGCGCGGAAGTTCTTGATTAGTGAGCTGTTACGCTTTCTTTAAAGGATGGCTGCTTCTAAGCCAACCTCCTAATTGTATAAAAACTTCTACAACTTTTCACACTTAACCTAGTTTTGGGACCTTAGATAGAGATCTGGGCTGTTTCCCTTTCGACTGATGGAGCTTAGCCCCCATAGTCTGACTCTTAAACTTTAATTTATCGGCATTCGGAGTTTGATTAGGGTAAGTAAGGTTTCCCACCTTACCCCGTTCAGTGCTCTACCACCGATAAGAAACATTTAAGGCTAGCCCTAAAGCTATTTCGGGTAGAACCAGCTATTGCCAGGTTCGATTGGAATTTCTCCGCTAACCACAATTCATCCCCTCGTGTTGCACGGCGAGTGGGTTCGGGCCTCCATCAAACTTTCGTTTGACTTCACCCTGATCATGGTTAGATCACCTGGTTTCGGGTCGTGTATATGCTGCCTTTTAGAAAAATAGTTTAACCTAAGTAAACTTAGGTAAACTATTTAACTAAATATGCCGGTTAAGACTTGCTTTCGCTGCACCTACTCTTCGTAAAGATTAGATCAGCAACATATAGCACACTCGTTGGTTCATTCTTCAATAGGCACGCTGTCACACCTAGATAAATCTAGGAGCTCCAACTCTTTGTAAGCAAATGGTTTCAAATACTATTTCATTCCCCTCACCGGGGTGCTTTTAACCTTTCCCTCACGGTACTTGTTCACTATCGATCATTAAAAGTATTTAGCCTTAGCGCATAGTCGCGCTGGATTCCCCCAGGATTTCACGGGTCCTGAGGTACTCGAGAGAACCACAACAGAGTAATTACTCCTTTCGCGTACAGGGCTATCACCTTCTTTGGCTCCACTTTCCAGTGGATTCTACTAGGAATGTAATTTTTGACTCTGCTACAGACTGTAAGATCTGTGCATGACTTCTCACTACCCCATATCAGCAACGGCTTACACCTTTAAAATTATCAAATTTACCCGAAGGCAAATTTAGATAAAAACACTGGTATGGTTTGGGCTCATCCCTTTTCGCTCGCCACTACTAAGGGAATCGAGATTAGCTCTTAGATTCTTGACCGCTATAAATAGCAAACAAGAACTAAAAACTAACATTATTTCTTTATTTTCCTCTGGGTACTAAGATGTTTCAATTCCCCAGGTCTTCTTCAATAAGCCTATGTATTCAGCTTATGATGACGAACTTAAATTGTCCGCCGGGTTTCCCCATTCGGAAATCTCCGGATCAAAGGTTGCTTGCCACCTCTCCGAAGCTTATCGCAGGCTGCTACGTCCTTCATCGTCTTTTAATGTCTAGGCATCCGCCATTTGCTCTTATGTAACCACCAAATTACAAGAGAACTATTTATTATAGTTCTATATTTTTATTAAGATGCTCTTTTCACCTATGTTTTCAAAGTACATTTAAGTATCAAAAAATCTGCTCTTCAAGCAGACATGCAATTTTCAGCAAAAACACCAAAAATTATCCGCTTGAGTTATCTAGTTTATTCTTTATAGATTTTCTAAATACTTTCATTAATTTTATTGATATTTTAGCTTATATGTGGGCTATATGTGGAAAAACCACCTTCCCAATTTCAGCTAGTGAATTATATACTATTACCAAATATATGTCAAATGTATTGACACCCTATAAATAATAGGGTAAATTCTATATAATAATACAAAAAATGGAGGAAATAATGAATTTTTACGTAGGAATGCAAAGTAATGTTCCAGTTGGTTATTTTAAAAGCGAAAAAAGCATTCTTGGCCCATTCTTTTCAAAAGAAACTTCCCGTATGGTTTTATTAGAAAGTATTAAATATGTCCATAACTTAGATAGCGAATCAGTTACTTCTCTCTTAAAAATCATTCGTAAATCATCTCTTTTGCTACGTAGGCCTGCCTGGGATATGTCATTAATAATAGTTCTGCATAAAGTAGATAATCTTAAAATTCTTATCAACCTTAATCACAGGATTGAACAAGCTGATCAAACAAATATTAATGCCCCCTTTGGATATGCTTAATAAATCTTCGTCATAAGACGGAGATTTTTTTATCTTGACAAAATAACGAATATATGTTAGAAATAACTTGTTAAAGTAAATAAAAAAGAAGGAGTACAGAGATGGAAAAGAACTTTTCAGGATGGAAAGTTGAAGTCGATTCGGAAAATTTCGAAATTGATGGTATATGCGTTTATATCACAATTAAGGAAACCAAATTTGGTCCATTTAAATCGCAAGATCAATTATATGTTTTCTTTCGTGATAAAAAAGGTGTTATACCCGGAAGTGTGCTTGCACATAAAGTAAGTAAAGTGATACATTGGATTATCAATAATGGTCTAGATAAAAAAGATGATTCGGTAACTTCAGATATGCGCACTCCTATTTGTAAAGGACAGCTTCCTCTTCTATTTAACACTCTGTCACATTAAAACCAAATAAGGTATTAATCCCATCAGACACTAAGTTGATGGGATTTTTTATACAACACTTATTTAATAAATTAATTCTAACCCTTGACTTAAAACTCTAGATATTGTAATTATAATGTGTTATGTAAAGTAAAATAGTGAAAGGAGAAAAATTGGGATACACATTTAAAGAATCAAAAAACAAAAAAGGTTGGTTAATCAGTAATAAAATCAAGCTTGGACCATTTGATTCTAAAGAGGTTGCCTTAATATTAATTGAAGGTCTTAATTTAGATGAACGCGATAGAAATATCCTTGAATCTCAAATCAAAACTTCAAGTCTGTTAGATAAAATATCAATTAATGAGACTGAAATATTATGTACAATGTTCTACATGATATTCGCAGCTATTCCTAAAATAAATGAAAATGCTGAAGATTGTAGTCTCTTACAGAGTCTAAATGGAAAACATATATCTTTTGGCTTTCATTTTCCTGAAAATAAAAATGATGATAATGGATCAATAACTGAAAAATTAGTTGATGATCTAAAAGACCCTGAAGTTAAATTTGAAGAACTTACCTTCTCTTCAGGAGATTTAGGAGATGCTTAATTACTTAAATCCTTGCTTATGTAGCAAGGATTTTTTTATATCAAAAAACCATAAGTTAATATGGTAAATTCTATTTATAATATATATGGTGCCGGGGAGAGGACTTGAACCCCCACACCTTGCGGTACGTGGTCCTAAACCACGCGTGTCTACCAATTTCACCACCCCGGCATACATACATTAATACTCTATAATAAAGAAAAAGTCAACTAATATAACTAAATAACAAATATGTGGATAACTTCTTGATTGACAGTGGATAAAAATTTATTTAATATATAACTAATACTTTTTACTAACAAAAACTTAGCACCGAAGCGGTGTTACTTAGAAGAAAGTATTTCCCTTTTTATAATCACACTCTTGCTTCCATCTTGGATTCAGGAGTGTGATTTATTTTACAAGCATTTTATACCTTACTCTTATTTAAATATTTATATTTGATAAATAAGCTAAGCATAACAACAACTGAACTTATTAAAATATATATAAGTAATTTAATTACTTTATTTTTTTCATCTGTACTTTCTATGTCAATAACTTCATCACTTAGCTCATAAGCTTCTCCTAAAACTTCACCAACATTAATATCTTCATTAAATCTAGGTAGTAATCTGTAACCTGTTTTAGTTAAATCTAAAATACCAGCTACTTCTAATATATGTCCCACCTCTGTTTTAGGTTTTAAAATACCTGTATCCTTTTTTATATATATCTTTATCTCACCTGAACCATCATCTAAATAATAGTTACTACTCTTCTTAGAAACTAATTCACCTGATACTTTAATTAAAGAACCAATTAATTCATCAGTTAAATCACCAGTACCTATTAATTCAACTTCACTTAATTCATTATTACCTAATATATTTATAAAGCTATCCTTTTGTAAATTGATTCTTTTCTTATCTGATACCACAGATACCTTACCATCTAATTCAATAATGTCACCAACTCTTAAATCAGGGAAGTCGCTTCGTGAAGAATATATTTCAATACCACTTGATAAATAAACTTCTTGAGTTAAATTATCATACTCTGAGATATAAAATACTTTTTTACCTAAGACATTTGGCGGAGCAGTAACTATACCCGAAGTAATAACATAATCTCCCTTTTCCAAGTCTTTTACTTCAGAGATAGTAGAATATACATAATTACTATTATCTGCCTCATATCCGCTTATTTCTAAGCTCTCAAGAGCTTCTAATCTATTATATTCTCCTGGACTTGGTGTTTCTGTCCAAAACCAATTATTTAATATTTCTGAATAAGCAAAGGCGTTAGCTTCTTTAACATTGTCATATGATACTTCTTCTAAGAGATTATCATTTAAGTCTAAAAATCTAACACTATCAGTAGTATTATTTAGAGCTAAAGAAGAATCTGACCTATTAATTAATAAATAACTAAAAGGTTGAATAGCTAAATCCACTAAAGCAAATGGTCTACTACCACCATCCATATCATCTAATTTAAAGTTAGATAAATCAATTATTTCAGATGAATTATTAAAAATTTCTACCCATTCCATATCGTCTGAGCCTTCTGGATTTACCATGAACTCATTAATTCTTAAGCCTTGAGGCATTTCAATATCTAAATCTATTACCTCTACTTCACTTTCTAAAATAGTAATCTGCTTAGTTTTTAAATCACTTAAACCAAAGCTATCACTTACTTCTAATATAATATTATATACCCCGGATGTATCATATGAATGAGCTTCATTTATTTCATCACCATATGAACCATCTCCAAAATTCCATGAATATGACAAGGTATCATTATCTGGATCAAATGATGATGTAGCATCAAACTCAACAATTTGATTTAAATTAAAACTACTACCATTTATTTCAAAATCAGCTTCAGGAGCTAGATTAGCTAAAAAGGTATTTAAACTACCAGGCGTTGGTTCACCTGTCCAAGCCCATTCATTATTTGTTTTTCTAGCATATGATTTATTCTCCAAAGCAGAAGCCGTGTATGCTATCTGATCTAATTGATTACCGCTTGGAGAATATAGTATAACTTGATCACCTCCTGAATTATTTAAGCCAATACCAGATATTTCTGAAGTAATAGTAAAATAACTACCAGGTGATATCTCTGTTGAAGTAAATAAGCCTTCTTCAATTACAAAAATTCGTGATGAATTATCTTGAACACTCCATCCCAAAAGATCAATGGTAGTATAGCTCTGATTAAATAATTCAATAAATTCTTTTTTTTGACCTTTTTCATCTTTATAAAGATAATTGGTAGCCAAAGAAAAAATAGATATTTCATGACCTGAAGCTAATGCTTTTTTAACTGGGTCTTTTACTAATCTACCCAATAAGATAACTTTATTAACGTCCATATAATTATTGCCTTTCGTTTAAGTCATTAAATAATGACTAATTATTAATTAAGCAACCCTTATATCAGACAAGCTTGACAAGACCCATGTATTTTATATAATACTAATCGAGGCTTATGCCTCAAAATCGCTTTTCGCCAAATTCCGCAGATACATTAGTTGATGCGGATTTTGGTTTGCCAAAATTAGTATTAATATCTCTAATCATTCTATTAAAATAATGTTTTTGTTTAATGTAAGTAAATAACTTACATTTCTTTATACTATAATCCATAAATGGAACGATTATTTAAGATTTTTTTAATTATTTTCCTAAAAAACCAATTTTTAAGCTTTAAACTAAACATATTTTTTTAATTAACATTTAATTAAGTTTCTGTTTTTAGTCGGATACACCGACGGCGCATGAGTTTAGTCTATTTTAACTATAAGTAGTTATTATTAAATAACTATGCGACGGCGCATGTTATACAGCCGTCTCTCTTACCCATATACTTTAGCAAATAGGTGAGTAAAGTCAAATAAAAGAACAACTTTAATATAAAGTTGTTCTTTTGGTGCCGCGGGAGAGACTCGAACTCTCACGAGCAAAGCTCACTGGATTTTAAGTCCAGCGCGTCTACCAGTTCCGCCACCACGGCTGGAGCGAGTGACCGGATTCGAACCGGCGACCTTTTCCTTGGCAAGGAAACGTTCTAGCCAACTGAACTACACTCGCCTATTTTCATGTAAGCGATTATAACAAATAGACATGATTTGTAAAGGTTTTTTAATAAAAAACTGAAGCTTTAGGCCTCAGTTTAGCTCTTTTATTGGACTTTGTGATTTTTCGCATACTTCACCACAATAAGGTGCAAAATGACCATCTATACATAATATATTGTTAATCATGACAATTACACTTTCCTCATAACACCCTGGACATTTTACTTTATCACCCTCTTTATGAATATTGGAAGAGGAGGCCATTATTAGGTTTTTTTCTTTTTTCCCCACCACCTTCTCCTATCTTTATGTTTATATGTACGTTTGAAATTGGAGCGAAACTTAATTTGCAAAAGCTCTTCTTACTCTTAGTACCATGTAATTTATATTGAAGCTCATTATTACGCCTAAATATTATAACTCGCCTATGGCATTCTGGACACTCTATCTCGTCATATTCACGAACTACACCTAAAATTAAAGGTTTTTTTGTTTTCAAAATACTTTCTCCTTTTATTATGTTCAAACTATATTATAATATTTTAAAATTATTGTCAATTTCTACTACTTTGCTCTTCTTTCTTAATCCCTTAACTATATTTACTTCACTTTTACTTACTTTAAAATATTTACTAATTATTTTAATCAATTCAATGTTGGCCATATTTTTAACAGGAGCTGCTTTTACTTTTATCTTAAAACTATTCTCTTTTAATTCAATAATTTCAGCCTTAGAAGAATTAGGAACTACTTTTACTTTAATCTTCATTTTAAACTCTGCTTTATTATTTTTAAAACTTGATTATGGACTAAACCATTTGAAACTAAAATATCTTTTGAATAAATAGTCCATTCTTTATTATTAAAATCAGTTACCTTGCCGCCCGCTTCTTTAACTATTAAAGCTCCGGTAGCTACATCATGTAAATTACCTCCAGGTAACATAACGGCTTCAACTCTGCCCATAGCCATTATTTGAAATTCAACTACAGCTGAACCTATTTGTCTAAGATCTAATGTTTTAAGTTTAAATGCTTTATATAGCTTAATAGCTCGTTTCATATCTTTAACTAAACTTCCATGACAGAATATTAATATGGAATCACTTATTTTCTTACGTTTAGAAACTCTTAACCTTTTATTATTAATAAAAGCTCCTTTACCAAGCTCGGCTACTGTTAATTCTTTAAGTACTGGCACATAAGTAATGCCTAAAACCATTTTTTCTTTATATGCTAAACCAATAGCTACGCCGTAAGTAGGTAAATGCATTGTATAATTAGTAGTTCCATCTAATGGATCAATTATCCAATAATAATCAGAGTTTTTTAAATTATCACCTATTTCTTCACTATATATCCTATGTGTTGGAAAATGTTTTTTAATTTCGTTTATTATAATCTTCTCAGCTCCTTTGTCTAATGGTGTTTGTATTTGATCTTTAGATTTTAATTTAAAGTTTCTAGATCTAGAAACTTTAGAAAAATTATTCTCTAAATATTTACCAGCCATACGTGCTGCTACTTCTGCTACTTTTTTTTCTTTAGTAAAATTCATAAGTGTTGACAATGTTAGTTATCTATACTATACTACTACATTACATTGAACATATCAAACAACCAAAGGAGACGAAACAATGTTTTCATCAACAAGAAATAATTTATTAGTTATCTTAATGATAATATTCTCATTACTATGTGTTAGCAAAAACGATAAGCCTCAAGACTTTAGATCAATGAGAAATGCTGCTGGTAATAATATTGAAACGATCCTAGGAGTATATATAGATACTGCTTCTGAATTAACATCTCAGATAAAAGAATACATTTCGAATGATAGTCTGGATTCACAACTCGGATCAGCCATAGATGAGAAATACGACTCATATAACTACGTACGCCAAATAGATCTCACAGTTCTGTATAGATCTTCACCAATAGCAGATAATTTGGATGATTCTTGTGATAATGAATTATTTCTACAGGAGTTAAAAGAATATGGCTATCCACATTATACTGGCATGTTTAATTGTTGGATTGATGAATCTAATTTCCCTGATCTTATTCATGACGAATATTTCTCTGAAGAAATAAGGAAATTATTTAAGCATGAGATGGAAGATAATTATAATCTTAAAGTTCTTTATGGTTCATATAAAGAGGAATGGAAAGAATTATATTTAAAAGACACGGTTAAATAACCAGGTACTTTAAATTCGAAAGAGCGAAAGAATTCGCTCTTTTTTTATTCACCAAATTATATCTATTATTGACAAAATTGCTTTTTTAAATTATACTTCTCTATTATCGAACATACTAAAAATAAGGAAAAAGGGAAATAATGAATCATAATAATATGATATTAGGCGTAGGGATAACATTTATTATAATATTAATGTTACTTCACGGTTCTAATAATCCTCAAATCAATTGGGCCTGCCCATCAATAGTAATTATCATATGTGTAATGCTGGGTAGTAACTGGATTTATGTTAGAAATGATAAAAATAATCATTCAGTAGAAATGGATAAAAAAACTGAAGAGATTAATAAACTAAAAAGGGAAATGTCCAATTATAAAGATATTCTAGATAATAGGTTAACACTTTTAGAAAAAAGAGCAAAATTAATTAGGCCTGCGCGAGAATTCTGGAGAGGTGATATGTCAAAATATTTGCCATGCGAACCTAACCAAATAACTGATGCTATTTGTGGTGAGATTAAATCTACTAAAGAAATAAATAAGAAAGTTATTACAATTTGTAATACAGATTATTACCGAGTCTATTTAAAATCAGACCAAATTGAAGGAAGTTATTTTATTAAAGCCGGAGACCCAGTTCTCAAAGTAGAAGCTAAAGGACAAATATATTATCTTCTCCCTGAATACGGAACAGTAGTCCAAACCCCGCATCATAATTCAGCATTACCTGATGGTACTGAATTTAAAAGTTGGGGGAGTTTTAAACAAATTTATGAATAAATTAATTTATAAATTCAAAAAGGCGAACACATTTCGCCTTTTTTTATTTATTAAATTATATTAACTCAAGTATCTTAAGTTCCAGCTTGTTATTCTCAGTATCATAAACAGCAAACGTTGCTTTATTAAAAAGTCCAGCTAAAGTACCTGGATTTATAAGTTGAGTCTTACCAACAGCCTCTTCCCAAGGCTTATGATTATGACCATAAAATACTAAATCATATTTTTGAGTTTCTGCTAATTTCTTACCTTCGTCTGGGTAATGAACAATGCCAATTTTTATATTATCTATTTCAATCTCACCCATATCTCCATAATGAGTTATTTGTTTAAAATCTTTAGCTAATAAAGGAGTATTTTCTCTGTCTTCAACATTACCAAAAACCATATGTATTTTGCCTTTAAATTTAGGGCCTAAAATATTCTTTAAAATAGAAGGAGCGCATAAATCACCACAATGGATTAATTCAGTTACTTCATTTTTATTAAGCCAATCAATGGCTTTTTCCATATTTACCATATTATCATGAGTATCTGCCATAATACCTATTTTCATATATTTATCCTTTTATTTCTTTTAAACTTTAACATAATTACTCCTAGCACTATTAATGTTCCACCAATTAATTGATAGCTATATGGAATATAACCCCATATGAAATAGGAATAAATAATTACCATAAATGGGGAAAGCGCTACTATTATAGCAAGTTTACTAAAATCAGCATATTTGTAGGCTTGGAACATAAGTAAATGCTGTAAGACAGTACTAAATAATGGAACTATCATAGCTAAGACTAAATATTTACCTTCTAATAGAATAAAATTACCAAATACAAATGTATATATACTAATAACTATTAAACCATAAATATTCCTAACTAAAACAAAAACAATGGGTTCTACCTTATGAATAGTTCTTTTTACAATAAACCGTGTAGTATTGAATATAAGTGTAGAGATTAAAATAAATATTACTTTAAATTCTAAATTTTCTACAGGGTTAAATGTAATAATCAATAAACCAAGTATAGCCAGGATAGCCCCAAATGTTTCAAATAAATTAAACTTCTCTTTTAAAATAATTACACCCAAGCCTGTCATATAAAGAACGCCTATTAATGTAACAAAATCTGTATTTACTGGACCTATTATTTTTATTGAATAAAGCCAAGCAGGATATGAGATTAAAAAGAAAGAGGCAAGTAGCAACCAAATCTTAGGTTGCTTTTTAATAGCAGGTATAACAGTTTGATACCTTTTTTTATATAAAGAAATAATACTTGCCCAAATTAAAGCAAAAAAGAACCAGTAAAAAGCAACTGTTTCAATATTCGATGCATCCATAACATATTTTGTTGAAACAGAAGCCAGGGCTCCGAATGATATACCAATAGCGGTTAATAAATAGCCTTTGTATCTTTTTTCCATTATTTTAATTCTTTAAAATACTCTTTAATAAACTTAAACCCATCGCTTGCCATTTCTTTACCTTGTTTTGATATAATACGATCATATTTTCTCTTTAATGACTGATACATCTTTAATGTAGTTTGTTCATAATTATCCTTAAAATTATCATTATGACCACAAATATATTTAATAATACCAAACGCTGAAATCTTCTGAATCTTTTCAGAATCATATACCACAATAGCTTCTTTAGTCCTAACTAAATTCTTCTGATCATCATCCAAATCTTCATGTACTAAAATACAATAAACAACTTCTTCAATAAATCTTTGGTCATACTGCTTAGTGGTTAAAAACTTTCTAGCCATTTCAGCTCCAACTTCAGCATGGAGTTTCTTGCCTTTAGCAATATCGTGTAGTAATACTGCAACTTCAACAATTGCCCAATCAGCTTTTTCTAAACGAGCTAATTTCTTAGCAACATCTCTAGATTCTAAAGTATGTTGCAAATGTACTGAGTGTAATTTAGATTTAGCAAACTTTTCTATCTCTTTAATTTGTTCTTTACTAATTTCCATGTTTAATTTTTTTAGATAAGTACATAAATGGCGTATCAATAACAGCTACAACTAATTTAATTAAATAAGTGAAAAATATTAATGGAATAATTGGATAAATACCTATAAAAGCAATAGAAGTAAATATTACTGAGTCAATAAATTGTGATACAAAGGTTGAACCATTATTTCTTAACCATAAATGTTTACCTTGTGTTTTACTTTTAATCTTATCAAATAACCAAACATCTATATGTTGTGATACTAAGTAAGCCATCATAGAGCCTAAGACAATACGTGGAGTTAGAGTAAAAAGAGTAAGTAAAGAACTCTGAGCTATATCATAATCTGCTGGTTTGAATAAAATAATAAACTGAGACATAACTAAGAAAAATATTGATACAAAAAAACCAACTCTAACAGCTTTCATTGCTTCTTGCTTACCATAATGTTCAGATAATATATCTGTAGCTAAAAAAATAGAAGCATATAATACATTGCCTCCAGTACCAGCTAGACCAAATAAATACATGCCTTTAATAACAAATATATTCATGATTACCACGTTAACTGCTATTAAACTAATTAACCAAACCCTACCTAGTCTAAAAGCAATTAAAACAAAACTAAGCGAAGTTAAAGTCATTAATATAAATAAAATGTTGTTACTCATAATCTAAAAAATGATTTAATTAACCAAATTAATATAAATAAACTTAAATTAATTATTACTAAAGCTATACTAAAAGCTAAAACTATTTCTAATTCAGGACTTGTTATAAAAAAAGAGGCGATAACAGGTAAAGCTATATTCTTTAAGTCTTGAACTGAAGGACCAATAATAACACCTATATTTAAGAAGAATACTATTAATAACCAAGTTTGCCAAGTTAGAAAATTAAATGAATTAAATATTTCTAATATATTATCCCATATATTAATTGAATCTAAACTAATAGCATTGGCTAGTAATACCTTGTTAAGTAAACCAATAAATAAAATACCGATAATAAGCGGAGCAATTGATACAATAATTGGACCAAGTATAGGTATCTTAGGTTTGTAATGTTCCACGCTTCCTGCTCGAGAACTAACATTCATTCTAACCACCTTGCCACCTGTTGCATAACAACCAATGGCGTGTGCTGCCTCATGAATAAATATACCTAAATAAGTAAGTGGTTTCATCCAAAATATATCTAAGTAACTTTCTCTAATATTAACCGTTAAATAGCCAAGTATTACTAAAATTATTAAATAAATACCAATAGTCATTATTTTCTAATTTTTTTAATTAATTTTATATCCTTAGTATGACCACCTAAATCATCCATGGGTGTTTCAAGTACCATGGGCATATTTTTAAGTTTAGGATGATTTACAAAAGCAGTTAAGCCATTTAAACCTATTTTGCCTTTACCAATATTTTCATGCCTATCTACTTTTCCTCCTAAATCTGTTTTTGAATCATTTAAATGAATTAATTTAAGTAATTTTAATCCAATATGCTTATTAAACTCATTTAATGTCTTTTCAACTGATTTTTTATCTCTTAAATCATACCCGCTTGCAAAAGCATGACAAGTATCTAAACAAACGCCTATCTTTTTTTTATATTTTTTTGGTAATTTACTTATTATTTCATTTATTTCTTCAAACCTATCACCTATTATATTACCTGAACCAGCTGAGTTTTCTACAAGGAACATAGCACTGCCTTTGTATCCTTTCATAATCTTAGAAATACCAGCTGTTACTTGTTTAATAGCTTTATCCCTTGGCAAATCATTAGCACTACCTAAATGAGTCATAATATATGGTATACCAAGTATAGAAGCTCTTTCTAGATCATCACGTATTACTTCAATAGAACCATTTCTTATCCTGTCTTTAATAGATGCTAAGTTAATATAGTAAGGTGTATGAATGTATCCTGCTGATATATTATTCTCCTTCATAGAATCTTTAAAAGACTTAACTAATTCTTTAGTAAGTATAGGAGCTGGACCACCTCTTGGAGAACGTGAAAAAATCTGAAACACTTCAGCTTTAATTTCTTTAGCATTACCTGGAGCTTTATCAATACCACCGGCAATAGATACATGTGCGCCTATTTTCATAAGTTAATTATATCAAAAAAGGGACTATTAGTCCCTTTTTCTTATATATTATACTATTTTATCCAATACATTCTTTTTTAAGCATTTCTACTACCTTTTTATTCTTTATAATTGTTCTTAGATATTCTTGATAACCATTACTTTGTATGCTGTCTTGCGCTTCTTTATTATCTTTAACAGTTTCTAATATTCTATCAGTTTCTTTTTTAAGTTCTTCGTCACTAGCTGTAAACTTTTCTTTATCTGACATCTCTTTAATAACAAGTGATGTTTTAACACGTTCTTCTGCCTTATCTTTGAACTCATTTTCTAAATCTTTTCTTTCTTTCTTTATATTCTTTAAATATTCATCAAATGGAATACCTTGCTTAGTTATACCATCTTCAAATTCATGTAACATTCTATGTGTTTCATTATGAATTAGAACTTCTGGTATTTCACTATACTCAGTTTTCTTAACTATAGCTGTTAATATTTCAATTTCTACTCTTTGTTCCTCTTGGAACTTCTTTTCTTGTTCTAAATTACTTTTAATCTTTTCATTTAAATCTTTTATATCTTTAGCTCCAACAGTTTTAGCCCATTCATCATTTGCTTCTGGTAATTCTCTTTTAAATACTTCTAAAACCTTAACTTCAAAGTCACATAACTTACCAGCTACCATCTTATTTTGATATTCTTCTGGAAATTTTAATTGAAACTTCTTTTCCTCATTCTTATTCATACCAATTAAATTATCTTCAAAGCCAGGTAACATAACATTGTCACCAACAATTAATGGATACTTTTTACCTTGACCACCATCTACTGCTACTTTATCAAGTGATACATTAAAATCTACTTCAACTTTATCACCTTTTTTAATTGGTTCTAATGAGATCACTTCTTTGGCTTGCATCTTTTTTAAATCATCTATTACTTTCTCTATGGCTTTAGCATCAACTTCAACTTTAGCCATCTTTACTTTAACACTCTTATAATCTCCAAGTGTTACCTTTGGAGTTAAAGCTACTTGTGCTTTAAAAATGATAGGGTTACCAGGAGCTACTTTTTCTATATCTATCTTGGGTTGACCAATAGTATCAATTTTTTCTTGTTTTACTGCTTCAAAGTAAAAATGTGAGACTACACTATCTAAAGCTTCTTGATAAATTGCCATTTCACCAAGTCTTTGTTTAACAATATCAAATGGTGCTTTACCAGGTCTAAAACCTTCTATTTTGTTCTTAGTACTTAAGCTAATAGCACCTTTTTCTAGAAATGGTTTTAATTCATCCAGCGATACCTCTATATTTAATTCAATTTGTGATTTATCTAACTCTTTTTTTTCTACATTCATATTAATTTAATTATTTATTAAGTAAAGCTTATACTACCATAATATATAATTTTGTCAAAAAGGTATAAAAAAACTGGTAACTATCGAAAGCGATTCGATGTTACCAGAGTAAGCTTTTAGTCTTAAATAGATTTAATTGGTTTAAATACTATTTTGGTTTATTCATATTGATTTAGTTGATTTATTTGAATTCGGTATCTAATGTACGCCATAGATATCATTTTGACAGAAGCTGTCAAGGAAGGATTACTAAATCTTTAATCTAAATTGATTAAATTTGTTTAACTTTGGGTAAGTCAGCTTAATCAATTTAGATTGACCAAAGCTTATTTTAGCCATAATTATACCTCCATATTTAACTAAATAAATACTAACAGATGAATAAAATTAATGCAAATAAAAAGTGCCTCACTAATTGCAAGGCACTGAAATTGGTTGACTGGTAACACATATTGCTATAAATAACCCGGTTAAGGAGAAAGTCTATGACCATGAGTATTTAATAGCACTATTCAACCAAAAACCAGCCAACCATGGTTTAACTAAAAACTCTATGATATTGTTTCAGTATCGGAGTATAGAAACAACTAGCGATCAGTAAACACTAGTATCAATTAGAGAATCCCTCTATTAAACCATATAATTAAAGTACGTTTTATAATTTAAAATTAACATGTAATTGATTTCTTGGCAACTAAAAAGCCCGGCTTAAAGCCGGGCTTTTATATATATTAATATTATTTTAAACAAGGAAGGCTACTAATAAAAGAGCTACTACATTCAATATCTTAATCATTGGATTAATAGCAGGTCCTGCTGTGTCTTTGTATGGATCACCAACAGTATCACCAGTAACAGCTGCTTTATGTGCTTCACTGCCTTTACCGCCGTAATTACCTTCTTCAATATATTTCTTTGCATTATCCCAAGCACCACCACCAGAAGTCATAGAGATAGCTACAAACATTCCAGTTACAATACTACCAACTAATAATCCGCCAAGGGCAACGGCTCCAAATAGGAAGCCTACTAAGACAGGAACTATAATTGGAATTAAAGCAGGTAAAATCATTTGTTTAAGAGCAGACTTAGTAACTAAATCGACTGTTCTAGAATAATCTGGCTTAGCTGTACCTTCCATGATTCCTGGAATTTCTTTGAATTGACGTCTTACCTCTTTAACTACATCACCGGCTGTTTTACCAACAGCTTTCATAGCTAGAGCTGAAAATAGATATGGTAACATTCCACCAATAAATAGTCCGATTATTACCATAGGATCAATTAAATCAAATTTTAAGTGTACCCCATATTCGGCAAACTCTTGAACATATGCTGCAAATAAAACTAAAGCAGCAAGCCCTGCAGAAGCAATAGCATAACCCTTGGTAACAGCTTTTGTTGTATTACCAACTGCATCTAAAGCATCAGTATTTTTTCTAACGTTCTCATCAAGCCCAGACATTTCAGCAATACCACCAGCATTATCTGTAATTGGTCCATATGAATCAATAGTAACAATAATACCAGCTAAAGATAACATACTCATAGCAGCAATAGCTATACCATAGAGTTCAGCTAATTGATATGAGCCCCAAATAGCAGCTACGATAACAATTATAGGTAAAGCAGTAGACTGCATTGAAATTGCTAAGCCTGAAATAACATTAGTACCATGACCCGATTCTGAAGCTTTAGCTATTTCTTTAACTGGTTTGTATTTAGTAGATGTATAATATTCTGTAATTACCACCATTAGAGTAGTAGCTACTAAACCAATCAAAGAAGCTAAGTAAAGATCATTAACGCTATACTTAGATATGTCACTCATTAACCATTTAGTAACAGGATAAAGAGCAATAGCTGATAATATACCAGCTACAGCTAACCCTTTGTACAAAGCTGCCATAATATTTCCACTCTTTCCAAGTTTAATAAACATAACTCCAATAACTGAAGCAATAATAGCAATACCACCGATTACTAAAGGATATACTAAAACGTCAGGATTCTGCCCAAATGTTAAAAGCCCAAGTAACATAGCAGCAACTGAAGTAACAGCATAGGTTTCAAATAAATCAGCGGCCATACCAGCGCAATCACCAACATTATCACCAACATTATCAGCAATAACAGCAGGATTACGAGGATCGTCTTCTGGTATACCAGCTTCAACTTTACCAACTAAGTCAGCGCCAACATCAGCAGCTTTTGTAAAAATACCACCACCAAGTCTAGCAAATACTGAAATTAAACTTCCACCTAAACCAAGACCAATAAGCGCTTTAACATCTCCGGTTAATGCATAAAATCCAGCTACACCTAAAAGTCCCAAACCAACAACTAAAAGACCAGTAACAGCACCGCCCCAAACTGCGACGTTTAAAGCAGGAGCTAATCCTGTTTTAGCAGCTTCACAAGTTCTAACATTGGCTCTAACAGAAATGTTCATACCAATATATCCAGCTAGGGCTGATAATACAGCACCAACTAAAAAACCAAGAGCTGTATTTATTTCTAGAAAAGCCCACAAGAGAATGAAAAAAACTAAAGCAATAATACTAATCGTTCTATATTGACGATTTAGATATGCTTTAGCACCTACTTGAATTGCTTGCGCAATTTCTTGCATCTTTTCATCACCCTTTGGCTTGTTATTAACAATTTTTATTAAAATGCCCCCATAGATTATCGCAACAACAGCTGCGACTAATGAAAATATTAATCCTGATGTCATAATTTTTTAATTAATTTTAATTATATATATTATTTTTTATCTTTTTTTGGAGCTGCCTTTTTCTTTTTAGGTTTAGTCTCTTTTTTATCTTTAGCTTTAGTTTTTGCTTTAACTTTCTTTTCTTTAACAGGTTTTTCTTCCTTATCTAACTTTTTTTCTTTCTTATCATCTTCTACTTCTTCTTTAGATTCTTCTTTTGCTATGTTCTCAGCACCTTCAATATCTATTTTCCACTCTGTAAGCTTAGCAGCAAGCCTTACATTCTGACCACTCTTACCAATAGCTAAAGACAATTGATCGTCTTTTACATTAACTAAAACTGTTTTTTCTTTTTCATTTAATTTTAATGATTCAACTTTAGCTGGAGATAAAGCATTAGTAATAAACTTTTCTGGATTTTTATGCCATTCAATAATATCTATTTTCTCTCCACCAAGCTCTGTAATAATAGTTTGTACACGTGTACCACGTTGTCCAACACAAGAACCAACGGGATCAATAGTATCTTGATTAGAACTTACAGCTATCTTAGAACGCATACCTGCTTCACGAGCTATGGCTTTTATTTCAACAATACCAGAACTAATTTCTGGTACCTCTGATTTAAATAGCTCCTTAACTAAATCAGAATGAGTTCTAGAAACTAAAATTTCAGGGCCTTTAGGAGTCATTTCAACTGAAACAATAAATACTCTTAGTCTTTGCCCAGAAGTATATTTTTCACTCATAACTTGTCCGTCTTGGTTCATAACAGCTAAAGTATGGCCAATATCTAAATAAACCATTCTGCCTTCTCTTCTCTGAATTACAGCTGTAACAATACTTCCTTCTTTTTCTTTAAATTCAGCAAATATATTTTCACGTTCAGCTTCTCTTAATCTTTGAATAATAACTTGTTTAGCAGTTTGAGCTGCCATTCTACCAAATTCATCAGGTACTTCTAATTTAGTTTTAATTTCATCACCAATTTTAGCTTTAGCCTTATTCTCTTTAGCTTCAGCTAGCATTATTTCAGTTTTAGGATTAAATCTCTTTATTTCGCTCTCATCAATTTCTTCACCTGCTTCTCTTTTAGCTTCATATTCTTCCCTTTGCTTTTCAAGTTCTTCTAAATCCATGTCTTCAACTACAGTTTTAATATCATATACATCCATATCTTGTGAAACAACATCAAAGTTAACTTTAACATTCTGATTCTTTTCACCAAAGTCTTTACGATAGGCAGCAGCTAAAGCTGCTTCAATGGTTTCTAAAACAGATTCAAAAGATATATTCTTTTCTTCACATATTTGTTGTATAGCTTCTTGTAAATTATCCATATTTTTATAATTAATTTATGAAAGAAGCTAGTGTATTAACACTAGCTTACTTTATATATTAGTATCTTATTTATCGTTTGTCAACTATAGTCCTAAATCATTTCTTTTTTCTTCATCAATAACTTCTAGCTCAGAATCAGGCACTGGATAAGGAGAGGATTGTGAAGGCGGAGGTCCTTCCATTTGATCTAACCACTCATCTGTTATTTCATGATAGCTGATATCTTCACTCTTTACATTCCTACCTTTAGGCGGTTCTGGTGGCGGTGGTAAATAGCCTTCATCTTCTTCATCTAACATTTTTATCCTACGACTATTAATATAGTCTAGGGAGAACCAAATAATAGTAATTAGTAATATTATAATTAACATTATTAAACCAATAAAACGATTACGTTTCTCTGTTTCTTGTTGTCCAGATTCTATAAACTCATCTTGTAACATTGTATCTAAATCAGTTACACTGGCTGTTTCTTGTATTTCATTAACTACATATTCCTCATCTTTTTCTACAAAAACGCCACCTTCTATAATACCCTGCTCTGTTATTTCAACTTGTCCATCTGTATTTTTATTAATTACTTCAAATTGTGGTACATTCTGATCGCTAATTACATCAATTAATGGCTCATTATTATATATTACTTCTTCTTGATGTGTAGTAATTACTTCATTTTCAACATTAAAGTAAATATATTTTGACACTTTACTCTGTCCACCCCAACCACCATTTTCATGATAAGCAATTGCATAAACATAATGATCACCTGGAGTTAAATTGTAATCTAAACTAGCAAACACGCTACCATATTGATCTTCGTGCTTCTTTTGTTCCACGTTTTCAACTTCAATATCATCAACAAACAGCTTAACAATAGTAGGTTTCCAAGTTAAAGCCCTAAAAACCGGAAGTTTGCCTACTACACTATCATTCTCTGGCACTAAAATAGTTGGTGCTGGAACAAAACAATACTTAACAATACAGTCACCTTCTAAAGCAAATGTTTTAGTAGGTAACAATAAGAGTAATAAAAAGAGGGATAATAATAGCCCGCTTTGTAATATATATTTATTCTTCATAATTAAAAAAGTTAAGTATATGTATACTTAACTGCAAATCAACTATTTAATCAAGCGCAAAACTTGTTTATAACCTATGGATAATTAGGGTAAATACTTATCAAATTCTTTTCTAGCTAACCTTTCTTCTTTAATTCTAGGCACTTCTTTAACTATATATTTAATAATAAAAAGTAACCAAATAAAACATATTAAGAGCCATAACATTAACCAAACTCTCATTCCAAGATATGCAGCTCTTTGTTGTTTAAGGAACATTAAGATAAAGCCTACAATTCCAGTACTATATGTTAAATATGAAAGTTTTGTCCAAATTACCTGTGTAGTACCGCCTTTTGCTTTTTTCTTAAGGAAATATGTTGAATATATAGCAAAAGCTAAAACTAGTATAAAAAATATAGTAAATATCCAAAATAGCAATGAAGTAAATACTGAGGCCCTAACATCGAACCAAAAACTAAGTTGTAGAACATTTGTAAACATATTACATATATATTAAGAGAAAATAAAAAAATAATCAAGTTTTGATTATTTTAATACTATTTCACTAAAATTAAACCATAATGATTTTCACCAGCATCAAACTCTTTTTCTAATCTAAAACCAAGACTAATTGCTTTTTGATTTACTTGATCTGAGCTAATCTTAGTATCTGGAGTAGGTCCAATAGGTCCTGTGGCTGTTTTCCAATCAACAACTAGTAATTTACCGCCTTCTTTTAATAATCTATAAGCTTCTTCAAGCATTTCTTTATTTTTCTTTGATTGAAATAAGGTATTTACATATAGAGTATAGTCTAGAATACCTTCTTTAATGTTAGTGGCTCCAACTGTCTCTAAATTAGACCAAACAGTCCTTATATTATATAACCCTTCTTGCCTAGCTCTGCCTTCTACAGCAGATAAGACATCTTTTAAGATGTCTACAGCATATACTTTACCTTGATCACCAACTAATTTAGCAGCTTGCAAAGTAAAAAATCCCATAGAACCACAACCTAAATCGCCTACCAAGGTTTTAGGTAAGATTTCTAACTCATTTTTTAAAATATGAGCTGGGTTTAATAATTCATTTCCCCCAGCTATTTTCTTTTCAGCCATATAATTTATTATATCAAAAAATCGTTCTTAATGGAACGAAGTTGTTTATCCAAATAAAATATTTATTTATTTTCCATAGCATCAACAATTCTACCAAGCGCTAGAATAAAAGCAGCTGTTCTTAAATCTGTATTATAATTTTCACCAATTAACCATGTATTATTAAATGCTTTAACCATTATATCTTTTAACTGGGTTAATACTTTTTCAAGTGGCCATTTTTCATCGTTAATATTTTGTAACCACTCAAAATATGAAACAGTAACTCCACCAGCGTTAGCTAAAACATCAGGAATAACTAATATATTTTTTTTATGTAATATTTCTGTAGCTTTTGGGGTTACAGCGCCATTAGCAATTTCAATTATTATCTTAGCTTTAATTTTATCTGCATTTTCTTCAGTAATTTGATTTTCTAAAGCAGCAGGTATTAATATATCAGTTTCTATTTCCAATAGTTTTTCATTGCTTAAACTTTCATAGTTCTCACAATCACAAACTGTACCTAAGCAATAACAACTATGTATCTGACCTTGTTCTTTTTTGGATTCCATTACTTTCTCTGGATTCATGCCGCCATTCTTTAAGTCAAAAATACTTCCTTTTGAATCAGAAAAACCAATTAACTTAAACCCAGCCTCATAAACTAAGTTAGCCATATTAAATCCAGCATTACCAAATCCTTGAATTACTACAGTGGTTTCTTTTGGTTTTAAATTTAATTTTTCAATTAACTCTTCTAAAATATAGAAAGCGCCTTGAGCTGTAGCAATGTCTCTACCTTCACTTCCGCCTTTATCTATTGACTTTCCGGTAATAATGGCTGGTTCATATTTATCAGTCAATTTACCATATTCATCAGCCATCCAATCCATTATTTGTGAATTAGTATAAACATCAGGAGCAGGCACATCAACATTAGGCCCTATGTTATCTTTAAAGGCTTTTATCCATGCACGTGACAATTCTTCTAGCTCTTCTATGCTTAACTCTTTAGGATTAACTTTAACACCCCCTTTACCGCCACCCATTGGAATATCAACAACCGCACATTTAATTGCCATTAAAAGAGCTAAAGTTTCAATTTCATCTAAATCGGCATCTGGATGATAGCGTATACCACCTTTAAATGGTCCCCTAGTATTATTATGTTGAACTCTAAAAGCTTCAAACTTTTTATCTCCACTAATTACTAATTCTTTAGTTAATATATTTTGAGGAGTTGAAAGTTTTTTAATTATCTCGTCGTCTAACTTTAAAAGTTTAGCTGACTTATTTAATTGATCTAGAGTTTTTTGAAACGATTTTTCCATGATTATTGGATATAAAAACCCCGTAAATTAATTACAGGGAATTAAAAATATATTATGATAATTTATCTAGCTTTTCTTTTAATATTTCTTTTGGTTGTAAGCCCATCATTCTTTCTACTTCTTCGCCGTCTTTAAAAATAACAAGTGAAGGAACTGAAGAAACTTGATACTTTTGAGCAAGTTCTTGATTTTCATCTATATCTAATGTAGCAATTTTTACCTTACCATCATATTCTTCTGATAATTCCTCAATAATTGGCATTAACATTTGACATGGACCACACCAAGTTGCAAAAAAATCAACCAAAACTGGTTTATCGCTTTTTAATACTTCTGACTCAAAGTTATCTTGAGTTATTTTTACTTCTGCCATATTGATTTTTATTAATTTAAATAATTAAGAGTTAATCTATTATATACCTTTTTATTAAGACTGTAAACCAATTGACTTAAAAGGCGTATTTGGTAAGATAAACTTGGAAATTCAAAATAAGGAGGATAATAAAATGAATAATCCAAAAAAAACTAATTGGCAAGTTTTAATTACATTTAGTATTCCATTTATAATTTTCTTAGTTGTTATGAGCGGGTTTATATACGAAAAAATCATAAAACGAAGTCTAGGACAGAAAATTGAAAATATCCAGCAAAACTAATTATTAAGAGGTTATCATTGAAACGGTTTAAAGAAAATATACTTAACGTATTTATTGGTATTATAGTACTAGGTACAATTGTCGTATCGATTTGTATAATGTATGGAGCGTATATAAGAATACCGATGGAAAATCTAGCCAAATCTGAATTAAGTTATAAAGACTACAATTCAGGCAAACTCATTGAAAATTAATATATCGGTGAGTTTTTTTATATTTATATATAGTATATTACTATATATATTTTACGACTCTTATATGTAACTAATCTTAGCTAAATATCCTAATTATTCCTAAAATCTGTTTAAATAATGTTCCTTGTGGAACAAAAAAACGCATATTATTATAAATATACGCTTTTTTTATTCAATTTATGATAAATACTTTTCAGCTTCTAACGCTGCCATACAGCCAAATCCAGCTGCAGTAATAGCTTGTCTGTATCTCCAATCAGCAACATCACCTGCTACAAATATGCCCTCTGTCTCAGTAAATACATTATTTATTGGTTCAATATAGTTATTTTTGCCTAGTTTTAGCTGATTTTCGAATATTTCAGTATTTGGTATATGACCAATTGCTAAAAATACTGCATCTAATTTAAGCTCTTTTTCTTCATTTTTCTTATTATCAAGTAATTTTACTACTTCTAACTTATCTGTACCAATATACTCTTTTATCTCAGTATTCCATAGAATCTCAATTCTATCATTATTTTTAGCTTTTTCTTGCATTACCTTAGATGCTGGAAATTCGTCTTTTCTGTATGAAATATATACCTTTTTAGCAAATTTAGTTAAAAATGTAGCTTCTTCCATAGCTGTATCTCCACCACCTACTATCATAACATCTTTATCTCTATAAAATGCACCATCACAAGTAGCGCAGGTATGAACACCTTTGCCTAATAATTTATCCTCATTGGAAAGTCCAAGCATTCTTGATCTGGCTCCAGTTGCTATAATAATACATTCTGACTCATATTCCTTGGTATTAGTAACTATTTTAAAGGGTTTTTGGCTAAAATCAACGCTTTTTACAGTCTCAGACACAAGATTAGCACCATATTTTTCAGCCTGTTTCTGCATATTTTGCATTAATTGAGGCCCCATGACACCATCTGGAAATCCAGGAAAGTTTTCAACCTCTGTAGTCCAAATTAATTGACCACCTGGTTCTTTGCCTTGAAATACCATTGGTTTTAAATCAGCTCTAGCTGCATATATCGCAGCTGTTAAACCTGATGGACCTGATCCTATAATTATTACCTTCTCCATATATTTATTTTTTATTAAATTAATCTGGTGGACCCGACTGGAATCGAACCGGCGACCTCCTGCATGCCATGCAGGCGCTCTAACCAACTGAGCTACGGGCCCCAAAGTTATAGTATTATATCTTATAATTCATATAATGTCAATATTTTAGCTAATATTAGGTAAATTTGGTGCCCCGATCAGGAATCGAACCTAAATCTTCGGCTTAGGAGGCCAATGTTCTGTCCGTTGAACTACCGGGGCAAATAAGTTCCTTGTGGAACTTTTTGCTTATTTATTCAATTTTAACGTAATATTAGGCAATATTAAGCGTCGTAAAATACTATCCTAATATTCTTTCAGCAACTATACCAAAGATGCCGGTGTTTTTGTTCCATATTGCCAAAGCAATTACGATTCCTAAAAATATAGCAAATAATACTATAATTTTTACTAGGTCTGATTTAAAGTGATCTTGTTCCATATAATTTATGTTATGTATAAGTCTATATAATATAATATAAATTTAGCTTATTGTCTAAATTCACAACTTATCCTTTGACAAGATTTAAGTATTTAACTAAAATTTAACTTGCTTATTAATTAAATTAATTAAATATGTTTAAAGAAGAAAAAAGAAACTCTTCTGATTCTATAGAAACTGTCATTGGACCTTCTGTAAAAGTAGAAGGTGATTTTTCAGGACAGGGAGATATAGTAGTGGAAGGTATAGTTTTAGGAAGTTTAAAAACTAAAGGACATTTACAGGTTGGCAACGAAGCCAAAATCACTGCTGATGTTGAAGCTGGTAGCGCTAATATCTCTGGAGAAATTTCTGGCAACATAATTGTTACCTCAGATTTAGATTTAGCAACTACTGCAAAAATCAAAGGTGATATTACCACTGGATCACTTACTGTAGCTAAGGGTGCTAAATTAAATGGCAAAGTTTCAATGAGCTCCGAACCAATTCTTGCAGAAAAACCAAAAGAAAAAGTAGAGGATAAATAAATATGTATCTCTATATATATGACAGCTTCTTAAATAATAAGAAATATTTTAATACACTTAATAAATTAGAAAATCGTTTAGCTGATTTAGAAATTAAGGGTAAAATATGTAGACTTAGTATTCTAAAAAATATGAAAGAAGTTATTGAGGAGGGGATAGAACAAGGCATTAAAACTATAGTAGCTGTTGGTGATGATCAAACGTTTAGTAAAATAGTAAATATTGTAGCAGATTTAGATATTACTTTAGGTTATATACCCATTAGTGATAAAAGTAAGGTAGGTCAAATACTTGGCATTCCGCCAGCTGATCAAGCTTGTGAGGTGTTAGCTCAACGTCTAGTTAAAAAATTAGATCTTGGTAAAATAAATAAGCAATACTTTATTGATTCAGTAACTATTACTAATTCTGATGTAGTATTAGAGTTTGGTAAGTATAAGATAAGTCCAATAACAAAAAATTCATTAATAAGTATTTGTAATTTAGGCTTTCTAACTTCAAATCAATCGATTTATAAAAGCAATATATCTAATCCTACTGACGGTCTCTTAGAGGCTGTAGTGGCTGTTGGTAAAAGTAGTGTATTTAAAAAAATTAAAACCATCAACCAAAGCATTTTCCCATTTAAAAAAATAAAGATAGGTAGTGACGGTGAGCCAGCTACGATCATTATAGATCAACAAGCAGTTTCTAAGACACCTGTTGAAATAAAAGTAGCTCCTAATAAATTAAATGTAATTGTTGGCAGTAATAGATTATTTTAAATAAAATATCATAAAGTGTCATAGTATTGACATTTTTTTTAATATACTATAATATACTATAACTTTGTACTTACAATGATGTTATAGCTCAGTTGGCTAGAGCACCTGCCTGTTACGCAGGGGTCCTGGGTTCGAGTCCTAGTAACATCGCGACCTACATAACTTAATTTTACAAGTGTGTCTTTTTTACTATCGGTAAAGGAGGTTAAGTCTCTGCTATAGACTTATGTAGGTTTGTGCCTTTTATGCGTTCATTTACTATAAAATGTTTATTTACTTTCAATGCTTGATAGAGTTAGTCTATGGTATCTTTTACCTATCCTGTTTGATAGATTAGCTCACTTTTTATAGTATTGAACGCACTTCATTCAATAGACACCATAACTCAATGGTAGAGCATTTCCCTCACAGGAAAAGACTGAGGTTCGAATCCTTGTGGTGTCACAACAATAAAAACGGTTGATAATATATCAACCGTTTATTTTTTTTATTTAAAATTAAATTGCTGTTGCCTTTACTAATACTTTGTTCTGAACTACATTATCTACGACTATCATTTTATTTTCATCTATAGCTATTACTTGTGAAGGAGATATTAATATATTTTCTTCTGTTAATCTTTTAATAACTTTTGAGCTTTTTATAATATATTTATTTATACTATGAGTTTTACTATCAATTTCAATATCACAAATTCTACCCAGCTGCTGGTTGCTTTGGGTAAAAACTGGTAAGTTTTTTAAATTTTCCCAAGCAATATTCATATATCTATGCTTTTATAACTTCAACTTTTTTATCTCTAAATATATATATTTGTTGAACTGCACTAAGCAGAGTTGTTAAGAACCAATAAAAGGTAAGCCCAGCAGGTAATGAGAAACCAATAAAGACTGTTATAATTGGCATCATATACATCATTTGTTTGGTCATGTTTGCTGCCATGTTATTTTTCTGTTTTGGTTCATCCTTCTTTCTAGCCATCATGGTTTTTGACTGCCAAAATTGGGCAGCACCAGCTAATAATGCAAGAGGTATACTTCGTACATTCATATCGATAATGCCAAAAGCTAAAGGCTCTAAATATTCTGGATTATGAATAAATGGATAGACTAATTCAAAACTACCATTTGCAAGGCCTGTTCTAAATACTTGAAAAACTGCTATTAAAAAAGGAAACTGTAAAAGCAAAGGTAAACATGAGGAAAAAGGACTTACTTTTTCTTCCTTATACAAAGCCATCATGGCTGGTCCTAATTTATCTTTTTCATCCTTGTATTTCTCTTTTAAAGCTTCAAGTTTAGGCTGAATAGCTTGCATTGCTCTTTGAGCCTTAATAGATTGAATAAAAAATGGAGATAGAATTAACTTAATAACAATAGTTAAAAATATTATTGCCCAACCAAGATCTCCAAATACATTATAAAAATATACTAGTAAGTTAAAAATTGGTTGATAAAGTATTGTTTGATAAAGTGTTCCGAACATAGTTTTATTTTAATGGGTCGTATCCGCCTTTAGTTAGGGGATTACATCTTAATATTCTAAAAAAACCTTTTAAACTACCTCTAATTGTTCCATATTTTTCAATTGCTTGATATGTATAATTAGAACAGGTTGGAAAATGTTTACAATATCCATAGGGGTTTTTAAATGAAAACCAGCCTGTGTCAGGAGATAAGGTTTTTTGATATATTTTAATTATTTTTAAAGCTATTTTCTTAAGCATAAAGATTGGCTTTTTTAAAGAGTTTTAGTAGTATTTCCTTAATTTCATTGTATTCTTTACCTATCATTCTAGGGCTTACTAAAATTAAAATACTATGCCCGTTTTTTAGGCTTTTTAATTCTAGTTTTATAATCTCTTTAATTTGTCTCTTTAACTTATTTCTCTCTATGGCTTTTTTTGAGACTTTCTTTGAAATTACAATACCAAATCTATTATCTTCTATATCACTCTTTAATACTTTAAGAGTAATTTCTTGGCTTGAGGCAATTCTTCCTTTTCTAGCTATTTCTTTAAAATCCTTTTCTTTAGTAATAGATTTTAATTTAAAAAGCATAAAAATTTAAGCGGTTAAGCTTTTTCTACCCTTTTCTCTTCTTTTCTTTAAAACGCGTTTACCTGTTTTAGATGACATTCTTTTTCTAAAACCATGTTTTTTAGCGCGTCTTCTTTTTTTCGGTTGATATGTTCTTTTAGGCATATATTTATATATTTAATGGTTTTAAGTCTAGCAACTTTTAACCCTCAAGTCAATGCTTTTATGAGGCATATATATTATACCCAATTCATCAACAGTTTATGTACAATTTGTTCTCTTTTGGGGATATTTTGTAAATCCAAATTTTATGCTATTATTCTATTTACCCTTAAACAAATTAAAACAAAAACAATTATGACCAATGATCAACTATGGCAAGCCGTTCTAGGTGAATTAGAGCTTTTAATTAGTAAAGCTAATTTTACTACTTGGTTTAAAAATACATTTATTAGTTCTTCTGAGGATAATAAGGTGATAGTTGGTACACCAAACGCTTTTACTAAAGCTTGGCTTGAAAAAAAATACAAAGAACAAATCTTGCAAGCTTTAAAAAATATTACCAGTAAAGATGTTAAATTGCTTGAATTTGTTGTTGAAACCTCTAAGCCTCAAGTTATAAAGCCTAAGCTAGACGGAATCACTCCAAGGGTAGAAGTTGATTCTAATAATACTTCAAGCGAAAAAAGAACATCAAACAAATTTGGTTTTAATGAAAAATATAACTTTGAATCATTTGTTATTGGAAAAGGCAATGAACTTGCTAGTGCTGCTGCTAAGGCTGTAGCTGAAAAACCGGGTATTTCATATAACCCGCTTTTTATTTACGGCGGTGTTGGTCTTGGAAAAACTCATTTAGCTCAAGCCATTGGCAATCATTTATTATTAAATAACCCAAAACTTAAAATACTTTTTATAAGTTCAGAAAAGTTTACTAATGATTTTATTCAATCTATTAAAACTAATACAGTAGATCAATTTAAAAACATATATCGTAAGGTTGATGTCTTAATAATTGATGATATTCAGTTTATTTCAGGCAAAGAACAAACTCAAGAAGAATTTTTTCACACCTTTAATGCACTGCACCAGGATAATAAACAAATTGTTTTAAGCAGTGATAGGCCACCCAAGGCCATACCAGACATTGAACAAAGATTAATCTCTAGATTTGAATGGGGCATGACTGCTGATATATCAGCGCCTGATCTTGAAACAAGAATAGCTATCTTAGAAGCCAAGGCTAATGAAAAAGAACATGAGATAGAAAAAGAGGTTATTCAATACTTAGCTGAGAACGTTAGAAACAACGTTAGAGAGCTTGAGGGCGCTTTAAATAGAATAATAGGGCATCATCAGTTAAATAACTCAAACATAACTCTCGACTCTACAAAACAGATAATGGAAAATATAAGCGCTTCTAATGTAAGAGGCAATATTACACCTAAAAAAATAATTCAAATTGTTTCCAGCTATTTTGATATATCAATTGAAGAAATAACAGGTAATTGCAGAAGAAGACAGCTGGTTACTCCAAGACAAATTGTAATGTATTTAATGAGAGAAGAAATAAAGGCTTCTTATCCATCAATTGGCCAAGAACTTGGCGGCAGAGACCACACCACAGCTATTCATGCTTGTAACAAAATAACAGCAATTTTAGAAAAAGATGAGAAAATGAAAAATGATATTCATCTTATTAAACAAAAGTTTTACCAATAAGCTCTGAATAACTTAGGTATAAGTTTGAGGAAAGAATAAGCATAAGGTTGTTAAAAAAGGTTAATAAAAAAAATAGTTGTTAACAGAAAAAGAGATAATATAAAAAAAATATTATTTATCCAAAAACAATTAAATTATTATCCTCACTTTACAAATTTAAAAAACACAAATAAAGGTAATAAAAGTGGGTAGTTTAAAAACTTTTAAACATATTAACAGTCCCTATTATAATAACTATATAAATATATATTAAATAACTAATAATAATGCTATGAAATTCACATGCACGCAGGAGAATTTTAACAAAGCCTTGTCTAACGTAAGTCATATAGCTGGCCGCAGCGTAACTTTACCAATCTTAAATAATATATTACTTGAAGTTAAGGATGGATTAATTAATTTAAGTTCAACTAATTTAGAAATTGGTATTAAAACACAACTAAGAGGTAAAATTGAAAAAGAAGGTTCTTTTACAGTGCAAGCAAAATTATTAGCTGACTATATTAATTTATTACCTAAAGAAAAAATAAGCTTAGAGCTTAAAGATCAAACAGTTTATATTGAGTGTCAAAAACACGAAACATATATAAAAGGTTTAGAATCATCAGATTTTCCAGTAATACCAGAAGTAAATAAAGATAAAAAAGTAAAACTTAAAAGCATAGATTTAAAAAAGGCTTTAAATCAGGTAATGTTTTCTGTAACCCTAGATGAATCAAGACCAGAGATAAGTGGAATATTCTTTAGCATTAGTAATAATAAATTACTTCTTGTTGGTACTGATAGTTATAGGTTGGCAGAAAAAAGCATAGCTTTAACAGATTCAAGTGGCGAAGAACATAAAATAATAGTTCCTCTTAGAACCTTGCAAGAGTTAAATAGAATATTATCAGAAACAAACCAAGAAGAAATTATAATATATATTAATGACAGTCAAATAATGTTTGTTTTAGAGGATGAAGTTGAGCTTGTTTCAAGACTTATTGAAGGACAATATCCTGATTATAAGCAAATAATTCCTACTGAAAGCAAAACTCAAACCAAGGTTAAGGTTGAAGAGCTTTCTAGGATTATAAAAAGTGTTTCTTTGTTTTGTAAACCAGGTGTTAATGATGTTAAATTAAATTTATTAGAAGAAAAAAATGAATTAATTGTTTCAGCTGCAAATAGTGGTATAGGTGAAAACACAGTAACTCTTTCAACCGAAATTTCTGGGATTGATAATGAAGTGGTGTTTAACTATAGATATTTTTTAGACGGCCTAAGTAATTTGGGAGAGGACGAAGTGGTGTTAGAATTAGTAAATGATAATTCACCGGGCGTAATGAAGGCTGATAAAAATGGCAACTATTTATATATAGTTATGCCGATAAAACAATAAATTAATTGATTAAGGCAAAGTTTTTTAATTACTATCCAAATAATAAAAAAAACAGAGCCATTATCATATAGCCCATAAAAAGGGGATAGAGAAGAAGATCTGCATGGAATCTTCTTTTCTATTTGGTTGAAATAAATTTAAATCTAGGTACTTTTTTATTATCAATAACAATTTCTTCTAAAAACATGTTTTTAGGCCTAACCCATAATTTACTTTTAGGGTTTTTATATAAAGTTTCATAAAGAACCATCTCTTCGTTGGTTTCACTATGTCTACAGGTACCAAGCACTTTATATTTTTTATTTTTATAATGTAAATAAATACCCAACTTAACTTCCATATTATTCAATACTTATTGTTATTCTAGGTCCTGTAAAAATTTGATTATTATTATCTGTTATAACTGGGTAGACATGATATACGCCTATAGCCGGTGGAGAAACCCAGGTAATTTGGTTATTGTTTTGATAGACCTGGTCTGTAAAGCCTAAGAATCCAGAACTATTACTATCTACTAATTGATAATAGAAATCTATCTTATTTACCCTTTCCACCTCTTCAATATATAGAATTAAATTAAATGGAAAATCACCTGAATCAAGCGTGGTGCTAGTATTTGGTTCTAACCAGTTTATATTTAAATATGAATCACGTTCGAGATTAAAGTTAATTTGTGCTTCACCAACATTTCCTAAATCATCATAAGCTTTAACAATAAAACGGTGAGCACCATTTAAAATATTATGAGGGATTGAATAATTAAAAGTGTATGGAGTAGAATAAATTGTATTAATTAATGTATTATCAAGATAATATTCTAATTTAACAACACCCCTATTTGAATTAGCATTAGCTTTTAAAGTAACTACAGTATCACTAATATTTTGATTATTATTTGGCGAGCTAAAAGATACGTTTGGTTTATCGTTTGCTTTATGAATATTATCATATTCAGTTGGTGGCAATTCATTAACAACTTCATTTTCTAAAGCCCACTCTACAACTTCACTTTCCCAGGACTCATAAAAAGGGTCATCGCTTGGAGTATTTAAAGCGCCTCCTAAAGGATTATTTTTATTTACATAATGTAAGATGCTATGAGCTTGTTTAAAAGTTTTTTCAATTATTAAATGGTTTGGTGTATTTTCTGAAGCTAAAAGACCAGACATAGAATCAATATTTACTTTAATACCTGAAGCCTCGCCACCTAACATTGATTTATTTGGAATACTATAACTTGGCTCATTAAAATTACTACCTGGATATTCCTTATTTATCTCAGTCATAAATTTTTGCCAAATAGGAGCAGCAATAGCTCCGCCAGCAGCGCCAAGCTTCATTTCTGAATTATCATTATTACCAACCCAAACGCCAGTAGCTATTGAAGTCGTATAACCAATAGTCCAAGCATCACGATAATCATTAGTAGTTCCTGTTTTGGCAGCAACTTGGACACCACCTAAAGTTAAATAATTATTCTCACCAAAAGCATAGGCCCTGGCATTGTTATCTGATAAAACATCAGAAGTAATATTTGCAATATTTGGTTCCATTACTTTGGTGGCCCTTACTTGTTCAAATTCTTCCATTAATTTACCATTTCCATCTTCAAGCTTTAAAATAGAAGAAGTATTTAAGAACTTACCCTCTCTAGCAAAAGCAGCGTAAGCATTAACATGTTCCAATAACTTAACTTCGCCACCACCTAAAACTAAAGATAGTCCAAAACGAGACCTGTCACCTAGCGAAGTATAGCCAAGCTTTTCTGATAAGTCTAAAACATTACTAATACCAGCCAAATAAATCATTTTAACAGCAGGTATATTTAATGAACCAGCTAATGCTTTTCTTAAAGAAACAGGACCTCTTTCCTCAGAGTCATAGTTATGTGGTGTGTATGGCTTTGGATCGGCTGGAAACGTGGTAACAAGGTCGTAGACAACGGTTTCTGGCACATAACCCATTTCCCATGATGATGTGTAAACAAGAGGCTTAAATGAGCTGCCAGGCTGTCTTAAAGAAGTTACAATATTTACCTGACCATCTATTTCATCATCAAAAAAATCTTTAGAACCAACCATGGCAAGTATTTGTCCTGTTTTAACATCTATACTAACTAAAGCTGCATTAGAGGCATCATAGTTTTCTAAATTTTTAGCTGCTTGTTCTTGTAATATTTCCTCAGCCTTTAATTGTAAATCATAATCTAGAGTAGAAATTACTTTTAAACCACCTTGCTCAACCATTTTTTCACCATACTTTTCACTTAACAAGCCCTTAACATAGAAAACAAAATGAGGGGCAATTACACCTTCAATACGTTGTTTAAAATCAATCTCTTCATTTTTAGCAATTTCAGCGGCTTCTGGAGTTATGTATCCTAGATCAACCATTTGGTTGAGAGCATAGTGTTGTCTGCCAAACAATTCATCTACATGACTACCATTTGGTGATAGATAACTTGGTCTTTGTGGCAGAGCAGCAAGTATAGCTGCTTCACCCAAAGTAATATCTTTAGCATTTTTTCCAAAGTAAGTATATGAGGCAGCCTCAATACCATAAGCAGTAGAACCATAAGGTATTTCATTAAAATACATTTGTAGTATTTCTTCTTTAGAATATTTTTTCTCAATTTGCCAAGACAGAATTAATTCTTTAATTTTACGACTAATTCTTCTTTCGTTTGTTAGAATAGCATTTTTAACAAGTTGTTGGGTTAAGGTAGAGCCACCTTGAGCTCGACCTCCTTTTAAAGTATTAATTACCATGCCTCTAAACATTCCCCACAGAGAAAAACCTTTGTGTTGGTAGAATTGCTGATCTTCTAGCGAGAGAGTAGCCCAAACAGCATATTCAGGTATTTCAGATAATGGGATAATTGTTCTTTGCTGTTCACCATGTATTTCATATAATAAATGATCACCAGTCCTGTCATATATTTTAGTACTCTGAGCAACATCACGAGTCATTAATTGACCTGGTTCAGGTAAATCGCGAGAATACCAGACAAACATAATAATTACAAAGATAATACCAAGTATTCCAAAAACGATTATAAGTTTCCAAAATTTACGTATAGATTTTAATAAAAAAACAGGTAATATAATAAGAAGAAATTTTAAGATATTTTTAGATGGTTTTTCAACTTTACGTATATCAAAAACCTTCTTAGTCTTTTTAGGACGAATCTTTATATTTCTGATATTAGACCTCCTTTTTTTAATACGCGGCTTCTTATTGCGCCAGTTTTTAGGGGATCTAACTTGTTTTAAGTGTGGTATAGGCATGTTTTATGATAAAGACGTATAGTTTTATTAATAATTACTTAGAATTATAAATATCCTTTATTTTAGCTATATTTCATTTGTATTATAGCAGAATAGTGGTATAATTTGAATGTTAATTATAGCAAAGTATGAAAAATAAACTATACAAGCAGGTAGATAAGTATATATTAGACAGGTTAAAAGAGGGGGATAAAAAGTGTGCCAAAAGAAGTTATAAGCATTTTGAACGTACAGCTTATTGGGTTAAGAAATTAAAACCAAATACTGATGAAGCGCTTTTAATTGCAGCTATTGGCCATGATGCAGAAAGAATTTTTAGAGAGAAAGTGTTGTATGGGAAAGGAGAATCCGTAATAGCAACAGACAAAATAAAATATCATCAAGAAAAAGGAGCTGAAATAGTTTGTAAATTTTTAGAAGATTGTTTAGCAGACAAGGGAATTGTAAGTAAGGTATATGAGTTGATATCAAAACATGAGGTTGGTGGCACTGAAGAACAAAATATTTTAATGGATGCTGATTCAATAAGCTTCTTGGAGAATAACGTCGATCATTTTCTTAATAAAAAGGTTCAAGAACAAGGCAAACAAAATATAAGAGAAAAATTTGATTGGATGTACAATAGAATTTCTTCAGACAGTGCAAAAGAAATAGCTAAACCATATTATGAAGATGCAATAAAACGTTTAAATAAAATATAATATATGTCTAAAATAATAACAGATAAAAAGAAAATTAAAGAGCTTCTTTCTCGTGGAGTTGATGAAGTAATTAATGAAAAAGATTTAGAAAAAAAACTAAAATCTGGTAAAAAGTTACGAGTTAAACTTGGTATTGACCCAACAAGCCCAAATATTCATTTAGGTAGAGCTATACCACTTCTTAAGTTAAAAGATTTTCAAGATTTAGGACATCAAATAATATTTATTGTTGGCGACTTTACCGGAGTAATAGGTGATACATCTGATAAAGAAAGTGAAAGACCAATGCTTTCTAAAGAGGATATAAAAAAGAATATGACAGAGTATGCTGCCCAAGCAGGTAAGATTATTAATTTAAGAAAATGCGAAGTTAAATATAATAGTAAGTGGCTAAAGAAATTAAAATATAATGAAATAGGGGAACAAGCTAATCTATTTTCAGTCGCTGAGTTTATTGCTCGTGAAAATATTAAAAAAAGATTAGATAAAGGCTCAAGAGTATCACTCAGAGAAATGCTTTATCCTTTAATGCAGGGCTACGATAGCGTAGCTATAAAAGCAGATGTTGAGCTTGGCGGAACTGATCAAAGATTTAATCTTTTAGCTGGCAGAAAGATGCAAGAGCATTTTAAACAAGAACCACAAAATATATTAATGACGGAACTTATGGCAGGCACTGATTCAAGAAAAATGAGTTCTTCATGGGGTAATACAATTGATTTAACCTTAGAACCAAATAATATGTTTGGTAAAGTGATGTCAATTTCAGATGACTTGATTGTTAAATATTTTACTTTAGTAACTCGTGTACCTATGGATGATATAATAGGCATTGAATCACAAATAAAATCTGGTGCAAACCCAAGAGATATTAAGGCTAAATTAGCTAATGAAATAGTCAAGATGTTTTATGGTGAAAAAAAAGCAAAAACTGCTTCAGATAATTTTGATAAACAGTTTAAGGATAATGAAATACCAGATGATATTAAAGAAGTTAAAATTGAAAATAAGAAATGGGATATTATTGAATTATTATTTGAAACAAAGCTTGTGTCTTCAAAATCAGATGCAAAGAGAATGGTAAAACAAGGAGCAGTAAAGATAGATGATAAAAAAATAATTTCTATATCAGAGATAGAAGTAAAATCAGGCATGATTATACAAGTTGGTAAGAGAAAATTTGTTAAAATTTCTTAGTATTAAAAAAGGCAGATATAAAATCTGCCCTTAAATATAATTTCTCAAGTTTTATTGAGATTTTTATTTTTTTAAATCTATTCTTGCAGGCTTGCCTTTTTCCCCAGAAAAAGGATAGATATTTTTTAAATTATTAAATTTAGTATATGAAGCAACTTCTTCTTCAATAATGAAGCCCAGTCTTGGCAAAAGATAGTAGACGCGTTTATTAGTTTTAATTCGTACCACACCCTCATCATGTTTAAGTAGAAAAACTATACCTTCACATCGCCCAATTTGGATCACAGCTTCAGTATATATTAGTTCACCTTGACGTACTATTTTATTTTCAGCCAATGAAGACAATATTATTTTAAGTAAGCCACGTTCTACTATTTCTATATCTCTGTCTGCGCAAGAAAGAATTCCTGCCAAGTCTGTTAATAAGAAATTAGGATGTTCCCTAAATAAGTCGTCATAACTTTGTCTTTCAACAAACTCTAAGCGCCCTTCTAGCAGCCTATCGCAACGTTCGTTTTTTGTTTTTAAGTAATTGTAGAGTCCATTTTTTTCTTTGAGATCCTTTTTAACTGATCTATACGCTATACCAAGGCATATGGTAATGATTATGAGTATAGCGCCTACAATATAAATGATACCGAACCAAAATTGATTGACTCCTTCAGAAGCTTGAGCCATGGCTGGCCATACAGTTAGTGCAAGAATTAATAAATTCTTCATTTTCTCTCCTTGATTTGTTTGTGAAATGTTCAGTTGAATATAGCAGTATATTATATATACTAATATATGTCAATATTATTAAATATATTAAAATTTCTTAGTATTAGCACAAGTTATGGCAGCGCCTAGAGCGTCAGCTGCATCATCAGGTTTAGGGACTTCTTTTAAATTTAAAAAAAACTTTACCATTTGTCCTACTTGGTTTTTATCAGCTTTACCATACCCGGTTATAGCTTGTTTAATTTGAAGTGGAGTAAATTCAGTAAATTCGATTTTAGCTTCAGCTATGGTTAGTAAGCAAACACCACGAGCTTGGCCAACCAAAAGAGCAGTCTTAGCGTTTTTACAAAAAAACAGCTCTTCAACAGCAGCTATATCTGGTTTATGCTTTTTAATAATTTTCTTAAGTTCAAAATTTATAATTTTTAACCTATCCATAAACTCAGTTTGTGGTTTTGTTTTTATACTACCACAATCGAGCATAGTTAAAGTTTGACCTTCTTTAGAAATGACACCAAATCCAGTATCAGCTAGACCTGGATCAATACCTAAAATAATTTGTTTTTTAGAAGTCATAAATCAGCGTTAGAAAAGAAATTATTTACATCGTCACATTCATCAAGTTCATCAAATAATTTAAGAAGAGAATTTTCATTTGTAGGTTTAACAGTTTCTTTAGGTACGTACTCTAAAATATGATCAATTAATGGTAGCTTAAGTTCAACAACTTTATTCTTTAAAATATTTAAATTATCAGTTTGAGTTATAAGAGTAATGCCGCCATCTGTTTTAATATCTTCAGCCCCGGCATCAATTAAAAGCAATTGAGTATCATCATCTAATTTATCTAATTCAAGAGTAACCACACCTTTGTAATCAAATTGCCACATAACACTCCCTGGTCCTGCTAACTTACCACCATATTTGGAAAGAATATGCTTTACTTCTTGAGAGGATCTATTTTTATTATCAGTAACAATTTCTACGATAATAGCTACACCTTCAGGTCCATAACCTTCATAAGTTAGCTCTTCAATTTGTTGACCTTCTATTTCACCAGTACCACGCTTTATAGCTCTATCAATATTATCTTTTGGCAGAGAATTAGACTTGGCCTTATCAATAGCCATTTTAAGTTTAAAATTGGTGTCTGGATCGCTACCTCCGCGTGCAGCAAGAGAAATAGCATTAGCTAGTTTGGTAAAGTTAGCTGAACGCCTAGCATCATTAACGCCTTTTTTTCTTTTAATTTTTGACCATTTAGAATGTCCTGACATATGTATATTATTTACTTTAAAAGTTTAGCTTAAATTAGTAATTTCGTCAAAATATGATATAATTTAGACTATGAATAAAGCAGATGAGACATATTTAGAGTCAATTGAGCTTAGCGGTAAACAATTATTAGCAAGCTATAATGAGGCAAAATTATTAAAGTTACCTAAGAATTTTAGTGATATAAATAAGGTATTAGTTGTTGGAATGGGTGGTTCTCAATTAGGTGTAGATTTAATAAATGCTTTATTTTTTGATAGATTAAAATATCCTATTACACAAATTAGAGGTTATAAATTACCAAAGTATGTTGATAAAAAAACATTAGTTATTTTATCAAGTTATTCGGGCAGTACAGAAGAGGTAATAAGCGGAGCACACGAAGCAAAGAAGAGAGGACTTAAAGCTCTAGCCATATGTACGGGAGGCAAGTTAGCCAGCTTAGCTAAGAAATATAAGCTACCAATATATTTATTTGATCCAATAGATAATCCTAGCGGTCAACCAAGGATGGGAACTAGCTATACCACCGGAGCTGTTTTACAAATATTAAAAAAATCAGGAGCTTTAAAAATAACAGATAGTGAAGTAGATAATTTAGCTAAATATTTAGTTAAGAGTTATAAAAAATATACAAAAACTAAAGAAGTAGATAATTTAGCTAAGAAATTAAAAGACAAAATAATAATATATGTTACCTCAGAATTTTTAGAGGGTAATGGACATATTATAACTAATCAAACAAACGAATCTTCAAAACAGTTAGCATATTATTACCATATTCCAGAATTAAACCATCATTTGTTAGAAGGCTTAACCTTCCCTAAAGCAAATACTAAGTTATTACACTTTGTTTTAGTAAACTCAGACATGTATTTACCTAGAAATCAAAAGAGATATAAAGTAATGAAAGAAGTATTGAATAAATATAAGATAAAATATTCTGATATTAAGTTGAATGGAACAAAAGAAGAGCAAGTATTTAGCATGCTTACTTTTGGTGCTTTATTATCTTTTAAATTAACTAAGCTTAATAAACAAGACCCCACTCTTATACCTTGGGTAGATTATTTTAAACATAGGATGGCTAGTAAGTAGCTTAAGAATGGAAAAATACAAGCAGTTTATATTAAATTTTTTTAACCCAGTATTCTGGGTTAGTTTTATTTGTTTAACATTAACTCTCTTAGCGTTTAAAGTTTTTAATTTGCCAATTAATTCGATTAATGAGATTAGTGGAATTATTTTATTTATTTATATAATTTTAGGCTTTTCTTTAATTAAACTAACTCTTATATTGTTTACTAGATTTAAAGAAGATATAAAGATATTAGAAATATTTAAAGAGGCCTTAATTGCTACTAAGGATTTTATTATTCAAATAATTCCTTTTTTTATTTTTTTATACATATACGATTCAATTCATGATATAACAAGATTTTTTAATTCAAATAATTATGATGAAGTATTAATAAGCATTGATAGAGCACTATTATTTGGTAACGACATTGCAGTTTTATTTGAAAAATTAATTACTCCAGGCCTAACTAGTTGGTTTGCTTTTGCTTACACTTTATATTTTGTGTTTTATTTTGTGAACCCAATAATATATTCTATTTTTAAAAGTAAAAGAGTTTTTGAAACTCTTTTATTGACTGTCATAATAACTAATTTTTTAGGACTAGCAGGGTATGTTTTAGTGCCTTGTGATGGTCCATTACTAGCTCAAAAGGAGGTTTTAACAACTGAACTTATTACTTTAAATGGCGAGCCATACTATACTCCCAATACTATGGTAATGGAATATTTGATTGAAAATAGGGCTTTGCATTGTTTTCCAAGTCTTCACTTTGGAGTAACTTTTATTTGGTTATACTTTGCTTGGAAATATTTAAGAAAAAATAAATACCTTAAGTATTTATATTATCTACATATTCCATTAGTAACGTCTGTTTGGCTTTCTACTCTTTATTTAAGATGGCATTACTTAATAGATCTGCTAGCTGGATTATTAGTAGCGTTTATTGCTATCTATTTAGCACCAAAGATTATGAGCAAGTGGTTGAAGTTTAGGGATAAGATTTAATCTAAATCGATTTTAACATAACCCAGGGTATTTTCTTGGGTTATTTTATTTATCATGGTTCCTAGGTTATTTAAAGTGTAGTAGCCTTGAAGATTAACTAAATTTAATTCTAAAGAAGATACATCTTTTAAATTCAAATAATAATTAATTTTAATAATTTCATCTTTTCCCCACTCTCTGGTGGGGTATAAGCCGTAGGCTAGTGGTAAATATCTATTAAAAACTTCTTCATTATTATTTTTACCAATTAATCTTATTTGATAGTCTTCATTAAGTTTAGAATTTGATTTAAAATATAGTGAAATATGATCTAAATTATTTTCATAACCCAGGAATGAAATATTTTCACCTATTTTTTTATAATCCACTTCATCAAACTTAGTATCGTCAACTATTTCATATAACTTAATATTATTATTTACATCTTTTTTCATTAAAACATATAAGTCATTAATTTTAGTTATCCCAAAACTACGTTCTTCAATTAACTTCCTTATACTATCATCACCTTTTTGATAATATGATTGCCAAGTTGGCTCGTCAGGGTATTGTAGTTCATAGTATATAAAATCATTAAAATCAATAAGCAATGTATCAACGTCTAATGGTAGCTCATAATCTGTATTAGAAAATTGTAATTTACCTAAGAACGCATAATGCATTGAATAGAGATTATGCCTTGACGACATGGGTGATAGAAATTCATAAGTAGCTCCTAAATTATCACTAGGTGAAATATTTTTAACTAATTCTTTTTTAATTAATAGTTTTTCTTCTGACCAACCGGGGCTTATTAAATTTTTAGCAACAGAGGGCAGAGGGCCCATAGTTAAAGAACTATACAATACAATTGTTGAAAGAATTAATATAAATAATGAATTATTTAATTGAAGAAGGCTTTTTAATTTTAAATAGTTATCAGTTAATAGGAATCTATTCAAAAACATAATAAAAGCAATAAATATTGGGGGCAGTAATAAAGAAACATAGTGCATACTAAGGACCAAAACTGAGTCATTAGCACTCCCAATGATTAGTTGGAGGTAGATTAAAAAAGCTGGTATCAAATATTTAAGTCTTAATAGATAAGCAAAGGGCATAAAAAGCGTTAGAGTAAAAAATAAGTTATGCCATGATGCAATTTGTTTAATAATAAGCCAAGGTTTAGTTAAAGCAGTTATAATTATTTCTTTAAAGCTGTTACCTAAAAAATTGTAGTAGTAAAGAAATTTGTATTGTCCGTCAGGAGTAAAATGTCCGATTATAGACATAGAGGTTAAGAAATAGATAATACTTATTACCCCTGGAATAATAAACCAAAACCATTTTCTTTTTTCAAAAAGAGCCAGTACAGCCATCATAATAATTACTAAAGCCACATCTTCTCTAACCAACATGCTCAGAAGAGAGAATAGAAGAAATAAGTTAAAGTTATTTTTTAAATAAAAATAAAACGTCCAGAATATTAAAAATATTGCAAAAGGAAGTAAATGAAATTCAAAAAGATTTACATTTTGTACGAATGGATTAAAAAGCCAGGCTAAGGAAATAAAAAGTGGCCAGGCAGAAGGTAAATATTTTTTAGCAATTAAATATATTGGCCAAGCAGATAAAGCTAGGATAATAGTTTGTAGAATAAGCAGAGTAATTGGGCTTTGAAAAAAGTAATATAATGGCAGAAGTAATAGAATAATAGGCGTAAAGTGATCGCCTAAATATAGCCCAGGATGGATAGTAAACCTAAAAAAGTCACCATGTACCGAATTAAAGAAAACTTGGTTAAATATCGTCAAATCTAAGCCATTATAGCCAAAATTAAGGTACTTCCAGTAGCAAATTAAAGAAAAAATAGTAATATAGGTAATAATAGATATTATTAATATTTTAATTTGTTTTTCTTTAATATAATTAATCATGTTACTAGTTTAACAAGTATTTAGTAAATAAAAAAGACTGACTTCATTTATGAAGTCAGTCTTTAAATAATATATTATTCATTAATACAATAATAACCTTCACATGTAGCTCTGTTTATTAATTCAGAAACATAAATAGTTATTATGTATGAAAGAGAGATTACTACAATTCCAATAATTGCATATTGTAATCTTTTTTTAGCTCTACCCACTACTTCTTCGTTACCACCAGAAGTCATAAGCTCATAACCAGAAAAAAGTATCATCACAAAAAATATAATACCTACTAATCCGAGTATGATGGCAATAATATTAGCTGCTACTTCAGCTGGATGAACATTTACAGTGGACAGACCAATAACATCAGCAGTGTGTTTCATTCTGGCTAAAGGATTTAACGTTGGCATAGCCAAAGCTATTTTTGTAAAGCCTAATCCTATAATAAGGGAAAGGCTAGAAATTTTTAATATTGTTTTTTTCATATGTTTTATTATTTAAAAACCAAAAATTGTACAAATGTAGAGATGATAATCATCTTCATTGATACCTTCACCACCTTCAAGAAATGGCTGTGTGCAGTTTTTTAAAAGACCACATGAAGCATCTATACCAGGGCTGCATTCATGACAGCTATATTCTCCTTCTGGTTGATTATTATTTATGCAATATGGCCTATCTTGAGGGCATTGTCCAGTTGTGCAATTATATTCATTTGAATTAACACATACACCTGTCTCCCATGTTGGGTTAGACGGTGTCAGTGCCCAATTACAACTTTCATTAGATATGCATAAGCCAGCGTTGGTAATTTCAGCACATGTATGATCTAAATCGAAAGTACAAACATTCCAAGTTGGGTCGCAAGATGTTAAGCCGAGCGGTTCAAATGGAGCTTCTGCACAACGTGCGTCGTCTAAACATTCAACACAATTACCAGAGCTAGAACAATATATTCTAGTTCCTCTATCAGCGCATTCAGGAGGCGTATCACTATTAGAATTACTACAAGCTATTTGCTCTTGATAACCATCAGGAGCTTGAATGCCAGAGGAAGGGGTTTCTAAATATTCTGTAGTCAAGAATGAGAATATAGCATAGGAGATTATAAAAGCACCTAAGACAATAACTAAACCTGTCACTGCTTGAGTAATTCTAGTTTTAGCTTGAGTAACCTTTTCTTCATTACCACTAGAAAACATCCATTGAAATCCAGAGTAGACAATAAGTAACATGAAGAAAACGCCTAAGAAACTAATTCCATAACCAAATATTTTAATTAAAATACCTCCAAAAAAATCCTCACCTTGAGCGTTTGTATTGTAACCTGGTCCTTGACCAACAATTTCAGTAGTACTAGCAATATTATTTATTAACTCTTGTTGAAAACCACCTTGTGCTAAAACATTTATTCCCAGTATTAAAAAAAGTAGGATTAGAGAGCTTAATATTATTTTTTTATATTTTTTTATCATATTAATTAAAAATCATTATTTTCTATACATTCGAAATTACCACAAACAAAACTGGGACCAAAATTATCAGAACAATCTGCATCTATTACGCATTCATGACATGAGCTAGGGCCAATAAGAGGACGTACACATTCAGGAGTAGGGCTTGAACAATCATCGTCATCTGTACACCCACCACAATAACCAGTAGCTTGATTATAGTTACAGTAAGGTCCATTTTCATGCCCAATACAATTTGTATTATCTATACATTCTAAGCCTGGTTCTGGAACAAAGTTATTAACCTCGCCAGTAATTGAGGAATTTATTGAATTATATATGAAGAAGGAGATTAAATAGGAAGAAGCAATAATAATTAATCCAATAGTAGCATGGATTATTCGATCTTTAGCTTTTTTAGCGCTTTCTTCATTACCATGAGCGTTTATCCATTGAAATCCAGAAACAATGATAAGTGATAAGAAAGAAATACCAACTAAAGTAAATATACTTGCTAGTAGTTTACCAATTGTCGAATCAAGATAGGTATTAGATTGAACACTATCAATTTGATAGCCGGCTGTACCAGCTAAACTTTCTAAATATGTTTCTTGGCCTAAATTTAAAGCATTAGACACAGTTAAGGGTGCTAGGATTAAGAAACAAACAGCAATTATTAAAAGAAATGATTTCATATTTTATTTTAGTAAAGTTTCAGTAATTAACCAGGTTATGAAATAAGCAGCAGCAGTTATACCTACGCCAATAATACTACTTATTAATCTACCACGAGCTTTAGTAATTTTTTCTTCATTACCTCCAGCAACCATCCATTGAACGCCAGAGAAAACAACCATCATCATAAAAATTGAGGTGACAAAAGCCAGTAGAGTAGCCACTACTTTACCAATTATTTCAGGTATAGTATTATCATCAACGTCTATATTATACTTAGCACCTTCTCCAGCTGCTTCAAGATTGGTATTTATATTTGTTTGAGCTAGAGCGGGGATTATTAAAAAACTAGAGATAATTAGTATTAGTAATGAAATTATAATTTTTTTAGTCATATAAATAATTAAATATTAAATAGATAAATAGTCACTAGGCAAATTAATACTAACAGTATTTGTTTTATCAATAGATCTTTCTATCCTATCAGTAACAAAAGCAGTAATAACGTAGGCAGAGAGAATAATAATGAGGCCAACAACAGCATTAATAATTCTTTTTCTAGAAGTAGTTACAGTTTCTTCATTCCCACCAGCTGTTAACCATTGAAATCCAGAAATTACAATTAAAACTAAGAAAATAACTCCTAAAAATGCTAAAACGTATGAAATGATAATTCCTATTTTTGTAGATAAACTTGCAGAAGTTACTTTTTCAAAATCATCATTCTCAGTCCCAGTAATAGTATTATAATTTTCTTCTAAGCAATCAGTTAAATTATCACCCCATTTACAAATTTGCTTATAAGTATAATTAGGTTGATTACTAGGATCCTCTGGAGATTGAGCGAATAATAAAGAAGGACTTAGTATTAAAAAACTTATTATTAGAATAAATAAAGATTTTTTTAAATTTAAAAACATAAATTATTAGTTAGCTATACAGCAACGATAAAGAGAATCATTTGATTGACTTCCACAATAATTAGAAGCATAAGTACCAGGAGAACCATTAATTGTGCAATCTGTGGCACCCAATGCATGGTTTTGGCATTCTCCTGAAGCTTCTATACATAATGAATCATTGCCCTCAGTTATTTTATCAGCTAAAGTAAATATTACAAAGTTAGCTATAGTATATGCAGCAATTATTATTATTAAACCAATTAAAGCATTAGACATCAAACCTTTAGCTTTAGTTATCTTTTCTTCATTGCCAGCAGCTGTTAACCAACCAATACCACCAAATATAATTAAACCTAAGAAAATAATACCAAGAAGGCTTAAAGTAAAAAATAGAATACGTCCAATCATATCATATATTGTAGTAGCCTCTTCATTAGGATCTATTAAAAGTGATTTTTCTGCTGTTTTATCTAACCCTTCTATTATATCTGTAATATTTGCGGAGTATGTTAAAACAGGAATAAGTAAGATTATTAAGGTTAGAAACAGAATTATATATTTTTTATTCATATTAATTACAATAACAACTATCGCCTTGGGGCGTTATTATACAGTTACCGCCTTCACCCAAACAAACATCATGGCCTGTATCAGGATCAGGTATTTCACAATCTGAAGGATATCGTAAATCACAGTCAAAAGGGTTTGGATAGCATCCTTGATCAGGAATCCAATAACCACAAGCTCTGTCAACATTATCAATACAGACATCATAATCATAATTAGAGCATATATAATTAGCAGGATTATCAGGTATTGTAGCATCATCAATAATATTTTTTAGATTACTAGTTACAAATGTAGTAATAGCAAATGCAGCTACAATTATTAATAAACCAATTAATGCATTCTTCAGTCTAGATTTAGCAGTGTTTAGCTTCTCTTCATCGCCTTGGGCAGTTAACCATTGAAAACCAGCCGTAATAATCATTATCAAGACTAAAGCACCTAAAAAGGTTAAAATATTTGAAATAATATTACCTACAGTTTCTGAAATACTTTGAGAATCAAGATTTTCATTAAATGTATAGCCTGCTTCAGCGCTAGTTTGTTCTAGACCCCATTTAACACATTCTTGAATACTAAGACTTTTTGGACAAGCAGCTTCAGCTTGAGTATAAAAAGGAATAATTAAAAAACATAGTATTAGAATTAAAAATAAGTTTTTTTTAATTAACCCCATAGATTAGTCATTAATCTTATTATAACAAAGTTGGTTAATAGGAAAGCGCTTAGAATAACAGCTAAAGCTATAATTGATTGAGTTAAAAGAGATTTACCTTTAGTTACTTTTTCATCATTACCTCCTGCAGTCATCCACATATAGCCACCAGCAATTATAAGGACTAGAAATATTATACCTACAAATCCTAAAACTATATTAATTACAAAGCCAGAGATTTCAAAGATATTTAAAGCATTGTCTGCTGAATTAATTAATTTAGCTTCAACAGCTGTATCTTCTAATATTTGAGTAGCAATATCACCAGCAGGGGAAGCTTGTAAATTAAAAGGTATTACCAAATACAAAAATAGGGCAAAGAATAATGCCCGAATTATTAACTGTTTGTATAGTTTTTCAAACATTTAATTTTGTATAAGTTGTCATTACAGTCTAAGCCATTCCCCCTCAAACAGAGGAGGAAAACGTCTAGACTTTAAATAACTATAGTTTTTTAAAGTTTATCACTCAATTAAAGTGCCACCGGTCGAGGTTTGAATCTGAGTAATAACGTAAGTGGCAATTGCATAGGCGGATAATATAATTATTATACCGACAATACCAGCGCCAAGTAGTTTTTTAGCTTCAGCGACTTTGTCTTCATTACCAGCGGCTGTCATCCATTTGAAACCACCAAGTAAGATTACAATTACGGCAATTATGCCTAAGAAACCAAGCAGTACATTTAGTACAGCTATAATAGTGTCTTTTAAGTCGTTTGTGCCCAAGCCAGTTGCTGCAGGATAACCTAATCCAAAGTCAGCATCAACTTGTGCGCCAACTATCATTGGGACTACCCAAAGAATAGTTGCTGCTGAAGCCATGATACTTTTTTTTGAAAAGTATTTTTTCATAGACTTGCTCCTTAAATGTAAATTAAAATTTTGTTTTTGTTTTAATTTACTTTAATTAATATTATTTAAATTTATTTTAAATGTGGATAACCTAGTTATATTATACAATAATTCTAATAATAAAACTAGATAATTTAAAATTGTAATATTTCAAAGATAGCACGAAGTATGGAATAACTAGAAAATATCAATATTATTCCCAAGATAGCCCACATTAATGTGTCTTTACCTTTTTTAATTTTCTCAGGATTACCTGCTGCAGTCATCCACATAAAGCCACCTATTACAAACATAATTAAAGCTACACCACCAGTTACAAAAAGGACACCGTAGAAAAGTAACCTACCATATAAAGTTGGCAGATCAATTGTTTCTGAGCCTAAAGGATTTTCTAAACAACTTCCTGAATCGTCTTCAGAATAACTGTTACCACAGTTACCAGCAGCATTTAGAGTTAAAGGTAGAGGAATGATTAGAGTAGCCATTAGAATAGCTAGGAAAAGAATTGAAATGTTTTTTTTATTTATCATATTTATTTATATTATTATAAAAAAGGATCAAAGGGGAGCGTCAGACAACATTCAGCATCAGAAGTAGCACAATAACTGGCACCTAAATTTTCATATGGATCACATAATTTTTTTTCTAAACAAGTATAGCCAGTGTATGGATTATTATGAAAACCTTCTTTAGGGTTGAGTGGCCTATTGGCCCAATATTCACAGGCATTCTTGACCTCAATCAGAGCATCCCCATCTTTATTATCTATAAAAGCTGAATTAGTACAAGTTAGTACTTTTTTGTTACCATCGTCAGGATAACAGAAGTTACCACTACCACAAGGACTACCTAGGCCTCTGCCTTGGCATTTTTTAATATCAGTCTTACCTACACAATATTGATTCCAAGCAGCTTCATTATTAAATAAAGTATTTTTGAAAGCATCATCACCTGTAGAACCAGGTGTTGATAGTAATATGCCGATTATGATAGTAACTAAGAACCAAGAGAAAATAATAATAACTATTCCTAAAACAGTATGCATCATGCCTTTTCTGGCAGCAGTTACTTTTTCTGGGTTACCTGCGCTAGTTATCATACCAAAACCATGCCAGCCAAATAAGAAAAGAGCAATTCCACCAACAACGCCTAGTAACCAATTTATAATATTAATGAAAGTATCAAAAAAGTCACATAAACCACAATTACCAGTAGCTGTACAAGCAGGTAAGACACTAGCCTCAGCTGCTAATGGGTTTAATAGTATAAGCAAAGTAATTATTAATATAAATAATTTCATATTATAAAGTTTGATTTATTTTTAAAGCTGCGTTTTGCATTATTTCAATAGGATCTGCTGCATTAGGTAGCCTGTCTAACATTTCTTTAAAGAATTCTTCCATTTTTAAAGCATCATTACCTCTATACCAATGGGTAGCAGTTAATACTTGATCTGCAAAGACTGCTAGTTCTGGATCTGCTTTTTGCTTTGTAATTAAACTTCTTAAAGCTGTAGGTTTTTTAGTTTGATTTAAATACTTAGTTACTTCTTTGTCACCTGAAGCAAAGTTTATAAAACCCCAAGCAGCATCAGTATTGGCTGATTTATGAGAAACAGTATAGACCCAGTAATCAGTATAATTAATATTTTTTTGAGAACCTTCTATCTGAGTCATTGGGGCAATATCTATTTCTAATTTGGGAGCTTGAGTTTTAATGAGAGGTAAGTGATATGAATAGCCGTAGAACATAGCAAGTTTACCCGAGACAAAAGCATTAAAGGCATCATTTTGATTATTATTCCAAGAATATACTTCTTTTATTGGATCTGCAAAGTCTAGATAGAATTGTAAAGCTTGGAGTCCTGGAGCATAACTTTTATCTTTAGTAGGTGAAGTATGGAAAGCAACTTGACCACGAGCATCAACCATTTGTGCTCCATTTTGAATCATGAGTAAAGAAGCTATATCAACGCTATGTGGTAGATTGTCAGCTACACCCAAAGCTACACCAGCTTGTAATATTTCATTATTATTATTTACTTTAGTAATTTTTTTAACAGCTTCTTTTAATTCAGTCCAATCAGTTGGAGGTACAGGTATATCGCTAGCATCTAGTAAATCTTTATTATAGTAAAGAACTAAAGTATCCATGCTAAATGGTATACCTAATACTTTACCACCGATTATTACATCATTATAGACAACATCAACGAATTCATTTTTAATGTCACGAGCACTGTAGGTTGGAATATCTCTAACATAGGTATTTATTTCAGTTTTACCTAAAGTAGTTTTTACTTCTTGAAAACTAAGTTTAGTGCTATCCGGCATTGGAGTAATTTTTGATTTATATTTTCTAAGCCAAGTAGCTGGAATACTATATATATCCGGACCTCTGTCTTCAGCCCAAGCTTCTAAAAGTTTTTGTTCATATTCTTGATATCTAAACTTCTTATAACTTATTTTAATATTTGGATGTATAGCTTTAAAATCTTTTATCAACACTTCTAAATCATCACTTGTATCCCAGACACCCCAAAAAGTTAAAGTTTGAGCTTTGGTATATGCAGCAGGAGCTTGTTTACCGGGAAATAATTTACAAGATAAACCAGTAGTTAAAAAGAAAGTACTAATTAAGAGTAAAACGAATATTTTGTTTGAAAATAATCTCATTACTTAATTTTTTTAAGATATTTTTTAAATTCTTTACTTATTTTAGGATGAGTTAAAGCTAGATCAACATTAGCCTTTAACCAACCAAATAGAGTTCCGGCATCATATAATTCACCATCAATTTCACAGGCATACATAGCTCTTTGTTTGCTTAGTGTATGAATAGCATCAGCTAGCCATACTTCACCACCTTTACTAGGTTTTAATTTTTTTAAAATAGGGAATATATCAGGTGTTAAAAGATAACCACCAACTGAAGCTAATTTAGAAGGTGCTTTTTTAGGACCAGGTTTTTCAATTACTTTTTTAATTTCATAAATATTTTTATCTACTTTAACGCCATCAATAATTCCGTAACGAGCCTGGCCTTCTTTATCAGTTTTAACAGCAGCTAGAACTGGATCTCCATATTTTTCATAGACATCAATCATTTGTTTTACCCAAGATTTAGGACCAGTATAGAATTCATCACCCCAAAAAACCATAAAGGGCTCATCACCAATTATTTTTTCAGCATTTAAAACAGGAGTACCATTACCCATAGGTCCTTTTTGTCGGATGTAAATAAAATTAGCCATCTGAGCAATTTTTTTAATTTCATTTAACTGTTTAGTTTTGCCTTGTTTTTTTAACCAATTTTCTAAACCAGTTGAATTATCAAAGTGATCTTCAACAGCACGTTTGTTACTTGAAGTAACAAAGATAATATCTTTTATTCCAGCCTTAACACAGCCTTCGACAATGTATTGAATAGTTGGTTTATCAACTATAGGCAACATTTCTTTAGGCTGAGCTTTTGAAGCAGGTAGGAATCTAGTTCCAAAACCAGCTACTGGTATAATTGCTTTGCGAATTTTAGTCATAAATATGATATTATTATACAATTTTTAAAGTATATAAGCAATAATAAAAAGAAAATCCCTGAAGCAGGATTTTCAAAATTAGATTATTATCATTTTAAAGCAATTATCCTAAAATTATTCTAATAGGAGTATTGTAATCTGATTTTAAAAGTTTAATACTTCAGGGAATTTTTCAAGGTTGCTTTTAGCACCTTGTCACCGGCATAGATTTGATTAGCTTGTATGGCTTTTGTTCAATACTGGTTTTGTTTGAATCATATAGATTCTCCTTGTCCATTCGGACTTTTATTTCATCTACCATAGTTAGTAGACGATATATTATATTAGCATGTGTTAGAAGTTTTGTCAATAAATAATTGATATAATTTAGCTAATATTAGGTAAATATAAAAGCTCTAAGTATATTATTAGAGCTTTTATATATAATTATTAATTTTCCATTATTGCAGGTTCAACAAGAGGCATAGGCATTACTCGTGGATTATTATCTGAATCAAGCATATCACTAATAAGAGGGACTATTATATTATCTTTGTAAAAATAGTTAACAGCTGGTTTTTCTAAGATGGGAAATATAAATGCTGGAACCAATAATTCATCATTTTGATTATTATTATATTGCCATATTTTTACATATGATAGTGTTGGTGTTCCTATTTTAACTTCAATAACTTTCTGATTGTTTTGATATGTATAAACATTTCTACCTCCTCGTCTTGCTATATCCAAAATTTTATTTATATCAGTCTCAGTTTTATACATTGAACTTTGATAATTCTGCGAGGTTAGGTTATGTAGACTATAAACCTTCTTATATTTAATATGAATAGCCAGATTTAAACCCTCTTTATTGCCTCCTTCATTATATACAATTTGGTTATTGATTTTGAGAGGATAGAGCACATTAATAACTTCTGGAATATAGTAGCTAGCCTTATCTTTGGATTGTTCATAATATATTTTCCATCTGTTATCTACTTCAGGTTCGCCGTATAGGGAAGTATCTATGTCATATTCATTTAAAAAATCATTTGCAATATTGATTAAAGCCTGGTTTTCTGGAACATCAGAAATAGAAGTCCTTTGCTGTATTTCTATTGTACAAACATCACCTATACATCCATGCTCATTATTTTGTGGCCAAGTGCTGTAGTTTTGGTTAAGACTAACCTGGCCTTCTAAGAAATTAAGATAAACTTGATAACCAAAGTCTTTTTCTTGAGCAAACGAAATATTTTGGACTTTTGCATCAGAAAACTTATTTAAATTAACAGTTTCAAAATTAAAGTTATTAATTATTGATGAAAGATTAAGATTATTAATGTTTTTTGATTTTTTAAGTACTGCCATTTCATTTTCAGAGATAGTTATTTCATCACCTTCATATATGTATTGAAAATTATTCATATAATCAGGGGCTATCATAGAAACAGCTGTATCTGATTTAGTAGCCATTTCTGAAGAAGCAGTTGCATAACCGCCTCCGCCTCCAGCGCCAATGCCCAATGCTTGCCTGTCGACGGTTTCATTAGCGGAAAGATTATTTTCAATAGATCCAAAGGCATTTTCTGAAACAGATTCAATATTTAATCCAAAGGCTAGGTTACTTGTTTGATTTGAGTAGTAAACAGATGATATAACTATTAAGATAATAATAGCAAAACTGCCGAATACATAATAATAGTTTCTTAATTTCATAAAGTTTAAGTTTAGTTTTTTAATTTTTGTTTTATTGAGCTTTTTAGCTTGTTTAATGAGTTTAGATTTTAATTCTTCTCTAAAATCTTTGTTAATAATAATTTTTGGCTTATTATTTATTAATTCATTTATAGTTTTAATTAATTCAGATTCATGTTTTTTAAAACTTTTATCTATTTTATATAGATCATTTAAAATGTTTTTAATTTCTTTATCCATGTTTTATTGATATTAAGAGGATTAATATAGTTAAATAATTTTCTTTTAACTCTTTCCTGCTTCTGCTAAGCATCATTTTTAAAGAGCCTTCACTTTTATTTAGAATTTTACTTATTTCTTTAAAAGATAGATTATCCCAGATTCTCATTATTATTACATCTCTTTGTAATGATTTCAAAGTATTAAGGTATTTTTCTATCTTTTTTAATGTTTCTTTGTTATCAATCTTTGAGCTTAGGTCATCACTAGAAGCTAAGTCCCAAATATCATCAATATCTTTAAATTCTCGTTTTGTACGATAATGATCTATAATTGTGTTTCTAGCTATTCTATATATCCAAGCATTAAAATTAGTTCCCTTTTTATAATTACTAATGTTTTCAAGAGCTTTAATAAAGATTAAGCTAGTTAAATCCTCAGCAGTTTCTTTATGATGTGTACGATAGTAAACAAAATTATATATTTTATCTACATATTTATCATACATATCTATTATATTTTGTTCTTCTAAAACCATGGTTTTCTAATATATACAACGAATTAAAATGAAAAAAGTAACATTAAAAATTTAAATTATCTTTTATGGCGGAGAGGGAGGGATTCGAACCCCCGTGACTAGTAAAAGTCTACTGCTTTTCGAGAGCAGCCCGTTCAACCACTCCGGCACCTCTCCGTGTATTATATATACTGATTGTTAAGCCAAAGATAATCCAAAATAATATTGCTAAGTCATTTTTTAAATATGGTACATCTACTAAACCATGTACTAGAATAGTAATCATTACTGAACTTAAGATTATGGAATAAATAGAATATTCTGACTTATATGATAGCTTGTAGTATATAATAAGAAGCCAGCAAATACTAATTAATCCTAGTAGACCAATCTCAACATAAAAGTTTAGAAAGAAGTTATGTGGATATAAATAGATTTCAATATGTTTATTTATATGATATGGCTCAACTAATGTTTGATACCCAGCTAAGCCAGCACCTAAGATAGGTTTTGTTTTTAAAAGCTCATATGTTTCACGCCACTGGCTTGTTCTTAGTTGTAAATCAGTTGGTGATGCAGAAAGATGAGTTTCATTTATGGAAATATATGAACTTTCTATCTTTGAGGTAACTCCCGGTATAAATAATGAAACAATTAAAACAAATGCAATTAAAGTAAGAGTTATAAGTCTAGTTTTTTTAGTGAAAATAAATATTGTTATTAAACCAGCTAGGATACCAAGTAAGGCTCCTGTTGATTCTGCCCAAAGCACAGTTAGAAAGCCAAGTATTAAGATTAAAATATTTAGTATTTGATATAAATACTTTTTTTTGTCTTTAACTAAATTAATTAAAGTTAAAAGAAGTATAGGTGATATAAATAAAGCATTAGCATTGGGATAACCAAAAAATGTTGTTATGCGTCTAGTACTTTCGTCTGCCCAAAAAGGGTTAGGAATTAAATTGCCAGTTATTTTTTGATATATAGCAAATAAACCAATTACAATAACAGTTAAACCTAAAACTCTGATAATATTTTGTATATCAATTTTAGATTTAATAGTATAAATAAATATTATGAAATATAATAGGGCATCAATAAAATATGCTTTCCATAAACCTAGAGCAGATTCAAAGTTAGGTGATACAAATACGGAGATAGTAGCTGCTACTAAAAAGAGAATTAAAGGTAATTTTAATATATTAGGTACTGGATTAAATAATTCTTTTTTAGATTTAAACCACTTAAGTGGGTTAAAGGTAAGACTATATTCTTTCTTCATTTTAAATAGCCAAATGATAAATAGAATATATATCATACCTTCTAAAAGTGTAGTTGGTATGTTAAAAACGTTAAATCTAACCAAATATGATGGAAGTAACGCAGTTACCATAAAGAGGCCATATTTAACGTTTTTTGAGCTTAAATAGGCGAATAATAGGTAGAATAGAATGATTAATACGATGTTTAACATAGCTCTATTTTAACAGACTTTTAAGTAAATAAAAAACGCTCAATTGGACTGAGCGTTTATAGAGAAAATATTTTTAAGCATTACTACTGTTTTTGTAGATTGAGTAGTCTTTTTAGTTCTTTTTCGTCTTCTTTGGTTTCTTCAATAGCTAGTCTAACTTTTACTTCTTTTATTAATTCACTTATCATGTGTTGATTTGCAAGAAATAATTTTTGATCATCTTTGCTATCTATCATGAAAACTATTATTACTAGATAGAATAGTGTAAGTGTAATAATTACGATTCGTTCTTTTACTTGATTTGCATCTGAAAATACTTCAAGAGACATTAATATCAATATAGTTACAGCCCCTATTAAATAAATTACTTGACTATATTTATTACGTCTAGGTGATTTTTTAAGTAACAGAATGTAAAGTATGCTTGAAAGCACAATAATTGAAATCATTATGGCAGCAAAGTATTGATTGAACCAGGTATTTTTTATAATCCATTGAGAAAATAAGGCGGTTAGGATCCCTAAAGATATTGCTCCCAAAAGACATAAAGCAAATCTTGTATTATCTAGCGCGAAGATTTTTTTAAGAATGTCTATTTTGTTAAACACGATTTCTCCTAAGTTATTTAGAACAGAACTATTTCAATATAGCATTTATCATTTTTTTGTCAATTCCTTTAAGAAGAAATAGAAAGATAAAATAAACAAGGCAAGCAATTAAAAGTAGAAGTATTATATTTAAATTGAAGGGTAATAAATAGTATAAACAAGAAGTCATTATTATTGAAGCAAGTAATGATTTCCAAAGGACATTTAATTTAAGTTTAATCTTAGCATGGTAGAAAGTTAAACTAAGAGCCATTATTGTAATAAAGCCTTCTACTATAACTGTGACCCAGGCAGCTCCAAAGTATGAGTAACGCGGAATGAAAATAAAGTAGCCGATTAAAGCAAGTACAGCAGCTAAGCCAAAATATTTAAGCATAGCTTTTTGCTTATCTAAAATTACTAAAGTATAGGTAAACATAGTGCCTAAGAATATTAAGCCTGTAGCTACTATTAAAATCGGTAAGATGGCACCAGACTCTGTAAATCCGTCTCCAGCTATTAATTTCATAATTCCGTGAGATAAAGGAATAGTTCCTAGTATCATTGGTATTATTATAATTAAAAAGAAATTGAAAGTATGTTGTAAAATATTTTGAAATTTTTCTTTATTTTTAACAAGCCAAGCGGCAGTTAAAAGAGGCATAACTAATCCCATAAACATATGAGGGAAAGTAGCTATGATTTCCAATATTTTATATGGAGCTCCGTAAATACCAACTTCACTGGCTGGCTTATATAAGCTCAATATTATAGTATCTGCTCTAAAATATACTAAGTTTAAAACAACGCCTAAAGCTATAGGCCAAGCTTTAGTAATTATTTCTTTCCAATACGGTAGATCAATAAGCCAGGTAATTTTTACATACTTTTTTACTAGGACCCACAATATTAAAAAGTAAATAAAAGTATTAGCTACATTACCTAGCATTAAAGCTGGTAAGTTTTCTTTATAAAAAATAAATAGGAATATAACAATTAAGAAACCAATTCTACCAATTACTTCTGCTAAAGCAACTTGTGTCATCTTTAGATTTTTTTGAAAGACAGTTGTTAAGATTTGGACTAAAGACATGAAGAAAAATGATAGTGATACTATGAGAGCTGAGTATTTAACTATAGCTGGGTAGGGGAATAAAAAGATTAATAAAGCACCACCACCAATAAAGATAAATGCAGAAATAATTCTTAAAGTAAATATATTACTTATTATATATTCTTCTCTTTCAGGATTTGCTGATATTTCACGAAGACATATTAAATAAAGACCCATGTCTACTAAAACACCAAAGAATTGCATAAATGCAAGAGCAGTTGTATATTGTCCGAAACCAGTTTGGCCTAAGTATCGAGTTAATAAACCAATAGTTATGATACCTAAAAAAGTACCGATTATTTTACCGATTATCTGCCAAAATGTATTGTTTGCTATTGATCTGGCTATTGTCATATTAAACCTATTTTAGCTTAAATAAGAGCGGTTGACAATGATAATCATTTAATATATAATCATCTATTCTGAACAAATTAAAATAATAGAAAAAGGAGAAGAAAATGCCAGGAATTAATGAACCTGAAACTAAGATTTTAGAGATCAATAAACAAGAAGTTATTGCTCGACTCAAAGAATTAGGCGTTGGAGGAGGTGTTCCGCTTAGTATCTGTGATAGATATTATAATATTCCAGATTCAGTTAAAATACTTAGAATAAGGGTTCAAAATAATAAACCCACTGTTACCTGTAAGTATGGCGAGACAATTACTGGAACGTTAAAAAGTCAGGTAGCTACTGTAAAAGAGCTAGAGACTGAGATTGGTGATGCTAGAATATTAAATGAAATTTTTGAACGTATTGGTCATTCATGTTTTGTTGAAATCGAAAAAACTAAAATAGTTTTTGAGTTAAATGGTGTGAAAGTCGAGATAAGAGAACTGTTCAAAGGTGGTAATAGAATTCCTACGTATATTGAGCTTGAATCATCACATGGTGATCCAGAAGGTAAATTATTTGAAGAAGTAATTGAGCTATTAGGGCTTGAACACCATGAAAGATCAATTGAAAATTCAAAACAACTATTAAAGCGATATGGTATTGAATAAAACGTTACAAAACTTTTTAGTAGGTGCTTGGATTACAATATCTAAGCACTTTTTTATTAGTGTATAATAGATATTATTATTTGAATACAATTTAGAAAAATAAAAAAGCCTATATTACTACAGGCTTTTATTTTACAATTAATCTTTAGTTAATTGAATGGTTTTTATTGGTATTATCTATTGGTTTAATAGCACCTACCTCTAAAAAGAATTGTTCAATGACGTCAGCTATTTCAGAATAGAAGGATTTATGGTATTTGTCTGCGTTGAAAGGTTTTTCATCAGGATCGAATATGTTTCGCAATTCTTTTAATACAATATTAGGGTTATCTGAATTTTGCAAAACAGCAGATATCAATTCGCCAATAACTATATACTCTCGAGCCTTTGATGTGTCTTCAGGATTAATAAAGATGTTGGTGAGTTGCTTACCTTTATAACCTAGGACAATATGGACACAGCCTTTAATAAAAGCATTTTTAATACAATATATCTTAGCATCCGTCGAAGAAAACTTTTTAGTAATTATTGAACCGATAGTTGTATTTATTCCAGTCGGTATAGTATCAGGCATTTTAAATCTCCTCTTGTTGTTTTTGTACGATTAATGATAAATTATCATTTTAAGTAGTTTAAGTCAAATTAGTAACTATTTTAAAAAGCTTTAAATTTTGTGGAATATTATAAAACTTGACAACTATATAGATTTAGCTTAGTATAGTATATTACGCATATTATATAAGGAGTACGTAATGAAGAAAAAAGTAATTATTTTAATTACATTAACAACAATGGTAATGGCCTTTGATTATAGCCATTATCTTGCATTTCATCCTAGATTGAGACATATCGGTCTTGAACTAAAACCTGCTTGGCCTATTTCACCTGGTATTGGTGTAAGTCGAGTCATCACAATTCTCGATGTCGAGGATAATGGAGATCTAGTTACAGATGACAGCTGGTACTTAAATTATTCATTGAGAAAATCATTTGGAAATTACGATTTCTTAATAAACTATATTGGTGAGGCAGAGTTTAGCTATATTTTTAGCAGAGATTTCGCGCTTTTCCCTAATGATACTTATCGATTAAATTTAGGTTTTGGTTATAATCCGGTTTTGGACCATTTCATGATCGTGATTGGTCAGTCTCAATATTAAAAAGAAATTTTCTTAATTTCAAAAAGCCCGGTTATTTACACCGGGCTCTTTTATACACCCAAAAACCACCAGCCAAAGGCTGGTGGGTGCGTTTAGAGCGAAGCTCTTGGTAAAATAATCAAAATGATATAATTAAATCACCTCAAAAAAGAAAGGAGGTGATTTTTATTAATAATCATAGATTATATCAGCTATCACATTGCACTTACCGATGTTCGTATCATTTGGTCTGGATACCTAAATATTCAATATCATACGTTGTTTGCTTAATCAAAAGCAAATCATCAGCTTGGATCAAAAAAAAGACTAAAAAAATACCCAAAGGTTCATTTTGGGCCAGAGGCTATTTTGTTACTACAGTTGGCGTTGATGAAGAGATAGTTAGACAATATGTTATGAATCAACAACACCATCAAGTAGAATTGCCCAAACTACCCTTTACTTTCAGAAGGTAGATTGTAGCCTGCGTTTAGCAGGCAAGTGAATACCACCAGCTATTTTAGCTGGTGGTAGTTTATTTAACTATTTAATCTTCTTCTTTAACTGCTTTCCAAACGTCTTTCTTAATTTTTTGTATAAGCTTTGGATTTTGTTTTAAGAAATCTTTTGAATTTTCTCTGCCTACGCCTAGTTTTTCACCCTGGAAGGAATAAGTGTTACCAGATTTATCAACTATACCTAGGTTAACTCCAGTGTCTAAGACATCACCGCCAATTGAAATACCTTCATTATACATAATATCAAATTCAGTATTTTTAAATGGAGCAGCTACTTTATTCTTAACTACTTTACATCTTACACGGTTACCAATAACTTGATCACCTTTTTTAATTTGTGCTGCTCTTCTTACTTCAATTCTAACTGAAGAATAGAATTTAAGAGCCATACCACCAGTAGTTGTTTCTGGGTTACCGAAGAAGACGCCTATCTTCATTCTGATCTGATTAATAAATATTACAGTGGTATTTGTTTTACTAACAATACCAGATAGCTTTCTTAAGGCTTGACTCATTAGTCTAGCTTGGGTACCCATTTGTCTATCGCCCATTTCACCTTCAATTTCTGATTTAGGTACAAGAGCTGCTACTGAATCAATAATAATTACATCAACTGCGTTAGATCTAACTAATGCTTCTGCAATTTCTAAAGCTTGTTCACCTGTATCAGGTTGTGAAATTAGCAGATCATCTACATTGATTCCTATCTTTTTTGCATAAGATGGATCTAGAGCATGTTCAGCATCAATAAAAGCTGCAGTACCACCTAATTTTTGACACTCAGCAGTAATGTGTTGGGATAGGGTAGTTTTACCTGATGCTTCAGGTCCGTATATTTCAATGATTCTACCTTTTGGTACACCACCAATACCTAGAGCTATGTCTAGCGATAAGCATCCCGTTGGGATAGAGTCTACTTTTAACTGTTTAGCATCACCTAGCTTCATAATAGAGCCTTCACCAAATTTTGTTTGAATTTGAGCAATAGCATCATCTGCTGCTTTGTTTTTTTGTTTTTCCTTTTTCTTTTCTTCTTTTACCATATAATTATGATTAATGTTTAAATGACCCTATTATTTAAAGGCTGTAGCTTCGCCTTGTCTTAGAATAGATAAGGTGATATCTATAGCTTTACTATGTTTCTTTTTAGCAGAAATTACGAAATTATTCAAGCCAAATGTTAAATCTACTGTTTGATCGAATTTTCCATCAGGTTCAATAATTACTTTTTGATTATTAATTGTCAAAATAGCCTCTGGTTCAGTTATGCCTATTATTTCTACATAAGGGTCCGTAGTAATAGTTTGTGGTAAGGGTGAAGCTATTTCTAAATTTGGTGGAGAAAATATATTAAATACTTCCCAACCTAAATATGTAAAACAAGCTAAAATTAGTAATATTACTAAACTTCTTTTTATTATCTTAGGAGAAATATTATTTAAAATATTTTCTTTTTTAGGAGTCTCTCTAGCTAATTCTTTAAAAGTAAGTTGAGATTCTTTTTCATCTTGATATATTTTAAGTAAAGATTTTTCGGATAATGAATATATGTTAGCTAATTTTTTTATAAATTGTCTATTATATATTTCACCTGGCAATTTATCATATTTACCTTTTTCTAAAGCATCAATGTATTTAATACTTATGTTAGTTTTAAATGAAATTTCGTCTAATGATAAATCAGCCCTGCTCCGTTGATCTTTTAAAATTTCAGGCAGGGTTTTGTTGGTAGGTAGTTTTTTTTGTATAAAACTAGTCATTAAATTTTTGTTTTAACTCAATTTATCTTTTCTTCTTCATCCTCCTCTTCAAAGTTTTCAGTATCATCATCTTCTACTTCTTCTGTATCTTCTGATTCTATATACTCAGGTTCAGGACTAACATAGCTTTCAGTTGTTTCAACTGGTATTGCTAAATAATCATCATCTATTAATATTTCACGAGGCTTAGCTCCTTCAGATGGTCCAACAATACCTTGCTCTTCTAAAAGATCTAACATACGTGCTGCTCTAGCGTAACCAACTCTTAATCTTCTTTGTAAAAGTGAAGCAGATGCTTTACCAGCTTTTATAATTACATCTTTAGCTTCTTCTAATAATTCATCCTCATCACTTGAGCCTCCGCTACCTGGCATACTAACTTTAGTTTGTTTTTCAGTTATATTATCTTTGAATTCTGCTTCGCCTTGTTTTGACCAGAAATCAACTACACCTTCTATTTCAGCGTCACTAATGAAAGCACATTGCAAACGTTTTGGTTTAGATAGCTCAGCAGAGATAAACAACATATCACCTTTACCTAATAATTTTTCAGCACCAGAAGTATCAATAATTGTTCTAGAATCAACAGATGAGGCTACAGCAAAAGCAATGCGTGAAGTAACATTAGCTTTAATTAAACCTGTAATAACATTAACAGAAGGTCTTTGAGTAGCAACTATTAAGTGAATACCAGTAGCTCTAGCCATTTGAGCTAGTCTAACAATGGCAGCTTCAACATCACGAGGAGCAACAGCCATAAGGTCAGCAAGTTCATCTATTATAATAACTATATATGGTAATTTATTGGTAATTACAGATGAATTATAGGCACCAATATTACGTTTACCAACAGCTGAGAATAATTTATATCTTTCATCCATTTCATTGATAGCCCATCTTAAAGCATTGATGGTTTTATCAGGCTCAGTAATAACAGGAGTAAGTAAATGAGGAATACCATTAAAAGTAGAAAGTTCAACACGCTTAGGATCAACCATTATTAATCTTAGATTTTCAGGGGTGTATTGATAGAGTAGACTAACAATAATATTATTTATACAAACTGATTTACCAGAACCAGTAGCTCCAGCAATAAGTAAGTGAGGCATTTTATCTAGATCACCGATCCAAGGACGTCCGGCCACATCTTTACCGAGTGAAAATAGTAAAGCACCTTTTTTCTTTTTAAATTCATTGCTAGTTAAAATTTCTCTTAATTTAACTAAAGCAATACTTTGATTTGGAATTTCTATACCAACTAATGATTTGCCCGGGATAGGAGCTTCAATACGGATAGGATGTGCAGCTAAAGCTAGAGCTAAGTCATTTTGTAAACCAGTAATTTGATTTAATCTAATTCCTTCTGAAGGTTTTAAAGTAAATTGAGTAACCGTTGGACCAGTATTTACTTCGCCCATAGTAACTTCAATACCAAAATTATCTAAAGTATCTTTAATTTTTTCAGAATTAGCTTTAATATCAACACTAGTTGGTTTTGATGTTCTGTTATCTAATAGATTTAAAGGAACTTCTACTTTATGACTTTTACCATGCGAGAAAGTAACATTTAAACCTTCGGGAATTTCTTTTATCTTGCCATTACTTTTTTGTTTAGAGAATGGCATTTTTTTAGTTTTAAAAGTGGGTTCTTCTTCGTCATCATCTTCTTCTATTTCTTCTTCCTCTTCTTCGTCATCATCTTCGTAATATTCTTCAGCTTGATTTACTTTGCCTCTGAACCAATTTAGAATATTAAAATTACCTAAAATTGTATTTAAAGATGTGTTAAAGGTTACTAACAGGGATATTAAAAAAATAGCTACCAATATTATTAAAGTTGCCCAAATACCAGTCAAGCCGATTAAAGGAAATGCCAGAGCATAACCTAGATAACCACCACCAGAACCAGATATATATGTTGTAGGATCACTCTTTATTATCTGTAATAAACCCAAGAGACTAGCTAGTAGTAAAAAAAGACCAAAATAGTTACTAGGTCTTACTTCGTATCTTTCTGGATTAAGCAGAGTAAATGCTAAAAGTAATAAAATAACTGGGAAAAAGTAAAAGCCCCAGCCAAATATAATACCTAAGAAATTTTTCAAATATAAGCCTAATTCACCAGATAAATTGAATAAAGAGAGAATTACTAAAAGAGCTATAACTAGAATTAATACAATAAAAATACCCCTTTTTGTCTCTCCATTTAGGGTACCCTCAGATTCGTATTCTTCTTCAAGTAACTGTTTCTTTTTTTTCTTTGATTTTCTTCTTTTTTTTCTTGCCATTTTGTATTTTAGTAGTAGTATTTTAACATTTTTTTTTAATTATGGCTATATCAAAAAACAGGGCTATTTTAACCCTGTTTTAGTATATAAATTAATATATTATTTTTTCTTTTCAAAGCCAGTTCCAGCAGGTATTAAGCGTCCAATAATAACATTTTCTTTCAAACCTCTTAAATGATCTACTTTACCAGTAATAGCAGCATCTATTAAGACACGAGCTGTTTCTTGGAATGAGGCAGCTGATAAGAAGGAATCAGTAGATAATGAAGCTTTAGTAATACCTAAGAGTAGAATTTCACCTTCAGCTTCTTTTTTGCCTTCTTTCTTAGCTTTGTTATTTTCTTCATTAAAGATAGGTCTAGTAATAATTTCACCAGATAATAATTTAGTATCACCTGAATCTTGAATCAGAACTCTTGAGAACATTTGTCTGACAATAATTTCAATATGTTTCATATTTAGTTTCTGACCTTGCATTGAATAAATCTTAAGAATTTCTTTAATGATGTATTTTTGAGTAGCTAGTTCACCACGATGTTCATATAATTCTCTTAGATCAATGCTACCTTCAGTTAAAGGATCTCCTGGATTAACTAAGTCACCATCTTTAACCCATAAACTTAAACCTGGAGGTATAGTAAATTCTTTTATTGTTTCTTCATCAGAAATAATTTTAACTTTTTTAGAATCAATTTTAATAGTTCCATCATGTTTAGTAACTACAGGTTTCTCAGTTTGCTTATGTTTCATTATTTGTTGCTTAGCTTTAACCTTGTCACCATCTTTAACTAAAATATCATAATCTTCATGAACTAAGTAATCTTCTTTAATATATCCTCTGTATTTAACTTTAACAATTCTTTGATTTCTAACACCACTAGCCATTTCTTTATCAATTATAACTTGTCCAGCAACATCAGAGATAATTGATTTATTCTTTGGAGGTCTAGCCTCAAATAATTCTTCAACTCTAGGTAAACCTTGAGTAATATCAGTACCAGCTACACCACCTGTATGGAAAGTTCTCATAGTAAGCTGTGTACCAGGCTCACCAATACTTTGAGCAGCAATAGTACCAACAGCTACACCTTGTTTTACCGGAGCATTAAAAGCCAAGTCAGTACCATAACATTTTTGACAAATACCACGTACTGATTTACATGAGAATAGTGAACGTATATGAACTGATTCAAGAGTTAGTTTTTTTAATTTCTTTATATGATCCTTGTTAATTATTTCATTCTTTTTAACTAAAACAGTTTTTGTCTTAGGATGAACAATCTTGGTCATTGCTGTACGACCCATGATTAAATTAACTAAAGGTTCACCCATCATTTCAGCATCAGCTTGGTTTAAAGTTAAGCCTTCTTTATCGCCACAATCAGCTATATTAGTAATAATATCTTGTGAAACATCAACAAGTCTACGTGTTAAATAACCAGCATTAGCAGTACGAAGAGCAGTATCAGATAATCCTTTACGAGTACCATGAGTAGAGATAAAGTATTCAAGCACATCAAGACCTTCTTGGAAGTTAGCTTTAATAGGTAATTCAATAACTTCACCAGCCGGGTTAATTACTAAACCTTTCATACCCATGATTTGAATCATCTGAGCCCATGAACCACGAGCACCAGAGTTAATAATGGAGTAAAGTGAACTATGTACGCTAAATAGGTTTTGACTAATTTCAGTAATCTCATCTTTTATTTCTTTCCAGGTTTCAACTACCTTAACATATCTTTCCTTATTGGTTAGTAAACCCTTTTCAAATTGTTCTTGAATTTCTTTTACTTTTATTTCACCAGACTTAATAATATCTTTCTTTTCTTTAAGAATAGGCACATCATCCATTCCCCATGACAATCCTGAGGCAGTAATTGTTTCAAAACCTTGTTTTTTAATATTGTCTAAAAATTCAGCAGTTTCTTCTCTACCATAAGCTTCAAGGACTTGAGCTACTAAATTCTTTAGTTTACCAGAATTCATTTCATTATTAACAAATTGTAATTTTTCAGGAATTATTGAGTTAAATATGACACGTCCAACAGTAGTTTCAATTCTTTCATTTTTAAATTTAATAGTAATTCTATCATGTAAACGAATAGCCTTTAAATCATAAGCAAGTTTAGCCTCTTCTTTAGAGCTAAAGAATTTAACAGATTCTTTTTGCTGTGGATTAATAAAGGTTAAATAATAACAACCCCAGACAATATCTTGATCAGGTGAATTAATAGGTTCACCAGTTGCTGGTTTAAGTAAGTTTTTAGTTGAAAGCATAATTGTAGCTGCTTCATGTCTAGCCTTTGCTGTAAGTGGTACATGAACAGCCATTTGATCACCGTCAAAGTCAGCATTAAATGGGCGACATACTAGAGGATGAACTTGAATAGCTTTACCTTCAATTAAAACAGGTTTAAAAGCTTGAATACCAAGTCTGTGTAGAGTAGGCGCTCTATTTAAGAGAACATGAGCTTTGTTAGTAATGCCTTCTAAAATATCCCATACTTCTGCGTGATCTTGTTCAATATATTTATTAGCACTTCTTACATTATGTACTAATTCTCTTTTAATAAGCTGTGATATTACAAATGGTCTAAATAGTTCAAGAGCCATAGTTTTAGGTAAACCACATTCATTCATTTTTAATTTAGGTCCAATAACAATTACAGAACGTCCTGAATAATCAATACGTTTACCAAGTAAGTTTTGTCTAAAACGACCTTGCTTACCTTTTAAAATATCAGCAATACTCTTTAATTGTCTTTTTTGACCAGTTGAAGCAGTTACTGTCTTTGAATGACGAGCATTATTATCAATTAAAGCATCAATAGCTTCTTGAAGCATTCTTTTTTCATTTCTTTGAATAACTTCAGGAGCTTTAAGGTCGAGTAATCTCTTTAATCTGTTATTTCTATTAATAACTCTTCTATATAGATCATTTAAATCTGAAGTAGCAAAACGACCACCATCAAGTTGTACCATAGGTCTTAAATCTGGTGGAATTACTGGAATAGTTGTTAAAATCATCCATTCAGGATTAATATTGTTTAGTATTAAACTATTTACTAACCTTGAACGTTTTACTAATTTTTTCTTTTTTGAAGGAATAGCATGAGAGATCTCTTCTGCTAATTCTTTAGATAATTTCTTTAAATCAATTTCAGCTAATAAGTCACGTATAGTTTTAGCACCAATGCCAGCTTCAAAAACATGACCATATTTAAGTGATAAGTCACGATATTTAGTTTCTGAAATAATTTTTAATTTTTTAATATCACGCAATTCTTTTTTAGCAGTATCTGCTGCTTCTTCTAGAGTACTAGCCTTATTATCTTTTAATGTTTCTAAAAGTTTAATTTCTTTAGCAATATCAGATTGTATGGCGCCTTTTTTAGCATCATCCTTTGCTTTACCAAGTAGTTCGGATTTCTTTTGATTAATCTGATTTAATTTATTTTCAAATTCTTTTTCTATTACTTTACGTTTACTCTTTAACTCATTTTTAATTTGTTCAAGAGTTTGTTCTTTTAATTCTTCTTTAACAGAAGTTATTATAAAAGAAGCAAAGTATATAATTTTTTCTAGTTCTTGAATTGATAGATTTAAAACAAGACCTATCTTTGAAGGAATACCTCTTAAGAACCAAATATGGGCAGCAGGTACAGCTAAATCAATGTGTCCCATTCTTTCACGTCTTACAACTGATCTAGTTACTTCTACGCCACATTTATCACAAACAATACCTTTGTAACGGATCTTTTTATATTTACCACAATAGCATTCCCAATCTTTAGTAGGTCCAAATATTTTTTCACAAAATAAACCATCCTTCTCAGGTTTCTGAGTTCTATAATTAATAGTTTCAGGTTTTAATACTTCACCATGTGACCATCTATGCATTATTTCTGGGGAAGCTAATTTTAAACGAATAGCTTCAAATTCCACTACCGGGATATTGTCATCTGGCATTAAAGTTGTTCTTGTTGAAGAAGGTGTAGGCATATATTTTATTTATCTTTTTTCTTAGTTTCTTTCTTAGTTTCCTTTTTAGGTTCGACCTTAGGTTTTTCTTCTTTTACTTCTTTAATTACTCTTTCTCTTTTACCTTTCATAAGTTCTACATCTAAACCAAGACCTTTAAGTTCACGAACTAAAATATTAAATGATTCAGGTATAGCTAATTTACTAATTGGCTCATCTTTAATAATTGATTCATAAGCTTTAGAACGACCAGCTACATCATCAGATTTAATTGTTAATATTTCTTGCAGGGTATTAGCAGCACCATAGGCTTCTAAAGCCCATACTTCCATTTCTCCAAATCTTTGTCCACCACCTTGAGCTTTACCACCAAGAGGTTGTTGAGTTACAAGTGAATAAGGACCAATTGAACGTTGATGTATCTTATCTTCTACTAAGTGATTTAATTTAAGCATATAAATAACACCAACAGTTGTCTTTTTATTAAAAGGCTCACCAGTTCTACCATCATATAATTGAGCTTTACCATCTGGAGTATGTCCTGCTTTTTCTAATTCTTCTTTAATAAATTTACCAGGTACGCCGTTAAGAGCTGGAGTAGCTACTTTGTAACCTAGAGTACGAGCAGCAATACCTAAATGAGTTTCTAAAAGTTGACCTAAGTTCATACGAGAAATAACCCCAAGAGGATTTAGAATAATGTCTACAGGAGTACCGTCTGCTAAAAACGGTAAATTTTCTACTGGTACTATTCTTGAAATAACACCTTTATTACCATGACGACCAGCTAATTTATCACCAGGTTGAATTTTTCTTAGTTGAGCTACAGTAACTTGGATTGATTTAATAACACCTGATTGTAATTTATCACCATTTTTACGAGAAAATATTTTAACATCAATAACTTTACCACGTTCACCATGTTCTAAGTACAATGAGCTATCTCTAACATCTTTGGCTTTTTCTCCGAAGATTGCTCTAAGTAATTTTTCTTCAGCACTAAGTTCAGTTTCACCTTTAGGTGTAATCTTACCAACTAAAATATCACCGGAAGTTACATGAGCACCAATACGTATAATACCTTCTTCATCTAAATCTTTTAATTTTTCTTCACCAACATTTGGAATATCACGAGTTACTACTTCTGGTCCAAGCTTAGTATCACGAATATCAATTGAATAATCTTCAATATGAATTGAAGAGAAACGATCTTGTTGTACTACGCGTTCAGAAATTAAAATAGCATCTTCATAATTACCACCTTCCCAAGTCATGAAAGCAACAGTTAAGTTTTGACCAAGAGCAAGTTCGCCTTTATCAGTAGCAGCACCATCAGCAATAATATCACCTTTGTTAACTTTTTCACCTTTATTTACTAAAGGACGTTGATTCATGCAAGTTGAAGCATTAGAACGAACAAATTTACCTAAACTATATTCACGTTCTTTATTTTTAGTTTTAATAGTTATCTTATTACTTTGAACACTTGTAACTTCACCGTCTTCATTAGCTACAATAACTTGTCCAGAATCTTTAGCAGCTCTGTATTCAATACCTGTACCGATAATAGGGGAATCAGGTCTAATAACAGAGACGGCTTGACGTTGCATGTTTGTTCCCATTAAAGCACGAACAGCATCATCATGTTCCAAGAAAGGAATCAAGGAAGTAGCTACAGAAATAATCTGATTAGGTGCTACATCCATATAATCAATTTTATTTACACTATCATAAGAAGGAGTACCGTGAATTCTCATTTCAGCATAGTCTTTTATAAAATGCCCATTTTCATCAAGAGGAGTTGTGGCTGCAGTTGTAACGGCCTGTTCTTCGGTAAAAGCATTTAAATATTCGATTTCTTTAGTAGCAACTGGTTTAATAGGAATAGTTTTAATATCAGAATATTTTTTAAGAGTTTCAGCTTTTTTCTTGTCAATTACATCGTCTTTAGAAACAATAGTTTTCTTTGATTCAGGATCAATTATATCTTCTCTGGCAATTTTATCTAAAGTTATTTTAGGATTGTTAGGTATATCATGTAAGACTTTTCTAAAAGGAGTTTCAATAAAACCATATTCATTAACTTTAGCGTAACATGAAAGATGTCCAACTAAACCAATATTTGGTCCTTCAGGAGTAGCAATAGGGCAAATACGTCCGTAATGAGTTCTATGAACATCACGAACTTCAAAACCAGCACGTTCTCTTGATAATCCTCCAGGACCCATAGCAGATAATCTACGCTTATGTTCTAATTCTGCTAGAGGGTTAGTCTGATCCATGAATTGAGATAATTGAGAACTCATAAAGAATTCTTTAATAGTACCAATTACAGGGCGAGCATTAATTAACATGTTAGGAGTTAAAGCATTAATATCCATGGTACTCATTCTGTCTTTAACTATTCTTTCGAGTCTAGCAAGCCCTACTCTAAATTTATTTTGAACAAGTTCACCAATAGCTCTAATTCTACGATTTCCTAAGTGATCAATATCATCAGCTTCTTCTTGAGTAATATTTAAACGTATAACTTCTCTTAAAACTTTAACAATATCTTCTTTAGTTAAAACTCTAGTTTCTTTATTTATTTCTAAATCTTGATCAAATTTTTTATTTAACTTATATCTTCCAACAACACCAAAGTCATACCTATCAAAGTTAAAAAACATAGCATAGATTAAAGATTTTGCATTATCTGCAGTAGCTAAGTCACCTGGTCTAATTCTTTTATATATTTCAATAAGACCTTCATCCATATTATGGGCAATATCTTTAGCTAAAGTATTTTGTATAAAACTATATTCTGGTAAGTTGTCTACATCTTTAAAGAGTTCAAGTATTTCTTCGTCAGTGGAGTAACCAAAAGCACGAAGTAATGAAGTAGCAGCAACTTTTCTTTTACGATCTATCTTTACATAAATAATATGGTTAGCATCAGTTTCAAATTCAAGCCATGCTCCACGATTAGGAATTATCTTAGCACCGTAAAGTCTTTTACCACGATAGTTCTCAGAACTAAAAAAGACTCCCGCAGATCTAATTAATTGGGAGACTACAACTCTTTCAACACCATTAATGATAAAGGTTCCTCTTTGAGTCATTAATGGAAAATCACCTAAGTATATTTCTTGAGACTTAGATTCACCAGTTTTTTTATTTGAAAGTTTTACTTTTACACGAAGCGGAGCATCGTAAGTAATATTTTTAGCTTTTGAAGTAACTTCATCAAATTTAGGTTCATCTAAATAATGATCAACAAAGTGCAATTCTAAATCACGACCAATAAAATCTTGGATAGGTGAAATTTCTTCTAAAAGCTCTTTTAATCCATTTTGCAGGAACCAATCATAAGAACTTTTTTGAATTTCGATTAAATCAGGTAGCTCTTGAGTGGTCTTAGTATCAGTAAAATATTTTCTCTCGGGTGCTTGAGGCATAAAATATTAAAATTATTGATTTTTAGGCATTTAAAAAGCCACCCTAGAGGTATGAGGGGTGACAGAATCGAGATTTTTTACACAGTTGGGCGCAAAAACATAAGAGGATAATACATCATTTTTTTACTTTTGTCAAGGACTTATCTTGAACAGGTAGTTATTTGCCTAATATTAGGTAAGAACAATGGATTTATCCACAGCGCTGAAAATATACTAAATTTGATAAAAAGTCAAGAAATTAAAAAAATTAAGCTAAATTTAGCTCAAAATTAGTAGTTTATACACTAAGTTATCCACAGTTATTTGGATGAAAGTAATTCTTTAACTATTTTTCTATCATCCCAAGGCATTTTTTTGCCATGTTCTAGACAGATTGCTTGTTCTGAGCCTTTGCCTGTAATTAAGACTAAATCATTTGGAGAGGCAAGGGATAGGGCTTTCTTAATTGCTTCATTTCTGTCTATTATTTTGAATAAGTTTTGATTTAAGACTTTACCATTATTTTCAGCACCTAGAGAAACTTGATTAATAATTTCTATTGGATCATCATTATAAGGATCTTCATTGGTTATGATTACGTAATCAGCGTTTGTAGCTGCCAGTTTGCCTAGCACAGGTCTTCTAGCTAAATCTCTACCACCACCACAAGAACCAAGCACATGAATTATTTTATTATACTTAAATAGTTTAACTGTTTCATATAGTTTTTTCATTGATTCTATTTCAGGAGCATAGTCAACCATAACTTTAAAATTTTGACCTTCATTAATAAATTCAAAACGTCCAGGCACTCCTTTATATTTTAAAAGAGCTTCACGTATTTTTTGATCATCAACTTTTAATATTTTACAAACTGAAATAGTAGCTAAACAATTATATACATTTACATTGCCAAGCAAATTTGTTTTAAATGTTTCTTGCTCAAGATTAAAGATAGTACCATTAGAAGTAAGTTCAATATTTTTTGCTTTAAATTCAGAATTATTATTAATTGAAAAAGTTATCTTACGCTCTGCTTTAAATGAAAGAAAGTAATCAGCATTTAAGTCATCACTATTTACTATGATAGTTTTATCAATAGATTTTCTTTTTCTTGATGAGAGATGTTTAAATAATTTACCTTTAGCTTCTTTATATTTTTCAAATGAACCATGTGATTCAATATGCTCTGGTGTTAAATTAGTAAAAAGAGCAATATCATAATTAATTCCTAAATGTCTTGACTGTTTAATGCCTTCTGAGGAAGTTTCAATAACTACATATTTACATTTTTCTTTAAGACATTTTTTCAAAAAACTTTGTGTTTGAAAACGTCCAAGCATAGTCATCTTTTTATCATTTAACCAGCTCTTGTCTCCTATACTAAAATTAGTAGTAGAGGTCCAGCCAGTTTTATGACCTGCTTTGTTTAATATTTCACCAATTAAATTAACTACCGTTGATTTACCATTAGTACCTGTTACCCCTATTATTATTAGCTTAGATGAAGGATTAAGATAAATTATCATAGCTAAATAAGCTAGTATTTTATGATACCAGCTAATTATCCAGGTAGGGATTATTTTTTTTAAAATAGATTTTAACATTTATTTTAATTTTCTATTTATTTCATCTACTATTTTTTTAATTTCATTTATTTCTAATTCACTATTTTTATCAGCTTGGTAATCAGCTTCATCTCTAAGATCATCTTTTTTAGCTTGTCTGGTTTGAGTCATTAAAAGTATGCTCATTAAGATAATAGCTTCGAGTGAAACAATTAATGTTAAAACATTTACTTCTAGTTTTAAGCCGATCCAGATTGTAAACCAAATAATATGTAGGATTAAAAAATTCCATGAGCCAGACCAGTTAGATATATTATCTGCTAGCTTTTCTTTATGTGAAATACCTCTACTTTTATATTGTTCTAATCTTTTGTGATATGATCTCATATTTTTATTTATTATTGTTTAAAAAGTATTCTATTTTTTTAACGTCGCTAGGTTTTCCTAAATCTAACCAGTAATCAGCTATTTCTTTTATCTTTACTTTTTTTTCTTGTGCTAGCATTGTAATTATATCAGTAAATTCATATTCATCACGAGAGGATTTTTTTAGGTCAGGTAATTTTGAAAATACATTAGGGGTCAATTTAAAGAGTCCGGTATTAATTAAATTACCTACGTAATTTTCTGGTTTTTCATTTATACTATCTAAATAGTCATCACCATCTCTAATTAGTACACCATATTTTTGAGGATCCTGAACTTTAATTCCAGCAATATAGTTAAAGTCGTCATCAATCATCATTCTTTTTAAATCATGAACTGAATAGAGGTTATCACCATTTACAGAGATGAAATTTTCTTTTATTAAATCTTTAACACATTCAATAGGGCAGGCAGTACCATATTTATCACCTAATTCATCAAATTGATTAATAACTGTAATATTGAATTCATCTTTATACTCTGTTAAGAATTTTTCAATCATTCTTTTCTTATATCCAATAATCATATAGATTTCAGTGAGTCCGGCCTTTTTTAAATTATTCATTAGATAGTATAAAAAAGGCTTACCATTTACTTTTATTAAATGTTTTGGTTTATTTGCGCTTAAATGTAGCATGCGTGTGCCACGACCAGCAGCAGCTACTACTACTTTTTTAATCATCTTAGTTTATTTAATAATCTAAAAATTTTATATATCATATACCATGTATGAGAATAAATAAAGTCATATGTACCTGGATAATTAGTTATTTCACCATTAAAACCTTTTTTAAATCGAGTAAAGCCAGACCAGGGATGATTTGATTTTTTACTCATAGTAATACCATGTAAATCATAGTATTTAAATCCTTGTTTTTTACTTTGTTGTATTATCTCCCAATGTAGAGCATGAGGTGCCATTAATTTTCTGAATTCATAATTTGAAGCTCCATGTAAGTAGGTAATAGTATCACCAGTTATACCACAGAGAGCTACAGCAACTGGTATTGCTTGATGATAGGCAACATATATTTTAATAATCTCGGATTGTTTAACCATCTGTTGGTAATATTCTTTTTTATGTAAATTAAAGTTATCGCGCTTAGCTGTCTTATCAAAGATAGCCCAAATTCTTTCAAAATTAGAATTATCATATTCTTCTACCTTAATATTATGTTTTGAAGCTACTTTAATATTGTATCTAGTTTTTTGATGAAAACTTTTTAATAATTCTTCTTCACTTTTAGCTAGATTGATTATTACAGTATCGCTTGGTTGAACTGATTTAGTTTTAGTAGCCTTTATTTTAAAATTAAAAGTTGGTTCAAATCTAAAAAATATTTCTTCTTGTTTTTGAGTTGTAATTGCTATATCACGAGCTTTACTTAGAATTAATTTAAGTATTTTATCTTTATCTTCTATATTACTACCCAACATAGGTCCTCGAGGGCAATAGATATAGCTTAAATTAAGTTTTAATTTATGTTCTATAATTTGAGCAGAAGCAATTAATTCATCATTATTAAAAACACCAAAGCGCCATACTTGGTGTCCTACTTTTTTTTGAAATTCGCCCCAATCCCATGATTGTAATATTTGAGCATGAGACGTACTTTTTAAAAAGTTATCTAACTCTTTTTTTTCTATTAATCTTACTTCCATTTATTTGCCTAAGATTTTTAAAGCAGCTTTTATCTTTTCAGATATATCTTTAATATCTTTATCTATTCCACGAACAGCCACCATCACTTCATTCCTTGAATAACCTAAACTAATTAAAGCTTCAATCACTTCATTATCTGCAGACATGACTTTTATATCTTTACCAGTTAATTCTTTACCCAGTTTACCTATTTTAGATTTTAGTTCAATAACTAATCTTTCAGCAGTTTTAATACCAATACCAGATGCTGATTTCAAGAGTTCAGGATTTTCTGAAAGTATAGCTTGAATAATCTCTTCAACAGTAGCTGTAGCTAAAACATTTAAACCACTTTTGGGACCCACTCCAGAAATAGAGATAACAAGCTTAAAGAGCTCAAGTTCAGGTAGAGTTAAAAAACCATACAGATCATCAAGATCTTCTTTTATTTGATGATGAGTATATATTTTAATATCATCACCCTCATTTAAGCTATTTAGAGCATTATTATTAAAAAATACTTGATAACCAATGTTATTAACCTCAAGTATCAAGTAACTGCTTTTTATATGTAATATTTTGCCTTTTAAGTAAGAAATCATAGTATATAAAAAGTAGCAAATTTAGAGCAAAAAATCAATCAAAAAATTACTAAATAAATATTATAGTAATTTTAGTGATTTTATCTAAATATTTTTAAATTCTTTTGCAGATTAATAAATGCAGGGTTATCTTTATGTGATTGACCGTGTTTTTTTTGAGTTTCTAAATATAGTTCTTCTTTTTCGAGTTTAATGCTTTCAACAATACTAATTGATCGATCATATCGTCTAACAATTTTACGTTGATTATTTGCTTGAGCATATTCTCTGTATGTTTTTAATTGAAGAAGTATTTCTTCAATTATTAGTATCTGAGCAGGATGATTACCTAGTTCACTATTTTTACCTTGAATCCAAAGAGCTGCAAGTTCTGATAAAGATTTTGTATCAAAAGCAATAATAACACGTGGAAGATCCCTAACCCTGCCTTGAGAACTAATAGAGTCTTCAATTTCTGATTCAAAGTATTTTATTTCTGGTAATTCATCCTTATCAATCTCATCTTTTATGCGGCTAATTTTTTTTGATAAGTTATTTGAGAAAGTAACGTCCATAGCTAGTCCTAAATGTGAGGTTGATTCTGGTTGTTCTGTTTCAAATTCAACAATTGTATCAATACCATTTTTGTAATTATCAAAATCACTTGCTTGTCTAGAATGAGCCCTTTCACCAAGCCAATTGCTAAGAGTAGTATGTTGATCAATGATAGCTTCTAAAACAGTAGCAAATTTTAGTGAAATTTTTTCTTCTTTAGTATTGGATTCTGAAAATATTGATTTCATCTCTTCTACATATTTCTTATCTCTAGCTATCATTTCTTTATCGTAATATTCAAAGTTATCTGGATCTATCTTGTCTTCTCTCAACATTGATCTAGCTTTTTCATAGAAAATATCAATATATCGTTCACCTAAATTTTGTATTCCATCCTCTGTCATTTTTTCTGCTAAAGTTTCTGGTGATTCAGACTGATCTTCAAATTGTTCATTCATATTATTCAATTTATATTATTAATTATTATTACTTTAGCAAGTTTAGGATTAAAAATCAATATAATTGATAAATGTCAGATATAGTGATAATATGAATGTTACTTTATGAATAAGTTTAAATTACAATCTAAATTTAAACCAACAGGTGATCAGCCTCAGGCAATTGCTAAACTTAATAGTGGTTTAAAGAATTATAAAGATCAAACATTGCTTGGTGTAACTGGTTCAGGTAAAACGTTTACTATGGCAAATATTATTGCTAAGTATCAGAAACCAACATTAGTTATCTCACATAATAAGACATTAGCTGCGCAATTAGCTTCAGAATTTAAGAGATTTTTTCCAGATAATGCAGTTCATTATTTTGTGAGCTATTATGACTACTATCAACCAGAAGCATATGTTGTATCTTCAGATACATATATTGAAAAGGAAACAGATATTAATGAAGAGATAGATAGATTAAGACATGCTTCAACTAATTCACTATTATCCAGAAAAGATGTAATTATTGTAGCTTCAGTTTCTTGTATTTATGGTTTAGGCTCTAAAGAGTTCTATCAAGATCTTTCTGTTAAGATAAAAGTAAATGAGAAAATAAGTATTCAAGAATTTTTAAAAAAATTAGTTAATGTACAATTTACAAGAAATGAAATTGAATTTAAGAGAGGAACATTTAGAGTAAGAGGTGATACAGTGGAAGTGTTTCCAGTTGAATCAAGTGAAGATATAGTAACGGTTGAATTTTTTGGCGATAAAATTGATAAGATAACCAAAGTTAACTTTTTAACTCGAAGAAAAAAAGAGACTTTAGATAATATTGTATTATTCCCAGTAAAACATTTTGTAACACCAGAAACTACAATAAAAAGAGTAAACAAAGAAATTGAGAATGACATGAAGAAACAGATAAAGTATTTTAAGAAGAATAATAAATTAATTGAAGCACAGCGTATTGAAGAGAGAACTAAGCATGATTTAGAAATGATGAATCATGTTGGATATTGTAATGGTATTGAAAATTATTCAAGGTATTTAACTGGTAGAGCTGAAGGTGTTGGACCTGAAACCTTAATAGATTACTTTCCGAAAGATTTTTTACTTTTCGTTGATGAATCACACATGACCATACCTCAAATTAATGGAATGTATAGAGGAGATAAAGCTAGGAAAGAGAATTTAATTGAATATGGTTTTAGATTACCATCAGCACTTGATAACAGACCACTTAAATTTAAAGAGTTTGAGAAAAAGGTAAATAAGATAATTTATGTATCAGCTACACCTGCTGGTTATGAATATGATAGATCGGGTATAATAACTAAAAAAATTGAAGTTAATCATAAGCAAAAACTCTTAGTAGATTACATTGATCTTAAAAAGAAAGTAAAAGAGAAGGGCTCTGCTATTGCGCAACAAGTAATAAGACCAACAGGGTTACTTGATCCTGAAATTGAATTAAGAAAATCTAAGTATCAAGTAGATGATCTATTAAATGAAATAAAGTTAAGAACTGATAAAAAGGAAAGAGTTTTAGTAACTACGCTTACTAAACGTTTAGCAGAAGAACTTACTGATTATTTAAATGATTTAAAAGTTAAAGTTCAGTATTTACACTCAGAAGTAGATACTTTAGATAGGATTGAAATAATTAAAGATTTGAGACTTGGTAAATATGATGTTTTAGTTGGTATTAATTTACTTAGAGAGGGTTTAGATTTGCCAGAGGTATCATTAGTAGCCATATTAGATGCTGATAAAGAAGGCTTTTTAAGATCAGAAACAGCTCTCATACAAACAATGGGTAGAGCAGCCAGACATGTTGAAGGTAAGGTAATAATGTATGCAGATAAAATGACTAATTCGATGAAAAGAGCTATTTTAGAAACTAAGAGAAGAAGAAAAATACAAGAAGCATATAATATAAAGCATAAGATAACTCCAAAAGGTATTGAAAAGGAAATAGATGATAGCTTTACTAAGAATAATAAGGTTGATGAAAAAGCTATGAAAAAACTACCTAGAAAAGAAAAAGCTATGCTTATTCATGATTTAGAAAATCAAATGAAATTAGTAGCTGAGAATTTAGAATTTGAAAAAGCAGCTAGTATTAGAGATCAGATTAAAAAGTTAAAGAAATAAAAAAGGCCTTAGAGGAATAAATTCATAAGGCCTTTTATAATACATTTTAAAAGTATTATTTAACCAACATCACTTTTTGTGTGGTGGTAAAGTTATCGACAGTCATTCTGACTAGGTAAACGCCTGTAGCTTGACTACTGGCATCCCAGGTCATAGAATAATAACCGGATTGTCTAGTACCATTTTCTAGGGTTTCTATTTCACGACCGGATAAGTTATAGATTGATATTTTGACATTTGAGTCAGAAGCCAATTCAAAGTCAATGGTTGTTTGAGGATTGAAAGGATTAGGATAAGCTGGGAATAGCTCAAAATCATTCGGTACAGTAATAATATTGGTTTCAATTTGAACACCATTCCAGCCGATCAGGAAGACATCTTCGATTTCTATTTTACCAGAGTATTCAAATAATTTACCAGCAGATTCTGAACCATCGAGATTTATCATAATTAATTGATTATCGTATTGTGTTAGTATCCAGTTGTCAGGATGATTCGTAATTTCGAAATCTTCGACGTTAGTTGTTAGTCGAAAACCGGCGATACCAGATGCTTTAGTATTCAGAGAACCTTCTTCAAGTAAGAGGTCAATTATCGACGGAGAAAGTCGTCCAGGATTATAACCCAAGACAATTTCTACTAGGAGAACTACATCAATGATATTAACAATACCATCGCTGTTAATGTCTGCCTGTTCAGTCATGGTTAATTGACCAGAAATTATGGAAATAGTTGTAACTATATCACTTACATTAACAATGCCGTCATTATTAACATCTCCATAACTAGTCTCATACTCCATGTTTTCCATAATAGAGAATGTGACTTGGTCTTGATAAGTGTCATCGCTGACATATACTGTGACTTCAGTGAATCCCCAATTTAACTGAGAAGTATCTATTATTAAAACGTTAGAGTCTAGCAAGATTGACAGTAGTCCATTATCATTTATTGAATAAGTAAGTTCATCATCATCCTCATCACTGGCATTAAGTTCAATCAATAACGGTTCGCTTGGTGTTAACCATTGGTTTGGTATATGTTCTATAATTGGTGCGTATTCGCATGTGCCGTTGTTATAGAGAGCGATATCGTTATAGTTTTGCGCTGATAGGTCAGTACAACCAGAAATTAATTCGCAATTTTCATCATTTATGAATATATAATCTGTAATCAGATTAAATGATTGCATTGAGACGAAAGCTGGCATTTCTAGATTAGGTATTAATACAACACATGCCGCATCTTCAACTTGAAATTCAATATTAATTAGAAGATTGTTTCCGGTTGGAAACTGTGTATTTGGATTAAGCATTACTGTCATTATTTCATTTTCATTCCAGCCGGTTAACCAGTTTAAATTTTCCAAAATCTCGCCGTAGACATTGGTAATTGTAATAGGATTGAAATTTTCAGTATCATAGAGGCCGAGGTGAATTCCAGCAATATCTACATTAGCATTTGTAATCCAGACGGTTGCAATACCAGTATTGTTACTCTGATCAATGATTATATTGGGTTCAATAGTTATAGATGCTTGGCTAATAGCTAAGACAGCGATAATGAAGAGAGTGATTCTTTTCATGATCTTTCCTTTCTTTGTTTATCAATGAGCGACATTTTAATCTACGATTTGTTTAAATCAGCCTAGATTAAATATCTTTGTTAATAATCTTTCACATTATTTTACAACATATAAATAGAGGTTATATGCTATTTACATTATAATAACAGAGGTAAAATAATTATATATTGTAACATATCTATCGATTTTTGTCAATTTGTAGTATTTTAGATTTAATACTTGTTAATTTTAGTAAGTAAGATACAATAGAAATATATGAAAAAAGTAATATTAACGGGAACTTTCGATTTTTTTCATCCAGGTCATATTGATGCAATTAGACAAGCTAAGGAACTGGGGGATTTTTTAATTGTAATAATTGCTAGAGATAAGAACGTAGAAAAACATAAAGGTTTTAAACCGCATTTTAATGAAGAGGAAAGACTAAGCTATTTAAAAATCTTGAAAATAGTTGATAAAGTAATCTTAGGAGACTTAAAGGATCCATATAAAATTATAAGAGAAGAAGAGCCTGATGTAGTGGCTTTAGGTTATGATCAACAATTCTTTGTTAAAGGCTTGTATGATTTAAGATTAAATTCAAAATTACATTATAAAATAGAAGAGTTAATGCCTTTTAAAGAAGATTATTGTAAAGGTAGAAAATTACGAAAAGCACATTTGGATGAACAAGCTGGTTTTTTACTAATTGATAAAGAAGATGAATGGACTTCACATGATGTTGTTTCTAAATTAAGGTCTATTTTAGACTTAAAACAAATTGGCCATACAGGTACTCTAGATCCATTTGCTACAGGTCTTTTAATATGTGCTGTTTCTAAGGCTACTAAGCTTGTTGGTATATTTGATCTATTACCAAAAGAATATGAGGCAACTATTAAATTAGGGGGTATTTCTGATACTTACGATAGAACAGGTACTATAAGCAAAGAGAAAGAGGTAGATATTTCAAAAGAAAAATTAGAAAAAGTTTTAAATAAATTTATTGGTAAACAAAAACAAACACCTCCAATGTATTCAGCAAAAAAAGTAAATGGTAAAAAGCTATATGATTTAGCCAGACAAGGTAAAGTAATAAAAAGAAAAAAAAGTTCAATAGAAATATATAATATTGAATTAATAGAATTTAAGAATGATTTATTAAAAATAAGAGTTAAGTGTAGTACAGGCACCTATATTAGAACACTAGCTCATGATATTGGTAAAAAGTTAAAAACAGGAGCCTATATTGAAGAATTAAAAAGAATTGCTATTGGTGATTTTAAATCTAGCAATTCAATTAAAATTAATAATATTACTAAAGAGAATTATTTTAAATATAGGATAAAACCATTAGAAGGGATAGATGTAATAAATGAGTACTGCGCAAAATAATCAATCTACTAAGAATTCATTAATATCACTAACAGTAGTTGAACTACTGTTTTTTAATTCATTAGTATTGTTTAAAGGTCTAGATCTAAGTGCTTGACGACTTTTAATTCGCATAGTACTGACAACATTTTTTAAATCTTCTTTATCCTGCCTAGTAAAATTACTACCCTCAGTCTTAACTAGCTCTTCAGCTTTTTTCATTATATTTAGACTATCCTGTCTAGACACAATAGCTGAAGATCTACTAGAATTACCTTTTATACGACTAGAAATCAAATTTTCCATATCATCAAGATTCTGTTTTGATAGATTCTTAGTTTCTGTTCTCCCGCCTCTTTTTCTATATTGAGATAATTGACCTTTAAGACCCCAGCCTTTATTACCTGACCCGCCACTTGAAGCACCTTTGGAATATAGATTACCTTGACCGATTTGATCAATATTAATATCATCTGCAGCTGATTTTCTAGGATTATTTTGTTCTTGATCCATACTATAATTTATTTAAGTCAATTTCATTACCCGTATGTTTTAAAATAGATTTTTCTATTTTATGATTAAAAAATCTAGTTTTATTTAATTTTCTAGCAAATGGTCTTAGTTTAACTGATTTACCATATTTTATAGTAATATTATAGTCTTTTTCTAAACGTTTAGCTGCTTCAATAGAATCTGACATACTATATAGGTCTTCTGCTATTTTAAGCTGTTTATTGTAAGAGATATATTTAACTATCATATTTTTGGTTAGATTTTGTTTTACATTTTATTACAAGATCAATAATATAACCAATAATCAATCCAGTTATTATGAATGTAAGTAAACTTCGTAAATCATATAAACTAAATCCAAAATTAAATTTTCGTCTATTAGTTATCAAAGTAATGATTAACTTGGAAAAATGTAATGCTAAAAATAAAATAGAAGCAATTAAGGAGCATAATATTTTATAGTTTTTATGGTGCTTGGTTTTGTTAATTTTGTCTATGAAAATACCAATTATTGCCCCAATAGGAAAAAGTATGATTAAGCCACAAATTAATAATATCAACATACCGAGTGCATCAAAGCCGTTAGTATCTAAGTATATGTAATATAGAAAAAGCAAAGCCGGTATAATATTTAAACTATAAGTTATTAATGCGCTTTTTAACCACATTGGCTTAGATTTAAACCAATTTTTAATATTCATAGATGACCCTTGATTTAATTTATTATATATGTTAGTATCGTCTTACTTAAGTATAAACATTAAACAACAATTATGCCAGTAAAAAAAGCAGCAATTAAAGATTTAAAGTCTTCTAAGAAGAAGGCTCTTAAAAATGCTAATGAAAAGAGAAATATTAAAGAACTTCTTAAAAAAGCTATTAAAGCTGTAGATGATTCTAAACTTGATGAAGTAAAAAAAATATCTCTTACATATCAAAAAGCTATAGATAAAGCAGTTAAGACAGGATGGCTTAAGAAAAATACAGGTAATCGTAAGAAATCAAGATTAGCTAAGAAAGTAAAAAAAGCAGTTAAGAAATAATATACATATTAAATTTAAATCCCTCATTCATGAGGGATTTTATATTTCTTGAATAAATAGATCAATTAATGTTTGAGGAGGCAGTGAAGTAGATTTAAGTTTCAAATCTATTTCAGTTAATTTGTTATATATATCTTGTAATCTTTGAAATTTAAATTTACTAGAAACAGGAAGTAGTTTTTTAACAACATATGGATGTAATTTAGTTAATTTAACTATTTCTACTTCACTTAATTTTTGACTTTTTAAAGAAGCTAGAATTGAAAGTATTCTAAATTGTCTAGTTATCATAGAAAAGATATATATTTCATTTAAACCAACTTCAAATTGTTCAGTTAATAATTTTAGAGCCAAAGATTTATTATTATTTGAAATAGCATCAACTAAACCAAAAATATTTTCATCAAGTTTAGCTTGAACCATGTTTTCGATATCTTTTTCTAAAATAACACCTTTATTTTTAAATGATATTAATTTATCAAGCTCATTACTAAGTTGCCATAAATTATTTCCTACAAAGCTAATTAAAAGATTAATAGCTTTTTTTTCTACTTTACCATTATTAATTTTAATATATTCTTTTACCCAACTCTCAAGTTCAAATGGTGTTAGTGTAGAAAATTCTTCAGATAATTTTTTATCTTTAGATAAATATTTATATAGCTTATTTCTTTTATCAGGTGCGCCTTGTTCATAGAAGATAAATACATTATCACCATCTTTTATTCTATCTAGTATTTCTATTAAACTATCAACTAGTTCTTTATTAGGTTTATTCATTAAAAGATTTTTGATTATAATTAATCTTTTACTAACTATAAAACCCTGCTGGACAGCAGCATTATTAAATTTTTCTAAATCAAATTTATCTCCTTCAAGTACTACAATATTAAGACCAGAGGGATCTCTTTCTTGTTGAAACTTTTCTTTAATTTTTTTTAACTTTTGGTGAGATCTATAACTATCTTCACCCCATAGGAATAAAATCATAATAGGTGATAATAGTTTAGTATATTGAGGATAAAAGTCAATTTATTTAACTTTTTATTATTTATTTACTTCCTTATATCTAAAGCATGAGACTTCATGATCATTAACTAATCCTGTAGATTGCATAAAAGCATAAATTATAGTTGAGCCAACAAAATTCATACCCCTTATTTTTAAATCTTTAGATATTTTGTCAGAAAGCTCAGTTTTTGCTGGTATTTCAGAAAAAGATTTAAATTTATTTTTAATTGGCTTATTATCTACAAAACTCCAGATATATTTATTAAAGCTTTTGAATTCTTTTTGAATTTTTAAAAAGCTTTTTGCATTTTGAATAGCTGATCTTATTTTTAAGCGATTTCGAATTATTCCTTCATTCTGTAGTAACTCTTCTATTTTTTTCTCATTATACTTAGATACTTTTTTTGGATCAAAATTATTAAAAGCTTTCTTATAATTTTTTCTTTTTTTCAAAACTGTTTCCCAGGAAAGACCTGCTTGAGCTCCTTCAAGAACTATCATTTCAAAAAGTTTTTGATCATCATGAATAGGCACGCCCCAATCTTCATCATGGTATTTTATATATAGTTCATTTTTTTGATTAGTCCAAGCGCATCTACGTTTTATTTTCATAAAATAACAAGAGTGATAAAGAATAATAGAGTTAAAGCTTGGATTAACATGCCTACAGGGAGTGATACTCTGGTGTGTAGAATATTATGAAAATAGCTTAATATATGGATTGATATCCAGCCTAATATTTTGTTCTTAGTTAATTCATATACACCCCAAAGATAATCAGGCATGATTGAACCAATGATACCTAATATAATAGCTGGGGATGGTGTAATAAAGTATGAAGTTAAGAAGTAGTATAAAATTACTACGCCTAGCGTATCTACAAAGGCTATGATACTTAATTTAATTATTTTTTTCTTTCTATCAGTTTCTTTTCCTATATTTTCATCTCCATGTGGCACTGCATCTAAAATTAAATGAGAAATAATTGCAAGAATAAATGCTAGCCAAGGATTAGTTATAACTGTGCCAATATATATTCCAGCTGAAGCATGAACTGTTAAAAACATTATTTACATTCCCCCCAATTTTTACCAGAGTGAATATCTACTTTAATTGGTACTCTTAATTTATATATATTTTCCATTTTATTTTTAATAAACTTAGTAACCTTTTTAGTATCTTTTTTAGGTACTTCAAATACTATTTCATCATGTACTGTAAGTAACATATTAGTTTTAGTTGAAATATCATTAAGTTCTTTATCTATTTCTATCATAGCCATTTTAAGTAGATCAGCTGCCGTACCTTGGATTGGAGCATTAGTAGCCATTCTTTCAGCTGATGCTCGTATCATAGGTACTCCTGAGTTAATATCAGGCAAGTATCTACGTCTACCTAATAATGTTTCTACATAGCCTAGTTCACTAGCAATATCTTTAGTTTCAACAAGCCATTTTTTAACACTTGGATGTAACTTATAATATGCTTCAATATATGCTTTAGCTTCACTGTGATCTAGTTCTGTTCTTTGAGCTAAACCTCTGGCACCTAAACCATATATTATGCCAAAGTTAATTTCTTTAGCAGCATATCTTTCTTCAAAGGTAACATCTTTCATGTCTTTTTTATTTATATTAGCTGCTGTTCTTTTATGAATATCATCACCACGTTTAAAGTATGAAATCATTTTTTTATCATTAGCAAGTGAAGCAATAACTCTAAGTTCTATTTGAGAATAATCAGCTGCAATTAATTCAAAACCAGGCGGTGCTATAAAAGCTTTCCTTATTTCTCTGCCTAGCTCTGTTCTAATTGGAATGTTTTGTAAATTAGGCTTTGAAGAAGATAATCTACCTGTTGCAGTAATAGTTTGATTAAATGTAGTATGTATCCTATTATTCTTATCTAAATCATCTTGCAGGGAACGAGTATATGTATTTTGTAGTTTAGAATATTCTCTAAACTGAGATATTAAAGGAATAATGGCGTGTCTGTCTTTCATTTTTTCAAGTTCACCAGCTGCTGTTGAAATACCAGTTTTAGTTCTTTTTAAACCAGCTGAAGAAATATTTAATTTTTCAAATAGTATTTCTTTTAATTGAAGGGGAGAAGCAATGTTAAATTCAGATCCAGCAAATTTATATATCTTTTTCTTAATTTTCTTCAATTCATTTGTAAATTTAGTATCTAATTTTTTTAAAAATGTTTTATCTACTAAAATACCTTGTTTTTCCATTTTAGAAAGTACAGAAATTAAAGGAATTTCCAATTTTTTTAAAAGACCCATATCAGCTATATCATCCATTCTTGGTTTGAGCTTAGTAGATAGCTTTAATGTAAAATCAGCATCTTCACAGGCATACCAAGACACTTCTTCTAAAGGTATTTTATCTAGAGTTAATTGATTTTTACCTCTTGGTCCAATTAATTCTTCAATAGATTGCATTTTATGTTCACATTCTGCAAATACTAAACTATCTAAATCTAAATTACGACTTCCTGAAGTTAGTAAATAGGCAGCTAGCAGAGTATCGAAAGAAATACCTTTTAAATAGATATCATAATTTGAGAGAATTCCGTAATCATATTTTAAATGATGACCAACTTTTTTAATTTGAGGATCTTCTAGTATAGGTTTTAAGTCTTTTAAATACTTTTTATTATTTACTACATAGTAACCAACATCATGATTCCAGGAAAAACTAATACCTAATAGTTTAGCTTGCCAAATATTTAATGAAGTAGTCTCAGTATCAACGGCAAATTCTTTTACTTTACTTATTTTATTTAAAAAGTCTTTAAATTTTTGATCAGTATCAATTAGAGTATATTTTAATTTTGTATCTTTAGTTTGAGTTTCAATTTTAGCGAATTCCATTTGATTCTGTTTATGTGCTAAATTAATCTGACCAGTCATACTTTGAGGAATCTTAGTGAGTAAACTATTAAATTCTAATTTACTAAATAATTTAATAATTTTTTTTGTATCAAATCCATTTAGAGCTGTATCTTTAAGTTTAAAATTAGTTGGTAAATTAGTTTCAATGGTAACTAGTTTTTTGCTTAAATACGCTTCTTTCTTATTATCTTTAAGTAGATTAATAATACGCTCTTTAAATTCACCTAACTTCTTATCATCTTTATCAATGCCTTCATATAGCTTATCTAGTGTTTTAAAGGCTTTAATTAGCCCGGTAGCAGTCTTTTCACCAATACCACGAACTCCAGGTATATTATCTGAAGGATCACCTCGTAGCGCCTTGTAATCAATTAATTGATCTGGTTTTAAGGAATATCTTTCAAAAACTGTACTAGGATCATAGGTAATAGTATCGGAAATACCTTTTCTTAAAGTAAAGACTTCTGTTTGTTTGTCTACTAGTTGTAAAGCATCTAAATCTCCAGTAACAATAGTACTTAAAATATTTTTACCTTTTAATTCGGTAACTACACTACCAATAACATCATCTGCTTCATAGCCGGCTTTCTCAGAATCAACTACAGGTATATTAAAAGCTTCTAAGACATTTTCTATTAAAGGTATTTGAGCATATAATTCATCAGGTTGTTTTTTACGTTGCGCCTTATACTCTTTAAATTCTTGAGCTCGAAGAGTAGTACCTTTTCTATCAAAAGAAGCACATAAATAATCAGGTTTTAACTCTTTAATAATTTTTAAAAGAATTGAAGTAAAGCCGTAAACAGCATTAACTAACGTTCCGTCAGACGTAGTCATTGGAGGTAGGGCATGGAAGGCTCTATGCAGAAGAGCGTTACCATCGATGATAATAAATTTTTCTTTTTTAGGCATTATATTATTTTACCAATATCTTTTATTATATTTAAAGCATGTTTAGTGCCTTCTGATCCAGAAGTATAGCTAGCAGTACAATTAGAAACAACACTTATTTTATATCCCTTGTCAAAAGCATTAAAGCAGTCAGCTAAAACACAAAAATCTGTATCTAGTCCTACAATAACTAATTCTTCTATTTTATTCTTTTTTAAATATTTATTAAATTTAGGATTTGTAAATACAGAGTAGGCACATTTAGTAAATAGATTATCTTTTTTTAACCATGGTTTTAACTCGTCAACAATATCAATATATGGAGATTTTAGACAACCAGTAAAGTCTTGTTCAGTAACAAATAAACTATCTGGAGTATTTATGAATTGCGAAAAAATAATAGTTTTAAAGCTATTTTCTTCAATTAGTGTTTTAATTAAATTAGGTATTTTTTGAGTATATTTATTGATGAAATAATTCTGTACATCAACTATAAGTAAGGCTTGTTTCATACGCCCATTTTATCATTTTTTATTGATTTTAGCTAAGTATTGACACAATAGTTATTATATGGTAATTTACTATATTATTGTTATTTAATAAAAAAGAGGAAATAGAAATGAGAAGTTTCGAAATACATATACATGGTATGCCATCAAGTTCAGGTAGTATTGTTGATGAAACGTTTAAGAAAGATTTAAATAATGAATTAATTCAAGCTGTTAGGCGTTGCCCACTTTACCTAGATGAATTTACGGATGAATTTGAAGAATTGCCATCTGCTGAGATAAATTATTCTAGAGAGTCAATAAATATTGAAGTTATGAGTAAAACCAAACATGGCAAAATGAAATTCACAATAATAATTAATAATAATATAACCGAGAAAGAGAAACTACAGTTTGACAAGGGACTAAAAGAAAGTTTTTCTAGATTTATTGAGAAGTTTGGTATAAATGTAAGCCTCATTGAAATTATATTTCTATGTTAATTGAAAAAATTTAAAGGAGTGGCTCGTTCTGCTCCTTTTTTATATCTTGATTTTTATCCATATATTTGATATATATAAGTGTAGATTAACGGCCTGGTAGCCAAGTGGTAAGGCATCGGTTTGCAAAACCGCCATTCGCTGGTTCGATCCCAGTCCAGGCCTCCAAATAAAAAACTCTTAAATTATTTAAGAGTTTTTTATTATTTAATATATTTAAATTATAGTATTTCCATTTGAGTCCATTTACGACCAAATTTCTTAGCATCAGAATACTCTTCCATCCAGATATCTGCTGTTTGATTATATCTACGATTCATTCTATCTTCAATGGTAAATATTTTATCACCGAATAAGTCAGGAAATCTTACTTTAGTTCCAAAGGGTAATCTCCAGAAATTAGTAGCAATAACATCTTCTTCACCTAATTTTTCAAATCTTTCACAAACATCAAGATTAGATGCAGTAATACATGGAGTGGAGTCAGTTTGACCAGGTAATGAATTATATGCAGAAACTGCAATATTTACTGTCCAACGTGGATCTTTTATTTCAATTATAGGTAATCCTGGTAATGTTGGAATTTTTTTAATTACTTCAGTTCTGCCAGCTTCAAGAGGTAATTGAGATATAGGCATTACTTCAATATTTTTAGCTAAAGCTAAATGAGGTAAACAGAAATTAAGCATGAAAACAAGCATAAAGATAGGCCAATATTTATTAATAAATAATGTGGCTTTTTTAGCTATTTTCCTATAGTTTTTATGTATTTTTTTCATATATGGGTATTAAAAAAACCTATGCATATAGCATTGGATTACCCCTATATCTTAGCATATTATACTTATTTTGTCAAGCTTCCCTCCAAAGATATTTTTTTAAATCAATAAAGTAATTATTATCTTTTTTAATTACTTTAACTCCTTCATTTTGAAGAAGCTTAGCTTGAAGGTTAGAAGAATGCTTTTGGCAAGTAGTAGAGATCATACCTTTTGAATTAATGACTCTTTGCCATGGTAAATCATATTTTTCTGAGTCTCTATGTAAAATACCGCCTACCATACGAGCTGCACGAGGTGTTGAGACTAAAGAAGCTATTTGACCATAAGTAGCTACTCTACCTTTTGGTATTTTTTTAATTAAGACTATTACTTTTTGATTGAAGTTCATATTTTTATTATATCAAAAAATAACCATAATTGGTTATTTGGAGCGGGTAACGGGAATCGAACCCGTATCTTCAGCTTGGAAGGCTGACATAATAAGCCATTATACAATACCCGCGTTCTGGTCGGGCTGGTGAGACTTGAACTCACGGCCTCCTGCTCCCAAAGCAGGCGCGCTAGCCAACTGCGCCACAGCCCGATAATAATGAAATCGTACCTAACGATACCATTTCTATTAAAATAAATCAAGTCTATTAATTAACTCCTAGAATAAGCATTAATATATAGACTAAGTATATTACAAAAAGAACAAAACCTTCCCATTTCTCAATTCTTCTCTTAGTTAAACTGAATAAAAAGATTAAGAGAAAAGCTATCATCATTACTGATAGATCAAATCTAACTGGCATATTTAGCTCAACAGGTGTTATAAAACTACTTAGACCAAATATAAATAAGGTATTAAATATATTACTACCAATTATACCACCAATAGCCATATCAGTATTTTTCTTAAGAGTACATATTATAACAGTAGTAAGTTCAGGTAGGGAAGTGCCAATGGCTACAATAGTTAAACCAATTAATTTTTCACCTACTCCAAGTATAGTTGCTAGAGAAATAGCATTATCAACTACTAATTTACCACCAATGAACAAGCCAATAGCTGATACTATAATTAAGACTATAGATAATAATGTATTTTGTTCTTTAATACTCTTAGCGAATTTTTTTTCTACTTTACCTCTTTCAGAAAGAGCAGATTGAATTATGTAATATACAAAGATAGCAAAGATCAAAAGTAAGATAGCTCCATCACTTCTATCAATTATATTAGGACTATTTGTAAAAAACTTATCAAAAGCTAAAATAATCAAACCCAAACCTCCAAGCACCATTAAAGGTATTTCTTTAAATAGAGTTTGTGATTTAATGGTTAAGGGCATAATTAAAGCACCCAAACCTACTACTAACAATATATTGGCAATATTACTACCAACTATGTTACCAAAAACTAAAGCATTATTACCTTTTAAACTTGAAATTAGATTAACTACAAGTTCTGGAGCTGAAGTACCAAAAGCCACAATAGTTAAACCAATAACTAAAGCAGATATTCCTAGTTTGTTTGCTAAATTTGCTGAACTATCAACTAACCAATCAGCAGATTTAATAAGGATAAGAAAACCTATTATTATGAATAGTATATTTATTAACATATTAATTATTATATACTTTTTAACTAAAATAAAAAAGGTTATGATTTCTCATAACCTATGATAAACTCCTGTGCCAAAAGTAATTAACCAGAAAAACCAAGCATAGACAGAGTAGCGATTAAAGTAAAAAGCCAAGTTTTTAAATCCTATTATAGCTAGGATTGCCCAGATAAAATGTAATAACATAATTCCTAAGGCTGCATAACCAGCTACACTATGAAGATTAAGTTCTTGATTACCTGCTAAAAAGTACATTTTAGAAGTGCTAATAATGTCACAAATTAGAGCAATGGAAAATATTATAATTATCCATGGCTTTAATTGTTTAACAATTGTTTCTGACCAGATTGCGATTGTGTAAAGAACTAGGGCTACTAATATAAGTATAACGAAATAAGGCATATGCCCTCCATTTAAATATTAGAATAACCTTAGCTTAATATAAAATATTAGTCAATATAAAAAACCGAAAGTAAATTCGGTCTTTTATGGTGGGCGATGGAGGAGTTGAACCTCCGACCTCTACATTATCAGTGTAGCGCTCTAACCAACTGAGCTAATCGCCCTGGTGCCACGGGGTGGAATTGAACCGCCGACACGTGGATTTTCAGTCCACTGCTCTACCACTGAGCTACCGTGGCAATAGGTAAATGATAACAAAAAAAGCTGGGCTTGAAAACCCAGCCACTTTAACAGCTAGAAAGTAATAGGATTAATGTTAATTCCCGTATACATTAAAATGTATTCGACCTCTCTAAGATCATCTTTAAAAAAGATGACTGAGTAAATACTCCCTAGAAAGGAGGTGATCCATCCACAGCTTCCGCTACGGATGCCTTGTTACGACTTCGTCCCTATCATCGATCTTACCTTCGTCCGACATAAATGCCAGCCTTAGGGTACTACCGACTCTCTTGACGTGACGGGCGGTGTGTACAAAGTCCGAGAACGTATTCACCGTGACGTAGCTGATTCACGGTTACTAGCGATTCCAACTTCATGAGGTCGAGTTTCAGACCTCAATCCGAACTGAGACAAGTTTTGATGGGATTAGCTTCACCTTTCGGTTTTGCAACCCTTTGTACTTGCCATTGTAGCACGTGTGTTGCCCAGGGTGTAAGAGCCATGCTGATTTGACGTCATCCCCACCTTCCTCCCCGTTATCCGGGGCAGTTCTTTGTGAACAATTTAACACAAAGTAGGGGTTGCGCTCGTTAAAGGACTTAACCCGACATCTCACGACACGAGCTGACGACAACCATGCAGCACCTGTCACCGAGCTCCTTGCGGCACTCCCAATTTTCATCGGGATTCTCGGGATGTCAAACCCTGGTAAGGTTCCACGCTTATTGTCGAATTAAACCACATGCTCCACCGCTTGTGCGGACTCCCGTCAATTCCTTTGAGTTTTAGTCTTGCGACCGTACTCCCCAGGTGGGGTACTTAAGGCGTTAGCTTCGATTAACAACACTGAAATGGTCGATACTTCCAATGCCTAGTACCCATCGTTTACGGCGTGGACTACTGGGGTATCTAATCCCATTCGCTACCCACGCTTTCGTCCTATGAGCGTCAGAACCGTTCTAGTCAGCTGCCTTCGCTGTTGGTGTTCTAGCCGATATTAACGCATTTTACTACTACACCGGCCATTCCGCTGACCTCTCCCGGTCTCTAGTTTGATAGTTTTTTTAGCAGTCTAGAAGTTGAGCCTCTAGATTTAACTAAAAACTTTCCAAACAGCCTGAGGACCCTTTACACCCAATAAATCCGGATAACGCTTGCAACCCTCGTCTTACCGCTGCTGCTGGCACGAGGTTAGCAGTTGCTTATTCATCTGGTACCGTCACGAATTCGTCCCAGATAAAAGTAGTTTACACCCCGAAGGGCGTCTTCCTACACGCGGCGTCGCTCCATCAACCTTTCGGTCATTGTGGAATATTCTTGACTGCAGCCTCCCGTAGGAGTCTGGGCAGTTCTCAGTCCCAGTGAGGCGGGTCATGCTCTCACACCCGCTACTCGTCATAGCCTTGGTAGGCTTTTACCCCACCAACTAGCTGATAAGCCATAGGCCCCTCTCTAACCGCCGGAACTTTACATATAATAATTTATATTACTATATGACTATCAGGTATTATCCCAAATTTCTCTGGGTTATCCCTGTGTTAGAGGTAGGTTACCAATGTGTTACTCACCCGTTTGCCTTGCATAACCGAAGTTACACAATCGACTTGCATGCCTTAAACACGCCGCCAGCGTTCATCCTGAGCCAGGATCAAACTCTCATTTGTGATATAACATTTATTTTTTCTATTCTCCAAAGAGATCGGAGAATAAGATGAACAGTTATAAAAAGTTCACCTTTGGAATTGAAGGAATTAACATATGTTAATCCTATTACTTTTTCAGCTGTCAAAGTCCGGGGACTATATAAATATCCATATATTTAGTATATGCAATTGGTGCTGCGACTAAATAGTTCGTATTTATATAGTGAACAAAAAACAGGGGGTTTCGACAACTGTTTGCTTAAAGATTATCAAATATGATGTCTCTAAGCCTTTAGTCTTTCAAAAACCTCTGTCTTTCGTTCAAAATTAACTAATTGTTAGTATTTTGTTGAAATTGTTAGTATTTAATTTATAAAATTCGACTTATTGGAACCTATGAGGATTATATATTATACCCTATATTAAGTCAAGGGTATAAAAAGCCAGTAGAAAGAGCAGGTGATTGACATAAAGCGGCCTAAATGATAGTCTATATTATTCACGTAAATTAAAAAATAAATACATTAATCATAAAAATAAGGAGAAGAAATGATAAATATATATTTAGCAAGGAAGTATGGAGAATTACTCGATCTATTAACTTCATTTGAAGTTAAAAATCCAGTGCTTGAGGGATTGGTAATAGGAATTCTTTTATGGGATGGACGTCTAATAGACGGTTTTATAATCGACAATGAGTTGTCTGAGCCATTAGTAAGTATACTGGAAATAGATAGTAGTTTTGGAGAATTACTAAAGAAAATTATTTCATTATTAGAGGATGATAATCCATTTGAATGTGAATATGAACACGAGGGGTCGACGATTAAAATTAAATGGAATATTCGGCCTGGTTTTTTAGCAGATTCTAAATTAGAAAAGACATCAGATAATGATCTATTTGAACTAATTAAGGATAAGCCATGGCAAGAGATAAAAGATCTTTTTCATTACAATTTGATTTCTTATCATAGGCATAATAATAATAAGTTTCAAAAGTTCTTGGAAGATATTGATTTAATAAAAGCAACTTATTATTCTAATCATCTGAAGTTGAATAAAAAAGGTTTTGAGTTCATTGATTTACGAATCAGTGATAAAGTCATGCCTACTGAGAATATTATCCAGCCTATACAGGATTTTATTGATCACCTTGAAGTTAAAAAATGGTACCCTGCGAATGATGAATTTGATAAGCATATCTTAGAGTATCTGTATAGAGAATCTGGGTATAAGAAAACTGTATTAGCTAAATCTATACACTTGAGTTATCAAGCTGTAAGAAATAAGTTTGAAAAGTTTAATCTTTAATTATGGTTAATTATAAAAGCCCGGTCGTAAATAAGACTGGGCTTTTTTATATATTCTATTTCTTCTTATTTTTTCGCCACTTATCTATTTCTTTATGATTACCACTAAGTAGTATTTTAGGAACATTCATGTCTTTAAAACTTTCTGGTCTTGTATATTGTGGGTATTCTACAATATCGCTTTTTTCACCTGAGAATGTTTCATATTGAAGTGAGTCTTTTGAACCTAAAACACCTGGTATTAATCTAGCTACTGCTTCAGTAATAACAGCAGCACCAAGCTCACCGCCGGATAAGACATATGGGCCAATAGATATTTTTTCATCTACATAATTACTTATTCTCTCATCAATTCCTTCGTATCTACCACATATAAAAATTAGTTGATCTAATTTTGAATATCTAAGTGCTGTTTTTTGATCAAATTGTTTACCAGCTGGATCAAGCATAATAACACGCGAATTCTTTTTACGCCTTATCTTTTTTAAACAGTTATAGAGCGGTTGAATCATCATTATCATGCCAGGGCCTCCGCCATAAGGTGAGTCATCAGTATTTTTATGCTTATCCTTTGAGCACTTTCTTAAATCATGAGTTATAATTTTAACCTTCTTATTTTTTTGAGCACGTTTAAGAATAGACTCATTAAAGTAAGAATCTAGTATTTTAGGAAAGATTGTTATTATGTCGAATTTCATATTTAAATAGTATCATATATTAATCAATACAAAAACCTTACACGTGTGGTAAGGTTTTTGTTTTATTCAATGATTTGAATTTATAATTTTAAATCATCTACTGCGCTGGTATCAACCTCTTCGGTCTTAGTCTCAGCTGGTTTTCTTGAACCTTCAGGTTCAACAATTTTTAAATTAACCCTAGCATTTGATTTAGCACCAACAACTCTTAAAAGAGTTCTGATAGCTCTTGCTGTTTGACCTTGGCGACCAATTATTTGTCCCATGTCGGCTGGATTAATATTGAGTGTTAATAGTACACCCATTTCATCGATAGTTCTTTCGATTTTGACGTCTTTTGGATTATCAACTAATCCTTTTACGACGAAATCTAGAAACTTGTGATCTACTTCTTCTGCCATATTTCTGCAGTTAGATTGATTAGATTTCCATTACTATCTTAATTAAGAGATGATAATGTATATAACATTATATATTGTATATTATGTTTTGTCAAGGTATTTAAGCTTTTGGCTCTTCTTTCTTAACTTCTTCCTTTGGAGCTTCTTCAGCTTTTTCTTCCTTAGGCTTTTCTTCTACTTTAGCTTCTTCTTTGGGTGTTTCAGTCTTTGGCTCTTCTTTCTTAACTTCTTCGGCTTGTTTTTTATCATCAGCTTCTTTATCTTTACTTTCTTTTCTAGCAATAAGCTTTTTAGAGATAGCAACTGATTTTTTCTTATCACCTTCTAAAATACCTTCTTTAATTAAAAGGTTATTTACTGTATTAGAAGCTTGAGCACCTTTACTAAGCCAATATTTTATTCTATCTACTTCTAAGTTAATTTCTTTAGTATGAGGATTATAATTTCCTAAGAGTTCTAGATATTTACCCCAAGGATCCTTCTGTTTTTCAGAAATTATTATTCTATAAGTAGGTTGTTTTTTCTTACCGACTCTGGATAAGCGAATCATTAACATATCTTGTGTATTTATTATTAATTAAAATTTGAGCACTATTTCGTTATTTAGGGATATTATAATAGAAAACAGAGAAATGTCAAGGCTAAACACATTTCTCATTTAAATTATTTTATTCTGCCACTTTTTCTGCTTCAGTTAGATTAATAGAGAGTAATTTAGATATACCGTTATCACCCATGGTAACACCGTAAAGTATAGCTGCTTGATGCATAGTTGCTCTATTATGGGTTATAGTTATAAATTGTGTTTTATCAGATAATTCATCTATTATTTTTATAAATCTTTCAGAGTTAGCTTCATCAAGTGCTGCATCTACTTCATCTAGTATTACGAAAGGTGAGGGGTTATTTGACATGATAGCAGAGATAATAGCGATTGAAGTTAAAGCTTTTTCTCCACCTGATAACATATTTAAATTCTTTAACTTTTTACCTGGAGGTGTAGCTTCTATTTCAATACCATATTCTATTTTTTTAGGTCTAATCTCTTCTTCTACTATTTCTTCTTTTATATTTTCTTCAGTTTCTTTTACTACTTCTTTTATTTCAGATTTTTTAAGTATTAACTTTGCATTACCACCATTAAATAATACTTTAAAAAAGTATGTGAATTTTTCATTTATCTTTTCAAATGAATTTTCAAATTGTTTTTTCATTTTTTGATCTAAATCTTCAATAATGTCATGACATGATTTAATAGCTTGCCCAAGATCAGTAATCTGTTCGTTTAAGAAGTCATGCCTTTCTTTTACTTCTTTGTATTCCACTGCCACTTCTTCATCAATGCCACCAATAATTGCTAATTGATTTTTAAGACGTGATATTTCTGCATAAGTTTCTCCTAGATTAATATCATCTTTAATTTCAGATTGCTTAAAATCATTTTTTACATTGGTAGCAATTTCTTTTTCTAACTCTTCATGTTTTGTTTCAACCTTGGCTAGTTCAATCTTGAAATTACTATACTCATTATTTTGATTATTTAATTGTATCTGTATGTCTTGTATAGCTCTTTGTGCTTTAAGCAATGTTAATCTACTAGCTTCTTGATCTTTAGAAAAACTGTCTAACTTCTTTTTTAAATTATCTAATTCCTGTTCAATTAGTTGAATCTTTTTTTCTAATTCTTGCTTATCATTATTTATAGCATCTTTAGATTCATTACCATTTATTTGTCCGCTTATCTTTTTTAAATCATTTTCATATTTATCCTTTGAATCATTTAAATGATTATTTTTTTGTTTGGTAGTTTCATAGTTTATTTTAAGTTCTTGTATTTCATTAACTAAAGAATCTTTAGTAACTAAGAAATTATTTAAACGTTCTTGTAATTTAACTATTTGATTAGAATTATCATTATCATTCTCACTTAATTTATTTGTTAGCCAATTAATTTCTTTAGCTATAGCTTCTGCTTTATCTTTTAACTTCTTTAGTTGTCCTAATTCAGTTATTTTATCTAAAGCTTCTAAAAATTCTTGTTGCTTTTCATAGAGGTCAGTTAAATGACTTTGAATTTTATTTAATGAAAAGTTATCACTCTTTGATAATTCTTTTTGAGCTTTAAGTAATTCATCTTGTAATTCATTAAATTCTTTTAATATATTATTCTGCTTATCACTCTTTTCTTCTAATTGCTTACTCACTTTATCTAATAGATCATTATTACTCTTAATACTGCTTATAGTTACAGTTAATTCATTATCTAATTCTTCTTTTTTGGAACTTGCCCATACTAAGTCTGTTTTTCCAAGTTTGGTTAGTCCTAAATCTATCTTACCTTTAATAATAGTTAATTCTTGCATTAAACTATTTTTTTTATTATTTTTTTGAGAGTATTCTTCTTGTAACTTATGGAAAGCCTCAGCTTCAGTATCTTGAATATGGATAGCTTCCATATCTTTTTGTAATTCAAGTTGCTCTGTTTCTAAATCTTTTTTCTGAATTCCTACTTTAGCTAGTTTTTCATTAATTTTATCCTCATCCTTTTTTAAATCATTTAAGAGTTTTGAATAATATTTAGTTTGTAAATCTTTTAATTTTTCATTTATTTCTTCTTTACGTTCTAATTTTTTCATTTGTCTAGTCAGAGATTTAAGTCTAGGTGATATTTCTTGTAAGACTTGTTGAGATTGTCCTAGATTTTCTTCAGAACGATCTAATTTATGTGAGGCTTGATCTTTTTTAATTTGAAATTCTCTTATACCAGTAGCTTCGTCAAAAAATTCTTTTCTTTCAGCTGGTGAAGAGGTAAGTATGGAATCAATCATGCCTTGGCCAATAATTGAATATGTTTTTTGTCCGAAAGATGATTTGGCTAAGAGGAGTTGAATATCAGTTAATCTTACTTTATTTTTATTTATTAAATATTCACTTTCACCGCTTCTGTATATGCGACGTGTGATGACTATCTCTTGGTAATCGAGCGGAGCTCTGCCACTTTTATTATCTAAAAAAAGACTTACTTCAGCAAAGCCAAGTCTAGCTTTTTTCTTGGAACCAGCAAAGATAACATCAGCTGATTTTTTACCACGTAGAAGTTTTAAACTTTGTTCGCCAAGTACCCAACGGATAGCATCAGTAATATTTGATTTACCACTACCATTAGGTCCGACAATAGCTGTTAGTTCTTTATTGAATTCTAAAGTAACTTTTTCAGCAAAAGATTTAAAACCTTGTATTTCTAGTTTAGATAAAAACATATTATGGATTATAAAAGCATGAGTTCTATTTAAGATACTCCCATGCTTTTGATGTGGATATTATATCATTTTTTATATTATTTTGTAAGTTTATCTTAAAAAAAACCCTCGTTTAAAAAAACGAGGGATGAGAAAGATTTTTTAGATTTAGGGAAGAACTTTATTATCAATAAAATAATTAGTGTTAGTATAATTATGGTATAAGATACCCGTGATTTTGGTTATAAAATAGATTAAGTAGTAAGTAGTTAATAATGCTACTCCAGGTACAATTCCCCAAAAGCCAAAGATCATGATACCATAAATAATATTTATTATACCAATAATACCACTTGTTCCTATAAACCATATTGTTCCAAGACGTGTTTCATGTATGTTTTGGAACATGATAAGTATTATACTAGCAGTTATACCAAATATGATACTTCCACACAGAAATCTATATCTCTCAGTAGAAAGATATATTTCCCAATTAGTTAATATTGGTAAATAGTGTAAGGTTCCTGCAATTAGTACTAATGTAGTAATAATAAAGATTACTATTTTTTTGATCATCATATTAGACTCCTCTTCTAATTGATTTTTTTTAATTTACGATTAAAATTATTTTATTATATTATATCATTAAAGTCAATATTCTCTTGTTTTGTAAGCATTAAATCCTTCTTCTCTATATTTTTTAGCTTCTTCTTCTGGATTAGCTGATTCATATATACCTCTACCTACAATAATAATATCTGAGCCACTTGTTATTACTTTTTCTGGTGTATTATATTGTTGTTTTAAATTATCAGTACCTTCAACTAATTTAACACCTGGTGTCATGGTAATAAACTTATTATCTTCAACTAGTTTTTTCATACCAATAAAACCTATTACAAAGTCATCATATTTTTTAGCCATTTCTATAGTTTTCTCTGTGTATTTACCTTGAGCTAAGTTATCTTGGCTACTCATTTGAGCTAAGAGTAATAAGCCTCTTTCTTTACCATCTGCTACTTCTTTTAATCCTTCTATAATACCTGGGCCTGGAACTGAGTGACAATTAGTAATATCTGCCCATTCAACAATATGATACATGCCTTTTTGATATTGCATTTTAACTGTATTACCAATATCTGCAAATTTTCTATCTTCAAATATTAAAAAGTTATACTTTTCTTTAAGCTCAAGTAATTGTTTAGCAAAGTCATCTGGTAAATTTTCAATAATATCAATATGTGTTTTTAAAATACAAATCTCATTACCTATTTTATTTATCAATTCTATTAATTCACTAAAATCAGTAAGATCAGCAGCAACGCATAGATTGGTTTCTTTTTGATCCATTAATTCAAATAATGTTTTGGCTACCTTATTATCTGTTAATTCTGCTCTTTCTTTATATTTCATATATTTATTATTCTTTGATTAATATTATTACCTTCTTTAAAATTTATCATAATTGTTTCTTTTGGTAAAAAATCTTTTACTTTATCTGCCCATTCAATAACTACTAAAGTATCTTTTTTATTTAAATATTCTGTTAAACCAATATCAATTAATTCTTGAGCGTTAGTTAATCTATAGGCATCAACATGAACTAACTTTTTAATTACTTTATGATTTGTATCATATACTTTCATTAAGACAAAGGTAGGGGAATTAACTATTTCTTTAACTCCTAGCTCTTTAGCTAAGCCTTGAGTAAAGACAGTCTTACCAGTACCTAGATCACCAATTAAGCCTAAAACATTACCTTTTAAGGTAGTAATATATTCTTTAGCTAAGTTAATAGTCTCTTCTTGTGAATTAGTTATTATATCTGACATATTATTTACATATTAACCTATATTAGGTAAAATGTTAATATAGATTATTAACAATATATTATATGAATAAAATAATATTATCATTATTTATGTTACCTTTAGTAATTTTACTAAGTGGTTGCTTAGATAATAAAGCTTCTCAAGACTCAATGTCAGCTGAATCTCATGATTCAGATAATCAAATCGAAGCTTTAGATGAAGATGAAATGAATGATGATTCAGATAATTCTGAAATGAAAGAGTTTTCACTTATTGCTAAGAAATGGGAATTTGAACCATCAGTTATAACTGTAAATGAGGGAGACATGGTTAAATTGAAGATAACTAGCATTGATGTTGATCATGGTATTGCTATTCCTGATTTTGATATAAATGTAGATTTAAATGTAAATGAAGAAGTTGAAGTAATATTTGAAGCAGATAAGGTAGGCACCTTTAGCTTTACATGTTCTATCTATTGCGGTTCAGGTCACATAGATATGACAGGAACTCTAATTATTAAATAAATATATTATGCTTAGTAACATATTAATAATAGCTGGTATTTTAAATATATTTTTCATTTTACTAATCCTGCTTAGTTGTCGGTGCTTAACTAATGGTAAGTTAGCTTTATTCTTATCAAGATATAAGTGGTTTATGTGGTTACATCTTAAACATTGCCAGTTATGGTGGTTATTCTTTACTTCAGTACTAGTCCATACTTTTATTGCTTTTTATTTAATAAACTAATCATTTAAATTTATGGGTCAAATACCTTGGATTTTAGTTGCTGTTGCTATACTACTTGTAGTATTTGGCATAGTAGCAATATTCGTATCAAAAAAGAATAAAAGACCACCTGATTATTATAACTTTTTTATAATAGGTTTAATCTGGACTATAATAGGTCTTCCTTCATTATTTAGAAGAGAATATGAGTTAAGTAGCTTATTTATTATAGGTTTAGTATTTCTAGTTGTTGGTCTTGCTAACAAGAGTAAATGGGAAGCTAATCGTGTTAGATGGAATGATCTTGATTCAAAAGAACAAAAATTAAAACTCTATTTAATGTTAGTACTTGGTATTTTACTTTTTGCTGGTTTAGTAGTTATGTATTTTAATGTAAATTGATGAGTTTAAATTAACGATTAATCAGAATTAAAAAAAGGCTGAGAATAAATTCTCAGCCTGTGTTAATACTTTTCGTATATTATTTAATGTACAGAGTTTTAGGTTTTGCAACGTACGGACATCGCTCTTGGAATAATTCGTAGAGCCGATAGAGAGTTTTTATTGCATTCCAAATCCATAATATTCCAGATATGATAGCCTTGATGAATAACAGAATAAGGTTAGGGATGACAGCTGCAAGTTTACCTATATTCTTTAATGTTAAAATCGTTTTATCATAAATTTTTAGATCTTCCTTGCCACGTTTCATTGCTTCTTCAAACTCTTCACCATCTATAACTATATATGAAATAGTATAATGACGTAATCTATCATTCATAAGAAATATAAGGTCGTCTGCGTGTTTTAAGATTAGATTTAATGATTTAGCGTTGATGTATGGCATAGATGCGTTACAGCAGCTAAATGCATTATCTTTTTTTATGAAGATATGTATGAAATCATAGATTATTTTGTTTATTGCTTTAGACCTTTTATTACTATCCATTGAAATTAACCATTCATTCTTTAATATGTCTTTGTAGTTTGGAGTGTACTTGATTCTTTCGTAATTAGAAATCATACTTACATAGACAGCATCTTTAGCATCTTGTATGATCATTTTTATCCTTGGATTCATACGGAAGCTTACCATTTTCATTATCCAAGAGAACAATCCAATAGTTAGTAATGTGCTTATCACATAAATCATGTCTTTACCTATTAGACCACTGCGTAAATAAATAGTGTATGATAACGAACAGATACCGATAAAGAGTATAACAAAGTAAGAATAGAAGAAAGCTTTTTCAGCAAACTGAGCTAGTTTAATTTGTTTTTCTTCATCAAGTCGACTAAAGAATACAAGCATTAGTGATAAGATAATAGGCAGAACGAATATCAATGAAGCTATACCGAATATTGCTATGATATTGAGCAATACTGTCAATGCTATTGTAATTATATGGAGAATATATGTGTAACAAGTTACAACAATGCTCCATAGCCATGTATTATAAATCGTAAAGAAATTTATAACGAATGGTGTTACAATAGCTACCATGATTAATTGTATTATCAATGGGTAATCAGACAGTTCTGGATGATAATGAGAAGTTGTATTATAGTAGTATATCTTATACCCAATATAAACAGTCAAAAGCAAAAGCACTGCAAGAACTGGTACCATTCCAAAATAATAGAAGCATGTGGTTATAAAATCTATTATATGGTAAAAGTTAAAAAATATAAGGCAGAGTGCTGATAAACTGCTGGTAGCAATAAGTACCCAGTTAGTTATTACTCCTATCTTCTTTTTTTGTTCTTTTGAGATTTCATAATTAGGCATGTATTTGCTAATAAATATCATAATCGGTTTTAATACAGCGCTGATTAGCCAGAGAGGAGTAATCATTCCAGAAGATATAAGTCCAACAATAATCCAAATATTTGAATCTAGCATGCCTTGAGTCATAAACATTATTAGGAAAATAACAAAGGCAATAGGTGATACTATCCAGAATAGAGAATGGATGATTAATGTATACGAGAAGCCAGGGCAGATATGAGTATTTAATTTAACTTCTTTTTTTGAATTTACGACATAGTTACTGCGAGCTGTTCGATATAGCCACCAGTATTTTCCGTCTTCTTTGTTAACCACGAAGTCATCAACATGTTTCTTTTTGGAGATGAATCGTAATGGACTTATCTCTAATACTTTAGTATCATCATCAGGTCCTTTGGGGTAAGCATTGAATCCGAAATCTAGACTGAGTAAATTGTAAGACATTGAATTCTTACTCATATATCTCTTATCTAGATTAAGCGGTTCATTCAATAACTTGTCAACAGTGATTTTCTTAAAGGAGATAGCTACTTTATTGAGAATGCTTGGTAATTTTCCTGACATTAAATCAGAATAATTATTATTTATTGCATCGGCACTTAAAGAACTTATTCTTCTTAAGAATGATTCAAAGGTAACAAAATCGATATTTTGCTTCCATAGTATTTTTCTCCAGATTGAAGTTGGTAACGATTCAATTTGTGCTACCAGCCGTATGCCGTAATTTTCATGATCAATAAATTGACTTAAAAATTTTCTGCGGATTTCCCAAGAGTGGTTAGTAAGAGTATTAAGGGCAAAGCGCCACAAGACTAGAGCAGAGAGAATTAATTCTTTGAGTGTTTCTTGAGATTCGGGATAGTAAAAACTTATCATAGTTTTCTGAATGCGAGATCTCACTTTTTTGGATTTATCCTTGAATTCCCTGTTTAGTTCATTGATAGCTTCAGTAGCTTCAATTGATTCATTATTATTCATTTTGTCCCTCCTTTGGGGTTTGTTTCAGTTTAATTTAAAATACTTTGATGTATTTAATGTCAACGAGCATCAAAATAGAGTATCATAAGTATGAGTTTTTGTCAAGGTTTTAATTGATTATAGAGTTTTAAACTAATTTCATATTTGATTGAGCAGTCAGCTTTTTATATGATTTTAAGCTAGCTGCTTTTTTATTTATATAACCTGCATAGGCTACCATAGCTGCATTATCACCGGTATGTTCTATTTCTGGAGAATAGAAGTTGTATTTAAATTTTAAAGCTTTATTTTTTAATTCTTCTCTTAATCTATTATTAGCACTTACACCACCACCAATTATTATTGATTTAACTTTGTATTTAGAGGCAGCTTTAAATGTTTTATGAGTTAAGACATCAACTGCTGCTTGTTCAAAAGAGCTACATAAATTATTTACATTAATTTTAGGATTTTCTTTTATTAGATACTTTACAGATGTTTTAAGTCCAGAGAAACTAAAATCAAAATCTTTTGAATGCATCATGGGTCTTGGTAATTCTATTTCATCTGAATTACCTTTTAAAGCTAATTTGCTTATTATTGGCCCACCAGGGAAACCTAGATTTAAAAGCTTAGCTACTTTATCAAAGGCTTCACCAACTGCATCATCTCTAGTTCTACCGATTAATTCATATTTACCCATTTTTTTAATTAGTATTAGTTCTGTATGACCACCTGATACTATTAAACCAAGTGCAGGTAGTTTAATATCTACATAATTAGTTAGCTTAAAACTCCATAAATGAGCTTCTAAGTGATTAATACCAACCAAAGGTATATGTTTAGCGTATGATAGGGTTTTAGCTGTTTGTAGGCCTACTTGAAGAGAGGTGATAAGTCCGGGACCTTGAGTAACCGAAATTAAATCTATCTTATTATTACCAATAGACTCTTCTATTATGGGTATTATAGCTTCAACGTGTTTTCTGGCTGCTACTTCTGGTACTATACCGCCATATTTATTATGTATATCAATCTGTGACAAAACAAGATTATTTATTATCTTAATCTTTTTATCATCTACTTCTATTAAAGAAGCAGCTGTTTCATCGCATGATGTTTCGATTCCAAGTATTTTCATATATCTTGTATTATATCTTTAATTTAAAAAATATCAAATTAAAAAGACTTAAGTTTAAAAACTTAAGTCTTTTTTATATCTTAGCACTTACAACTAGCACATTTACAACCATTACATGATTCACATTTATTACAGCTTCCTGAGCCGCAAGCTTCACACTCGCATGAACATTTTGCATCTTCCATATTAATGTATGATTAATGATTAATTGTTTTCCATTTTGAAATGGCTAAATTAAGTATTTCCATAGCTCTTACTAAATCATCTTTTTTCAAAACATAAGCTATTCTAACTTCATCCTTACCCAAACCTTCAGTTAGATAGAAGCCATTAGCTGGAGCTAACATAATTGTTTCATTCTTATCATTATAATCTGTAAGTAACCATTTAGAAAATTTTTCAGCATCATCAACTGGCAGCTTAGCTATTATATAAAAAGCACCTTCTGGTTCTTGAAAAATTACTCCGTCTATTTTTTTTAATCCATTGATTAAGGCTTGTCTTTGTTCAGAAAATTTATCAACTACTTTTTTTATATAATCAATATTTTTATTAATTGCTTCTGTAGTCATTTGTTGAATTATGGAGGAAGCAGCTAAACGTGATTGACCATATCTAAGCATAACATCCATAATTTTTTGATTCCTAGAGCAAGCAAAACCTATTCTAGCTCCACATAAAGAAAATCTTTTTGAAAAACTATCTAGTATTATTACTCTACTATCATCTGTATTTGGTTCTAATTCTTTTTCAATAGTTAGAGCAGAGATAACTTCATGACCATCATAACTAAATTCGCGATATACTTCATCACTTAAAAGAAGTATATTATTTTCTTTACAGATATCGTAAACCATAGTTAATTCTTTATGATTATAAATTGTTCCAGTAGGATTATTAGGATTACAAATTAATATGGCTTTTGTTTTATTACTAATCTTTTTTATAATCTCCTCTTTACTTGGTAAATGAAACCCAGTTTCAATTTTTGTTTCAATTGGCACTAGTTTTATATCAGCCATAGTGCAGTAACTATGGTAGTTAGTATAGAAAGGTTCAAAAGTTAAAATTTCATCTCCTGGATCTGCTACTGTCATTATAGACCAGAGAATTGCTTCACTGCCACCTAGAGTAGCAATAAAGTTATTTGAACTTAAATCAGTATGTCCTAAGTCATGATAGTATTTTACTAAAGCATCTAAATACTCTTGCTCACCCTTAGAATGACTATAGGCTATACATTTATCATCATATTTATTTAAATAATCATAAACAATTGGTGGCGGACCTAAGTCTGGTTGACCAATATTTAAATGATAGATTTTAATACCTTTTTTTTGAGCTTTGATTCCATACTCAGCCAATTTTCTAATTGGACTTTCTGGCATATTTTCAGCTCTTTTTGATAGTTTCATATTAGTTACTATTGTAGCACTTTTTGATATTAATAAAAGAGTCTTGACTTTTATTAAAAAATCCGTATAATTATCAATTGTTACGCCGCCATCGTCTAGTGGTTAGGACACCAGGTTTTCATCCTGGAGACCGGGGTTCGATTCCCCGTGGCGGTACCATAAAAACACCATATAATATATATGATGTTTTTTATTTGACTCATAATTTGATTATGTTAAGATATATTCACTAAATATTTAAATAAATATATGCAACAATCAAAATCAGATGAAAAAAAACCAATAATAAAAATAAAAAAGACTGAAAATAATGGAAAAGAGAAGGGTATAACAGGCTGGATTATAGCAATAGTTATAGCTATTATTGTAGTCGCAGCTATAGTTTATGGACTTTCTTATTTAAATACGCAAAATACAGACGAGAATATAGCTGAAGATCAGCTATCAGATGCTCCTATTGATGTTTTAAGCATGTTATCTAAGCATATGGTCTTACCAGATGGTGAATCTAATATAATAGTTATTGAAGATGTAGAAACTTTAAAACAACAGCAACCATTTTTTGCTTTAGCTAATAATGATGATCAATTAATTGTTTATTCTGATCAAGCTATAATTTACAGACCAAGTACAGATATGATAATAAAAGTAGGCGCTGTTCAAACTGAAGAAGCAGCAGAACCTTTATCAGACGTATCTCTTACTTTTGATATTAGAAATGGTACAACAGTTGCTGGTCAAGCAGGTATTCTAGCTGATCAAATTAGAGCTGTTGAATTATTTGAAGTTGTTAATGTAGGTGATGCTAATAAAAAAGATTATGCTACAACTGTAATTTATGATTTAACAGAAGGTGAGAAGCAAGATGCAATAGCTGTTTTTGCTCAAACATTAGGCTTGGAATTAGTTGAAGGTTTTCCAGAAGGTGAATTAGAAAGTGAAGCAGAAGTCTTAATTATACTCGGACAGTAATAGATAAAAATAAATTTAAGATAAAAGAACTTAAAGGTATTACCTTTAAGTTCTTGACTTATACACTATATAGTGTTAAAAAAGCAATAGTAACTTGAAAATAAATAAGGAGATTTAAAGTGGAATCTAAAATTATATCAATTTGTAGTAGAGACAAATTTAAAACTAGATTTTTTTCACAATGTTCTTTGCATGGCGAGACTGCTAAATCAGTTGGTATAGAAAAAGGAGATAACTTACCAGTGGTTATAGATAATCGTATATATGGAAAAGTTACTTTTCCAGACGAATTACCTAGTTTTTGTTTATTGACCTGCCAAGGATTCAATAGTTGTAAAATGTTTCGCGAAAATGTGATAGAAAATGGAGAATTAATTAAAAAAACTTATTTTACTTTTTCTATTATTTCACTTGCATTAGATAATACCAGATTTGATCCTGATTATTACCATGAGGAAACGCATTCAGGTTTTGATTTCATTCATCCGATAGCAACACACGAAACATGGGTGACTAGGAACAAAAAAGTTGGGCCTGATGAATTGCATCCAGAAGTGATTGAAGCATATAAAAGATTAATGAATAGTGAAAAGGAATTTTGGTTTATTGATAGAGATGCTTTTAATAAACTTTGGAAACATCATATTGAATTTGCTTTGAAATTACAGAGCGCTGTATTAGATGGTGATAGTTTTTATTTGATTGTTAGAGAGCAATATTCTAAGGTTGACATTATTGTCTCTGATAAAAAAGATGAAAGTGAAGCACTTAAAGAAGTATTGCTTGGTGGAGCAGAAATGATGACACAATAAAAAATTGAAGCTATCTAGGCTTTATTAATAAGGCATTTTCTTAAATATAGATTATGCCTTTTTTATTTCATTTCTTGACTTATTTATAACATAGGTATATATTAGTTAAGCAATTTAACTTTAGGAGGAAAAAGTATGAATGATAATTTAATTTATCCATACACATATATCCTTGTTAAGTTGAATTCACGACTGGAAAAACTCGGTATTTGTAAACAGCGTTGCATCCCGCGGACACTACACACAACATGGTGTATTGCAAATAGTGGATTCACTTAGCTAATATTAATATGGCTATTAATTAGTCATACTGCACATAAAGATACATAAGAATAAATAACGGTCATTATTATTAAATTTTGGTTGAAAATTTATTGTTGATATGTAATCTCATCCCAATAAAAAGCAGTACTTCGGTACTGCTTTTATTAATATATATAATCCACAGCTATTTATTTACTATTACTCTAAAATCTTGTATAATTAATGCATTAAATATATATAAATATGAAGATTTTTACTAAAGGTAAGTCTAAAAAAAAGAATCAAAGCGAAGAAGAAGATTTCTTTTTAACAAGTGATAGTAATAAAGAAACAGAAGTTACTACATCAGGTGATGCTGAAGATGAATCATGGATGGATGATAATTATGAAGAAGGTCAGCTTAGTGTTGATGTTTTTCAAACAGATGAAGCTATTGTTATTAAATCTACTATTGCTGGGGTAAAACCAGAAGATATTGATATTGCTATAAATAACGATATGGTTACTATACGTGGTAGAAGAGAGTTTGAGCATCAGGTTAATGAAGACGATTATTTCTATCAAGAATGCTATTGGGGTGGTTTTTCTAGATCAATTATTTTACCTGTTGAAATTAAAGCTGATAGAGTAGACGCTGCTTTAAAAAATGGCGTTTTAACTGTTACTTTACCAAAGGTTACAAATGTTAAAGCTAAATCTGTATCTATAAAAGTTAAAGAAGATAAATAATATGGAAAGCTCATCTACTGTTAAGGGCGTGATAGAAGGATTTCAAGATAAACACGCAGATATATCATTAGATGATAAGAGTCATGTTCTTTGGCCCATTAAAAATTTAAGTGAAGAAGTTACAGTAAATACTAGAGTTAGAATTACTTTATCAACTAATAATAATGAGTTAGCTGATAAAGAAGAAATGGCTAGAATAATGTTAAATAATATTTTAAATGCAGAAAATATTAAAAAGTGAAAATAATAAACTAGGCTTTCAAATTATGAAATGGTTCCTTTATATAGCAACCATTTTTTTAATTACAGCTACTTTAGTTATTATGTTTGCTTTAACATATAATAAAGCACATTCATTTACTTTTTTTAAAGGAGTTACTATTAATAATCAAGAATTAAAAGGTTTAAATAAACAAGTAGCTATTACTAAGTTTCAAAAACAAGTTGATGAGTTTTTAAAACAAGGTTTAGTATATAACTATCAAGATCAGGAAATAGTTATTTATCCAACATTACCTGCTACTTCTGATCCTGATGCTTCGTATAGTTTAATTAATTTTAATATTGAAGATACTATAAATGAAGCATATTTAATAGGCAGAGAAGAAGGCTATCATCTTAACTTCTTTAAACAAATGTGGGCTCTTACTTTTGGTAAAAATATTTCTCTTAATTATGAATTAAATAAGGAAGAACTTCTTAATATATTAGAAGATAATTTTAAACAATTTTCTAAACCTAAAAAAGAAGCAAGACCAGTTATAAATGATATTTTTGAAATATCTATTTTACCTGAACAAGCAGGTACTACTTTTGATTATGATTTAATTTTAACAAGCACTATTGAAAGAATTAATAATCTAAGTTTAGATACAATTAATCTAAGTTTAGCAATTGATGAACCCTTAATTTTAGAAAATGATATTAATCAAGAAGTACTAAATGGCTTGGAAGAAATAATCGCTACTTCTACTTTTATGCTTGTATATAATGATGATAATTGGGCTATTACTAATTCTATTTTTAAAGATTGGTTAATCTTTAAAAAGCATGATGATAAAATAGGTTATGGTTTTAAAGCATCTTCTACTTTTAATTATTTAGATACCTATGTAGCACCTAATATATATCAACCAACACTTGATGCTAAATTTGAAATAGTTGATGGCAGGGTAGTTGAATTTGTAGGTAGTCAAGATGGTTTGGAGTTAGATAATTTAAGAAGCTTAGAGAAAATAGAAGAAGATTTTTTAATAAATAAAATATCAGAAATTGATCTTGTAGTAATTGAAACTAAAGCTAAAATTGAAACTGGTGAAGTTAATGATATGGGTATTACTGAAATAATAGGTACTGGTCATTCTAATTTTTCAGGTAGTCCTAGAAATAGGAGACATAATATACGGATAGGTGCTGAGAGTATCTCTGGATTATTAATATCACCAGGTGAAGAATTTTCTTTAATTGATGCCTTAGGGGATATAAATGGAGCTACTGGTTATTTACAAGAATTAGTTATTAAAGGTAATAAGACAATTCCAGAATACGGTGGTGGTTTATGCCAGATTGGAACTACAGTTTTTAGAGCAGTTTTAGGTTCTGGTTTACCCGTTACTGCTAGACGTAATCATTCATATAGAGTTTCATACTATGAACCAGCTGGTACTGATGCTACTATTTATGATCCTTATCCTGATTTTAAATTTAAAAACGATACTGAGAATAATGTTTTAATTCAGTATCGTATTGAAGGTGATGATTTATATTTTGATTTTTGGGGAACGACTGATGGTAGAGTATCTGAAAGAACTGATCCTACAATATATAATATTACCTCACCTGGACCTATTCAGTATATTGAAACTACTGAACTTGAAGTAGGGAAAACTAATTGTACAGAAAGTGCTCATAATGGAGCAGATGCCTACTTTGATTACAAAGTAACTTATCCAGATGGTAATATTCAGGAAGAACGTTTTAGTTCCCATTATGTGGCTTGGCCGGCTAGATGTTTAATTGGTGTTGAAGAATTATCTACTTCAACTGATGAAATTTTAGAGTAACAAAAAAGACCTAAGCTTATTACTGCGTCCAAGAAAATTATTGTAAGCACCGATCAAGCAAACAAGTAAACTCGTAAGCCAGATAAGTGGCGCTAGCAATAATCCCCATGCTTGTCGTGGACGCAGAAGCAAACTTAGATCAGTTAAGGGATATTCCAGTATATCAGATGCTAGATATTTGTCAAGAGATAGGGTCGATAATATAGAAATATTTGGCTAATATTAGCTAAATAGATAAATACTAAATATTTGACATATAATAAGTAATTGTGTAAGATAGAGCTTAAATTAATCAATAATAAATAAAAAGTATGGGAACACCTACACAGAAAAGAACTAAAGCATCTAAAAAGAGAAGAGCTTCTCATTTTGCTTTAAATAAAGCTAATCATATGAAATGTAGTAATTGTGAAAAACCAGTTATGCCACATATGGTTTGTGATAATTGTGGTTTTTACAAAGGTAAAGAAGTTGTTAAGAAAAAAACTAAATTAGATAAAAATAAAAAATAAATATGTCCAATAGACATCTAGCTAGAACTTTAGTTCTACAAAGTCTCTTTCAATGGGATTTTAACCAACAAAAAGAGAATTTAAAAAAACTTTTAGAATTTAATAAGAGTGAATTTGCTCCTGATTTTGATGATCAGGGATTTGCTGATCACTTAGTTGAAGAATTAATAAGTAAAATTAAAGATATTGATGCTCTTATTATAAAATATGCTCCTGAATGGCCCTTAGATCAAATAACTCCAGTTGATAGAAATGTTTTAAGAATAGGTATCTATGAGTTAAAATACGCTCAAGATATTCCGCCTAAAGTAGCAATTAATGAATCAATTGAACTTGCTAAAACATATAGTGGTATTTCTGCTGGGAAGTTTATTAATGGAGTGCTTGGTAGCATTTACAAAGATATGCAAGAAAAAGGCGAGAAGAAAGAATTAGAAAAAGAGCCAGTTCGTGAATATAGTGCTGGTGGCGTAGTCTATAGAAAAGAAGGTGATGATTATAAGTTTGTAATGATTTATGATGCCTATGATAAATGGACTTTTCCTAAAGGACATATTGAAGAAAATGAAGATCAAGAAAAAGCAGCTGTTCGTGAGGTAAGCGAAGAAGTAGGCGTTAAAAAATTAGATAATAAAGGATATTTAGGCAGTATTGATATTAAAGTAAATGAACCTAATAAAAGAGCTGTACCTAAAACAGTTCATTATTATCTATTCGAAACAACAGATATAGATTTAAAGATACCTGATGAGCCAGGAGTTCAAGATGTTAAGTGGTTAGATATGGAACAATTACTTGAAACAATAGGTTACGAGAATGCTAAAGAAATATTTGTTAAAGCTTTAGAAATATTAAAACTTAAATAAGATGAAAACTTTTAAAAAGTTTGAAAAAATATTAGGAGTTAAATTTAAGAACCAAGATTTATTAAAGTCTTCAGTTGTTCATAGATCATATTTAAATGAGCATAAAAGTTTTAAATTAGATCATAACGAAAGACTTGAATTTTTAGGTGACGCTGTTTTGGAACTTATAGTAACAGATTATTTATATAATAATTATCCAAATCCAGAAGGGGAGCTTACTAACTGGAGAGCAGCTTTAGTAAATGCTAAAATTTTAGCAGACATCGCTAAATCTTTAGAAATAGAAGATTATCTTTATATGAGTAAAGGTGAAGCTAAAGATGTAAATCCTAAAGCTCGTAACTATATTCTAGCTAATGCTATGGAAGCGGTTATTGGAGCTATTTATTTAGATCAAGGTTATGATATGGCTAAAGAGTTTATTACAAATAACGTTTTAGATAAATTACCAAATATTTTAGAAAATAATCTATACTTAGATCCAAAAAGTAGATTTCAAGAAAAGTCACAAGAAATATTTAGTGTTACGCCAAATTACAGAGTTTTAAAAGAAACAGGCCCTGACCATAATAAATATTTTAAAATGGGTGTATATATTAAAAATGAGATAGTTGCTGAAGGTAAAGGTACTTCTAAGCAAGAAGCTCAAATGGATGCAGCTAAAGAAGGCTTATTAGCCAAAGGTTGGGAATAAGGTTTATATTAGTAATTAAAATAGCTCCTCGAGAAGAGGAGTTTTTTGATTAAAGATCATAATTGATAAATAATATAATATATAGTATATTATGGATAATGCTGAAAATATGGTTTTAGCACTAAAAGCACTAAGTTGGTGCAAATGTACATTCAAATCAGAGCCCGGAGGGCTCAAAGAACGGAGTTCAGAGATGAATACAGATCGTAAGAGTATAAGAGCATATAATAACATGATTAAGGACTTTCCATGGCTATGGGCTATTATGCCAATCCAACATCATGAGTATACGAATATTATTGTTGACTATGCTGAGGAGTCAATCTTTAATACCAGTTTTTTGAAAAATACTACTATGTCATGTGATACATGGATAAAGACTTCAACGGAAGGTAGGCATTCTAAAGTTAAACAAATTGAATATTTTAATGATAAAATAGAACTCTTAAGCCAGATTCATCAAGCTATAGAGGATTTTGAAATACTTGACTATGTAGTTTTTTGTATAAAAAGTCGTTCAAACTGGGTATTTCCTTATGAAAGCAATATTTTGATTTATAGGCCACCAAAGGAGAGGAGCGATGATTGTTATAGAGATTATATCTATGGTTTATTTGTTAAAAATAAAAATGCATCTTTAGTTGCATAAATAATTATAGGAGGTTTTTTACTTACAAAGACCTCTTTTTTCTTTGTTGACCACTTATTCTAAAAGGTATATACTAGTAAAAATGTTAGAAAAAGTTTGGACAATTCGCATGGACAAATTCTGCCTTAGAAAATATAAGAAGGCAAGGTTTTTCTCATTTTAGCTCCAGTAATGGAGTTATTTTTTTATAACTAAAATATATTATATGGAAAAATGGAATTTAAAAGATGAAATGCTAACTTCAATTAAGAAAGAAGGTGGTTTTGTAAATTGTCATGCTCATTTTGATAAAGCATATTACATAGATAAAGAAGGTTTAGATAAAACTATGGTAGACATGGAAGCTAAATGGAATATGAGTGATGATATAAAAAGAAGTTCAACTCAAGAAGAAATTGAACAAAGAATACGTTGGGCTTTGGATACTTTAGTTGAACAGGGTTGTAAATTAACTGCTTCCTTTATTGATGCCTATCAAGCAGTTGGTCATAAAGCAATTGATGCAGCCAACGTAGTTAAAGAAGAGTATAAGGATAAAATAGAATTTTTAACTATTACTCAGCCTCTGGGTGGTTTAAATGATTCGGAGGCACGTAAATTATATGAAGAGATTACAGCAAAAGCAGATATAGCTGGAGGTCTACCTTCAAAAGATAGGCCTGATGATAAGGAAAACTATGATCATCTATTTTCCATTGCTAAGAACTTAGGTAAAAAAGTACATGTCCATATTGATCAAGAAAATAATCCTAATGAAAAAGATACAGAAGTATTGCTTGAATATGCTAAGAAACATAATTATGGAGATAAGACAGTAGGGATTCATGTCTTGTCAGTTTCTGCTCAACCTAAAAGTTATAGAATGAAAATATATAAAGAGATGGCTAGTATTGGTATGAGCGCTGTTGTTTGTCCATCTGCGGCTTTAGCTATGCGTCAGTTAGATGAATTTACTTCTCCAGTTCATAATTCCATAGCAAATGTTCCAGAAATGTTGGAAGCTGGTGTAGTAGTAGGTTTAGGTGTAGATAATGTATATGATTTCTATCAACCTTTTGTTGATGCGGATATGTGGCTTGAGATGAGAATGCTTCAAGAAGCTTGTAGATACTATAACTACGAAGATTTAGTTAAGATAGCTTGCGCGAATGGTAAAAAAATATTATCAAATTAATTTAAATAAAAAATATGCCAAAAATTTGGAAATCAAAATCAACTTCTCTTCATCCAATGGTAGAGAAATATACAGTAGGTAATGATCATAAGTTAGATAAAAGGTTATTACCTTATGATATTGAAGCATCACGAGCTCACGCTAAAGCTTTAGTTAAAATTAAAGTTTTAAAGCCTGCTGAGTTTACTAAATTGAATCAAGGTTTGAATGAAATAATGAAGTTGTTTAAACAAGGTAAGTTTAAGATTAGGCTTGAAGATGAGGATTGTCATACAGCTATAGAAAACTATTTAATAAAAAAGTATGGACCTCTTGGTAAAAAAATACATACCGGAAGATCAAGAAACGATCAAGTACTAGTTGCTACACGTCTTTATTCAAGAAAGAAGTTAAAACAAATTAGTGCAGAAATGGTTAAGCTAGAAAAAGTATTTCTTGATATGGCTAAGAAATATGAATATATGCCATTACCTGGCTATACTCATACAAGACGAGCTATGCCTTCTTCCATAGGGCATTGGGCTGCTGCTTATTTAGAAGATTTAATTAATGATCATAAGTTACTTGTTTCAGCTTACGAGCTGAATGATCAGAATCCTTTAGGTGCTGCTGCTGGTTTTGGCGTTAACTTTAATTTAGATAGAAAGTTAACAACTAAGTTAATGGGATTTCAGAAAACTCAAATTAATTCACTTTATGCTGTTAATTCTCGTGGTAAAACAGAAAGCTATATTTTAGCTGTTTGTACTCAGATAATGATGATATTAGGTAGATTGGCTAATGAAATGATTTGGTATACTACGCCTGAATTTAATTATTTTAATTTACCTTGGGAATATACCACTGGTTCATCAATAATGCCTCAAAAAAGAAATCCTGACGTATTTGAACTTGTTAGAGGTAACGTTAATGTAATAGTTGGTTTGCAGACTCAAATTAAAGATGTTTGTAAGAGTTTAATTTCTGGATATAATAGAGATACCCAGTTAACTAAAGAACCTTTAATAAAAGGCATGGGTATTACCAGACGTAGTTTAGAAGTTATGGTCTTAGTAATGAGTGGTATTAAACCAAATAAAGAAGTATTAATGAATTCGCTTTCCCCTGAGTTATTTGCTACTATAGAAGCGAATAATTTAGTTAAAAAAGGCATGACATTTAGAGAGGCTTACCAGAAAGTTAAAGAAGAACTTGATGATTTAGAAGTAGGTGATCCAGTTAAAGCTTTGAAAGAAATTAATTCATTAGGTGCACCTGGTAATCTTATGCTAAATTCATATAAATTAGATAAATCATTATAAATGATAAATTTAGAGATTAAGATAAATAATTTAAAACTAAAAAACCCGACCATTTTGGCATCGGGTATTTTAGGCGTTAGTTCAGCTTCTTTAAATAATGTAGTTCGTAATGGAGCTGGAGCTGTAGTTACTAAGTCAATTTCTAAAGAACCTCGTAAAGGACATCCTTCACCAATTATAGCTACCTATGAAGAAGGTATGTTAAATGCTGTGGGTTATCCTAATCAAGGTTCAATTAAAGCGTCTCAAGAATTTTCTAACGTAGCTGATATAGAAGCCCCGGTTATTTTAAGTATTATTGGTCAAAAAGAAGATGATTTTAAAGCAGTATATAATGAATTAAAAAATTGTAATTTTAAGGCTATTGAAGTTCCTTTGTCATGTCCTCATACTCCAGGTTATGGCACTATGGGTGGTCAACATACTCCAGAGATGGCTACTAAAATAACTAAAACTTTAAAAGAAATAACAGATTTGCCAATTTGGATTAAATTATCACCGAATGAGAATTTAGTTGAAGTAGGCAAAGCAGCTGAAGCTGCTGGTGCTGACGCTATTGTAGCGGGGAATACTATGGGACCTGGCATGATAATAGATATTGATACCTATAAACCTGTTTTAGGTTTTGGTATGGGCGGCGTTTCTGGACCTGCTCTTAGACCTATTGCTGTTAGATGTGTCTTTGACCTATATAAAGCAGTTAAGGTGCCAATTATTGGCTGTGGTGGTGTTACAACAGGGCGTGATCTAATTGAAATGATGATGGCTGGAGCCACTGGCATTGGTGTAGGCACAGCTGTTTTAGATAGAAGTGTTAATGTATTTTCTCAGATCATGAAAGAAACTGAAGAGTGGTTAAAAGAAAATGATTTTAAAAAGATAGAGGATATAATTGGTTTGACTCATAAGTAATATGCAACATATTGAACAACCTACAATTGTTACTGTTAAGGAAGTTATAAAAGAGTCTAGTAATTTCAAGACTTTTGTTTTAGATTATCCTTTAGATGCAAAGCCGGGTCAATTTTTAATGGTTTGGCTTCCTGGTGTCGATTCAAAACCTTTTTCAGTTGCTTGGCAAAAAGAAAATGAATTTGCTATTGGGGTTATAAAAGTAGGCCCTTATACTAAAGAGCTATTTAAATTAAAAAAAGGTGATAAACTTGGTTTTACAGGACCTTATGGTACCAGCTATAATTTTGAAGACAAAAAAAAGATTCTAATATTAGGTGGAGGCTCTGGCATTGCCTCGGTTACTTACCTTGCCCAAAGAGCTAGAGAAAATAATATTGAAGTTGATTTTTTAATAGCAGCTAAAGATAAAAAAAGCATTGTTTATGAAAAATGGTTAGAAGATCAAGGTATTAATGTTATTCATAGATTTAAAAAAAATAATCATGAAAGAGCTTGGGACATGTTTAAAGAATTATCTAGTAATAATTATGATTCTTGGTATGCTTGTGGTCCAGAACTTCTTTTAAAAAAAATAGTTGATTTATCCATAGAGAAAAAGACTAAATGCCAAGTTTCTTTAGAAAGATATATGAAATGCGGTATAGGTGTTTGCGGTTCATGTTGCGTTGATCCTTTAGGAATTTGTTTATGCCAAGCTGGTCCTGTAGTTAATGCAACCTTTGCTAATAATATATCTGAATTTGGTGAATACTATAGAGATGGTAGTGGAGCTAAAGTTAATTTTAAATAATATGCAAGATTATAAAAAAGAGTTTATTGAATTTTTAGTAAAGAATAATGCTTTACAGTTTGGTGAATTTACTTTAAAAAGCGGTAGAGTATCTCCATATTTTATTAATACCGGCGTTTTTGAAACAGGTATGGCTATTGATAGATTAGGCTATTTTTTTGCTTCTTTAATTAAAGATGAATTTAATGAAGAGTTTGATGTAGTATTTGGTCCTGCTTACAAAGGCATTTCTTTAGCTGTAACTACTACCATTTCTTTAAATAAGGATTATGATATGGATAAGTATTATTCGTTTAATAGGAAAGAAATAAAAGATCACGGTGATAAAAAAATATTAGTAGGCCATGTTTTAGAAGACAATGATCGTTTAATAATGATAGATGATGTAGTAACAGATGGCGGTACTAAATTTGAAACTGTTGAGTTAATTAATAAGTTAGCTCAAGTAAAGTACGTTGGTTTAGTGGTAGCTGTTAATAGAAGAGAAAAAACTAAAGATGGTCTTGATGCATTTTTAAATATTGAAGAGAAATTAAAATTTCCAGTTAAAGCTATAGTTACTATTAATGAAATACGTGATTATTTAATTGAAAGAGAAATTGATGGAACAGTTTATTTGAATAAAGAAAAAGCAAAAGAAATAGATAAGTATTTAGAAGAATACGGAGTTTAAGAGATAAATAAAAAAAGGCAGTGAATTTACTGCCTTTTAGAATACTTTATTTATGACTAGAATTGTTTAGGACATTCTATAATTAGATTATTATTACTGAGCGAAATATCAATAGTTCGATTATTATTTTTATTGTGTATGAGACCAGATAGCTTTATAAAACAATCTGTGTCAATGTCTCGAGCAAGAGGGAAGGTTTTCCTTTCACCATTTATTAGATCTGAGCAATTATCTATAATGTTTTGTACTTCTTCAATTTTTCTAATCTTAGTCATTTAGGTTCTCCTAGGGGTTGGTTATATATAAAAAACGATATATACTATACTACAATTTTTTAAATATAATGTCAATAGGTAATTGACATAAAATAGGCAATATGTTAATATATTCAAGACTTTTAAACAATTTCTTGCTTTAAGGTCAGCAAGACACTCTATTTATAGGGTTAATTTAATTAACTAATATGACAGTAATTAGTGAAGTAAAAGATAAATTGAAAGAGGTTAGTAAAAAATCCAAAAAAGAAAATCTAATGGATAATTTATTATCTCAAGGCATAGCTAAAGCTATTCCAGCTATTGGTGATTTGGTTGAGGGTAAAATACTTAGTGTTTCTAAGAATGAAGTTTTACTCGATATCGAAGGCTTAACAATAGGTACTATTCGCGGTAAAGAGATTTATGATGAATCTGGCGAATATTCAAAAATTAAAACAGGCGATAAAGTTTCAGCTACCGTTTTAGAACTCGAAAACGAGAAAGGTAGATTGGAACTTTCTTTTAGATACGCTGGTCATCAAAAAGCTTGGGAACGTTTAGAAAAGTTGATGAAAGATGAAGAAATTGTTGATGCTAAAATTGTTGATGCTAATAAAGGTGGTTTAATGACTAAAGTTGGTAACGTAATGGGATTTTTACCTGTTTCACAACTTAATACAGAACATTATCCACGTGTTGAAGGTGGTGATAGAAGTAAAATACTTGTAGCACTTAAGAAATTTATTGGACAAGCACATAAAGTAAAAATTATTGATGTAAATGAAGCTGAAGAAAAATTAATTGTTTCAGAACGTGCTGCTTGGGAAGAAAAACAACAAAGTGCAATGGAAGGATTTAAACTTGGTAATGTTATAGAAGGTACAATTACAGCTGTCGTTGATTTTGGTGCTTTCATTGAATTCGGGCAAGGCTTAGAAGGCTTAGTACATATTTCTGAATTAGCTTGGCAAAGAATTGATGATCCAAATACTATAGTAAAAGTAGGTGATAAGATAAAGGCTGAAATAATTTCAGTTGAAGGTTCTCGTGTATCATTATCTATGAAGAAGTTATTAGAAGATCCTTGGGCTAAGGTTGCTAAAAAATATAAAGTAAATCAAAAGGTTAAGGGTAAGGTTTTAAAGATTAATCCATTTGGTGCTTTTGTAGAATTAGATAAGGATATTCATGGTTTAGCTCATATCTCTGAGCTAGGTAAAGACATAAATCATCCAAAAGATATGTTGGAAGAAGGTAAGGATTATGAATTTACAATTATTTCACTTGATCCTAAAGATCATAGACTTGGTTTAGCTCACGGTACAGTTAAAAAGGTGGCTCCTAAAAAAGAGAAGAAAGTAAAAGAAGAGAAGTCTGAAGAAGAAGCTGAAGTTAAGAAAAAAGCTGAAGTAAAGCCAGAAGTAGAGAAACCAAAAAAAGCAAAGAAATAATATAATTTAAAATATTGAAAAGAGTAGAAAATATTAATATTTCTACTCTTTTTATTAAGCCCTTGCTTAAATATGTAATTTGTATTATAATAGCTTTTACTTAAAAAATTGTGTATTATTAAACTATATGAAAAAATCTAAAAAGAAACAAAATCAATTATTCAAAAATTTCGCTATATTTTTACTGGTTTTTATATTCATTGCCAGTGTTTTTAGTATGTATGATTCTGCTGTTAATGAGAAGCCTCAAGAGATAGGTATTAACCAGTTAGTAGAGCATATTAATAATGAAGAAGTTAAGAATATTGAAATTGAAAACTCAAAACTTTTAACTACTTTAAATGATGATAGTATTTTCGTTATATTTAAAGAACCTAATCAATCATTAACTGAACTCTTAAGTAATTTTAGTGTTGAAGCAAATAAAATGAGTAGAATTGAAATGAAAGTTAAACAAGATTCTACTAGCACTGTTTGGCTTACTTCATTATTACCATTTTTAATACCATTTTTATTTATTGGATTATTTATTTGGTTTATGATGCGTCAGGCACAAGGTGCAAATAATAGAGCTATGTCTTTTGGACAATCAAGTGCTAAAATGATTAATCAAGATACTAAGAATAAGACTACCTTTAAAGATGTGGCAGGATCTCATGAAGCAAAAGAAGAGCTTTCAGAAATTGTTGATTTTTTAAAGAATCCTCGTAAATTTTTATCAATGGGCGCTAAGATTCCAAAAGGCGTTTTACTTTTAGGTTCACCTGGTACTGGTAAGACTTTAATGGCTAGAGCAGTTGCTGGTGAAGCTAAAGTTCCATATTTCCATATTTCTGGTTCTGAATTCGTTGAAATGTTTGTTGGTGTTGGTGCTTCCAGAGTTAGAGATTTATTTAAGAAAGCTAAAAAGGCAGCCCCAGCTATTGTATTTGTAGATGAGATTGATGCTGTTGGTAGACAACGTGGTTCTGGACTCGGTGGATCACATGATGAACGTGAACAAACTCTAAATCAAATTTTAACTGAGATGGATGGTTTTGAAACTGATACAAATGTAATTGTTATTGCGGCTACTAATAGACCTGATGTTTTAGATCCAGCACTTTTAAGACCTGGTAGATTTGATAGGCAGGTAGTAATTGATTTACCTGACATTAAAGAAAGAAATGCTATCTTAGAAGTTCATGCTAAGAATAAACCATTTGATAGTGATGCAAAGCTTAAAACTATTGCTCAACGTACTCCTGGTTTTTCAGGAGCAGATTTAGCTAATTTATTAAATGAAGCAGCTATACTAGCTGCTAAGCAAAATCGTAAAAAAATTACAATGGATGACTTAATTAATAGTATTGAAAAAGTAATGTTAGGACCTGAGAGAAAGAGTCATGTATTATCTGAAAAAGAAAAGAAGATTACAGCTTATCATGAAGCTGGTCATGCTTTAGTTGCTCATATGTTACCTGATGCTGATCCTGTTCATAAAGTATCTATTATATCTCGTGGTAGAGCTGCTGGTTATACTATGAAGTTACCCTTGGAAGATAAGAATTTACATAATAGAAGAGAATTTATTGATGAACTCGCTGTTTTATTAGCAGGGCATGTTACTGAGAAAGAAGTTTTTGGTGATGTAACAACTGGTGCTTCTAGTGATCTTAGGAAAGCTACTCAACTTGCCAAGCAACTTATAACTCAATATGGTATGAGTGAAAAGCTAGGACCACGTACTTTTGGTGAAGGCGAAGGCATGGTTTTTCTAGGCAAAGAATTACATGAAAGAAGAGATTATAGTGAAAAGACAGCCGAAGCTATTGATAATGAAGTATCTAATTTTATTCATGAAGCTAGTAAGACTGCTAAAGAAATAATTACTAAACATAAAAACTATTTAGATAAGATATCTGATGAACTCTTAGTTAAGGAGACTTTAGAAAAGGAAGAATTTGAAGCCCTTTTCAAAACTCAGTAAAATATAGTATAATAACACAAGACAGCTCAAATATAATTTAATTATTAAGCTAGAAACCCCATGACTAGTTTATATCGTAAAATATTAACCAATGCTTGGTTAATTACTAAAAAGCATTATTATTTATGGCCATTAGGTTTTTTTGTGGCTTTTTTAGGTAATGGTGGTGAATATCAAATGTTATCTCGTCAAATCGAACGAGTTAATTTACAACCAGAAACTATTTTTAGTTTAAGTGAATGGTTTAATACTTCAATCTTTCAAGATTGGGATTTAACTATAGTAAGAGGTTTTTTATTAGCTTTATTTGTTCTTTTCATTTTAGGAATAATATATTTAATTATTTGGTTAATTATTTCTTCAATGGCTGGTTTAATTCAAGGATGCGCTTCAGCTGATAAAAAAGAAAGAAAAACTTTCTTTGGTTTATTAACTACAGGTAGAAAAAACTTTAAGCCTGTTTTTTTACTTTTCTTGATTGCTAAGGTTATAGTATATGGCATATTAGTTTTAATTTTAACGCCAATTATGTTAGCTACTTTTGCTCAACAAAATGAATCATTAAATGTATTTATTATATTCTTAACATTTTTAATTTTTGTACCACTTTCAATTATTGTTTCATTTGTAACACGTTTTGCTTCAGCATATGTCGTTTTAGAAGGTCAAAAAATGTGGGACGCTTTTAAAAATGGTTGGAGATTATTTTCTGCAAATTGGTTAATTAGTTTAGAAATGGCAGCTATCCTCTTATTCATAAATTTCTGTATTAGCTTAGTAGTACTAGCAGCTTTCTTCTTAATATTTTCACCATTTTTCTTTGTTGGTATATCTAGTAGTTTTGCTTCACCTGGTATTTTCTGGACTATTATTATGATTCCAGTGATTATAATAATACTTCTCTTTATATTCATTGGTTCATTATTGGCTACTTTTCAAGTTAATTCATGGACTTTGCTCTATTTAAGGTTAACTGAAGGCAGGAAAGCATATAGTAAACTGGTAAGATGGGCAGCCGTACTACCTAGTAAATTAAAACCTAGACAGTAAGTGATTTATATAAAAATACAACCCTTTATTTTTTAGAGGGTTGTTTTAATCCATAAAATTGAGTAAAATATTGTTATATGGAAAATACAAATTTACCAAACATTTCATCAGATAAAACATCACAAGACTTAAGTGATAAGCTAGGTCAATTGGATGCTAAAGGCAAGGAAAAAGATATCGAAGCAAAGGCAGAATCTCTAGGCATGCCATATATTGATCTTCATGGCTTTCCTGTATCTATTGGTGCTATTGCTTTAATTCCTGAAGAAACAGCTAAGCAAGATCACGTAGTTTGTTTTTTCTATTCTGGTAAAGAAGTAAGAGTTGGTACTAGTGAACCAATGAGTCCTCAAGTAAAGTTAATTTCAGATGAGTTAAAAGAAAAAAAGCATGTGAATGTTAAAATATATCTTATTTCTGATGACAGCTTAAATTTTGCTTTAGAATTATATGCAAAAGTACCTAAGTATAAAGAGGTTGTTGGTACGGTAGAAATAACTCAATCAGATGTTGATAATTTTCAAGTTGAAGTTGGTGATTTTGATGATTTACAAGAGAAAGTTAATACAGTTAATATTTCTGAATTAGTTACTCTTTTAATTGCTTCTGCTTTAAAAACAAAATCTTCCGATATTCATGTTGAAGCTGAAGAAAAAGATGTAAAAGTTAGATTTAGAATTGATGGCATATTAAACACAGTGGCTATTATAAAGCTAGAGAATTGGCCTAAAATAATTTCTCGTATTAAATTATTAGCTGGTCTTAAGATAAATGTAGATAAAAAGCCTCAAGATGGTCGTTTTACTATAGATTTAACTGAAGACAAAGTAGACGTTAGAGTTTCTACAGTACCTACATCGTATGGGGAGAGTGTTGTTATGAGATTACTTAGATCTTCAGCAGCTGGTTTAGAATTTAGTGATATAGGTTTAAGAGGTAAGTCATTTGTTGATTTAAAACATGAAATACAAAGACCTAATGGTATGATTATATCTACTGGTCCAACTGGTTCTGGTAAGACTACTACACTTTACGCTATTTTGAATAAATTAAATAAACCTGAGACTAAAATTATTTCTTTAGAAGATCCTATTGAATATAGGTTAGAAGGTATAAATCAGAGTCAGATAGATCATTCAAAAGATTATACCTTTGCCAAAGGTTTAAAATCAATTGTTAGGCAAGATCCCGATGTGATAATGGTTGGAGAAATAAGGGATTTAGAAACAGCTGATGTATCATTAAATGCTGCATTAACTGGTCATTTAGTTATATCTACTATTCATACAAATAGTGCTTCAGGTGCTATTCCTAGGTTTTTAGCTATGGGAGTTAAACCCTTTTTACTTTCACCTGCTTTAAATGCTGTTATTGGTCAACGTTTAGTGAGAAAGATATGTGAGAGCTGTAAAGTAGAAGATCCAATTGATAATGATGCTATGACTAAGATTTTAAATATATTAAATAAAATACCCATTAAATCAGCTGAACGTTTAGAAGAAGAAGTATTAAGTAATTTAAAATTTTATAAAGGCAAGGGTTGCTCTAAGTGTCATAACCTAGGTTATTCTGGAAGAATTGGTATCTTCGAAATAATGACTATGAATCCTGAAATAGAGAAAGTTATTTTATCTGAAAAAGTATCTGAATTTGAAATTCAAGAAATCGCTATCAATAACGGCATGGTTACCATGGTACAAGACGGATTACTTAAAGCTATAGATGGATTAACTTCGGTTGAAGAAGTATTTAAAGTTGCTGAATAATATATATTATAAAATCCAGAGATTTAACTCTGGATTTTTGTATTATATTAACTAGTTAGTTTTTCTAATTCTACTTTTGCTTGTTTTAACTTTTCTTCTTCTTTTAATATTACATCTGGGGGTGCATTTTTAGAAAAAGATTTATTTTTTAATTTATTTTCTTGAATTCCAATATATCTTTCTAAATTAATAATACTTTTTTCTTTATTCTTTTTTACTTCAGGACTTTCATTAATATCTAGTATTATATCCACATTATTTACATTTAATTTTATACCTGGTGATTTAGGTGTAATTTTTACTTTTCCTAGTTTTTCAATTATTTCTTTATTATCTTCAATTAGCTTTTGATTTTTTGTTGAAATAGAGCAACTGTATGTTTTTTTAGTATTAGCTTTATGTTCAGCCCTAGCATTTCTTATAGCACTAATAATTTCTTGAATCAAATCAAATTCTTTTACTTCTTTTTCTTTTAATTTTAATTTATTTGGCCAGTTACTTATTATAAGTAATTCTTTACTATTAAATTGTTCCCAAATTACTTCACTAATAAAGGGACACATTGGGTGCCATAGGATTAATAGTTTTTCTAGGATATATAATAATATTTTATCTTTATTTCCTTCTATCTTAGCTATTTCTATATACCAATTAGCTAGTTTATTCCAAGTAAATTCATATAATTCTTCGCCAGCTTGAGAAAATTTGAAATTTTCTAAATTATCCGTAGTATTATCAATTATATTATTTAATTGATTTAGAATCCAATAATCAGCCATTGTTTGAGGTTCAAGATCTTCTTTTTTAATTTGTTCTACCTTTTTAACAGTAGTTAGTATATATCTAGAAATATTCCATAGTTTATTTATGAAATTCCTATAACCTTGAATCTTTTCTTCATATAATCTTAAATCATTACCAGGAGTGCTACCAACAATCATAGAGAGTCTTAAGGCATCAGCTCCATATTTATCTATCATTTCAAGAGGGTCAATACCATTTCCTAGGCTCTTAGACATTTTTTTACCTTCTTTATCTCTGATTAAACCGTGTAAGTAAACATTATGAAATGGTATTTCTTCTAATACATAAGTAGACATGATTATCATACGAGCTACCCAGAAAAATAGTATATCATAACCAGTTTCCATTACTTGAGTAGGATGGAATGTTTTTAAATCATTTGTTTTTTCTGGCCAGCCTAAAGTACTAAACGTCCATAATGAAGAAGAAAACCAAGTATCTAGCGTGTCTTCATCTTGAATCCAATCTTTTCCTTTTGGAGTTTCTAAACCAACATATGTTTCATCATCAGTTTCTATTTTATATTTCCAGCCTGGTTGCCAAGCTTTTGTGTTTCTCCAATCTTCATCAAAGGCCTGTTTCCAGGTTTTTCCTTTCAGTATAACATCTAGAGCTTGTTGAGTTGCTTGATGAGCTATAATAGCTATTTTTTTACCTTTATATTTTTTAGAAATATCATCTATTAAATCTCGCATTCTTTTTTCAACATTTTTATGACTTTCTCCGTTAGGGTAAGGTTCATTAATAGTTTCTTTCTTTAAATCATATACTTCCTTAGAAGACTTACCTGTCATATCACCATAATTAATTTCTCTTAAACGTTTATCAGTTATATAATCTTTACCAAAAGCATAATTCGCTGATTCAGTAGCTCTTTTTAGATCAGAAGTTATTATTACATCAAACTTCTTATCTTTTAAAGTTTTTTTAAGTTCTTTTGATTGTTTTATGCCTAATTCAGAAAGACTTACATCATTTAGACCAGTGGCTATACTTTTTTCATTATCAGGGGTTGTACCATGAACAAAGTATGTTATCTCTATTGGCTCTTTATACCAAACAGGGATTCTGTGACCATACCAGATTTGTCTACTAATACACCAATCTCTTAAATTATCCATCCATTGGAAATATGTTTTATTAAATCTATTAGGTATCATTTTAATTTCCCCGCTTTCTACTACTTCTGAAGCTAATTGTTTGAGTGATTTATTTCTACCAGGTACTTTCTTATTTACATCAACAAACCATTGTTTGGAGGGGAGTGGTTCTATGGGAGTAGAACATCTATAGCAGATTGACAGGTTATGAGTATAGTTATTATCTATTTCATGAACTAAACCTTTTTTATCTAGTATTTCAACTACTTTTTTTCTAGCTTTTTCAACGTCCAGGCCAGCCATAGAGCCAGCAGCAGATGTTAACTTACCATCTTTATCAATAATTTTTTCAACTTTTAGATCATATTTCTGTGCTAGTTCAAAATCAACCATACTGTGAGCTGGAGTAATGGTCATAGCACCAGTACCAATTTCCATATCAGCAATTATATCAGCAATTACTTTAGCTTTAATTTTGCCTTCAATCCATTCAACGTTAAATTCTTTACCTATTATATCTTTATATCTCTTATCTTTAGGGTGAACTATTATTACTTTGTCACTAAATTTAGTTTCAGGACGTGCTGTACCAATTATTACTGGACCATATTTAAAATAATAGAAAGGTGCTTTTTTCTCGACATATTCTACTTCATCATCAGCTAAAGTTGATTGACACGTAGGGCACCAATTAACTACTCGATCACCTTTATATATTAATCCATCATCATACATTTTTTTAAAAACAGTTTTGACCGCAATTGAAAGGTCTTCATCTAAGGTAAAGTGTTCTCTAGACCAGTCTAAAGAAGAACCCATCTTTTTGATTTGGTTTCTAATTGTTTTTTTAGAGTCTTCAGCAAAATTATTTACTTCTTTCAAGAATTTTTCTCTACCTAAATCATGTCTTGTTTTTTTCTTTTTATTTAATTTTTTTTCTACAACAGATTGAGTAGCTATGGCTGCATGATCCATGCCTGGCAACCATAATGTTTTATCACCAATTAATCTATGATATCTAGTCATAGTATCTTGATAGGCGAGCATAGCAGCGTGACCTAAATGTAACTGACCCGTTACATTAGGTGGTGGTAGAGAAATAGTGAAAGATTTTTTATTTCTTTCTGGTAAATTATCTGGATTAAAAAATCCAGACTCTTCCCATTTCAAGTATATTTTGTCTTCAAAACTTTTTGAATTATATATTTTTGGTAAATCTTTCATATAGTTATTTTAAGATAAATAAAAAGCCCTTCTGTTTAAAGGGCCATCTCTGGCGGTACCACCTTAACTTTTACTTAAGTCTTCGCTATTACGGGCGAACCCGGCTAAGTCTACTTCCATTTATTTGGTTTCTTTTAGCAGTTTCTTTGAGTGACATTATTCTCAAAGCTATCCTATAAAAAGAGGATACACTTTTGTAAGTTGTATCCTCAGTATATGTTAAATTGTAGTTAAAGTCAATTATGAGCCTCGGGCCATTACTTGGGGTGGAGGAGCTGTTAGAATATCAGGAATTTCAGCTAGAATGTCTCCAGTTTTAACTATTAGTTTAGTCATGCTACGGACTGCTGTATTAATTGTTATGCTCTGTAGCTTATTATATGCTTCTCCGGTTTTTTCAGAGAAGATAACTGTATCCATCCATATGTCTTCTGCGGCATAAGCTATATAGTTATTTGTTTTAGAGACAAAGCTCTCATTACTTGTAGCTAGTACGCCGTTGAGCATAAGTAGTGAATATACTACTAAGCAGGCACATAATACATAAGTACTACGTAATAAATACTCATGACATTTATCAAGATTAAACTTGATTTCTTGGCATAAATATTTTTTACACTTTTTGCATGACTTCTGACATGACTTTTTAAAATTTCGCATAATTTTTTTGTTTTTATTTTATATATATGAAAACATACCTCTTTTTGGTATGTCATAAATACAGTATAGCACACTTAAAGCAAAAAGTCAAGACGTTTTTTACTATTTATGCTATAATTTAAATACTAATACTTTATTTAATAATTATGAATATAAATGAACAGTTTAAAAATGCAGTAGCTAAAAAAGCTTCAGATATTCACTTAATAGTTGATAAGCCAGTAATGCTTAGAATTGATGGTGAACTTAAACCAATAAAAGGTACAGAGCTTAATAAGCAAGATGTTGAAAAAAGTATATTAAGTTTACTTACTCCTGAACAAAAAGAAAAATTTCTTGTAAAAAAAGATTTAGATTTTTCATATGAAACGGAAGATGGTTCAAGGTTTAGGGTAAACGTTTTTAAAGAGAAAGATAATTTATCTTTAGCTGCTCGTATTATTAATGCAGAAATGCCAAGTATGGATGAGCTTAGTATGCCTCAAGTAGTCTATGAAATGACTAGAGCTCATCAAGGTTTAATTTTAGTGACAGGTCCAACTGGTTGTGGTAAGTCTACTTCTTTAGCTGCTATGATTAATTTAATAAACTCTGAAAGAGTAGCTAATATTATAACTTTAGAAGATCCCATTGAATTTATTTTTACTCCTGAAAAAAGTATTATTAGGCAAAGACAGTTGGGTACAGATATGGTTAGTTTTGAATCTGCATTAAAACATGTTTTAAGACAAGATCCAAATGTTATAATGATAGGTGAGATGAGGGACTTAGAAACAATAGCCGCTACATTAACTCTAGCTGAAACAGGTCATTTAGTAATTGCTACTTTGCATACACATAATGCAGGACAAACTATCGATCGTATTGTAGATGTTTTTCCTCCCTATCAACAGAATCAGGTCAGGTTACAACTTTCTATGTCTTTGAATGGAGTGATTAGTCAACAATTATTACCTAGCATTGGTGGTGGAAGAGTTGCTGCTCGTGAAATATTAATTAATACACCAGCTATATCAAATATTATTCGTGAGAATAAGATACCTCAAATTAAAACAGCCATTCAAACTAGTGCTGATGATGGGATGATTACTTTAGAACAAGATTTAACTAGACTTTTAAAAGATGAAATAATTAATGAAGAAACAGCAAATTATTATACCCAGAATTTACCTAAAATATAAGATAAATAAAAAATTCGTTACTTTACTAAATAGCGAATTTTTTTATATCTAATTTTTTACTATTTTTTTATATATAACAATTAGCGATAAACTAAGAGCAACTAATAAAATAATGTGTTCAATACCAAGTACGGAATGATTTAAGTATCTATGAAAATGATCATGAACTTCATTTATATTAGTATGAGCTTTTACCATAGTTGGTAAAAGTAATAGTAGGGAAAATATAATTTTTTTCATATATTTTTTTATTTTATTAATTTGGTGCCCCCGTCAGGAGTTGAACCTAAAATTTTTGGTCCGAAGCCAAACGTGATATCCATTTCACCACAGGGGCTTATCTTATATAACTAAGCGGGTTACTTCTTCTATTATTAACTCTAACTTCAAAGTGAATATGTGGTCCAGTTGATCTACCTGTAGAGCCAATACCACCAATTACTTGTCCACGACTTACGTTTTGACCTATCTTAACATCTATTCTTGATAAATGAGCATATAGTGTTTCAAGTCCACCGCCATGATTAATCATAATATAATAACCATAGCCACCTCTATTCCAACCGGCTTTGGTAATTTTACCAGACTCAGATGCATAAATTGGCTGACCTGTCTTATTACCAATATCTAAACCAGTATGTCGCCAACCATAATATTGAGTAATTCTAGATGAATTAGTTGGCCATTGTAATTTAGCATTACTAACTGTGGTTGCCTGAGAAAAAGATGTATTAGTTGGATTAGAAGGTCGAACTGGGTAACTAACTGGTTTTTTACCACTAGGAATTATTATTTCTTGACCTATTACTATATCTGAAGCATCTGTTAATTTATTGAATTCAATAATTTCTTTAGTGCTACCGCCATATTTTTTAACTATCTTTTGTATAGTGTCTCCACTTTTTATTTTGTAATTAATACCAGAGGTAGGTAATATTTTTAAAGTTTGACCAGGTTTAATTGTTGAATAGTAGCTTAAGCTATTTTCCCAAAGTATGGAATTGGTAGAAATACTAAATTTTTGAGCAATAGTACTTATAGTATCACCAATTTGAACTACGTAATCAATAACCTTATCGCGCTTTTTAGTAACTACTTCAGGATCTGTAATTTCAGGTGAAATTAAACTAGCTGAATCCGAAGTTGTGGTTACTAAAGTATCAATACCTTCATCTTCTTCTAAAACTTCGTTATCTGATATTAATACTTCACCTTCTAAATAAGAAGTTTGTGTAGTTTCTTGAGGTAGAGGACCTTCTATTATTTCTTCATATGATTCTTCATCTTCTAAGAAAAGTTCATCTTGGGCTATCATATTAAATAGAATATTGGTTTTACCATAGTTTTCTGGTCTAACTTCTTTAGCTTTTAAATTTGAAATAAAGCCGGTTGAACTAATTAATAGTATAATAATTAAAGGCAAGTAAAGAGAGTAGTTATAGCTAATTAATTTATCTTCTTTAACTACATCTTTTTTCTTTTTAAATAATCTTTTTATTTTATATAAAGGCAGTATTATTATATGAAAGAATATCTTATAAATAACTAAAAAAGGTTTAATAAGTAACTTACCTAATATTTTAAAAGGGCTTTTTAGATTAGTTAAGCTTTTTATGGCTTTAACTATGCCAGTTAATACTTTCTGTTTTAATTCAGAGGATATATGTTTTTAGTTAATTTTTTAACTGGTTTTAAAAGTACCATAATATGCTGTTTTGGTCAATTTATAATTTAATAAGCTTGTCTTGAAATTATCTTGATTTTTAGCTAGAATAAAGTAAATATGACTACATATTACAATCATCAAAAAATAGAGAAAAAATGGCAAGCTAAGTGGGATCAACTAGAAATTAATCGAGTTGAAAATGGCAAAGGTAAGAAGAAGTATATTCTTGGTATGTTTCCATATCCTTCAGGTGATGGTCTTCATGTTGGACATCCAGAAGGTTATACAGCTACTGATATAGCTAGTAGGTATTATAGGTTTCAAGGTTTTAATGTATTGCAACCAATGGGTTGGGATTCTTTTGGTTTACCTGCTGAAAACTTTGCAATTAAAGAAGGCGTTCATCCAAGAGAAAAGACTAAAGAAAATATCAAAACATTTAAAAGACAAATTAAATCTTTAGGTTTTTCATATGATTGGAGTCGTGAAGTAAATACTTCATCACCTGATTATTATAAATGGACTCAATGGTTATTTCTTAAGCTTTATGAAAAAGATTTAGCTTATAAAAAGAAAGCACCTGTTAATTGGTGTGATTCTTGTAAGACGGTTTTAGCTAATGAACAAGTAGTTCAGGGTAAATGTGAAAGATGCGAAAATGATGTTATTCAAAAAGATTTAAATCAATGGTTTTTTAAAACAACAGAATATGTTGAAGAGCTTTTAGAAAAGATAGATGGCCTAGATTGGTCACAAGCTTTAAAGACGACTCAAAAAAATTGGATAGGTAAGTCAGAAGGCGCTAGACTTAAATTTAAAGTATTAACAACCGATGATCAAATTGAAGTTTTTACAACTAGACCCGATACTCTATTTGGGGCAACCTATATGGTTTTAGCTCCAGAGCATGAATTAGTAAATAAGTTAAAAGGTAACATAGAAAATTTTAAAGAAGTAGAAAAATATATAGAAAAATCTAAATCAAAAAGTAATTTAGAGAGAACGGATCTGAATAAAGAAAAATCAGGCATTAAATTAAAAGGTTTGATTGCTATAAATCCTGCAAATGACAAAGAAATACCTATATATATTGCAGATTATGTATTAACAAATTATGGTACAGGAGCTATTATGGCAGTTCCAGCTCATGATGAGCGCGATTATGAATTTGCCAAGAAATATAATTTAGAAATTATTGATGTAATTAAGTCAGACGATAATAAAGAAGAATTATTTACTGGAGATGGTATATTAATAAATAGTGATAAATTTGATGGCTTAACTTCTAGTGAAGCTATTAAAAAAATAACTAATAAGGTAGATGGCTATTTAGAGACACAATATAAGATACGTGATTGGTTAGTTTCTAGGCAAAGATATTGGGGTTCACCTATACCTATTATTTATTGTGATGCCTGTGGCACTGTACCTGTTCCCGAAAAGAATTTACCAGTTATATTACCAGATGACGTTGATTTTAAGCCAACTGGTCAGTCTCCGTTAGTTGATTCTAAAACATTTCACGATGTTAAATGTCCTAAATGTGGTGATAAGGCTAAGAGAGAGGTAGATACCATGGATACATTTGTTTGTTCTTCTTGGTATTTTTTAAGATATTGTGATGCTAGTAATAATAAAGAACCTTTTAGTAAAAAAAGTTTAAAGTATTGGCTACCAGTTGATTTATATATAGGTGGTATGGAACATGCAGTAGGTCATTTAATTTATTCTAGATTTATTACTAAGTTTTTAAGAGATCAAGGCTATTTAAATTTTGATGAACCTTTTACTAAGATAAGAAATCAAGGATTAATACTTGCTGAAGATTCTCGTAAGATGAGTAAGCGTTGGGGTAATGTAATTAATCCAGATGATGTAGTTGATGAATTTGGCGCTGATACTTTGAGAATGTATGAAATGTTTATGGGACCTTTAGAAGATTCTAAGCCTTGGAATAAGAGAGGCATTATTGGTATTAGAAGATTTTTAGAAAAAGTTTATAAGTATAGTACTAATTTGAAAGAAGCAGATAAAGATGATGAAGAAGTTACTAAGATATTACATAAAACTATTAAAAAGGTTACTGAAGACATTGAGAATTTAAGTTTTAATACAGCCATTGCTTCAATGATGGAATTTATGAATACAGTTACTAAGTTAAATATAACTAAGGATAGTTTAAATAAGTTTTTAATATTACTTGCTCCTTTTGCTCCGCATATATGTGAAGAAATAAATGAAGAAATTGGTAATAAAGAAACAATTTTTAATAATAAGTGGCCTAAGTATGATGAGAAGTTAATTATTGATGATAAAATTACTATTGCTATCCAAGTTAATGGTAAGTTAAGAGATACGATTATTGTAAATAGAGGTATTTCTGAAAAAGATATTAAAAAACAAGCTTTAGATTTACCTAAGATTAAAAAGTTTATTGATGGTAATGAAATTAAAAAGTTTATATATGTTCCTAATAAATTAATAAACTTAGTAGTATGAAAATAATAGAGGATTATAAGAAAGGTCATTTATTACCTCCTGGTTTAGCTTCTTTATATACCTCACGATCTATATTACTAATTGCTGGTGGTTTTGTAGGATTATTTTTACCAGTTTATTTGTTAATTCAATATCAAAGTTTAGAAAAAGTTATTGTATATTATTTAATATCTTTTGGTTTATACATATTTACAGCTACTCCTGGTGCTATATTTATGAATTATATTGGAATACGCAATTCTATTATTTGGGCCTTTCCATTTCTAGCTGGTTATTTCGCTAGTTTATACTTTTTTGAAACTGATATTGTTGTATTTACAGTTTTGTCTCTTCTTTTTATTACTGTATACAGGATGCTTTATTGGGTACCATATCATACTGAATTTACTAAGTTATCAGATAAAAAAAATAGAGGTAAACAAATTAGTATTCTAGATTCATTTACTTCACTACTTGGTATTATTATTCCATTTGTTTCTGCTCTACTTATTAAATCATTTGGTTTTCAAATGGTATTTATTATTGTAATTATTTTAATATTAGTTGGTATTATACCACTCCTTTTTGTACCAAAAATCAATGTAAAATTTACTTGGTCTCATAAACAATGTTGGAAAGAATTTTTTAAGAAAGATAATCGTAAAATGATGATAGCCTATATGGGTGATGGAGCAGAGAATTTTGTTGGAGCTGTTTTATGGCCTATCTTTATGTGGCAACTTTTAAATGGTGAGTATTTATCAGTTGGTCTTATTGCTTCACTTGTTACTTTAGTTGCTGTTGTTGTCAGGCTAGTCATGGGTGATTTTACTGATAAATTTAGCAAGAGAAAATTAATGAAAATTGGTTCTATATTATATTCTTTTGGCTGGATTGTAAAAATATTTATTACCTCAGCTTTTCATATATTTTTAGCCTCTACTTATCATAACTTTGCCTTAATAATTCTTAGAACTCCTTTTGATGCACTTATGTATGAAAAAGCTGCAGATGCTGGTCATTTTGTCGATGAGTATTCAACCCTTCGTGAAATGTATTTACAAACTGGCAGAGTAATTATTATGATTTTAATATTAATAATGCTTAATTTTGTCTCAATTAATGTTGCCTTCTTCTTAGCTGCTATGGCTTCATTATTAGTTAATTTACTTCCTAAAAATAGTTTACATGAAAAGGCTAGTATTAGATAAGAACAATCAAGCGGAAATAATTAAACAAGCTATTTCTATTTTAAAAAAAGGTGGGGTTATAGTTTATCCTACTGAAACAGCTTACGCATTAGGGGCTGATTTTTTAAATAAAAAAGCTACAAATAAGATATATAAGATAAAGGGCAGGGGATCTAGTAAAGAATTACCAATTATCGTTAGTAGTCTTAGTATGGCTAAAGAATATGTTAAATTTAATAAATTAGCCTTAAAATTAGCTCGTAAGTATTGGCCAGGACCTTTAACTTTAGTTTTAGAGACTAAACAAGGAAAGACTTTAGCTTTAAGAAAAACTTCAAATAAATTTACTCTGTCTTTAGTTAAAAAACTTAAAGTCCCTATAATATCAACTAGTGCTAATATTTCTGGAAAAACTAATTGTTTTAAAGTAGATGATATTATTAAACAATTTAAGAATAATAGGATTAAACCTGATTTAATTATTGATGCAGGGTCACTTAAGAAATCAAAAGTTTCTACAATCGTTTCTGTAGATAACAAGCTTAAAATATTAAGAAGAGGAGCAATTAAATTATGAGTTTACTCGATGAATTAGATTACTTATTAAAAGTAAATCATGTAAGACCTAATAAATTAAAAGGACAGAATTTTTGTATTGATCAAAATGTTTTAGATAGAATGGTTGAAGTGGCTCAGTTAGAGAAAGATGATTTAGTTTTAGAAGCAGGTCCTGGTTTTGGCTTTCTAACATTAGAGCTTCTTAAGAAAGTAAAAAGAGTTGTAGCAGTTGAACTTGATACTAATTTAATTAAACCTTTGAATGAATTTGCTAAACTTCATAATAATCTAGAGATAATAAATAAAGATATTTTAAAACTTGATCTAAATGATTTAAAATCTACTGATTACAAGATAGTTGCTAATTTACCATATAGTATTACTTCAAGATTTTTTAAAATCTTTTTGAACTTAGAGTTAAAACCTACTACTATTACTGTTTTAATTCAAAAAGAAGTAGCTGAAAGAATAGTAGCTAAACCTGGAAGTATGAGTTTATTGGCTATTTCCATTCAACTTTATGGCGATCCTACAATAGAAGAAATTGTACAAAAAGATAGTTTTTATCCAGTACCTAAGATTGATTCGGCTATTTTACATATAAAAAATATCAGAAAGTATGAATTTGAAGATATAGTTTCAGAGAAAGTTTTTTGGCAAGTTGTTAAATCTGGTTTTAGTGCAAAACGAAAACAATTACATAATAATATTAAGAATAGCTTACATGTAAGTGATGAATTAACTAGTAAGATTTTTAATAAATCATGTCTCAGTAAAAAAATTAGGGCTCAGGATTTAAAGATAGGTGATTGGCTAAAATTAGCTAAAAGTTATCAAGAGTTATTTATTGACGATAAGTAGCAAATTCTGATATAATTAGTTATGAAATTGACTAATTTTATGCCCGAAAATACAGAAAATTATCGTGCAGATTTTGATGAAAATCAGGATAAGCACAGTGATGATATTTCTTTTTTAGAACCTCAAATTATTGAAAAAAAAGAAGAAAAAAAACCAGTTGGAATCTTCCTTTTGCTGGCAGTTTTTGCACTCATAGCTGTAGTTGCTTCAGCCATGCAATGGGCAAATAGTATAAAGCTGCCATTTTTAATTAATGATACAGATAAAATTGCTGTTACTGGTGAAGTTAGTGATGATGTTCAAGATTTAGTTCAACTGCAAGTTCAAGATACTGATTTTGATGGTTTATCAGATTATGATGAGCTTTATTTATATAATACATCACCTTATTTAGAAGATACTGACTCCGATGGTTTTAATGATTCTGAGGAAATTACTAATGGTTATGATCCAAATTGTCCAAGAGGAGCTGTTTGTAGTTCGCCGGTTGCTTCAGAAGAAACTTTATCTGAAGATTTAACGAATTTAACCAATGAAGAGCTTAGAGCTTTGCTCATTCAACAAGGAGCGTCACCTGAACAAGTAGCTTCACTTGATGACAGAACTTTACGTGAAACTTTTGAACAAACACTTGGTAGTATTGATCAAGGTGATCAGTTTTCAAACTTAATTTCTGGTTATAGTATGGATTTGAGTCCAGATGAAATAAAGCAGGTTTTAATAGATCAAGGTATTAATCCAGAGGAAGTGAATCAATTAACTGATGAAGAATTAACTTTAATTTGGCAAGAAGCTTTAGGCGAAACTCAAACATTGTTAAATCAATAACATGATGAAAAAAACATTATTTCAAAAATTTATACTCCTAAGTGTTTTAATCTTATTTTTAGGAGTTTTTATTTTTAGTAATGTTCCAAGAGCTCAAGCTGTAACTGATTTTCCTGCTTTTGCTCAAAGAACTGTAGAAAGTGTCCAAAAATTTGCTGAATGGTTTAAAGAATCAGCTATTGGTACTGCTTTTAAGCAAGGTGCTAAAGTATTTTTAAGTCAGGTTGCCTATGATACTGCAACATACATTGCTACTGGTGGTAGAGGACAAGAACCTCTATTTGAAGGCAAGAATTTTCAAGATGCTACCAGTGCAGCTGGTGATGCTGCTCTTGGCACATTTATGGATGAGCTAACTCAGGATTGGACTGATTTTGATGTTTGTAATCCAGCAGGATTACAAGGACCTACTGTTAAATTTAATATTCACTATTCATTATTTAGAGAATTGGGACCTGGTTCCACAACTGGTGAAGGAACTAATATACCGAAAGCACGATGTAAATGGTCAGAGATTAAGGATAATTGGGATCAATGGATTAGAGATGTTGGTGAAGATCCAAGTCAATTCACTTCAGGTATTAAAGCGCAGTTTCAACCAGAACAAAATGATTTAGGTATTTATTTAACTTTACAAACAAATATTTTGGAAGAGCAAGAAGAAGCTAGAGTTAATGCTGCTTTAGAACGAACTGTTAATCAAGGTTTAAAAGATATTACTTCTCCTATAACTAGAACTATTAAAACACCTGCTGTATTACTAGGTAATCATTTTAGATCTGTTGATGAAAAAACAGGCGAAGTAGAACTTACTTATACTGGTGAAATTGTTGATGCTTTCTTATCAACTTTCACTAACACTTTAATGTCTAAGTGGATGGATACTCTATTTAAGAAAGGTTTTGATAGTGGTAGCAGAGTTACTTCTTTTGCTAATTTTATAGTTAGATCTGGGGGTAGGTATAGCGGTGGAGGACAAAAACAATTTGGTGAATTAGCTGAAGTAAGTTTTACATCTGGTGAGGTAAGTGTTATTGATAAATTAGTTTTACCTAAGATAACAGATATAGCAGGACCTACAGCTGAGGTAATTACTAATGGCATGGCTGGAGCAATTAGAGGTAATAAGACATTAATTCAAGCAATAAATGATGGTGATATTAACAAAGATGCTGTCTTTGGTTTTAATAGTGATAAAACAACTCAGCCAAGCTATAGAGAAGGTTTGCCATACAGGAGTTTAGTAATCCTTAGAACTCATAGAATAATACCTGTTGGTTGGGAATTAGCAGCTATGTACAATTCTAGGTACGGTGAGAAAGACACTATTAATTTAAGTTATTTAATTGATTGTTTTGAAGATCCGCTACACCCTAATGATGCTCATTATCCAAAAGATTGTAGAGAAGATACAAATAGTAATGGGCAGAGGCCTAATACAGAAGATAGATTATTTGAAGAGGGTGATTTAGATGAATCTTTTGTTTTTGATTTTAATCCATTCTATCATTTAGTTGATCCAAATTGGGTTTTGAAATCACCTAAAACTTATTGTGAAAAACAAGGTTTTGGCACTGAGCTATATCAAGATGAAATACAGTGTTCAGAAAATAATGTAGTAGGTACTAATATAGATAATTCTCCAATCGAAACTCCGTATTGTGATGCTGGTGCAGAATTTCCTGATATTCCAGTTAGAACTGTAATAAGAGCTGGGGATTATTGTGGTGATTGGAAGAGTTGTATTTCATACAATGATGATGGTAGCTGTAAAAATTATGGTTATTGTGTAGAAGAAAAATCAGTTTGGAGATTTGAAGGTGAATCATGTGAAGATTATTATAACTCATGTGAAACTTTTACTAATGTTACTACTAACACAAGTGTTTCATATTTAAGGGATACTTTACTTGAATGTGATCAGAGCGAGGCCGGATGTTCTTGGTATTCTACAAATAAAGTAGCAGATGAGTGGTCAAAAACTGATCGTATATATTTAAATAATCAAGCTTCTCAATGCTCACCAAGTAATGCTGGTTGTCGGGAATTAATTCTTTTAAAGCCAGGTATTAATTTAGTTGAAAATGGTAATTTCGCTTTTGGTATATCTTCAGGCTGGGAAACAGGCAATCAATGTCTATTTAATGTTGAAGCTGGTCAGATGAATATATCTGGCGCTAGTTGTCAATTATTTAATTCTGGTTATATACCAGTTAGTTCAGAATATGCATATCATGTAAGTTACAAGATAAAGTCAGATCAAGAAGTTACATCTACTTTATCAATAACTGAATATGTAGCTTTAGCTAGTGGTCAACCAGGCTCATCTAATGGTTCAACTGATTTATCATCAGGTGCTATTACTGTATCAGATGATTTTACTACTAAAGAATATGAAATTGGCTCAGCAACAAATAATAGCTTAGCTGTTTCATCAAAGTTTATTAAATTAGATTTTAGTTTAAATTCAGGTTCGTCATCTAATACTAAGTTAGATGATATACAATTAGTAATACTCAGATCACCTATTGTAGAGGATAATACAGAAGGTTATAGTATTGATTCAGATCAATATATTCCAGCATATAGTGATACTACTGCTCATTCATCAACCCGTCTAAAAGTGCAACCTGAATATTTAGATTGTAGCTCAGATAATCCTGAATGTGACCAGTATGTAAATTATTGTTCTCAAGCAGACGTTGGTTGTGAAGGCTATACACCGGTTTTAGGTGGTAGTGAGGTTCCAGCAAAATTATCAAGTGGAGATATTTGTAGTAATCAATGTGTTGGTTATGAAAACTTTTTAGAACTAGGTACTTATTTTGAAGAGATCGAAGATGCTACTTTTGAGTCATCATTTCAAAATTTTATACCATCAACTGGTAAATCATGTAGTGCCCAGCATGTTGGTTGTGAACAATTTACTAATTTAGATGAGGTTTCAAGTGGTGGTGAAGGTTTAGAATATTTTTCATACTTAAGACAATGTGTATCTGAAGCAAGTCCTAATATAAGCTCATATTTTACTTGGGAAGGTTCAGATACTACAGGTTTTCAATTAAAGAAATGGCAGTTGTTAAATAATAATATTACAGGAGGTGTATTCGCAGGCGCTCCTTGTACACATTTAAACTTATCAGATGATTCTAATAATTTTGATCAAACTTGCGATGATACAGCTGAAACTATTGAAGCCTGGTCAAGTTCATGTCCTGAAGGTAATTTAAATTGCCGTGAGTTTATTACTTCTTCAGGTGATCCATATTATATTGATCAAAGATATGTTATTACTGCTTCTTCAGAGTGTCATCCATATAGAAGAACTTCAACAGGTCAGATATTTAATGCTGATCCATTTGAAGGTGTAAGTTGTCCAGCTCTAGCTAATCAATGTAAGGAATATAAAGGTGGTGGTGGTAATAATATATTTAATGTTTTTGAAGATGGCTTTGAAGATGGTTCAATTGGAGATTTTAATAATACTGATAATAGTAATCAAGGACTTTCAAATGTAAATACTACTGTTTATGTAGGTGAGCATTCATTATTTGTTGCTACTGATAATAATTCAATAATTAAGACATTGAATGGAATTAACTTTTCTGAAAATAAACAATATGAACTTACTTTCTGGGCTATGAGCATTCCTTTTGATTCGCAAAAATATATAGTAGACAATACTGATTATTCCAATTATGTTAATTTTGAACTCAATGATATAGGTTCTAACTGGCAGGAATATAGAGTAGGTCCAATACAAATAAATAATAATATTCAAGATCCAACTATACGTATTGCTATAAATAATATTGGTTCAGGAGAGGCTTATGTAATTGATGAAATTGTTTTGGAAGAATATAGTGATAAATTTTTCATGGTTAAAGATTCTTGGAATACACCAGCAATATGTGACTTACCAACTGTTGGAACTCAGCTTAATTGCCAAGAATATACTGACAGGGACAACGAGATACATTATTTAAAATCTTTTGACTATATTTGTTCTCCGAATAATATTAGTTGTGAAGCATTTATAGATACACATAACTCTTCACAACAAAAAGAAGAAGTCTTTACTGCTTTATGTAATAGTTCTGTTGGTATTGTTGAAGATAATGTTTGTAGTATAAGAGGTGTTGAGAAATGTATAATTCAAGATGGAGAATTTTCATGTAGTTATGAAAATATAACAGTTAAAAATGATGAAATCGTATACATCGTTAATGATCCAAGTAAAGAGTGTTCAGAAAAAGGTTGCTCTTTGGTTGGGGTACCTGTTTTAGACAGACAGAACGAATACTATAGTGGTGGTGATTATGAAACATATTTAGAAAATTATATTACTGATTTTAATACTTCTTATTTAATTAATGATCCTGATGAATATCCAAGACAGCTTTGTAGCGAGAGCGCTCTTTATTGTACAGAGTTTAATGGAGACTTTACTGGTCAGAATTATTATTTCGATCCAATAGCTTTAAGTGAAGATGGTTTTGACAGAACTTGTACCTATAATTTAAATCAAGCTAAATGGCTTAATTCTTCCGGTGATTTATGTAGCTCATCTAAATTTATGCCAAGCTCTGATCAAGAAGGCTATGAAGGTTGGGTTGGCACATGTGAAAGTTACGCTTCTTCTTGTACTGAATACAGAGATCCAGAGAATCCTTATATTGATGGCGTTCAGCAATGTGATGCTTTAATTTCACCTCAAATGAAGGGTGTTTGTGGGGATGAAGCTAGTGAAGAATATATTACTTTAAATGGGAAAACTTACTGTCAAAAGAATATTAATGGAGTTGATCATTTTGTTTGCGAAGCTATAGATTTACCAGGTGATGATTTTGGTATTATTCCATGCCCTTATACTGAAAATGATTGGACTTGCTTCTTAGATGATGATATATCAAATACTGAAGGTGAATATTGTAAAGTAGAAGATAGTACTGTTTGTTATGCTCCGGCTGGTTCTAGTAGCTGTACTTATTCAATTGCTTGCCAAGCATACTATACTAAAGCAAATACAGTAGAATATTGCGACGATGGTATTGTAGACAGAGGATCTGGATGTGTACCATTTAATGATACAAGTGTAGCTAGTATTTCTCATAGCTCTAAACAAACTTTAGATGGTAATGTGCCTACAGTTCCTGAAAGTTGTTTAACTAATTTTTCTGACTCAGCATATTGTAATTCAAATACAGTTATTCAAGTTGCTAAAGACAGAGAATGTTCTGAAACTTTATTCTGTACTTCTTCGATAGAAGTTCAAGATGAATTTGGAGTTACAACGTCGGTTTGTTTAGATATTGGCAGATGTTCAAAGATTGATCCAAATAATCCGGATAACTGCCTGAAATTAGAAACCAGTATAGATTATTCAGAACAAACATATAACTTTTTAGATCTAAATGGTAATCCTGAAGGTGTTGAAAGAATACGTAATTTATCAGGGTATTCTAAAGCTGGTTTAATTTGGAATACTGACAAGGTTATAGCTGGTTATTATCCACCTGAATTAATGTTAGAAACAGGTAGATCGGTTGCTATTTCAAATAGTAGTTTTGAGTTAATTGATTCAGTTTCTGGATTATCAAGTTGGCAGTTTGGTGAAGAAGAATATTGTAATTATGGAATAGAAAATAATAATTTAAATGTTTATGATGGTACATATAGTTTGAGTGTAGATTTATCACAATCAGTTGTTGGTGAAGATGGTAATTTTAATTGTTCAGTTGTAAATCAAAGTCAGATTAGTATTGATCCAAATATGCAATATAATTTAAGTTTTTATGCAAAATCTAGTAATGGTAGTCAAAAGATTAAGGTTGGACTTACTTGGCTTGATGGATCTGGTGATGAGTTATCTAATTCTTTAGAAATATTTACACCTAATGTTAATTGGCAGAGATTCTTAATTTCTTATGAACCTTCTGAATCAAATTCTGAAATAATTATTCCTGACGGAGCTGTGGCTGCTCGTATTACTATTGATGCACCAACAACAGAAGAATCAGGTGGTACTGGATTAGTTTGGTTTGATAAATTTAGTATAGAACCTGGATTATTTGTTTCTGATGATAAGTTATTAACTAAAGATTGTAGACTATATCCAACTGATAATGCTCCTAGCTGTAATTATAGCGATCTAAAGCAATATAATGGATGGCATGGCTATTGTTTAGAGTATGATCCAAATAACCAGGAAGCATGTATACAATGGTACCCAGTAGATAATATATCTGGGGAATCATTAATATCTTTAGGTGATAGTGCTACTAGCTACTATACTGGTCCTATGCCTCTTTATTACTGTTTAGAAAGTACAAGTCATTACAAAGAGACTATATATAATGGTAATCAGTGTTGGAACTGGGGAAGTAATATGCAGTGTGGTTATGATGGTTTTGAATGGAGCACTGAGTATATTGAGGTTTCAAATGAAGAACACGAGTGGTATTACCCTGGGGAAGATTATACTTCATTCTATACAGATGGTGATAATCAAGAAATATGGAATATAAAACGATCAGATATTCATAAGATTGAAGCTAGAACCATATCTAATGGTGGTGATAAGCAATTCCCAAATCCGGGTGAAACATTTACCTTATTAGAATGGTCTGATGATAATTCTCTATTCTTTGCATATTGTAGAAATAGCGTTGAAACAGATCCAGATAAATGGAACAATGAAGATGGTTCATGTGATAGCTCAGGAGAAGAAAGGGTAGGCGTTAAAGTCAAGTTTGATATTAATGGAAATATAGAAGAAATAGAACATTATGGTCACGATGATGATGGCGATGGTAATAATCAAGATACTTGGGGATATCAACTAATATTCCATTTGAAAGAATCATGTAGTTATTTAGTTAAAACTGTAAAAGATACAAGTGAGAGTGGTCAAAAAGAGAAAGCTTGGTTTACAAGATATAATAATAACTGGGATTTTGATGAAGGAAATGAAATGGGTTATATGAAATCTAATATGGTTGAAGATTCATACTTATATGGTAGTGTCTCTGAACCTTCAGCAGGTGATCCATATAGTTGGAATTCCATTGATAATCCAGCAGTTCCTTTGAATATTCATAGTGGTTCTAATTCAAATATACCTAATGGTTCATATGAGCCAGAAATTTTTGCAAGAGGCGGTTTACCATTTTCAACTTATACTGGACATTCAGTTTCAAATAGGGAATGCTTAGGCGGATTTAATGAAGGCAATACTTGTATTAATAGCAGTGAATGTGAAGATGATTCAGGTGCTGATTTAAGTGGTATATGTATTGGCGTTGGAGATTATTGCTATAACTCAGCTAATATTTCAAATGGTCAAGCCTGTAATGCTAGTATAGAATGTTTTGATTCAAAATATCCAACTTGTCGTAAACCAATACTAGCAACAAATAGAATGTGTTATACAGATTCAACTTCTGGCGTTACTAATAATCAGATATGTGCTACAGATTTAGATTGTCCTCAAGTTCAAGAGTATAATACTTGTAGTGAAATTCAATCCTCTAATAATGGTGTTTTATATTGTTTAAATGCAAGCGGTGAAACTGAATATACAGAGTGTGCTGATAGTGAAGATAATGCAGATAATGATATATGTACTGAAGATGGAGAACTAGATTATGTAACATGTGGTAACCTGACTGATACATCCAGCTTTCTATGTACAAATGCAGATGGAAATACTAATAATACATCATGTGATATAGCTAATGGTAATCAAGATTGTTTAAATCAAACACTTTATCCAGTTTGTCTTGGAGAGCCTTTAGAATTAGCAGATGTTTTAAGAGACAGGGTATTAAATTTATTTGCTGAAGTATATGGAGTATATAAATGGGAAGATGGACATTATGAAGATGTAACAGATGATTTTGATGATGCTGATGGGAAGATTTCTGTTGTTGAGGAAGAAGGAGTGGCTCCTCAAGTTACAAATATTGAATTAAATGATAGTAGTGGTGTTATAACACTTACTGCACCAGGGGGAGCAGTTAATCTTAGCTTTAATACTATAATGGGTAATCCAGATCAATTACCTATAGAAGAAATATTAATTAAATGGAATGATGGTCCAAGTCCAAGTGATATTCAAAGTTTTTCAGGTCCAATTAATAATAGACCTCAAGAAAGCAGTCCTCATAAAGTTAAACATGTATATAGTTGTGTAACTAATACTGAAGGGGACAGATGTAGTAAATGTTGGGATACTAACATAGAAAATTGGATTGATGCAGATGATGGTATTTGCTATTATTCTGGACCAACCATTTCAGTTAAAGATCATTGGGGATGGTGTAGTAGTGGAATTTACGGTAATGAAAGATGTGATTTAGGTTCATCACCTCAGTTTAATGGTCAAATACAAATTATTCCTAGATAATAATATATGGATTTTTTCAACATGATAAATTGGCTTTTGATGGAGATTATCAGTCTCACTGCCACACTTCTTGCTTGGTTTATGGAGCGATTGGTTGTTATTTTTCAATACAATAATTTTTTAAGTTCAGAAGCAGTGCAAATAGGTTGGCCATTAGTTAGGGATGTTTGTAATATGACGGTGGTAGTAATATTATTAATTATTGCTTTTGGTACAATTTTAAAAATATCTGTATACCATTATAAGACAACTTTATTTAAGTTGATTATCATGGCTATTTTAATTAATTTTTCTAAAACAATTCTTGGTTTTTTAATTGATGTTAGTCAGGTAGTTATGCTTACTTTTGTAAATGGGTTTAAAGGAGCTCTTTTAATTAATTTAAATAGTGCGTTTGGGCTTGAACATATTTTGAGTATGACTGTTAATGATGATGGTGAAAGTTTTGAAGCATTTGGCGGACTTTTATTAGGTTTAATATTATTAATCGTGGCTTGTTTTACTATAGCTGCATTTTTCGTAGTACTTTTATTTAGAATATTAACATTATGGATTTTAGTAATAATCTCTCCAATTGCTTTTATTGCATACACTTTTCCAAATTTACAAAAATATTGGTCTGAATTCTGGGGTCATTTTTTTAAAGAAATAACTATTGGTATTGTTTTAGCTTTTTTTATGTGGCTTTCTCTTTCCATATTAAGTCTTTCAATAACAAGTGATAGCGCAATATTAAATCAATTTTCTAATGATCCTAATGTTATTAAATACGGAGAAGTTAGTGGGCAGGATATAGAATATAAAGAAGGAAGTGAAGAAAAATTTTCAGTTACTGTTTCAGCAATAAGTGAAACGCCAAAACTTTTTACTTTTATCGTTTCAATAGCTCTATTATGGATGGCTTTAATGTTTAGTCAAAAAGCGAGTGGAGCAGCTGGGACTATAGCTGGGAAAATAGGAACTAAGTTATCAGACATAGGCAAGGGATCTATAAAGGCAGGTCTAGCTCCAATTACAGCATCATTTAAGGGAGCAGGATTCTTGGCAAAAACTGTCGCTAAAAGAAGCGGTAAGTATGTAGAAAGGAAGGTATTGGATTCGGCAACGGCCGAAGGTGCAGGTATTTTTAGAAAGAGTTTAATGCTTTTGACTAAACCTGGTTGGGAAGGGCTCGCTAAGCGTGGCGATGTTTTGCTTGATGAATCAAGACAAGTTGCTTCAGCACAAGCTTATGATTTTTATAATAAAATTATGACTGGTGGAAAATTACAAACTTCTCATGCAACAACTGCAGAATCAAGAATAGCAAAAACTAAAGTTGAGGATATGAATGTCTCTGGTTTGCAAGATGTTATGGCTAAATTTGATTTAGCATTAGATATGAAACCTAGCACCGAAAAAGATAGAGTAATTCGTGGACTATTTGCTTACGCTTCTAAAGAATCTTGGATTGATGATTTAATGTCCATACCTAGGATAATGGAAGATTTAATGGAGAAGGGTTCTGAAGAAGAAAAAAAATATTATTATCTTAAAGATATTAAGCAAAAAAAAGAAGATGAAGGTTTTAAAGGTGAGGACTTAGAAGTAGAAATTTCTAATGCTTCTATTGCCTATGATGAAAAAAGAGAAGAGGATTTATATAATGAAACGGATAAGGAACAAAAATGGAAAGGATTATCAAAAGAGGAAAAAGATAAGGAATTTGATAAATTAAATAAAGTTCTCACAGGAGCAGAACAAAGATTAATTTATGGCCATGTAGAGATAGAGCCACCTAAAAAGAAGGGTAAGTTTTTCAAAGAATATATCATTATGGATCATAATGGAGATGAATCTGATGCTGGAAAGGATGTTGTGTATGATTTAGAGGAGCCAGCATGGGCGAATGGTCATTGGGAAGATGTTGGCTGGGTAAGGGCAGACCCAGAAACTGGTAAACAGAGGTTATTAGATTATACTATAAAAGATAAAAATGGATTAACTGAAGTAGCCAGAGAACGTTTAACTGAAGCTTCTAAGCGTGATGGTCCAGAAAGAGGTCAGGCTCATATGTATAGTGCCAGAATGGGAGATGGTACTAATGCTAGTTGTGATATTGATGAATCATATAGAAGGATGCATGAATTGTCTGGTAATAGTAATGAAATATATAAGGTTGCTAGTGCTACAAAATCAAGAACAGGTAATACTAATGTTGGTGGTAGCGCTCTTGGAGCACCACTCAGCAAAGACGAATCTGAACATACTAAAGCTCATGATTATAAGTCTGTTAGCGATTTAAGAGTATTTTTAAGTGTCTTAGATGCTAGTATGCGTAATGGTATAGCTTCATATGATAAATCAGGCGCCCAATTTGTATCTGATAATTCAGAGGCTAACAGAAACTATGCTAAGGGTGCTGCTATTGAAGTAAGACAAGGATCAAAAACAGGTTTTATGATTGTTAAATTTGATGAAAAAGAAAAAGATAAAGATGGTAAATTTATAAGAGATAAGGACGGCAAGTCTAAGATAACGGGAAAAATGATAGCTATTAATGCTGCAAATGGGGCAGTATATGATGTAGAAAAAGTAGATTCTGAAGATGGCAGTGAGAGTAGATTTATAGTTGGTGATAAAATTGCAAAATCAGTTAAAAATTATGGCTATGAAAAACATAGAATGTATATTAATGGAGGTCCTGGCGAAGAAGATTTGGAAGATGAAATAAGAAGTCCTAAGAAGGGTAAGAAGGCTAAAGATGGTAAGAAGGGTGAAAAATCTGAGAAGGGTAAGAAGGGTGAAAAATCTGAGAAGGGCGAGAAGGGTGAGAAGGGTGAAAAATCTGAGAAGGGTGAGAAGGGTGAAAAATCTGCCAATGTTAACCAGTCAATACAAGATGTAATTAATGGTTTAGATAAAGTTGCTATGACTTTAGATGATTTTGGTAAACAGAAGGTTACAGATATTAAAAAAGGTGTTAAAAATAATAATAAAGAGCAGCTTGTTAATGGTTCTATAGGTTTAGTTTTAGAAAGTTCTATGGTCGAAATTGGTCAATTGAAGGGAAAAGATTGGAGAGCAAGTTCTATGGCCAGATTAGAATTTATTGAAATACTAAAAAGACAAATTAAAAAGCAATTTAGAGAAAATAGATCTGTAATGAATTTTCTAATGGGGGATTTAACAAATAGCTTAAATGATATTAAGGATAAAATTAAAGATAACAATACAGGTAAAATGGCAATAGATGAATTTATTAATGATAAAAGAAAATAAAATATGAGTGGATCAAGAATGGAAGAACTTAAAATAGATAGTTGGCAAATTACTGATTTTTTAGACAGCAATAACTTAAAATTTATAAAAACATTTGTTGATGATTTTATTATTTCTCTTGAGCCAGGTGATAGTTATTTATTATATAAATTATTGAAAGAAGTTTTTGATAAAAATGATAGTAAGTTGAAGAAACAAAATTTAAATTTATATAACAAGTATCATGTAGAACTAAAAAAATTAGAAGTATTATCCATAATTAATTTTAGTTTAGATCAAATAAAGAACATACTAAAAGATAATTTACTTTTTATATTTAAGAATAAATTACCAATTTTAACTTTACTTGTTAGTTATACCAGATGGCTTAAAGAAGATTTTTATATTAATATTTCTGCTTTTACTGGATCTATAAGGGAAAATGAAGAGAAGCTTGGATCTGAAAATGTTTCTTATTCTGTTAATAAAGGAAGATCTGTTCCATTAATAAAAGATTGGGTTAATGATTATATAATTTTTACGGAAGGTAGGCCTAGTCGAATGAATGGTTTAGGATTATCAGGTTATATATCAAATAATGAAGATGTGAAGAAGCTTAATAGTGAAGATCAAACAACTTTAAAAAGAATTATAAAGCTGTTTAATATATTTGCTAACCCTGAAAATTATGGGAATTATTATAAGCAGCCATATATATTTGATGTTAATGAGGTAAGTGATGATGAAGAGACAACAGAATTACAAGATGAATTTGGTAAAGATTTAGATAAAGAAAAAAATAAAAATGAATTTTTAGATTCATATAATAAAATAATAAGTGAATATTTCGCTAATATCGAGTCAAAAACAATATTTGATGATTCAGAAATTATAAATAGACTTGATAGGGCAATAAGTGAAAAAGATATAAAATTAGTAATGAATTTATTATTTAATTTAATAGAAAATAGTAAATTTAGTTTACTTGAAAAGGTTTCTATATTTAATACTTGGCAAGTAGAATTCATTAAAGGATTTGCAGGTTTAGACACATTAAGTTTATCTAATAAAGATCAACGTATTATATTGCATGGACAGTTTTTGAAGATGTTATTTGATAAGAATTTTTCATTAAAAAATCATGATAGTGTCATAATCATGATTCATTTAGCAAATATTTTAAAAAAACATAATGAAGAAAAATATTTATCGCTGACTTTTGCTGATTTGAAAGATAATAACTTTTATTGGAGAGATATAGTAGCTGAAGAAGGAAAATTAGTTTTGAAATAAAATAAAATTAATATAAAGTTAAAGCCGGTTATTCATTGAATAACCGGCTGTTTTAATGTTTGGGTCGTCATTTATTTACTCTCCATATTAATGCAAATATTAAAATTGCTATACCTATACCTACGAGTATCATTAATGTGTAACCAACTAAGTGTGCTCCAATATAGAGACTTATCGGATTAGGAATAAGCATTAATATAATACCTATAGGAAAAATTATTATCCAAGGATAATTACTCCACCAATTTTTCCATCTCCTTTCAGTCCCCCACCATGGCGTTTGATTATCATTTATCTCATACATGAGATTCTCCTTTGTTTGTTAAGTTAAGGCTAAAAGGCATAATGATTTAAACGCTTTAGCCTTAACTTAAGAGGAGATTACGAAAATATATAATGTACAATGATATATAAGTATAGCATATTTTATATATTTTGTCAATCATAAAAATGGTATTTCTACCATTTTTAGGCTAATTATAGCTAAATTATATATTATACTCTTTCTACGTATTCGCCAGTTTCTGTGTTTACCCTTATTAAATCATTTTGATTTATAAATAAAGGTGCTTTTATCCGTTTACCTGTTTCTAAGGTAATCATTTTAGTAGCACTGCCTGCTGTATCACCTTTAACGCCTGGAGGGCTTTCAGTAACCTTTAATTCAACTTTAACTGGCAGTTTAACAATAACTGGCTTCTCTTTAAAAAGCATTACATCTACAGTTTGTCCGTCTTTTAATAATTCAGCTGATGCCCCAATTAATTCTTTATCTAATTCAAATTGTTCATATGATTGATTATCCATGAAAGTATAATTTGAACCTGAAGCATATAGAAAGTTAGCTTTAGATCTTTCAATATCAGCTTCATCTATTTTATCAGCACCACTGAATGTTTTATCTAATGTTGAGCCAGTTATTAAGTTTTTAAGCTTAGTTTTTAAGTTAGCTCCACCTCTGGCTACTTTAATATGTTGTGCTGAGGCAATAACGTATGGTTGGTTATCATAAGAAATGATAGTACCAACTTTTAAGTCACTAATTGAATACATATTTATCTAGTTGTATATGGTAAGAGAGCCATGAATCTAGCTCTTTTTAAAGCTTTAGATAATTTTCTTTGGTGCTTTAAGCAAACACCACTTCTTCTTCTTGGTACAATTTTACCGTAAGATGAAGTAAAACGTTGTAATTGTTGCCATTGTTTGTAATCCATATCTTTAGTTATGTTTACACAGAAATAGCAATAACGTTTTTTATTTAATAGATTTTGAGATTGTTTTGTCATAGTATTATTATTCATTAATTAAAAGGGAATATCTTCAACATTAATTTCTTCTTCAGCTTGGTTATTTGTTTCAACAGGCTTGCTTACTTCTGGTTCTGGTTGAGCGTAATCATGTTTAGGAGCTGCTTGTTCACCTTCTGATGGGGCAGAAGCACCAGGTTTACTACCTAGCATAATCATATTATCTGCAATTATTTCAGTCCTATATTTTTTTACACTATTCTGATCTTCCCATGATCTTGTTTGTAGTCTACCTTCAATATATACTTTACTACCTTTTTTTAAGTATTGACCCATAATTTCAGCTAATTTTCTCCAAGCTACAATATTATGGAATTCAGCTTTTTCTTGCTTCTGACCACTTTGATCAGTCCAAGTTAAGTTAGTAGCTACACCAAAGTTAGCTACAGTTTGACCATTAGGAGTAGTTTTTATCTCTGGGTCTCTTGTTAAGTTGCCAATTATCATGGCTTTGTTTAAATCCATATTTTTAAATATTTAATAGTTATATTACTTCTTCATCTAATAATTCATCAAGTTTTTTATCTAAGTCTTCTAAACTTATTTTTTTCTTATCTTCTTTTTGTTGCTTATCAGCTTTTTCTTTGTCAGCTTCTTTTTTCTCGACTTTAGCTATTTTAGTCTTAGCTATCTTTTCAATAACTTTCTTTTCTTCTTTTTTCTCTTCTTCAGTAACTAAACGTTTTTTAATAATTAAAAAACGCAAGACATTGGAGTCTAGCTTCATTTCATCTTCTAATTTCTTGACATTAGAAGCAGCTAAATCAAACTCTAGGGTGTGGTAAAAACCATGACGTAAGTGATTAATTGGATAAGCAAATTTACGTCTGCCTAGATCTTCATTTGAAGTAACTTCAGCTTCAAATTTTGTAAGAAGCTCATTTACTTTTTCTAAGATTTTAGGATGTTCATCCTCTGGAACATTACCTGGAATTATGTAGGTAAGTTCATAATGAGTTAATTCTGTATTCATAATTGTAGTAATTTATCCTAAAAACAATGTTTTTAGGAGCCTTTCTTTAAAATAAGAAAGTACGTGGTTAAATTACACTGATTATTCAGTGTTATAGTATTTTGGCAAAAAAAATGTCTTTTGTCAAGTATTATTAAAGATTAATATTTTTTAAATAAATAGTGAAAAATATTAGAATTTAAGCTTCATATAATTTTATAGTAAAGAGGGGACAGGTCTATTTAGTAATATAGGTATAATAGCTTTATATTGATATTTGACATAAAATTTATGTTATGATATACTGTACATATGAGTACAGTAAAATATAACACAGCCCTTAAGAGATTTTCTCAGTTAGTTAGTTTGAATGAGGTAGTTTTTTATTTCAATGATTTAGCTAATCTATGGGGAATTACTAACTTAAACACGTTATATACTACTTTAAAGCGTTATACCCAAAAAGGGTTATTATTTAGAGTCCATAGAGGTTTTTATTCTATTAAACCTATTTCTCAAGTTAACCCTTACTTATTAGGTATTAAGGCTTTACACAAATATTCATATGTTAGTGCAGAGTCAATTTTATTTGATTTAGGCATTATTAACCAAAAGACAGATTATATTACTTTAATTTCTTCATCATCAAAAAGATTTACTATTGTAGATAATAATTACATTGTTAGACAGCTTAAAGATGATTATCTATATAATGATGCAGGTATTATTGAAAAAGATGGAATTAGGCTAGCTACTTTAGAGAGAGCTGTGGCTGATTTATTATATTTTAATCCAAAGTATCATTTTGATGCTGATAGGTTAATTAATTGGAATAAAGTTAAAAAATTACAAAAAATAATAGGTTATAAATAAAATATGATATTACCAAAAAAACAGGATGCTAAGCATAAAGCTTGGCTATATAGATTATTAAGCACTATCTATAATGATCCTTATTTAGCTAGTGTATTATGTTTTAAAGGGGGTACTTCAGCTGCTATGCGTGGTTTTTTAGATCGTTTTTCGATTGATCTTGACTTTGATTATCTTGGAAAAAAAACTGAGATAAAAGAAACTAGTAAAAAATTAGAAAAGATATTTAAAAAACTTGGCTTAGAGATTAAGGACAAGAGTTTAAGTGTGCCTCAATATTTTTTAAGATACCCGTCTAAGATAGGGGCAAGAAATACTTTAAAAATTGATATTACTTACCCTGCTCCTAAGAGTAATAAATATGAAACTATACGGTTTAAAGAAATTGATCGTATTATTACAACTCAAACTATTGAAACTATGTTTGCTAACAAGTTAGTAGCTTTAATAGAAAGATATGAAAAAAATAAATCGATAGCAGGCAGAGATCTTTATGATATCCATCATTTCTTTTTTAATGGTTTTGATTATAATAGCGAGGTAATTAAGGAAAGAAGGCAGAAGAAAGTAATTGATTTTTTAATAGAATTAGTAGTATTTATTAAAAAAGAAATAACTCAGACAATTATTGATCAAGATATAAATCATTTAATACAATATGATAAGTTTAAAAAATTACGCTTAGTTATAAAAAAAGAAACTTTAATGTTTTTAAATGATGAAATAGAGAGATTGAAGTAATATTTAGACTATTTTATAGTGTAATATATAATAGTCTTGACTATTTTATATTTTAATGTATAATAGTACTATATGTATAGAAAACAGATAAAACAAATAATGAAAGATCTTAATAAAAAGGTTGTTTTTATTGTTGGTCCAAGGCAAGTTGGTAAAACATGGTTAGCTAAAGAAATAGGCAAAGAGTATAAAAAGGTAGTTTATCTTAATTATGATAGATTTGAAGATCGAGAGATTATTAAAAATGAACAATGGTTAAAAGATACTGATTTACTAATTCTAGATGAATTGCATAAAATGACTAAATGGAAAAATTATATTAAAGGTGTTTATGATACTAAAGATAAAAATTTGAAAATTTTAGTTACTGGTAGTGCTAGATTAGAAACATTTAGACAGGCAGGCGATTCATTAGCTGGCAGATTTTATGTTCATAGATTAATGCCTTTTTCAATGGCTGAATTATCAGGAAATAAAATGGCTGTCCTTGATCGCCTTGTTGAAAGAGGTGGTTTTCCTGAGCCTTTTTTATCAAATGATATTGTTGAAGTTAATAGATGGCAAAAACAATATATTGATGGTTTAATTAGAAATGATGTTTTAGACTTTGAACAGATACATGATATTCGTGTAATGCAGACTATTTTTGAATTACTTAGACGAAGAGTGGGTTCGCCAGTTTCTTTTAACTCAATTGCCCGTGATGTTGAACTTTCACCCATAACTGTAAAGAAATACATAGAAATACTTGAAGCTTTATTTATAGTATTTAGAGTAGCTCCTTATTCTAAAAATATCGCTAGATCGATTCTTAAAGAGCCTAAGATATATTTTTATGATAATGGACTTGTTGAGGGTGATGAAGGAAAGAAGTTTGAAAATTTTGTAGCTATCTCTTTATTAAAACACGTTCTATCTAGGAATGATTATTTGGGCGAGAATAACCAATTGAAATATTTAAGAACTAAAAATGGTAAAGAAGTGGATTTTAGCTTGGTCGATTCGCAAAATAATATTGAAGAGATAATTGAAGCAAAAGTTTCTGATAGTAAGTTGAGTAGTAATTTAAGATATTTTTCTAATAAGTATAATTTGAAAGCCGTTCAAGTAGTGAAAACTCTAAAAAGAGAAAAAGATTTAGGTGAGATTAAAATAGTTCAAGCAGATCATTATTTATCTGAGCTGTTTATGTAATTAAACTATTTCTTTTTTCTTATAGCTAACTCATAGATAGCATGTCAATTAATCAAAATAAGGGTAAATATGCTTTTTTCTTAGGTAATAACCCTAATCTATCAAAAGCTGAGATAAAGTCTGTTTTAGAGCTATTTAGTGTTGAATATGAGGAGATATATTCAACTAGCTCTGTTTTTTTAATAGATGTTTTAAATGAGATTAAAGTAAATACATTACAAGATAGATTAGGTGGAACTATTAAAATAGCTAAGATTATTCATTCAGTTTCTAAACCTAGTATAGAGTCTGAAATTTTTAAATTAGCTGAAGAAAAGTGTGGTGATGAAAAATTTCGTTTTGGCTTTAGCCTATATGATATATCAAGGAATAATGATTTTAAAAAAATAGGTTTAAATATTAAACGTCAATTAAAAGATAATGGAGCTAAAGTAAGATTCATAACTTCCAAAGATACTAAGCTGTCTTCAGTAATTGTTAAAAAAGAAAAATTAATTGATTCAGGTTTGGATGTTGTGATAATAAATGATAATGATAATTATTATTTAGGATATAGTATTACAGTTCAAGATTTTTCAGGATATTCAGATCGTGATTATGGCAGACCTTCACGTGATGATAAATCTGGTATGTTACCACCCAAGCTTGCTAAGATGATGATTAATTTAAGTGGCACTTCACTGGATAAAATTATTCTAGATCCTTTTTGTGGTAGCGGTACTATTATTCAAGAAGCTTTACTTTTAGGTTTTAATAATATTAAAGGTTCAGATATTTCAGATAGGGCAGTACGTGATACAGAGAATAATATATCTTGGTTAGAAACTAAGTTGGATTTAGATATTTCAAATGTTGAAATTAAGAAACAAGATGTTAAATCTTTAACTAAATCATTTAATGATAACTCAATTGATTCAATTATAACGGAACCATATTTAGGACCACCTCATAGGACAACTAAAAATGTTACTTCCGAATTATCTAATTTATACTTAGATTCATTTAAAGAATTTCATAAAGTCTTAAAAGAAAATGGTATAGTAATATTTATATTACCTATTATAGATAACAAAGAGAGTAATATTTTAGAGGATATTGAGAATTTAGGCTTTAAAAGAATTAGTTCAAGTGATACTGAACGCGGTTCTTTAATTTATTCTAGAGAAACGCAAAGAGTAAAGAGAGAAATATTTAAATTTGAGAAAATATGAAGGAATGGGAAAAAATTGCTATAGACTATAATTCATTTTTTTGGAGGAATTATATTTGGACAAAAAGCTTAATAAATCAATCTAAGATAACTGATACACCCCAGATATATATGGGTATAAAAGGTTATCCTAAAAAAATTGATTATATTGCTAAAATTAGTACGTGGGAGGATGCACATAATAATTTATTAAAACAAATTGAAAAAGATATTTCAGTCTTAGAAAATATATTAGATGAAACAGTAAATAATGGCGAAAAGATGAATTTGTTTACAAGTCAGTTTTTAACTGATGATTTATCCAAGTATTCAACAAATAAAGTAATTAAGAGCTATAAATTACATACTAAATATAACATTAAAGAATATGCTTATGGAGTTTTAGTACCAGTACTTGATTTTCGTCATTTGCATTTTATAGAAGATAAATTGAAAGAAATACTATCTAATAAATTAGATAAAGAAGAATTGGAAAAAGCATATTTTGTATTTACTCAGCCCATTGAAGATTCCTTTGCACTTGAGCAAGAAAAATCAATATTAAATGTATATAGTAAATTACCTGATAAAGAACTTTTAACTGAAGATGCTAGCACTATATTAGAAAAATTAGAAAATTATTATCCAGAAGTATACAAATTACTTAAGGAGCACACTTTAAAATATACTTGGGTTTTTTATGTTTATTCAGGTCCTGCTTTTACTGAAGGAGATTTTATTGAAACCATGAAATATTATAAGAAGAAAGATATTGATCCTCAAAATAAATTGAATCAACTTGAGCAAGAAAGAAAAGAAGTCTTTAAAAAGAGGGAAGAATATTTTAAAAAATTGAATTTGAATAAAGAAGAAAGAAAATATGTTGAGATAGTAAGTAGAGCAGTCTATTTAAAACCAAGACGAAAGGATTATCAATCTAAATCATATTATCATTTAGAATTTTTGCAAAAAGAAGTAGCTAAACGTTTAAATTGGTCCTTATCACAAGTGCGCTCTGCTTTATTAGAAGAAATTGAAGATGGTTTAAATGGTAAAGAGATAAACATTGATTTAATAAATGAAAGATATAAAAAACATATAATTATACCAATCGGTAATGAAGTAAAAATATATCAAGGGGAAGAGGTGGATAAATTTGAAAAAGAGCATATCAAAGAAGAAGAAATTATTTTAGAAAACTCTAATATAATAACTGGTCAGTCAGCTTTTCCTGGAATTGTAAAAGGAACAGTTAAACGTATAGATTTACCTGATGATATGATAAAAATGAAAGATGGGGACATTATAGTATCAACTGCTACAACTCCTTCAATAGTACCTGCTATTCGCAAAGCTAGAGCTATTGTAGCTGATGAAGGTGGTTTAACCTGTCATGCATCTATAGTATCAAGAGAATTTAAAATACCTTGTGTTGTTGGTACTAAAATAGGAACTAAAATATTAAAAGATGGTGATGAAGTTGAAGTAGATGCAACTAAGGGGATAATTAAAAAATTATGAAAAAAACTTGGAAAATAGTTGAAGAAATACCACAGAATACAATATTTATGACGGGTTATCCTTGTAAAGGTTTTTTCGATTGGCCTAAACATGGTTTAGGAGATAAGTTATCTGAGTATTTTACATATCATCAAGGTGATTTTAGTCAGATGGTATACATTGCCGACGAGTTTGATCAGCAAGCTGAATTTTTAGCAAATAAAGTAATTAATGAACCTGATTGGACTTTGGATTTTTTAAATAATATTATTATTTGGTCAGACCAGCTATTAAAAGAAGTTAAGAGAATAGAAACATGGAATTTTAGTAAAATGTCTAATAAAGATATATATAGAAAGCTTAATAATTTATTTAAAATACATTATAAACAACATAGTTTGAGTCCCTCAATAACATGGCATGCAGACGCTGAGAAGGAAAGAGTCACTAAAGCTATAAAAAAGATTGTAGATGGAGCTCGGAAGAGGTCTAAAGTAAAAAAGAGTTTAATTGATGTATTTACAGTATTAAGCACTCCTACAAAAGTTAGTGTAATGGAAAGAGAAGAAGAAAGTTTTTTAAATATTGCTTTAGTTTTAGATAACAAAACTAAACTTAAAGAAACATTCATACAATCTGATTTAGATGAATTAGTTGATGGTTTATCAAGTATAGATAAAGAAGTGTCTGAATTAATAATTAAACATTTTAATATATTTTCTCCAATGACATATCAATATAGGGGACCAGCTTATCCTATATCAGATTATATTGGTAGATTACAAGCTTTTATGAGAGAAGGCTTAGATGCCAGAGTTTTACTTAAGAAACTAGAAGCTAAAAGAAAAAGAGAAAAATTAGAACAACTTGGGTTAATAAAAAGAATTAAGCTAACTTCTCTTGAAAAGAAATATATTAAAATAGCTCAAGAAATGATGTATGTTAAGGATTATAGGAAGAGTGTCTTATACACTACAATGTATTACTATGAATTGATTTTTAAAGAATTAGGCAAACGTTTTAATTTGACCATAGATCAAGTAAGAGCTATGAGATATTGGGAAATATTAGAGATGGTAAAGTCGGGACAGGTAAAAGCAGACATGTTAAATGATAGATTAAAACTAGCTTTGGATTATTGGTATGTACAGGATGACAAAGTAAATAATAAAGTATTAATAGGTAGTGAAGCTAAAAAGTTTTTAAAAAACTTAAAGTTCCAAGTTAAGAAAAAAGTATCAAATGAATTAAAAGGTACTTGTGCATACCCGGGCAAAGTAAAAGGTACTATCAAAGTAATTAGTGTGCCTAAAGATATGCCTAAAATGAAAGAAGGAGATATTATGGTTTCACATAATACTAATCCTAGTTTAGTTCCAGCAATGAAAAAAGCATCAGCTTTAGTTAGTGGTGCAGGTGGTTTAACCTGCCATACTTCTATAGTAGCTCGTGAATTAAAAGTGCCATGTGTAGTTGGAATACTTGGATGTAATAAGATTTTAAAAGATGGTGATAAAGTTGAGGTAGATGCTGCAAAGGGAATGATTAAAAAGATATGAGAAATAAAATATATAAAAGAGGACATACAGAAATTGGCGTAACTCCACTTACTCAATCAATAAATTATGGTTATCCGAGTCAAGAGATGGGTAGGTTATTAAAGATGAAGCCAATTTTTTTTGCTAGTATATATAAAAATGAGGGAGTAGAAATATTTTGGGATTTGAATTATTGGGCTAAAGTAGCTTGGGTAATAATTAACAAAGCTGGACGAGGAACTGGGTTTTTTAACAGATTAGTAGTAAGGTCTGATAAGCTTAAAAATCAAACCATAAAGATTATTCAAGAATATGGTCTAACAGATTTTAATGAAATCCCTAACAACAAATTAGCAGAAGATTTAAAAGTTATATCATATAACGCTTTTTTACTAAGTGTATATTCTCAATTAGGTCAAATTGCTGACACTGTACATGGTATTTTTACTTCTACTTTAGAAAATATTATTAAAGAAGCTCCTGGATTAAAAAAGACTAGATTAGACATTGGACATATTTTTAATATCTTAACTACATCAACTAAATATTTACCATCTGATGAACGACAAATAGAATTAAAGAGTATTCAGTATAAATTAAAAAAAGATTCTAGTAAAAGGAAGGAATTTATTGATAGAGTATTATCTAGATGGTTCTGGTTGAATTTTGGTCATCTAGGACCAGCCATGTCTAGAACAGAGGTTAGTAAAATAATAGATAGTAAGATACGCTTAAAAAGTATTAAAAATATATCAAAGAAACAGATAACTATTGAAAAGAAATTAGGCTTAACAGCCAAAGAGCGTCGAATGTTTGAGGTGAGTCGCATTTTTGTTTATTTAAAAGGCATGAGAGAGCAAGTCTGTAATGGTGTTAATGCTTTTTTAAATAAATTGACCAAAAAGATTCAATTAGAAACTGGTATAGACAGGAAATATTTAATGTATCTATCAATGGAAGAATGTTTGGATTATTTACAAAAAAATAAATTGCCTTCTAAAAATATTTTAATGAAACGTCGTAAGCTTTCAGTTTGGATTCCTAAAGATGTATTTAATACGGAGATAATAATAGGTATTAATGCTGATAAATATATTAAGGATCATCTTGATTTTAATGAAACCAATATTGTAGAATCATCAGAAATATCAGGTAGAGTTGGTTACCCAGGTAAAGTAATTGGACGTACCAGAATAATTAATCATGTAAGTGAGATTCGTAAGATAAAAAAGGGTGAGATTATGGTTAGCCTACAAACTATGCCAGAATTATTACCAGCCATGAATAAGGCATCTGCTATTATAACCGATATAGGCGGTATTACTTCTCACGCTGCAATAGTATCTAGGGAATTAAAGATACCTTGTGTTATTGGCACTAAAATAGCTACTAAAGTCTTAAAAGACGGTGATAAAGTTGAAGTTGATGCTACTAATGGTATAATTAAAAAAATATGAGTAAAATAGAATTATTACATCAAGAAGTCTCGGTTTCTCCTTTAACTTTAGGAATAAATCACAGAGGCTTCCATCAAACTAAAAAAAATCATAAGTATTTAAAACCAATGCATTTTAAAGATTCTTTTGTTGTTTTTTATGGTCATCGTATTGATTGGTATGGTGATATGGATCAATTTAAAGTATTAGCTAATAAGATTATTGAAGATGTTAAAACTGATTCAAATTATGGTGTTAAATTACTTAAAGATATAGATAGATTAGCAAAGAAGATATATGAATTAGGAAATGAAATATTAAAAAAAGATTTAAGTAAATTATCTAATAAACAATTAGCAACTAACTTAGATAAATTATATCAGCTAGGTAAAGATATTAGTGATTTAGGCATGATAGCTGTAATACCTGATCTTAGACATGCCATACTTACAACACTTCTTAAAGAAATAGTTAAAGATAAAATAAATCAATATAATATTAATAAACAAATTAATTATTATTTCACTCCTTTAATTACGCCTACACATAGAGGTTTAGTTCATAAAGAGAAAATTACTATATTAAAGTTAGTTAAAAAGATAAGTTTAAATAGAAAATTAAAACAATTATTTATTAAGGAGCGTATTTCTAAATTAGAAAATAAATTAATTAATGAATATCCATTAATATTTAAAGAGATAAATAAAATATATGATAACTATAAATGGTTATCATTTGGTCAACTTGGACCAACCAAGACTTTTAATGAATATTTAGAAGATATTAAGATATATCTTGAGACTAATAAGTATAATCAAGAGTATAAATCATTAATTAAAGAAAGTAATATATTAAAGAAACTACATGCTAAGTTTAATAAAGAACTACATTTAAATTCAGAAGAAAAACTATTATTTAAAACAGCTCGTAATTTTAGTTATAATAAAACAGTAAGATTTGATTCATTACTTTTCTTATTCTATGTTTTAGATGAATTATTGAAAGAGATTTCTAAAAGAGTTAATCTAACAGTTAAAGATTTAAGATTTGCTTCAACTGAAGAGATAATTAAATTATTAAATAATAAGAAAGTAATAAATAAACTATTAATAGAAAAGAGAAGAAAATTATGTATTACTCTAATTAAGGGAAAAGATATAGAATTTTTAGTCGGGGATAAAGCTAAGAAATATCTTAAAGATAAAGTAGGGGATTTAAAGATTCAAGAAGATAAAACATTAATACATGGCATGAGTGCTTTTCTTGGCAAGGCTATAGGTACTGTTAAAATAGTTAATTCATCAAAAGATATGAGTAAAGTTAAGCATGGTGATGTCATAGTTTCTGTTCAAACTAATCCTGATTTATTACCTGCAATGAAAAAAGCTTCAGCTTTTGTCACTGATATTGGTGGAATAACTTCACATGCTGCTATTGTAGCCAGAGAACTTAAAAAACCATGTAAGGAAAAATTACAACTTAGTCAAAGACAAAGAATGAGCCCATTCCCTAATTACATGTCAATGGAATGTATCTGTAAAGAGATGAAAGATGTAGTTGGTTATGCATATAAAGAGATTACCTTATTTTTTCAGAATAATAATTTTTGGGTGTTTATGGATAAGCAGGATCATAGAAGAGTGGGTGAAGGGGTGTTAAATAGATTAAAAAAAGAACCGGATCTATTTATTAAATATGCTAAGCTCTTAAAAGGCTATTCTAAATCATTTAATAAATATATTAATACATATAATAAAAAGAGTATATTAAGTAAATTATCTGATAGTAAATTAGCTAGCCTTCATGAAGGATACGAGAAAAGATATAAGCAAATATATTCAACATATTTTCCAGTACTTGCTATGGAAAATTATTTATTTGAATATCTAAGGAATTATATATTCAATAAAGTAAGTGATAAACAAAAAGCAGGTAAATATTTAAATGTATTAATTACTGAATACTCAGCTATGGTTAATCGTAAAGAACTCGTAGCTGCTTTGAAATTATTAGTAATAATATCTAAAAAAGATAAATGGGTTAAATTAATTAAATCTAATAATTTAGAAGGTATAAAAAAAGATAAAGAGCTATATAAATTAATTAAAGCTCATGAAAAGAATTATTTTTGGCTAACTCGTGATTACGAAGATCCAGTACTTACATTCGAAGACTTTATATTACGTTTTAAAAAGCATTTAACAGGTAATCCTAATAATAAGTTAAGTAAGCTAATAAATGAAGAAAAAAAGCTAGATTCAGATCAAAAGAGAATTATAAAAAAATTAGATATTGATAAAGACACTGCTAGATTATTTCAGACCATGAGAGAAGGTATGTATTATAAAGAGCTTAGAAAAACTATAGTATCATTATCTCTTTACTATTTTGATCCAGTTTTAAATGAATCAGCTAGACGTTTAGCTTTAACTGTTAATCAAATAAGACATTTTAAGATGAATGAATTTAGAAAAGCTTTGGTAGGTAAAAAGGATTATTCTAGAGAATTATCTGAAAGAATTAAATTATCATGCTGGCAGTGTAGCCATACAGGAGCAAAGGTTATTATTGAAAAAAAAGCTGAGGATATATTTAAGAAGTACGTTAAAATTGATATGAAGGCTAAATATTTAACAGGTCAACCGGTTTCCCCAGGCAAAGCAAAAGGACCTGTTAAAATAGTAATTAATCCAGATAGTTTTCATAAAGTAAAAAAAGGTGACATTATTGCCACCTTACAAGCTACTCCAGTATTTTCAACAATTATTTCATTATCAGTAGGCATGGTCTGTGATGGAGGACCAGGTATTACATCGCATCCAGTAACGCTGGCACGTGAAGCAGGTATACCATGTATTATTGGCGCTAAAAGTGCTACCAAGATATTAAAAGACGGTGATATTGTAGAGGTAGATGGTACTAATGGAATAATGAATGTTATAAAAAGAAAATAATATATTTCAAGTAAAAGAAAAAGGCCACTTTTTACAAAGTGACCTTTTTTAGTGTATGACTTTCTTTCACCTAGAGGTGATTGAGAGTACTATTCGAGTGTTGCTGGAGGAGCAACTTTAATTACGGACAATACTTTAGCGGAATTATCAAGGCAGAACAGATAGCCTTGGCACTCATTTAGTCCAGCTTCTTCAGGATTAATTCCCAGTTTAATGGCAGCCAAAGTGCAGCCGATTTCATGAAAAAATCCAGCTTTAGAATAAATGTCTTCCATAACCCAAGAGATGTATGCTTGTTCATATTCATCAAAAGGTTTTCCACCAAGCACATCTCTATTTTTCAAGAATTCTTGAATCATTTCAACAACAGTCATTTTTTTTGCTTTCCGTTCTCTGAACCATTCTCCATCATTGAGATTTTTCAGGCTTGCACCGACAGGAATAGTCATATTATTCAGCATTACAATCTGAGTTTCTTTGGTTGTCAGGAATGTTGTCAGTAATGATCTGGGCCATTCTGATGAGCAGTATTCAAATTCCCCATAACTATCACGCAGGTGAAGAAATAATCTACCGTAGAAATATGAAACATCTTTACAGAGATCCACGCCTTTCTCTGAAAGCGTTCTAGTTTCTTGAGTGCCTTTCTGAACTGATTTAGCATGTCTGCCTAGAAATTTTACCAATTTTGTTCCGTGTGGTATTAGGTCAATGATTCTTGATATTGCTATATTTTCTTTTTGTAACACGTTTAACTCCTTGCCCTATTGGACGGTTTGTTTGTTTTTATTGAATTATTCTCTAATCTTAGCCAAAATAGACTACAGATTGAAAGCTATGTTAATGTTCATTCAATATATAAGTATAGCATATATTGAATAAAATGTCAAGTATAATAAGGTTTATTTATATTATTTTAAGATAAATTGTATAAGAAAATAATTATTGTTAGATACCCCTAATTTATGTTATAATTAATTAGAATTCAACTTATGAATAATTTTGTTTTACCCTTTACAAAGCTAAAAAAGAAAGATGTAGGCATTGCTGGGGGTAAGGGTGCTTCTTTGGGTGAAATGACTCAAGCTAAGCTCTCTGTACCACCTGGTTATGTAGTCTTAGCATCTGCTTTTGATAGTTTTTTAAATGATACTCCGCCACCAGCTGGTCCTGGTCAAGGAGACTTAAATGTCTTGATAGAAGCTGAGCTTAACAAGGTAAACTATCAAGATGTTAATAGTATTGATAAGGCATCTAATGTAATCAATGACATGATCATGGATTCTAATGTGCCTAAGCCTATTGAAGAAGCAATACACAAAGAATTTAAGAAATTAAAGTGTAAATGGGTTGCTGTTAGATCTTCAGCTACTGCTGAAGACTCATCTATTGCATCTTGGGCTGGTGAACTTGATACTTTCTTGTATATCGATGAAAAGAATTTAATTACTAATGTTAAAAAGTGTTGGGCTTCGTTATTTACTCCCCGCGCTATATTCTACAGATTTGAAAAGAAGTTACATAAGGTTAGTGTTAGTGTAGCTGTGGTAATTCAGAAAATGATTGATAGTGAAGTGTCTGGTGTAGCTTTTAGTGTTCACCCTGTTACTGAAGATTATAATCAAATGATTATTGAAGCAGGATTTGGGTTAGGTGAAGCTATTGTTTCTGGAATTATTACGCCTGATTCATATATCGTGCATAAAAAAGAAGGAACTATTTTAGATATAAATATTGTAAAGCAAGAAAAACAGATTATTATGAAGAAAGGTGGGGGGAGTGTTTTAAAAAGTGTTGCTAAGAATATTCAAGAAAAACAAAAGTTAACAGGTAAAGAGATTATTGAACTAGCTGAAGTTATTAAAAAAATAGAGAAGCATTATAAATGTCCTCAAGATGTTGAATGGGCATATTCTAAAAATAAATTATATATTTTACAGTCAAGGCCAATTACTACATTATAACCATGCCTCAAAAATCAAAAACAAATACAATTCAAGATCAGATAGTAGTACGTGATGAAAATGGAGAGTATAAAATATTAATTGATGGCGAGTTAAAGCCTTTCCACCAAGAATCTTTTAGTGAACCTCAAAAAAAAGAAGTTACTGATATAATTGATACTGGCAAAGAAGAGCTGGTTTTACAACCTCCGCCTCCAGCTATTCGTAAAAAAAATGCCAGTTTTTATTTTCATCCAAATGATGAAGAAGAAGTGTCTAAAATATCTGTACCTAAAGAGATGTTACCTCAAAAAAAATATTCTTTGGATAAGATTTTAAATAAATTAGTTGAGACTCTTAATTTAAGTTTAGATGAAGAACAAACTAAAAGATTAAGAGATGTAATTGTTACTTTACTTAGAGATAGAAGAACTATAATAGACGCTTCTGAAGTATTAGAGCGTCCTCAGGAAGAAGGTGGAGTAGGGTTTGAATCTGAAATAATAGATAAAGTTTTAGCATTTTTAAGAGATATTAAAGATAAAGTAAATAAAGAGAAAGGTATTGTAATTGATGAAGATATTGAAAGGTTAAAAGAAGAGTCTTCATTTATACCACCTACTATTATTCCTAAGAAAAAAATAGTTAAACAAGTTATTCAAGAAGAGCTTCCTGAAAAAGTAGAACCTTTAATTAAGACAACTACTAAGTTTAATCGTCCTAAGAAAAAAGGTAAGCTTGATGATATTTCTAAAGAATATAAATTAGTAGGTCCAGTTGAAGAGTTAGCTTCTTTAACTTTGGCTACTTTTAGAAGATTAGGGGCTGATCCAGAGAGACAAGCCCAAAAGATATCTGACAAGATTAACTTATTAACTAATGAATCTTTAATTAAAAAAGCTAAAGGTTTAAACGCTTGGAGAAGAAGTCCTTTATATAAAATGTATTTAGCTATTGGCCAGGCTAGTATGGAACACAACATGTCCGTTGCTGATGTTATTAAGCAATACGTAGATCAGGGTAAAGAGATAATGACTTCCTTTGAGTTTGATGCTATTTCTGATTTAAATACTAAACTTAGATTTTAATATATGAGACAAGCAACAGTACCACAATTTATAGAAGTAGAGGATAAGATAATTGGTCCTATTACTGTTAGACAGTTTATACTCTTAGTAATTGCTGGATTAATAATGTTTTTAGAGTATAAATTATCTGATATGGCTCTATTTCTTTTAACTGGTATTCCAACTGCCGCTATATTTCTAGTAATTGCTTTTATTAAAATAAATAGTATGCCTTTTCATTATTTTGCATTAAATGTATTACAAACATTTAAAAGACCAAAATTAAGAATATGGGCACGAGATTTAAATACCAAAACTAAGGAAGAAAAAGAAAAAGAAGAGTTAATGCCTAAGAAAGAAATAGTCTCTAAAAAAATAGTAACTCGTTCTAGATTATCTGACCTTTCCTTAATAATTGATACAGGTGGCGTATATAAAGGTGAAGTAGCTCAAATGTCACATTTTCAAAATGATTTAACAGATTTAGAAATTAAATAATATATGAAGAAAAATAAGTTAGCAGGAAATAAGCCAAAAGCATCAACTCAACAATATTTAGATATTGCTGAGATTCGTGATAACTTAGTTATTTTACGAGATGGTACAGTTCGTGCTACTTTACTTGTTTCTTCAATTAATTTTGCCTTAAAAGGCGAGGATGAACAAAATGCTTTGATTCAAGCATATATTGGTTTTTTAAACTCTTTAGATTTTCCATTACAAATAGTTATTCAGTCTAGATATTTAAATATTGATAGGTATTTAGAGAAATTAAATAATTTAGAAAAAGAACAAACTAATGAGTTGCTTAGGATGCAGATTGCTGATTACAAAGATTTTTTACAAGAGTTACTTGATCTAGGTAAGATTATGACTAAGAAGTTTTATGTTGTAGTACCATTTATGGGTTTAAAGAAAGCTAAGAAAAAGTTTTGGGAAAGGTTAACTGAATCTTTTCAACCTGCAGTTTCTGTTACTATGAGTAGAAAAAGATTTGTACGTTTTCAAGAAGAGGTTGGTAAAAGAGTTGATTTTGTATCAGGTAGTTTAGGTTCAATGGGTATGAAAGCTCTTCAATTAGATACTCAAAGCTTAATTGAATTATATTACAATACATATAATCCAGAAATAGTTGATGCTCAGAAATTAGTAGATATTAATAAATTAAGAATGGAAGATCATTAATATGGCTTTTCAAACATCAAAAATAGAGCAGCAAGAAGTAAAGCTTTCTAAAAAGAAAGATAAGAAGAATAAAATAAAGCTTAGCGCTAAAGAGCAGAAAAAATTACTTGAAGCTGAAAAAATATATAGAGAGGGAGTCACCTCGGTTCGTGATATTATTGCTCCTGCTAGTTTTAAAGTTGATCCCAGAGCCGTTGAATTAAATGGCAAGTATTTAACAACTTTATTTGTAATTAATTATCCTAGATATATTAGTGTAGGTTGGTTTTCTTCAATCATTAACTATAGTTCACCACTTGATATATCCATGTTTTTCTATCAAGTTAAAACTGAAGTTATTTTAAAACAATTAAGGAAAAAGGTTGGTAATTTAGAAGCACAGCTTATGGCTGATGCAGAAAAAGGTGCTCCTCGTGATCCATTACGTGAAACAGCTTTACGCGATATTGAAAAATTAAGAGATGAGTTAACACAAGGTACTGAGAGATTTTTTCAATTTTCATTATATACTACAATTTATGCTGATTCTAAAGAAGAATTAGATAGAATGGTAGAAAAAGTAGAATCTATTTTTGGCTCTAAGCTTGTATATACTAAACGTGCCCTCTATCAAGCAGAGCAAGGTTTTAATTCAAGTTTACCTCTTGGTAATGATGAGTTACAGATTTCATTTAATATGAATTCTTCACCTATTGCTACATCTTTCCCATTTATTTCATCTGAATTAACTTCAGATGATGGAATATTATATGGTATTAATAGGCATAACAATAGTTTAATAATTTTTGATAGATTTAGTTTACAAAATCCTAACTCAGTAGTTTTTGCAACATCTGGAGCTGGTAAATCTTATGCTATTAAACTTGAAATTTTAAGAAGTATGATGATGGGTACAGAAGTAATGATTATTGACCCAGAAAGTGAGTATAAGTATCTAAGTGATGCTGTTGGTGGTGCATATATTAACTTATCATTAAATTCAGAAAGTAAATTAAATCCTTTTGATTTACCACGTCCCACTGAAAGTGATTCTAGACCTGCAGATATTTTAAGAAGTTCAGTTATTACATTAAAAGGTTTAGTTCGTTTAATGCTTGGAGATTTAACGCATGCTGAAGATTCATTAATTGATCGTGCTTTAATAGAGACTTATGCTAAAAAAGATATAACGGTTGATTCTGATTTAAATAATATTGATCCACCACTTATGAAAGATTTAGAAGAAATTTTAAGTGGTATGGAAGGGGCTAGTGATTTAGTAATACGTCTTAAAAAGTATACTGAGGGTACTTTTGCTGGATTATTTAATTCACCTACAAATATTGATGTTAAGAATCAGTTAATTTGTTTTTCGGTTCGTGATTTAGAAGATGAATTAAAACCTATTGCTATTTATACTATAATTAATTACATATGGAATACTGTAAGATCTGAAGTTAAAAAAAGAATATTAATTATTGATGAAGCTTGGTGGTTAATGCAAAGAGAGGATAGTGCTAAATTTATCTTTGCTTTAGTTAAAAGATGTCGTAAGTATTATTTAGGGGTTACTACAATTACTCAGGATGTTAATGATTTTCTTGGTTCACCTTATGGTCAGGCTATTGTAACTAATTCAGCTTTGCAACTTCTTCTTAAACAGTCACCAGCTGGTATTGATATAGTTCAAAAAACTTTTAATTTAACAGAAGGTGAAAAGTATTTACTTTTAGAAGGTAATGTTGGTGAAGGTATTTTCTTTGCTGGTAATAAGCATGTGGCTCTTTTAGTTAGGGCTTCATATACTGAAGATCAAATAATAACTTCTGATCCAAGACAACTTTTAGAAATTGAAGCTTCTAAGAAAGAGTTTGAAGCTCAAATGAATTCACAAGGCGGAGAAGATAATAAAGAAAATAATAAATAATATGATGAGTAAAAAAAATATAATAATAATTTCTCTAATAGTAATAGTAGTAATTGGTCTAGCTATAGCTGTACTTCTAATGGATGATTCCTTTTTTGATGAACCAGAGGTTATTAGTTTTGATCAAGATATAGTAATTGATGATACTTCTGTACCTGAAGTAATAGTAGAGCCAGAAGTAATAATTAATTTAACTCCTATTGAAGTAACAGTAACTACTGTAGCAAATAATTTTGCTGAGCGTTTTGCTAGTTATTCTTCTGATAGTGGTTTTTTAAATCTAGAAGAAGTTAAATTATTATCAACTAATTTGTTAAAGGTTAAGCTTAATGAGATGATAGAAGATAGTGAAGGCAGTGATGAATTTTATGGTATAAGTTCAAAAGTTTTAAAAACAGATATTAATGCTTTAGATGAAGAAAATGGTAATGCTAATATTATAATTACTTTACAAAGAGAAGAAACAATTGGTAGTGAAATATCAGTAATATATCAAGATTTAGAATTAAATTTAGTTGAAGCTGGGAATAGCTGGTTAGTTAATGATTTTGAATGGTTAGAATAATATATGGTAGAAGGATTAAATAATATTCAGAGTTCACCTTCTAATGATAATTCCCTTAAATATGCAAAAGATTTTAATGAAAATACGCGTCAAGAGAAAAAGAAGAAAGAAGATTATAATAAAGGTAATTTAGGAGCACCTGTTAGAGTGCCTGAGAATATTAATAGGCAAGCAGACGATGAAGATGTTAAACCTGATCAGGAAAAAGTTCTCGAAAAAAAAGGTTTAAGAGATAGAGCTTTAGAGTATAAGAAGACGTTAGATCAACAAAAAAAAGCAGCACGTAAATTACAAAAAACAAAAAATTTAACTTTAAAACAGAAAACAGTTGGTTTAAGAGTTAAGAGATTACAAAGAATGTATCGATTTATAAATGGTACTTTAGCAGTAACCCCTGGTGGTATAATATTAGTTGTTTTTATAATGAATGCACAGTTAATTTTTGGTAATTTGATTAAAGTTAAATGGGTTCCTAAGTTAGAAAAGATAGATATGCCAGCGTTGATATTGGTAAATTTTATAGTAATTTTTACACTTTATATATTTATAATAATTTTATATGCAATTACTCATCCTGTTGAAACAACTTTTCAGACAATCTGGAAAGTAATTAAAAGTCCATTTTAAAATAAACTCATAAAATAATATGATAAAAAAAATAATAATAATTTCAATATTTACGGCTATATTTTTAGTTCCTATGTTTAGTTTATTTGCAGCTGATTGTAAGCAGACTGAAGGAGCTATTGTCTTAGAAGTACCAATTCCTGGAATGTATTTAGAATATAATTCTACTTGTGGTAATTATGAATTTGTAGGTGACAAGCAGGGTAATCTATTAATTCCCTATATTCAACATTTTTATAAATTTTTTGTAGGTATTGCTGGTATAGTAGCAGTTTTTATGATTATGTATGGTGGTGTGCAATGGTTATTTAGTGGCGGTAATCCTACTAAAATTACCTCAGCTCAAGAAACTATCGTTGGTGCTGTGGCTGGTTTATTCTTAGCGCTTGGTTCGTATGTATTATTAATTCAGATTAATCCAGAATTAGTAAAATTTAATTTTAATATTTCGCCTATTGAAACATCAACAGGATGTTATAATCTAGATGGTTCGTTAAAAGAAGCTAATCAATTAGCTTGTGGTGAATTTTGTAAAGATCAGCCTGGTAATATGGTTATAGGAGAATGTAATTTTTGTAATCCCAGTACTCCCTCTGACGATACTTACAATTCATGCGGCGTGTTAAGAAAAAATGATTCATGTAGTTATGCGGCTTGTGGAAATGCTTATGGTCCTCGTGGAGTTTGCAGCTATATAGGGGATTTAAAAAATGGAGAATCGCCCTGGGTAGAAGATATTATAAAAAATGGGGAGAATGTATTTGGTAAAGCGCATTGTGTAGAGCAATTTTCTTTAAAACCTAGCATTCCTTGGTCGAGAGATACAATAATTTTTACTTACAGCGGTAATTTGCAATGCGGAAAATTAAATGCTTATCGTGATAATGGCGGAGTTCAATATATATTTGGTATAAGTTGTGCTTCAAATGTTTTAAATTGTACTATTGATTTATCAGAAGGCTATGTATTAAATCCTGAAGTATTTGGAGTTAATGAATATGGAAATTCTGATTGGGGCGGTTTTAATAAAGCAGAATGTAAATAATTATTATATGGTGTTACCTTGGAAAAAAATATTAATGGGAATTATTTTACTACTTATAGTAATATCTTTAAGTTATTTGCTTTACATATTTTTCTTTAAATCAGAAATAACTACTACACCTACTACCTTTATTCCATCTGATACAGTCTTAGAGCCTGGTCAATTACCAGAAGTAGTAACTAGACCTACAGATCAAGTATCTCCTGATGATACCTCATTTCAAGGTTTAGTGCCTAGTAAAGTAGCTAGAGGTGGTTTAACTGAAGTTCAAAAAAATACTTTTAGTAGTTCTAAAGGTGCTATGACATCATCACAAGGTTTGGTATTTTACGATAGTTCATCTGGTAAATTTTTAAAAGTGTTAAGTAATGGTCAATTAGCTGAGTATTCAGATAAAGTATTTCATCAAGTTGAAAGTATTACTTGGGACAGGAATGGTTCTCAAGCAATTTTAGAATATCCTGATGGAGCGAATATATTATATGATTTTCAAGAAAAAAAACAGATTACTTTACCTAAAGAAATGAGAGAATTTACTTTTTCAAATGACGGTAATCAAATAGCTGCAGAAGTAATTGGACCTAACAAAGAAAATAATTGGATAGTTACTGCTAATTCTAATGGTTCGAATATTAGATTTATTGAACAGATAGGGGATAGAGCGAGTGATGTTAATGTAGATTTTTCACCTAATAATCAGGTTGTAGCTACATTTAGAGATAGTTATGATGCAAATAGACAAGAAATAATATTTATTGGTCAAAATCAAGAAAATTTTAAATCATTTGTTCCAGAAGGCAGAGGCTTTGAAGGAGTTTGGACGCCTAATGGTACTAGAATGTTTTATTCTGTATATAGTGCAAATACTAGTTTTAAACCTCAGTTATGGATAGTTGATGCTCAAGGTAATAATATTGGTTTAAATAATACTGATCTTAGATTAAATACCTGGGCACATAAATGTACTATCAATGGGTCAGGTGGTTCTGCTTATTGTGCTGTACCTAGAGATTTGCCCACTGGTAGTGGTTGGTATCCAGAATTAGCAAACGAAGTACCAGATGACTTTTATTTGATAAACTTAGAAACAGGTAGTTATTCTTTACTTGCTGTACCTGATAGTGATACAGGTTATCAAGCACAAAATGTAATGCTATCTAGCGATGAATCAACTTTGTATTTTACTAATTCAGATAATAATGTATATAGTATAGACTTACCTTAAGATAATGGAAAAACAAAAAAAAATTATCATACTTTTAGAGGTTCTCCTTATTTTTTTTGTTGGTCTTTTAGTTGTAAGATTAATTTTAGTAAATAAATCACTTAACAGAGATGAAAATATTAATGAAGATTCAAATAAGCTTAGTTTAGATGAGCCATTAATTTTAACTTCAGATCCTTGGTTGGGTATTAATAATTCAGAAATTACTATAATTCTATTCGAAAGTTTTAGTTGTTCCTATTGTCGTGATTTGCAACCTAGTTTAAAGTATATTTTAGATAAGTATAGGGATAGAATAAAAATAGTTTGGAAAGATTTTACAGGTACTTATGATCCAAGAGGTTTAAGTGCTGCTGTAGCTGCTAGATGCGCTCAAGTTCAGGGTAAGTTTTGGGAATTTCATGATAATGTATTTGCTAATCAAAGTAATTTAGGTAGTTCTCTATATTTAGAAATAGCTCAGAATTTAAATTTAGATATAGCTAGATTTAATAGCTGTTATGAAAATCAAGGAACTTTATCTTTAATTACAAACTCTTTTGCTGAAGCTAGAGCTTTAGGAGTTGAAGCTACGCCTACTTTGTATATAAATAATGAGAAAGTAGAAGGACTACTTTCTCAAGATGAATTTGATTATATAATAAATCAGTTATAATTATTCAGGGTGTATTTCTTTAGCTGCTTCTTTAATTTCTGGATAATTTATTAGTTGTGGATCATTAGTGCTTATACTATCTGCAGCTTTTTTTGTTTCAGCAATTAATTCAACATCATTAAAATTGGCTATTCTAAAATTATTGAATAATCCTGATTGACGAGTGCCTGACATATTACCACTGCCTCTTAATTTTAAATCAACTTCAGCTAGTTTAAAGCCATCAAAACACTCAGTTAAAGTTTTTAGTCTGGTAAATGTTTTTTCGTTAATATTATCAGAAAATAGGTAGCAATATGCTTGATGAGTACTTCTATTTATTCTACCTCTAAATTGATGAAGTTGAGCTAAACCAAAACGTTCAGCTGATTCAATAATCATAACATTAGCATTTGGAATATTAACACCTACCTCAATAACAGAGGTAGCAACTAAAATATTTATTTTATTCTCACTCATTTCTTTCATAACATCTTCTTTAGCTTGAGTTTTTAATTTACCATGGAGTAAACCTACTTTAAGGTTAGGGAATACTTTTTCACTTAATCTTTTATACTCTTCAGTAACTGCTTTGACGCCTAATTTATCAGATTCATCAATAAGTGGGCAGATTACAAAAGCTTGTCTACCTTTTAATATTTCTTGCTCAATAAATTTATATGATTTATTTCTATCTCTCTTATCTACTAATGTAGTTTCAGGTTTTTTTCTACCAGGCGGTAGTTCATTAATTATGGATATATCTAAATCACCATAGAGAGTAAGAGCTAGTGTTCTGGGAATAGGTGTAGCTGTCATAGAGAGTAAATGAGGTGTAGTATTTTTATCACCTGATTTGTCACGAATTGCTTTTCTTTGAGCTACGCCAAATCTATGTTGTTCATCTATTATAACTAAAGCTAGATTATTAAATTCTACTTTATCTTGGATAACTGCATGAGTACCTATTACTAAATCTATTTCTTTTGAATTTATTTTTTTTAATAATTTACCTTTAGTTATTTTTTCTACTTCTTGATTCTTAGTATTAGTAATTAATTGCTTAGTTCTAGTTAAAAGAGCAATATTTAAATCAACAGTTTTAAATATTTCTTTTAATGATTCAAAATGTTGAAAGGCTAATATCTCAGTTGGTGCTAGTAAAGCTGTTTGATAGCCATTTAAAGCAGCATTAGCAATAGGCAGAGCGGCTACTACAGTTTTACCTGAACCAACGTCACCTTCTAATAATCTATTCATTGGTTTTTTAAGAGTCATGTCTTGTAATATCTGCCAAGTACATTTTTTTTGAGCATCGGTTAAAGTGAAACCTAAACTATTTACAATTTTTTTTGTTTCTAGCTCATTAAAAGTTAAAGGTATAGCTAAAGCTTTTTCTAAATCTTTTTTTACTAAATAATTTTGTAAATGAAATTCTAAAAGTTCACCAAATTTTAATCTTCTTTTAGCTTTATATAATTCTTTTAAATCATCTGGGAAATGAATATTATGTATAGCTTGATCTAAATCAATTAAATTATATTCTTTCTTTATATCTTCTCCTAACCAATCTTCATTTAATTTAATATTTACTAAAGAGTGTTTTACTAAAAATCTTATTTGTTTTTGAGTTAAACCGTAAGTTAGGGGATAGATTGGAACAATTCTAGCAGTATGTGCTGTATCATCACTTACTTTTTCAAATGACGGATTTTGAAAGTAGTGATCAAAAAGATCACCATCTATTTTACCTGAGAAAAATACAGAATCATTATTTTCTAAAACTTTAGTAATATATTTTTGCCCAAACCAAATAGCCTTAATACTACCAGTATCATCACTTAAGAAACATTCAGTAATCATCATTTTTTTACGAGGGGAGCGTTTAGTAGCTAGTAATTCGATTTTACCTTGAACTGTAGCAATTTCACCTGCTTTTAAATCACGTATGTCTTTTAATTGACTAAAATCATCATATCTAAAAGGATACCAAGCAATAAGGTGGGCTACTGTTTCAATACCTAGTCTTTTTAAGTGAGAAGCAGCTGTTTTACCAACAGATGTTAGCTCTTCTACTTTGGTTTCTAAATTTAACATGATTTTAGTTTAACAGGTTTTAAAAATAAAAAAAATAGCTTAAAATTAAGTATTTTTTGGTGCGCCCGAGAGGAGTTGAACCTCTGACCTCAGGAACCGCAATCCTGCGCTCTATCCAGCTGAGCTACGGGCGCTAGCTATGTTGAATAATTATGTAATAAAGTCTAGATAATTTTTATTATTTATTATTTTAAATTCGGCATTTTCATATGTTTCTAGCCAACCTTTAGGCGGTTTCATTTTTTTATTTTCATTATACTTAATTTCATATCCATAAAGTATACCATCACGTTCTTCTATAAGATCTATTTCTTTTTGATCATAGGTTCTCCAAAAATATATATTTGTGTGGATATTTTTGTATTCATTTTTTTTGATCCTTTCCATGAATATATAGTTTTCCCAAAGTTGTCCAATATCATTTCTTAAATCAAGAGTATTAAAATTTTGAATAATCGCATTTCTAATTCCGTTATCAAAGAAATAGAATCTTGACATTTTACTAATTTCTTTTCTTAAATTTCTTGAAAAGCCATAGACTCTTTTAATAACAAAAGTTTTTTCTAATAAATCTAGATATTTTTCTACGGTTCTTAGATTCAGGTTGACAGCTGAAGATAACTCTTGAATAGACACTTCTTGCCCTATTTGAAAGGCGATGTTTTTTAATATATCAATAATTTTTTGTGATTTTTTTATCTCATCAAATTCTAACAAGTCACGATATAGATAGCTATCAGCTATTTCATTTAAAATATCTTTTCGTTCTTGATTTGATTTCGCTTTTATTACTTCAGGATAAGAACCGTAGACAAGTCTTGATTCTAGATTATTATTTGTTTGATTAAGATTTTCGTATTGTTTAAGTTCTAGTTGAGAAATTGGATAAAGTGTAAATTGCCATTTACGTCCAACTAAAGGTTCGCCTATCTGATTAGCTAATTCAAACGAAGATGAACCAGTGGCTAATACTTTAATATTTTTAATATGGTCTACTATTAATTTTAAATTTAATCCAATATTGTCTATTTTTTGTGCTTCGTCTATAACTAGTAATTCATTATCAGCAATGTATTGTTTAAAAGTATCCACTTCTTGGCTACTAAGCCATTTTTGAACATTTCTAGTTTCACCATTTAAGAATAGATATTTTTCTTTCGTATTTTTGAGTATTTCTTCAGTTAAAGTAGTTTTTCCTATTTGGCGAGGTCCATAAAGTACTACAACCTTATTAGGTTCCAGTTTTTTAATAAGAGTATTGTGAATATAGCGTTTAATTAATGCCATATAATTAGTTTATTTATATGGTTGAATTATAGCATATCTGAGCAATAATACAAGTTTTTACTATAAATTCCTGTATTACAATACAGGAATTTATGATTTTGACCATATAATGGCGGAGAGTGAGGGATTCGAACCCCCGGGACCTGTAAAGGCCCAGCAGTTTTCAAGACTGCCCCGTTCGACCGCTCCGGCAACTCTCCCTAGTATTTTGGCGGAGAGGGAGGGATTCGAACCCTCGCACCGCCCATAAAGACGATCTAACTGTTTAGCAAACAGTCCCCTTAAGCCACTTGGGTACCTCTCCGTTATTATATAAGAAATAATAACTTGTGTAATATATAACTTTTTTGAAGATTTGTCAATTAATTGAGTATGATATATAATATGTATATGGATAAACATGGTGAAATATTGGCTAAGTGGAATTTTCAAGAATTCACTCAATATGAGAGAAGTAAGAAATGGTACTTTTGGATTTTTGTATTAATTGCATTTTGTTTAATATATTCTATAGTAACTATTAATTTTTTATTCGCAGTTATCATAATAATAGGTACGATTACTTTTGTTTTAATAAATAGGCGTGAACCAGAACAAATTACTTTTAGCATTACAGAAGATGGTATTGAAGTAGAGGACAGGTATTTCCCCTTTGAAGAAATTAGTAATTTTTATATCATCTATCAACCACCTGAAGTAAAAACATTGTTTATTAATTTTAAATCAGCTACTCGTCCTAGAATGCCTATACCACTCGAAAATCAAAATCCTTTGGATATTAGAAAACTATTAACTGAATACTTAGAAGAAGATTTAGATAAAGAAGATGAACCAATTTCAGAAGGTTTAAGTAGATGGCTTAAGTTATAATATATATAGTAAATAAAAAAACGCTCGTTGCCGATATGAGCGTTTTTAAGTCTAAAATAATTTTAGTGTTATTTACATGACGGACATTTAGTGGTTCCTGGTACTGCTAGATATCTTTCTAATGAAATATCATTATTGCAAGTAAAGGTACCCCGTTTTTTGGTACAGCGATTAGTAAATCCTCCTTTGAATATTCTTCGTTTTTGTGCGGTTAGTGAGTTGAATAAGATAGCTAAACTATTAGCATTGTGAGCAGATAAAATGTTTTTATTATCACTAGATCCATTTCCTTCTGATGGCTCTTTAAATCCAGCGCTATTACTTTCAACCGTTCTTAAGGAATTTTTTTCATTATCACTTTGGGTTTCGCAGATAGCTATTTTTTTATTAATTTCATTAATAATTAATAGCACATCACTTTTAACCATGGTGCAAAGTTTTTTATCCTGATCGGGTATATCACTCAGTGATAAACTTGCTGGTACGCTATTAGCCTTCTTTTTCATATTTGGTATATTACCAAGTTCCTCTGGCATTTGATTAAGAATATCCATGTTTACTGAGTATATTGAGTTTGTTTGTTGCACTTTTTTTCTCCTTGAGTTGCTTTATTTTTTTATGTTCGGCATTTAGAGACTACAATATTTGGCTATAATTGTCAAATTAGTCATAAGCTATAGTAATAGCTATTATGTTACTAACCTTAGCTTTTATTAGGGTTTTAGCTACTTCTTCTAGAGTAGAGCCTGTTGTTACAACATCATCTATTAGGATGATTTTTTTATCTTTAATTAATTCAGGTTTTAATACTTTAAAGGCTTCATTTAAATTATTTAGTCTTTTTTTCTTATTCAAACCTACTTGATGAGGTGTATTTATTGATCTTATTAATACATTATTAGCTATTTGTAGATTAAAATGTTTAGCTAATTGAGTAGCAATTAGTTCTGATTGATTAAAGCCTCTTTCTAAATACCTTTTTTTGTGAAGTGGTATTGGTATTAGCATATAATCAGTTAATTCTATTTTTTCTTGCTCAAGGTATTTAATAATAATTTTTGATAGAGGCACTACCAGTTCTTTAATATATCTAAATTTAAAATAATGGATTGCTATTTGAAGTAATTTATTATCATACTTAGTTGCAGAATGTACTTTGTCTATATATTTTAAATTTTTTTTAAATTTAAAATCATGATTTATATCTATCTTATTTAAACATTTAGTACAAAGATAAGTATCTTCTTCTTTACAGGATATGCATTCTATAGGAAATATTAGCGAGAGTAGATAGTTAAATATTTTTTTAATCATAAAACAGGGTATTAATAATAAGTGACCCTGTTTTTAATATATTTTAATTAAATATTACTTTTTCTTTCTGTGCTTTTACATTTATTATTTTTTTATCTTTAAACTTATCATTTAATAATTCAGTAGCTAATGGATTTTCTAATAAATCCGAAATAATTTTTCTTACTTTCCTAGCACCTTGATCTGGATCATATGATTTTTTAGTAATTAACTTTTCTAAACTAAGACTTGTTTTTAAATTAATACCTTGATCCTTTATTCTAAAAGCTAAGTCTTTTAAATGAAGCTTAGTAATTTTAGCTATATCATCTTCTGTTAATGGTTTAAAGATTACTACTTTATCTATTCTATTTAAAAATTCTGGTCTAAATGTATCGCTTAAACCTTCATCAATGGTTTTGGTTAGTTTTTTAAATCCTTTATCTCTTTTCTCTCTATTTGAGCTACTAGTTTCAAAACCGAGCTCTGCTTGTCTGTTAAATTCTTTAAGTCCAATATTTGAAGTCATTATAATAATTGTATTTTTGAAGTTTATTTTTTTACCTGTAGCATCAGTTAATTCACCATCTTCTAGAATAGGTAGTAATAAATCAAAAACATCTGGATGAGCTTTTTCTATTTCATCAAATAATATTACACTATATGGTTTTCTTTTAACTTGATCAGTTAATTTACCTTGCTCCTTATAACCAACATAACCTGCTGGTGCGCCAATTAACTTTGAGATATTAAAACTATGTGAAAATTCAGACATATCAATACGTATTAAAGCGTCTTCATCTTCATATATTTCACGTGCTAGTATCTTAGCTGTTTCTGTTTTACCGACCCCTGATGGACCTAAAAAGATAAATGAGGCAATAGGTCTATTTGGGTCAGAAATACCTGTTCTGGACCTTCTAATGCTCTTAGAAAGGTCAGCTAATGCTTCATCTTGTCCAATTATGAAATTCTTTAAAATATCCTCTAAATTAAGGAGTTTTTGCTTTTCTGTAGCTACTAATTCACTAACTGGTATCTTAGTCATATGTGATAAAACTAAAGCAATATCACGCCTAGTAAGAGTACCTAGAATTTTCTTTTTTTCTTGATCTTCCTCTTTTTTAAGGTCATCTAATTTTTTTAATATGTCATCTTCTTGACTCTTATACTTTAAAGCTTCATCAAACTTTTCACTTACTATATACTTTTCTTTTACTTCTTGAATATCACTTAATTCTTTTTCTAACTTCTTTATAGTTCTAGCTATACCATTTTTAGTAGTAGCTACTTTTATCTTAGCTGAAGCTTCATCAATTAAATCAATTGCTTTATCTGGCAAGTTCTTATTTGGTAAATATCTAGTTGATAGTTCAACGGCAGCTACAATAGCTTCATTTGATATTTTAACTTGATGATATTTTTCATAATTTTTCTTAATTCCTTCTAATATTTCACGTGTTTCTTCTGGAGTTGATTCAGCAACTAAAACAGGTTGAAATCTTCTTTCAAAAGCTGGATCAGATTCAATATGTTTTTTAAATTCTTCTTGTGTAGTAGCTCCAATCATTCTTAAATTTCCACGAGCTAACTCTGGTTTAAAAAGGTTAGCAGCATCAAGTGAACCAGTAGAAGCGCCAGCGCCAATTACTGTATGTATTTCATCGATAAATAGTACTATATTTGGATCTGCTTTAACTTCTTCAATAACTTGTTTTAATCTATTTTCAAATTCACCCCTATAAATAGTACCAGCAATAGCAGAGCCTAGATCTAGAGTTAAGATTCTTTTATTTATTAAAACATCAGGTACCTTATTCTCTGATATTCTTTTAGCTAGTCCTTCAACAATAGCTGTTTTACCAGTACCTGGATCACCAAGTAAAATTGGATTATTTTTTGTTCTTCTGGATAGTATTTGAATTACTCTGTCTATTTCTTCTTCTCTACCAATTACTGGATCAATATTTGCTTGAATTTGAGAATCAGTTAAATCAACAGCAAATGTTTCTAAAGCTGAACTGTCTTTTGAATTGTTGTCTTGAGTTAAAACTCTTTCTAATTGACCATCATTTAAATTATTTGGTTTTTTTGTAAGATCAACAAACTTAGAAGTACTTTTTAATATGCCTTCAATATGTGATTTAACGCCCTTTCCAGAAATATTTAATTCTTTAAAAAAGTTTACTAGTAATGTGTTTTCACTTGTAACTAGTGCTAGTATTAAATGTTCAGTGCCAACATATTTATGATTATATTCAAAAGCTATCTTTACACTTTTTTCTATTATCTGAGAGGCTTCTTTACTTAAGCTTGGCATAGCTTTAGTAGTTGTTTGATCTTTACTTTGATTATTATTTAATATTTCTAAAACTCTTCTTACTTTTTCTGGAGTTAGTTTATTCTTATGTAATATTTCAGCACCAATACTGCCTTTTTCATTAGATAGAGAATAGAGTAAATGAAGAGGCTCTATTTGATGATGATACAAAGAAGCAGCTATATCTTGAGATAGCGTTAAAATATGCTTAAAATGCTTAGTAAATTTATTGTATATATTGTCTGTCATAGTTAAGAGATAATATGATTTATTTGACTATTTGTCAATTAAGCCATTTTACTTAGTTCTGCTATTCGTTCATCAATAGGGGGGTGTGTAGAAAATAGTCCGGATTTTTTACCTTTCTTTATTTTAAATGGATTTGAAATGTATAGATGAGCAGTAGCGTGATTAGCTCGTTTCATTGGCTTATTACTTTTTATCTTTTCTAAAGCTCCAGCTAATCCTTCAGGGTAACGTGTTAGTAAAATACCAGAAGCATCTGCTAAGTATTCTCTTTTTCTAGATACTGCTAGTTGAATAAGTTTAGCAAAGACAGGGGAGAGAATAGCAAGTACTATACCTACAATCATTAAAATAGCTCCAGCATTGCCACCTTTACTATTATTTTTTTTGCCACCGAACATAAACTGAGCTCGTATAAAGAAATCAGCGAGTAGGGTAATAATGCCAACGCAGATAATAACTATCATCATTAAACGAATATCATAGTTTTTAATATGTGATAGCTCATGAGCTATGACACCTTCTAATTCTTCATTCTCTAGCTTTTCTATAGCGCCAGTAGTAACAGCTATAGATGCTTTTTCTGGATCTCTGCCTGTTGCAAAAGCATTTATATTTATATCTTCTATTATATACACCTTAGGCATTGGAAGTCCTGCAGTAATACTTAGATTTTCTACCATTCTAAATACATAAGGGTTTTGTTCTTTTTTAATTTTCTTAGCTCCTGAAATACCTAAAGCAACTTTGTCGCCTTTAAAAAAAGAAAAGAGGTTAAGTACAATGGCTAGGGTTATAGCTATAGCTATTCCGCTTAAGCCAAAACCATAGTAAGCACCCCACAGATAGCCAATTAAAACAATGAAGACTAAAAAAATAGTCATTAAAAACCAAGTTTTACGTTTATTTGATTCTATCTGATTGTACATAGATTAAAAATCTACTTTGACGTTTTCTTTTTGAGCTTCTTCTATTTCAAAGAATTCAAATGGTTTAAAGCTTAACATACCTGCTACCATATTATTTGGGAAGACTTGAGTCTTAGTATTAAAGTCTCTAACATTTCCATTATAGAATCTACGAGCTGCTTGTATCTTATTCTCTGTATCAGTTAGTTCATCTTGTAACTTAGCAAAATTATCTGAAGCTTTAAGATCTGGATAATTTTCAGAAACAGCAAATAGTGATTTTAAAGCACCAGTTAACATATTTTCTGCTTTCCCTTTTTCTCCTACGCCTTCAGCTTGCATAGCTTGAGATCTAGCTTTAGTAACATTCTCAAATAATTCTTTTTCATGAGTTGCATAGCCTTTTACGGTTTCTACTAAATTAGGTATTAAATCATACCTTCTTTTAAGTTGTACATCAATATCTGACCAAGCTTCATCAGTTCTGTTTCTTAGCTTAATTAAGCCATTATATACGCCAATTAGCCATAATATGACAAGTATGACTACTGCTAGAATGATGTATAATAGGGTATTCATAGTTTTTTTGTTAATAATTAATATATTGTATTTTTAGCTAATTTATTATACAATTATGTATGAAACTAGTCAAAATATGAATTTAATTAAAAAGTTAAGAGCCAACAAATTAAAACTTATTATTTATTTTGTTTTTTTATTTGGTTTAGTTGGTGTAGTTACTTATTCTGCTTGGGAAGCCCCAACAGCAGTTGCTCCTTTTGAGAACAGGCCAGAACCTTTGGATGTAAGTATTATTCCACAGGTAAAGAATGGTGATCTGACAATAACCAACGGGAGAATACAGGCATCAACTGTAGATGAAGATAATAGTGGAGCTATTATAGGTATTCATTCTTATACGGGCAAGGCAGGAATTTATGGTCAGACTTCAAATCCAAATGGTTATGCTGGGCAGTTCGTAGGAAAGGTTAGATCCGAGGGGGATTATAAGGCTTTCTGTTTTGAAAACGATTGTATATCATCATGGTCTGAAATAGGAGGTCTTTGGCAGTCTGATACTAATGGTATTACTTATAATGAAGTTGGTATGAATGTCGCTATTGGTGCAGCGCCAGTTGTAGGCGATAATAGATTACAAGTAACTGGAGATGCTTCTGTAACTGGTGAGCTAACTGTTACCAAGTTAACTGCTGCCACTATTGATCCGGTATATTGGATTGACGATGTATCATATTCAACCTATGGTCATTCAACAACAGGTATTAAAGAAGAAACAATGGGTAAGGTTGAGTTAAATAATCATTCAAATGGAATATATAGTTTTGTAATAGATTTTGATAATTTGGAAAAAGGTTCAGACCTTTGGTTATTTAAACAGATCATAGTTTTGGATAAAGATTGGAATGATTTAATAGTTGCTTTAACTCCTGAGGGCAGGGCAAATGTCTGGTATGAATTAAATCCGGATAGTAATCAATTAATTATATATAGTAATAGTGATATAAAGGTATCATACAGATTAGTAGCCCCTAGATTTGATTGGCCAGAAATTAATACAAATTTATCGGATGTTGAAGATAGAAATATTGGATTAAAAATTAGATAAATTAGAGTAAAAAAATAAAGCATTAGTTATACTAATGTTTTTTAAGATAAAAAAAGAAGGTTCCTGTCATATATGACCAGGAACCTCTTAGCCCGAAAATTTGTTAAATAGTTTATTTAAGTAAAACCATTTTTTTCGAGAGAGTTCTATTATCAGTGATAAGTTTATAGAAATAGGTGCCACTTGAAAGATCTGTAGCATTCCACTCTATAGTATATTCACTAGGTAATTGGTAAGTATTTACCAAATTGGCAACTTCTCTTCCACTAAGATCGTAGATGATTAGTTGCACATTACTGGAAATGTCTAGCTCATAGCTAATAATAGTTGTAGGGTTGAATGGATTAGGATAATTCTGATTGAGCTTGAATTTAGTTGGCGCAGTAACATTATTTGAAAGTAATACTAGTTGAACTGTAACAGAAGAATTATGAGTACCATTTTCAGACCATTCGTCATAAACTATTACATCGAAATATCCCCATTCATGGATGACATTGGTAAATATGAATGTTGAACCAGATGGTTCATATCCCCCAGTAGAACATATTAATGAATCTGCAGAAGCTATTGACAAACATACTCTTATATTATCACCATCAGGATCATAAGCTTGAATTTCTACCGTATCACCTCTAGGAGGATCTGGTGAGAATTGAAAATAGCTTATAGCCGGTTCTGAATTCCATGAGAATATTAGGTTTGCACCATTTGATTGTGTATTATCACCAGTTACAAAATATCTACCATCAAGCATTTTTGCAACAAATGGATTAGCATAATCAATTGGCATAGGTTCAAGTATAGTCCAAGTGCTATCTTTATATGATTCAACGGTATTAATATCAAAACCATTGTAAACATTAAATCCACCGGGTTTATAGCATACCCCGTTATCAGCACAGAATTGAGCAGAATGTACACCAGTATAATTCACTGAATCAATCATAGTAACTTCACCAGTTAATGGATCAACAATAGCTGCAATTTCAGTATATTCAACAAATGGATTATATTGATTACCAGCACTTATTAATAATTTATCATCTAGTGTAGCTGATATAGCAAAGGAACCCCAGCCAAAATCAAATTCAGCGACCAAATCCCAGAAGTAAGTTTCTTCATTGAAAACAAGTATCTTTTCATCATCACCAACTGCATAAATTGAGCCATTAATCGTTATCATTTTGTAGATTTGTTTTTGACAATCAGCTTCACCTAAGAAAAAGAATTCTTCAGTTTCAGGATCCCATATTTCATAAGTTCTACCACCATTTGAATCAAAACCAAAACCTACCACTACTTTGCCATCAGATAATACTCTACCATCAAAGTTCCTTCTTCCTATTTGCATAGAACCTGTTTCACGCCATTCACCTGTTAGGTAATTAATAATATATGCTTCGTCTCTAGGAATTAGATCTGGATCAACACCACCAACAAGCATAAGTTCATGATTACCATTTTTAAGATCAATAGCAGCAAAACTTGCTAATGTGTCTGGCAGATCACCTGTTTTTACACAGATATCCTCATCTATATAGCATACTTGCATATGTGTTGACATGGTATTTCCTGTAATAGGAATGCCACTTAGAGTAACTACTAGTTTTTCATCTTCAATGAATAGTTTTATAGACATATTAACTCCATCTGGTAATGAAGCAGCGTATGACCATTCACCCTGTCCTAAAACAGGGTAGAGCATTAATGTGAGCATTAATGTTAAGAGTAAAAAGAATTTTTTCATTTTAATCTCCCTGTTTTAAGTGTTTATTTAATTATTTAAGAACGTTTATTTGGATACTTTTATCCACTTTAAACATATCATTCTACACCATTTTGTCAATATTGTCAAGGGGTGTTATTTACCTTTTTTAGCATCTTATTGCTTATATTAGCTATTATTTAGGTAATAACATGTAGAAAAGAAATATGGAGTTATATACAATTTTCAAATGTTTAAAAATATTGTATAATATACGTATAATTATTTAAAAATTTAACTATTACAATTCTATGAAAACAAAATTAATATTTAGTATCTTAATATCATTAGTAATGCTTATTATATTTACATCAGGAGTCGAATCAAAAGATGTTGATCTTGGGAATAGGCTTAATACTCAAGGTTATTCAATTGTTGGATTGCCATCAGCAGATGGTACTACAGCAGATGAAGTTGTTAATTATAATGTTTTAGAAAATTCAGTAAAAGGTGGTTTAGGTATTTGGCAGGGCTCTATGGTAGGAGATATACAGAATTTTAATACTGGTAATATAGGGATTCAAACTATGTTAATGATGGGTAGCGCAAGTTTAGAAGTAGAAACAGGCGAGAATTTAATTTATGGAAATATTGATGCTGCATCTCAAGGTAATTTAATGCTCTTACAAAATAATAGTTCTAGTAAGTTTATAATAGACGCAGCTGGTAATGTAGGTATTGGCAAGGTACCTGAATATATTTTAGATGTTTCTTCAAATGGAGGGCAGAGTATAGTAAAAATTGGTGACGATTTAGTTGTAGACGGTTATGGAGTATTTAATGGAATAATGGATTTTAATGGTTTAACTGCTAGATTTGATAATAATACTTCATTTTCTGATAATGTTATTATTGGTTATTCCAATCCAGCTGGTGGTAATACTAAGTTAACTATAAGGCAGGTAGTTTTAGATACAGCATCTATAGAATTACTTACAGATGTAAGTGGTATAAGTAGTGGTAATACTGTTCATGTTATAAATTTTAATTCTCGAGACCCTGATAGCGGAGGCATTGGTGCGGTTATAAAAACAGTAGCACCTACTTATCATAGTTCTAGTAATAATAAAAATCCATTAAATATTGTTTTTCAAACAACAGAAACAGGTAATACAACTTTAGAGGATAGGTTAATTATAACTCATGATGGTAAAGTAGGAATTGGTGATTCTAATCCAAGCGTTGCTCTTGCTGTAAATGGTGGAGTTAAGATAGGTGCTGAAGCTACTTGCGATGCTACTAATGCAGGAACATTAAGCTATAGTAATCAAATATTAAATTTATGTATTGGCACTGGTTGGATTCCAATTCAATTAGGCGCTGTTGTTGAAGGTTGTACAATCTCTGGTGCTGAAAATTATAATCCTAATGCTAATGTAGACGATGGTAGTTGTATTCCTAATAGTGATTCTAGTACTTTAGGAGATGCATTTTTTACTTGTGATGCTGGTTGGGTATCTCAAGGCAATAGTGTTTATAGATGTGCTACAGATAGTTTTTGGGCAGATTCAACAGGTAGTGCTTGGAGTGGCCTTAGATCAGTATTACATGATACTTCAATGCCAGAAATTGCTCAAATGTATAGTGCATCTGGGTGTAGTAATTTAGTTCAAGGATCTTATCAAGCTGGAACTAGAGTATGGCACGATGGTAGTTATAACTGGGATAATGATTATAGTGGTTCCTATCTTGAAAGAGTGGATTGTACTTTCCCAGAATTTCCTTAATAAATTTATAATATTAAATATATAAATATATGGAACAAGTAACTAATAATAAGAGTTCAGTTATTATCTTAATAGTAGTTGTGATTATTATTTTGATATTAATTGGCTTATTCTTCTGGCCAGGGGATTTGTATAAAAAATATTTTGGTCCTGGAGCTGATTTATCACATTTAGACTCAGTGGTAGTAGATCGTGATATGAGATCTGGTGATGAAATAAATAAAGTCGAATTACAAAAAAAGATAGTTGAGCTTAGAGCTAAGGTAGTGCATAATTAATTTTAATTTAAAACATATGAAAAAAATAATATTCTTATCCTTTATCTTCATAGCTCTAATTTTAGTAACTAGCTCTTCTAAAGCAGCTTGTGTTAATTTAACAGAGTGTAAAACTTTGTACTCTGATAGAGTTCAAAATAAGATTGATTCTACAAATACTGCTATTAATTCAACAATTAATAGTTATGATAATATTAATACTCAGATCCAAGATGATTTAATTGCTGATTGGCAAGCCTATCAAGATAATCAATTAACTCCATTACTTACTGCTATTAGTAATTCAACTAGCGAATCAGCTTTATTTGATTTAATTAATAGTACTGATGTTACTACTACGCATGTTGCTCTAATTCAATCTACTAATTATCATTATGATGCTAATCAAATAGTTAGTAATATACAAGATTCATACACTTTAATTAATGAAACTTTTGATTATGTTATTGGTCATACAAGAGCTTCAAGTTATCAGAATAGTTTAAGTTTAATTCCTATTGCTTACGCTGCTAAAGGAGATCCTAAAACTGTTTGTGGTGATTCAATAGTTGATAAGAGTGAAGAATGTGATGATCCTAATGATGTATGGTGTACCAGTGAATGTAATGTAATATACTTAGATGATGACAAGACTTTAAAAGGAAGTTTAGATGGTAGTATTAGTAATATGGAATCAGAACAATCTTCTTTTGATGCTTATATTATAGAGATTGATACTCAGTTAACAGCTATTACTCGTTTAGATTTAAGTTCTAATGTTTCTCTTAGTACTTTACAGAGTTATCAAAGTGATTTAGATGTTATCCGAACTAATGTAAATAATGCTATATTACAATTACTTGGTGATGTAGAAAATATTATAACTTTATAATTTATAATAGATAAGTGAAATTTAATAAAAAAATACTTTTTTTAACTTGCTTATTATTGATAATAAGCAGTTTTTTTGTATTTCAGTTACCTGTTAAAGCAATTACTGCACCAATTGTTTCTTTTGTAGGAGGTGATGATATTTGGCAAAACGGTGGTTCTGATGATCCATATGATTCATTTATTGAATTTACAGTAATTGGGAAACCTCTTAATTTCACTGATTTTGAAATAGAATATTCAAATAATGGAGGAGATACTTGGAATGATATTGATGCTTTTTATACTTCTTCATCTCCATTTAATAGACATTATTATTGGTCAACCTCACATCCATATGCGCCTACTCTTTTATTTAGGACTCGTTCTGTTCATGGTCTTGATGAGTATAGTGAATATTATACAGCTACTCTAGCTTTAAGTCATAGAATAAATAATCCATTAGCTCATTATTATTTAGAAGATTTTACTGATAGAGATGATCTTGGCTCTGCCTCAAATATGGTTTGGGATGATACTTTAGCACATTTAAGATTATCTGATGTTGGTGGTGTTTATCAAACATCTGGTGAAATAACTTCTGATGATATTTTAGTGTTAGAAACTAATAGTATTATTACTGAAATAACTGTTCAACCTGTTCATGATGATTTAGGTGAAACCATAAGATATCAATTTTCTAATGATGGTAGTACTTGGTATGGTCCTGGACTTGGTGAATGGTTAACCTTTGGAGCAGGGGATGTTCCTAGTCCTGTAAATATTGTTTTTAATACAAGTGATGATAAATTATATTGGAAAGTTCAGATGTCGACTACAGACACTTCTTTGTCACCTCATGTTTTTCAATTACGTATAGATTGGCAAGAGAACTATGCTCCTCAAGCATGTTTTTCTGTAGATCCCTTAAATTCTGATGATACTGAACAATTATTTACTTTTAACGGAGCTTGTTCTTCAGATTATGAAGATACTAGGAATGAATTAGAATACCGTTGGGATTTTGATAATAGTGGTGAGCCGTGGGAGATAGATTGGACTCCCGCTGCTTATACTCAAACATTTAATTATAGTTCTACTAGTACGCAAATTGCTAAACTATGGGTACGAGACACTTTAAATGCAACTGATGATTTTTCGGCAACAGTTAATTCGGGTGATTTACCAAGTGGTATCTATGGCTGGGCTTGGAGCTATAATTATGGCTGGGCTTCATTAAATTGTGATAATATTTACTATGGTACATATTTTAGCCTATGTCCGCCTGATTACGGTTTAACTAAAGATGGTAATAGTATTTATGGCTGGGCCTGGGATAGTAATATTGGTTGGATTTGTTTTGGTTCAACTTGTGTAGATGAAGGATATATTAATCCGCCAAGCGGTTCGGTCCCTATTGTTTATGATAGTCAGAATTATGAATTAACTGGTTGGGGTCATGTAATCGTTTTTGGTGCTGATGATGGTTGGCTATCTATGTGTCAGAATCCTTATCATTGTACTAGTTTAGATGGTGCTGGATCATTAACTGGTGAAGCTTGGAATGGTTTTAATGATGGTACAGCAGACAGGGGACTTGGTTGGTTAAAATTTTATGGTAACTTAAGTTCTCCATGGCTTGAGTCTAAATATGGATTAGTTTATGGTAAGAGCGGTTTAGGTAGTTCTGGTTCTTTTGGAGCTCCTGACACTAGGTTTAATGCTAGCTATTGTATTAGAACTGGTATAGGAGGTGATATTGTTAATTTTAGTACTGAAAGTGGTTGTTCAGAATCAGGATATGCTGATTTTGATTTACCTACAGTTAGTAATCAGTATTGGACTATACCTGGATTAATTAATTTTAATAGAATAGCTAATAGTTATGATCAAGTTGATTTTACTTCAGATGATGTTGATAATGCTTTGTCTGGTTATACTACGTTGGGTAATAAGGTATATAATTTTACAGGACAAACAACCTATACTATAGATAATCCATTAACCTTTTATAATGCGCGTGGTACTAATTCATCTGGAGCTGGTACAGTTATAATAAACGGTGATTTAGTAATTAATTCAGATATGTTTTATGAAGAAGCTTCGGTTGCTTCACAAATTGAAAATTTAGCTTCACTTACTTGGATAATAAAAGGTGGTAATGTAACTATTTCGCCTTCAGTATCTAATATAGTTGGTAATTTTATAGTTTTAGATAATGGTTCTGGATTAAAAGGTAAATTTTATACAGGTGATGATACTTCTAATACTAGACAGTTAACAATAAGTGGTTTAGTAATGGCTCATGAAATTTTATTACAAAGAAACTATATTGAGGAAAATGAACCTGCTGAAATAATAATATATGATGGTAGAGTTATAGTTAATACACCTCCTGGCATGGACAATGTGGCTGGGGGATTACCTGTTTGGCGTGAAGCTATGGCTTCAACTATTGTTGAATAATATATTTATTAAAATAAATTAGTTGTTACTAGTTTATTTTTTTATTTCTTTTTAAATCACTCAATTTATGTTATAATATAGACAGAAGAAAAGCTAATTTATCCCAATTATTACCTTAATTGGGTAATTTATAGATATAAATAAATTATGGCTATTTTTGGTGGTTCAAAAACTGGATATCTAGGTATAGATGTGGGTACAGCTAGTATAAAACTAGTTGAACTTAAAAATGAAGGTGGAAAACCTAGGCTTGTTACCTATGGCTATATTGATATTGCTACTGATATTATACGTTCTACTACACCTCAAGCTCAGCAAAAGATAATTCAGTCTTTAAAAAAATTAGTTGAATCATCAGGTGCTACTTCTACTAATGCTATAGCTGCTTTACCTACATTTTCTGTTTTTAATTCAATTATTACCTTGCCTAAAATGCCTACTAAGGATTTAGCTTCAGCTGTTAAATGGGAAGCTAAAAAATATGTACCATTACCTATGGATGAAATGATTTTGGATTGGAAAATCATTACTGGCGAGGCTTCTGATAAAGATACTAAAAAAGATGATTCTAAAAAAGGTTTTTCTTTCTTTAAAAAGAAAGAGACTAAAAGTGATGAAAAAGAGAAAGAAAAAGAAGTTGATAAGAAAGATATTAAAAAGGATGGTCCTGAAACTTTTAAAGGTAAATCTCCAAAACAATTAAGAATTTTAGTAACAGCTGCTCCTAAGAATTTAGTAAATAGATATATTGATATATTTAAAAAAGCAGGGCTTAGATTAATTAGTTTAGAAACAGAAGCTTTTGCTTTATCTAGGTCTTTAATGGGCGTAGATGAAGCCACTGTTACTATTATAGATGTTGGTTCTATAACAACTGATATTTGTATTATTGAAAAAGGCGTACCTATTTTAAATAGATCTATTGATGTTGGTGGCTATACTATAACTCAAGCAATAAGTAAGAGTTTAAATGTTACTCCTGAGAGAGCAGAGCAGTTTAAACGAGATATTGGTATAAGTATGGGCGTTAATGTTCAGGGCAAGGGTATTCCTAAGGTTATAACTGATAGTTTGAGTCCAATTGTTAATGAAGTTAAATATGTTTTCGACCTATATCAAAATCAAGGAAATTCAAGTGTTGAGAAAATAGTATTATCTGGTGGTAGTGCTTTTTTACCTAACCTATCTGATTATTTTACAGAGATATTTAATAAACCAACTATTATTGGTAATCCTTGGGATAGAGTAGTTTATCCTGAAGAATTAAAACCAGTTTTAGATGAAGTAGGCACTCGTTTAGCTGTAGCTATTGGCCTTGCTATGCGAGATATATAAATAAAAAGATGGCTGATGATTTAGACAATATAAATCTTTTACCTGATGAATTAAGAAAAGATGAAGAGAAATTTAAACAAGCTCTTAAAAAAGAAGCTCCTGTTGAATTTCATGTACCTGAAAAACAAGAAGTAAAGACACCTGCTCCTTCACAGCCAAAACCAATTGAAGATATCGTGGTACCAGAGTTTAAGATTGAAGAAAGACCGTTAACTAAAAAACAGAAGAGGGTAAGTAATAAGCCAAGTTTTTTTAAATCATTATTTAAAAAGAAACGTAAAGTAATTGATGAACCAACTCAGAATGTTATAAAAAATAATATATCAAGTAGCTTGCCTAAAGTAACTGAAGGTATATTACATGAAGAACCAGTTTTAGAAGAACTAGATGTTAATTTAATTCCTGAAGGCACATATTTAATACCAAATAAAAAAATATATATTTCTCTTGGTTTATATGCAATAGCTGGTTTAATTTTAACTATTATTTTCTATATTGGTTTAACAGTCTATGGCACAGCTATAGAGAAGCAGGGAGATAAAATAATTACTAATGTTGAAGAAGGAGAAAAAGTTTTAGCTGAATTTGAAGAAACAAAACAAGAGGCAGAAATAATAGGTAAAAAGTTAGAAATAGTCGATGCTTTACTTAAAGTTCATATTTATTGGACTAAAGTTTTTGCAGTTTTAGAAAAAATTACTATTGATGATGTCTATTATTCTAATGTCTCTGCATCAGCTGACGGGATAGTTGCTTTGTCTGCTAATACTGATAGTTATACTAATGTTGCTAGACAGTATAAAGTTTTCCAAGATTCTCCCGAAATAGCTTTAGTAGAAATAAGTGCTGCTGCTGGTAATAATATAGGGGGTACAATATCATTTAATATTTCTTTGGAATTAGTAGGAGATGTTTTTTATTCATTTTAATTATGCCTTTAGAAGATAGAAAAAAACAAGTTAAGAAAATAAATAAAATTAACTTTTTATTAAATAAGTATTTTAATATTTCAAAATATATTACTTTTGTTATAGTAGTCATTATGATGGTTCTAATTGTATTAATTCCTAAAATAGAATCAATAAATCAAAAAAAAGGTGGTTTACTAGAACAAAAAGAACAAGAATTACGTGAATTAGAAACTTACTATAATAATTTAAAAAATTTAGATACTACAGTATCAGAATTTAAAGATAAACAACTTAGTAATATTAATAAGTTAAATGAAGTTTTGCCATCAGAGGCGGAAGTACCTAATTTAATGGCTCAGCTTGAAGCAGTTACTTTATCCAGTGGTTTTTCTTTGTCATTTATTGATATTGCTGAAGGGTCTTTACTTAGCGCAGACGAAGACGAAGATGATTTTGATTTTAAAGATGACGAATACGATCAATTTGCATCAGGTATTCATTATTTGGACATTACTTTAAGTGTACAAGGAGGGGATTATTTTAAATTAAAAGGACTATTAGCTAATATTGAAAGACATTTACGTTTGATGGATGTTATGGCTTTAAGTTTTGCAGGAGGTACTGACATGTCTGGATATTCTTTAGCTCTTAGAACATATTTTTACATACCATAATATGGCTAAAAAAAGTAATACAAAAGTAAAAAATATTGTACTAGTTATTATTATATTTGGTATTATTAGCTATACTTTAATTTATTTTTCAAATAATTCATCTAACTCAGATTTTGGATCAGATTTTGGTTTAATGAGTAGTAAATATGCTGTTTCAATTGAAAAGATTAATAATACAATAAGCTCATTTGATAATAATATTTTTTCTAACTCTGTTTATCAATCTCTTAGATCATTTGTTAAGTTACCTTTAGAACTAGGTAGGGTAGGTAAAGAGAATCCGTTTGAAGCTCCGCCTGCACCTATAGATCTTTTATTAGAAGGTAGACAGTAAATTTTATGTTAAAAAAATCATTACAAAAACAATTATTAGATGCTTTAAAGACTCAAGATTCAATTAGTCCTGAAGAGTATAAGCAATATTTAAAAATGATAAAAGCTAATCCTGAAAAGTTTAGTAAACTTTTAAATGGATCAGCTATTGCTAATACAGAAGTTATAGCTAAGATAAAGGGTCAGATTTTAAATATGCCTTATGAGTTTTTGGAAGGCAAAAAAATTAAAGAAGAAGCTCTTAAAGTTATCCCTCAAGATTTATCACGTAATTACAAAGTAATAGTTTTTAATAAAGAAGGTAATAATTTAGATGTTGGTTTAGTAGATCCTTCAGATTTTAAAGCTATTGATGCTATTGAATTTTTGGCTCGTAAAAAGAATTTAAAAGTAAAATATTTTGTCATATCTCCAGATAGTTTTCAAAACGCAGCCAAGGGTTATGAAAGTATTAAGGAGCAGGTTGGTAAAGCTTTAGATTTCGCTGAAGAAAAATTAGCTCCTAAATCTGGTACCAGCATTAGTGATGCCACACCTCTTGAGCAAGTTGTTAAAAGTGCTCCTGTTTCTAAGATAGTTTCCGTTATTTTACGTCATGCTATTGAAGGCGGTGCTTCAGATATACATATAGAGCCACAAGGAGATAAGAGTAGAGTAAGATACAGGATTGATGGTATTTTACATACTTCAATTGTTTTACCTATCTATGTTCATGCAGCTTTAGTTTCTCGTATTAAAGTTATTTCTAACTTAAAAATAGATGAAACACGTATTCCTCAAGATGGACGTATTAGACTTACTGTAGGCGAGAAAGATGTTGATTTCCGTGTTTCTTTAATACCTCTTATTACTCAAGAAAAAGTAGTTCTTAGAGTTTTAGAATCACCAGATAAGGCACCTACATTCGAAGAGTTAGGTTTTTTTGGTAATGCTCTTGAAAAGATGGAAAAGAATTTAAAAAAGCCAAATGGAATGTTTTTAGTTACTGGTCCTACTGGTTCTGGTAAATCTACTACCTTATTCTCTGCATTATTTAAATTAAATAAAGATGGTGTAAATATTTCTACCTTAGAAGATCCTGTTGAATATCATATTGAGGGCATTAATCAGTCACAAGTAAGAAGTGAATTAGGCTTTTCATTTGTAGCTGGTTTAAGAGCACTACTTAGACAAGATCCAGATATTATTATGGTTGGTGAGATTCGTGATAAAGAAACTGCCAGATTAGCAATTCATGCTGCTTTAACTGGTCATTCTGTTTTAACTACTTTGCATACTAATGATGCTGTTGGTGCTGTACCTCGTTTTATTGATATGGGTGCAGAAGCTTTTTTACTTGCTTCTACTCTTAATTTAATAATTTCTCAAAGATTAATACGTCGTATTTGTGAAAATTGTAAAGTTAAAGAAGAAGTTCCACCAGAAGTTTTAGTTGAAGTTAAAAAGGATTTAGCAGAATTACCTGAAAAAGCTTGGTATAAAGGAGTTAAAGAAAATAGTAACTTTCAATTCCATAAGGGAGAAGGATGTAGTCAATGTGGAGGCACAGGCTATAAAGGAAGACTTGCTATAGCTGAGATGATAATTATTAATACTAGAATGAGAGAAATCATTGCTCAAGGCTTTAATGGTAAAGAAGTAAGGGAAGAGTTAATTAAACAAAATTTTGTTAATATTATTCAAGATGGATGGATGAAGGCAATCTTAGGTTTAACTACTGTTGAAGAAATTTTGAGAGTAACTAAGCAAGAAGAATAATTAAATGGTTAATAATCATAAAATTTTAATTGTAGAAGATGATAGCTTTTTAATACAGATGTATAGCTCTAAGCTAGAAATAGAAGGTTATAAGGTAATTTTGGCATCTGATGGAGAAAAGGCATTAAGAATAATAAAAGAGAAAAAACCAGATTTAATATTACTTGATCTACTTCTGCCTAAATTAAATGGTTTTGAATTTTTAGAAAAGCTTAAAAGTGAAAATATGAATATACCAGTTATTGTATTATCAAATTTAAGTCAAAAAGAAGATATAGATAAATGTTTAGATCTTGGAGCTAAAGATTTTTTAATTAAAGCTCATTTTGTACCAAGTGAAGTAATTATTAAAATAAAAAAAGTTTTAGAAAATTTTTAATATATATAATGCTTGTCAATTATATAATTATTTAATTAATTTAATATGACTACAACCGTAGAAACAACTATTAATCAAATATTGAATAGCGTAGCCGAGAGGAGAGCAACAGATATTCATTTCGACATAGGTAGTAATCCATTTATTAGAGTAAATGGTAAGTTAGTGTCACTACCTGATGTTGCTGTTGTTAATAAAGAATTTTTAGATGCTCTCATCAAGTATTTTGTACCAGCTGAACAATTAGAATTATTAAAAAAGCGTAAAGAAATTAAATTTGTTTTTCCTTGGAAAGATAAAGCTCGTTTTAAGGTACATATTTTTAAACAGAAGGGTAGCCATAGTGTGTCTTTAAAATTAATTACAGGACAAATATTATCTTTAGAAAAACTAGGTGTACCTAAAGTAATTAGTTCTTTTTCTAGAGCTAGCAGCGGTTTGATAATTGTTACTGGTGCTTTTAATTCGGGTAGAAGCACTACGTTAGCTGCTATTATTGATGAAATAAATAAAAGTAGAAAAGAAAGAATATTGCTTTTAGAAAAACCTATTGAACATCTATTTATTAATGATCAGAGTTTTATTGAACAAAGAGAAATAGGTAATGATGTTAATTCATTTACTGAAGGTTTAGTAAGTATAAGTGATCAGGATATAAATGTTGTTGTATTATCTGAAGTTGATAATTTAAAAACATTAGAAGCTCTTTTAGAAATGGCTGAATCAGGACGTTTAGTATTAGTTATTATGAATTATGATACTGTTATTTCTTGTATTCAAGGAATAGTTTCAGATTTCCCTGAAGCTAAGAAAAAATGGGTACGTGATGTATTAGCTAAGTATTTAGTAGGTATTATTGCTCAGAAATTAATACCAGATGTTAAAGGTGATCAAGCATTAGCTGTAGAAATACTTACTTCTTCTGATTCTGGTAAGTCATTAATTAAAGATGGTAGGTTTGCAAATTTAGAAAGTATAATTCAGACATCCAGAGCTCAAGGTATGATAAGTATGGATATGTCACTTGCAGAACTTGTTAGAATGGGGCGTATTGATCAGCAAGAAGCTGCAAAGTATGCTACTGATCCCAAAACTATTGCTAAGCTATTTAGATAATTATGAAATATAATTACAAGGCTAGGAAGCCTTCAGGACAAATATTTCAAGGTATTGTTGAGGCTGCTGACGAAAATACAGCAGCCGATATTTTAATTGATAGAGGAATCGCTATAATTTCTATTGAAGAAGTGTCTAGGGTTGAATATGATTCTGAAAAAGGTTTTACTTTTACTTTTTTAAAAGGAAAAATTAAAAGAAAAGAAGTTGTAATTTTTGCACGTCAACTAGCTGTAATGATTAGTGCTAATGTACCTGTTGTTCAATCTTTAAGAATTATTGTTCAACAAACAGAAAGTGAACATTTTAAAGAAATAATATCAGATATAGCAGACGAAGTAGAGAATGGTGTTAAATTATCTGGCTCACTTGCTAAATATCCTAAAGTTTTTTCTGAGTTCTTTGCTTCTATGATTAAGTCAGGAGAAACATCTGGTAAATTAGATGAAGTATTAGAGTACTTAGCTGATCAAGAAGAAAAGGATTATGATTTAACTTCAAAGATTAAGGGAGCTATGATTTATCCTATTTTCATTATGTCAGGTTTAGTTGTTGTCGGTGTCGCTATGATGATTTTTGTGATTCCTCAACTAACTTCAATGCTTACAGCTTCTGGTTCTGAACTACCTTTTACAACTAAAGTATTAATTGGTTCTTCTCATGTTATGAGGCAGTATTGGTGGGCTTTAATAATTGTTATTGCTGGGATTATATTTGGTACTAAGTGGTTACTTTCTACGACCAGAGGCAGATCTATATGGGATGCTTTTAAATTAAAAATACCAATTTTTGGCAATCTATTTAAAATGATTTATTTAGTTCGTTTCACTCGTTCTTTATCTACCTTGGTAGTAGGCGGGGTACCTCTTGCTAGAGCTTTAGAAATTGTTTCTGAGGTAGTTGGTAATATGGCATATAGGGAATTGATTGAAGAGACTATTAAAGAGGTGGAAGATGGGAATAGCGTAGCTGTGGTATTTTTACGCTCAGATATTGTACCTAAACTTGTTTCAAACATGCTAGCGGTTGGTGAAAAAACTGGTCGTTTAGATAATATATTAAATAAGGTGAGTGATTTTTATTCAAGAGAAATTGAGAATATGGTAGCTAATATGACTCATTTAATTGAACCTTTTATAATGGTTTTAATTGGTGTAGCAGTAGGTGGTATGGTAGCATCTATTATTTTACCAATGTATAACCTAGCTAATCAGTTTTAGATAAGTTGTTGATAAGTATTGATTTTTGTCTTAAAAACTATTATAATATATATAGCATGGTTGGGGATTTGTTATCCACAGCCTTTAATAATATAAAAAAAGTTATTTAAGTCATTTTATGAAGTAAAAGAAGCTTCTACTTTATAAATTCTTTATTTTTAAATAAATAAAGGTCGAAATGTTTATTTAAAATCTACTTAAATTTACTTAAATTATAGTCTTATAAATATAACTTTATAATTTTATGCAAAACAAAAAAGGTTTTACATTAATAGAACTTTTAGTGGTTATTGCCATTATTGGTCTATTATCAACTTTAGCTGTAGTATCTCTAAATGGTGCTAGAGCAAAAGCTCGTGATGCAAAACGTGTATCAGATGTTAAACAAATTAGTACTTTAGTAGAAATGGAAGCTGCTAATAGTTCTACTGGTGGTTATAATGTTTTTCCTACCGTATGCGAGGACGCAGGTGATTTAATGAGCGCATGTACTGGCGTTGCTGCTAATTTGTTAGGTGGGGTTGATCTTAATACTATTTTAGATCCTTCTGGCACTGCTGCTTGTCAGGCAGATACTGCTGCACCTTGTGCTTATTCAATGGGTGTTGGTGAAGCTACAGGTGATTATCAAATATGTTTTTACTTAGAAGAAGGTATTGGTGGTGTTGCTCAAGGGGTTAATAGTGCTGGTCCTGGTGGTGTAATTACTGCCGAATGTACTTACGATATATAATATTTGATTGTATAGATATAAAAAGGTCTCGTAATCGAGACCTTTTTATGTTATAATATATGCATATATATATTAACTAAAAAATCCTATGCAAAACAAAAAAGGTTTTACTTTAATTGAACTTTTAGTAGTTATTGCCATTATTGGTTTATTATCGTCAATTGCTGTTGTGTCTCTAAATGGTGCTAGAGCAAAAGCTCGTGATGCAAAACGTGTATCAGATGTTAAACAACTTTCTTTATTAATTGAAATGGAAGCTGCAAATAGTGCAACTGGTGGTTATGATATTTTTCCTGGTGGTTGTAATAGTGAAGGTGATCTAACAACGGATTGTGGAGATTTTGCTGGTTATAATTGGGGTACTTTAACAGATCCTACAGGTACTAGTGCTTGTAATGGTAATTCTGAAGCTATCTGTGCTTATTCAATAGGTTTAGATAGTGATGAAGCAGATTATGAAATCTGTTTCTATTTAGAAGAAGGTATAGCTAATATTGCTGCAGGAGTTAATCATGTAGGCCCTGGTGGTATTATTACCAGTTCGCCAATTACTTGTTCTTATACTCCTTAATTGAAATATAAATGAATTTAAGAAATATAAAAGGTTTTACTTTAACTGAATTATTATTAGTAATTTCTATAATTGCTTTGTTTATGTCGTCAGCAGCAATTCTTTTTACTAGTAGTCGTGAGAAAGGTCGTGATGCAAGACGTGTTTCTGATATAAGTCAAATGTATATAACTATGGAGTTAGGTGCTAATACTATACCTGGCGCTACTATGGTAGGTTGTGATGGCGCATATGACTTAACTACTAGCTGCACAGGGCCTGCTTTTGTAACTGATGATCTAAGTAGATTTTTTGATATTACTGGTGTTGGAGCCTGTAATTCCACATCTGTTGATGTTTGTGATTACTCAATTAGTAAAAATGATGGTTCTGCTGGAGCCACAGTTGATGATTATCAACTGTGTTTTTATTTAGAGGGCGGAACTACCGAATATAGTGCTGGTTTACATGCTATTAATAATCAGGGGGTTATAACTGACTGTAACTAATTTATTTAGAATTAGTCTTTTAATAAATTATTTTTTTTATTTAGACTATATATAGATTTATGAATAAAAAAGGCTTTACTTTAACTGAACTTTTAGTTGTAATTTCTATTATTGCATTAATTTCTTCTATTTCTTTAATTACCTTAAATAGTACTAGAGCAAAAGCAAGAGATGGAAATAGAATGAATGATATTGGTACATTATATAAGGCTATTGAAATACATATTGCTAATTATGGAGTACCTCCAGCAATACCTGATGATTATGATGATTTAGCTGTTGGTTCTGGAATTAATAAATTAACTGGTTATTTAGCTAGCGGAGCTATGCCGCATGATCCCGATAGTTCAAGATTTTATTTCTACTGTAGGAATGGTAACAGGTATTTAACAGGCACCTTATTAGAACAAGAAAAAACTATTCAAGGAGATATTGATGGAGCTATATCAGTTTTGAATCCATTATCTAGTAATTGTGTAACTTCTAATGATAAGTCAGTTCAAATATTAGTATGCGATGATGACACAGGTGGTGGAATTATAATTCTTGGCCTCGGAAGTCTTACGGGTGGACCTGCGGTATGTCTTGGAAAACTATAATATTAGTATTGTTTAACTGCTATAAAAATGGTAAAATTTACTATATATGATAGCAGTTTTTGTATTTATTCTTGGCCTAATAATTGGTAGTTTCTTAAATGCTGTAATACATAGATTAAAGACTAAAGAGAGCTTAATAACTAGTAGGTCAAAATGCGTTTCGTGTAATCACAAGCTTGGAGCTAGGGATTTGATTCCTGTGGTTAGTTTTTTATTTCTTAAAGGAAAATGTAGATATTGTAATGTTAAAATATCTTGGCAGTATTTATTAGTAGAACTAAGTACTGCTATTTTATTTGTTCTAGGTTATTTCCTTTATCTAAGCTCATACTGCCCACTAAATATTTGTTCTGAAATACCTTTAAATATTCTATTAGTATACTTTTCATATATTACATTTTGTTCATTTTTAGTTGTAATATTTGTTTATGATTTAAAACATTATTTGATATTAGATAAAGTAGTTGTTCCAGCTATATTTATCTCCCTAATTTTTAATTTAAGTTTAGGTTTTAATATTTTCAATCTATTATTAGCTGCTTTAATTGTATCTGGATTTTTTATGCTCCAGTTCATTATCTCCAAAGGTAAATGGATTGGTGGGGGAGATATACGCTTAGGATTTTTAATGGGTACTATGCTGGGTTGGCCTAATTCTTTAGTAGCCTTGCTTCTTGCTTATATAGTTGGTTCAGTAATTAGTATATTTTTAATAGTATTTAAATTTAAAAAATGGGGTGACCAATTACCATTTGGTACTTTCTTAACTCTAGCTACTGTTATTTCTCTTTTATATGGTACTCAAATATTAAATTGGTATTTAGGATATTTATGAAGATAAATCAAAAAGGTTACAGTTTAATAGAATTAATTACAGTTATAGTTATTTTTGTTATTATTTTTACAGTTACTGTTGTTAATTTTAGGGCTGGTGAAAGGACACAGGAATTACGTTTAGTTGCTGATCAAGTAGCTACAGAGATTCGTAAGGCTCAAACTCAAGCTCTGGCTGGCATTGGTGAAGATACTGATTTAAGTATTGATTATGGTCTTTTTTTTATAAGTGGTTTTGGATCATACGCTATCTTTAAAGATACTGATAGCGATAAAGAATTTGATGCTCCTGAGGAGTTGATTAGAAGTATTATACTCCCTGAAGGAGTAACTGTTTCTGAGGTTTCAACTGATACTCTCCCTTTAAATATTATATTTGAACCACCTAAACCAGTCATATACATTAATGGATCTACGGCTGCTTTAAGTGCTGAAATTACTTTAATGCATGATGGTGTAACAAGTAAAAAAGCAGTAATTAATTTAAATAGAGTAACTGGACGAGTTAATTCTGAATTAGTAACTATTCCATAAAAATATGTTTAAAAATGAAAAAGGTCTTGGTTTTATTGAAATGATAGTAGCTCTTGGAGTTATTGTTACTGGGGTTATTGCTGGACTTTCTTTAACTACCCATAATTTAATTTCTTCAAATAGTTCTGAAGATAGGTTAGTAGCTGCTAATCTAGCTCGTGAGTCTATTGAAGTAATAAGGAATCATCGTGATTCAAATTGGTTAGCTGGTAATAATTGGTATCAGGGTTTTTTAAGTGATTTTGATACAAATTATCGCTTAATTACAGAATTTGATCCTAGTACTAAGAGTTGGTCATTTTCTGATATTAGTTCAGTTATAAGTTTATGTGATAGTTGTCAGGTATATTTTGATAATACTTCAGATGTATTTAATCATGACAATTCAGGAGACCTTACCTCATTTAAAAGATTAGTTACTTTACAGGAAATATGTTGGCAAGATCCCATAGATACTGAAGTGCTTTTAGATCCGGGTGATAGGTGTAGTGACCATGTTGGTGTTAGTTGGATAGGTTATCACCTTGAATCTGAAGTAACTTGGTTTGAAGCAGACAAGCCATATAATTTAAGTATTGTAGATAAATTGTATGATTGGAAATAAAAAAGGTTTTAGTATGATGGAAATGGTTTTAGTACTAGGTATTTTTGCTATTGCTACAACTTATGCTTTATCTATTTTTACTCAGTCTAATACAGTTCAAAAAAGAACTGCGAATATTCAACGTTCTATTTCTGATGCTAGGTATGTTTTAGAAGTTATGGCTCGTGAATTTAGAATGGGTACTGTAGATTATAGTTATTCAGCATATCCTACTTCTTTAACAGAACCTGAAGACGAGCTTGCTTTACTTGATGAAAATAATAATCCAGTTATTTTTAGAAAAGCTTTGTCAGAAGGTAGAGACGCTGTTCAGGTTTGCTATAACTCGGTAAATTGTGTATCAGATGAGTGGTTAGATATTACGCCTACAGATATTAAAGTAACTCGTTTAGATTTTTATATCTCACCAATTAAAGATCCTTTTGCTTGGCAAGCAGGTTCAGGTTATTTTTATGATTTACAACCCAGAGTAACCATAGTTTTAGAAACAGAGAGTAATATAATTGATAATGATAAATTACATACATCACATTTTCAAACAACAGTAAGTTCAAGAAAATATGAAAGATAAATTAAAAAAACAATATGGTTCAGTTTTACTTCTAAGTCTTTTAGTTATGGCTGGAATAATTACTGTTTCAACAGGTACTGCTCTTTTAGTTATGTCTGAAGTTAGGCAATCACTCTATTTAGATCAATCCATTATTGCTTTTTATGCAGCAGAATCTGGTGTCGAAGGTGCTTTATATCAAGTAAGGAAAGAGAATATTGATGTTACTGATTTAAATGATACTACAGAAGATTTAAGTAATTCATCTAAATATAATTTATATACTTCAGATACGGTTACTACTCTTTATACAGCTCTTTTAAAAGATGAAAGTTATCAAGTAGATCTATATAACCCAGGTAGCTTAGATTTAGCTAATGGTATTAAATCTATAGACATTGATTGGCAAGGCTCAGGTTCTTGGATGGAAGTAAATTGGGCTTGCTGGGGTAGTAATGGAATTATTGGTGAAACTAAATCTGCTAGATATAATGTATCAGCTTCTCCAGTTAATATAGATATTTGGGAGACTACTAATTGTGAAATATATAAAGTTAGATTAATAGCAAGAAGTGCAAATACAACAGATATTGAGATAACTGCCTATTCTGACTTAGCTGGAACAGCACAGGTTGATATACCTGGTAGAGCCCAAATTAAAGGTTTAGGGCAATTCCCAGCCGGGAATAGTGAAGCTTCAAGACAAGCAATTTTAGTATCTATGCCTCAAAAGAATCCATTATCTGGTCTCTATGATTATGTTATATATACTGAAGATCAGTTATTTAAGAGTAATTAATTATGGTAGAAAAAGAAGTAAAAGTTAGAATAAACAAGCTAAAGCGGGAGATTGAACATCACCGCTATCTTTATCATGTAAAAGATGAACAAGAAATATCTGATGCAGCTCTTGATTCTTTGAAACATGAATTATTTGAGTTAGAAGAAAAATATCCTAAATATTTAACAGCTGATTCACCAACTCAAAGAGTAGGTGGTAAACCATTAGTTAAATTTAATAAAGTTACTCATTCAACACCTATCCTATCTTTAGAAGATGTTTTTAATATGGAAGAGGTTGATAAATGGTTAACTAAGAATAAAAGAATAGTAGATGGTAAATATGATTTTTTCTGCGAGTTAAAGCTTGATGGTTTAACAGTTGTTTTAACTTATGAAAATGGCATCTTAGTTCGTGGAGCAACTAGAGGTGACGGTAAGATAGGGGAAGATGTTACACAGAATTTAAAAACTATTGAAGCTATACCTCTTAAATTAGAAGGTAAAAATATTCCTAAAATTTTAGAGGTACGTGGTGAAGTTGTTATGACTAAAAAGGTATTTAATAAAATAAATAATCAGTTAAAGAAAAAAGGTGATAAATTATATGCTAATCCTAGAAATGTAGCAGCTGGTAGTATAAGGCAGTTAGATTCAAAAGTAGCTGCTTCTAGAAAATTAGATTGTTTTGTTTATGAGATAATAACTGACATTGGTCAAAAAACTCATCAAGAAGTACATGAGTTACTTAAAGAGTTTGGCTTTAAAACAAATCCAAATTGTAAGTATTGTAAAAGCTTAGATGAAGTAGCTAAGTATTTAAAGAAGTGGCAGAATAAAAGAGATAAATTAGATTATCAAACTGATGGTACAGTAATAGTTATTAATAATATTTTACTTCAAAAAAAATTAGGGCATATTGGTAAAGCAGAAAGATGGATGTCTGCATATAAGTTCCCAGCTGAACAGGCTACTACTAAAGTAGAAGATATAATAGTTCAAGTAGGTAGAACTGGTACATTAACTCCTGTAGCTGTATTTAAGCCTGTGCAAATTGCAGGCTCTATAGTATCTAGAGCAACACTACATAATCAAGATGAAATAGACAGAGAAGATATTAGAATAGGTGATACAGTTATAATTCAAAAAGCAGGGGATATTATTCCAGATATAGTTAAAGTTTTAAAGAATCTAAGAACCGGTAAAGAAAAGAAATTTAAAATACCTAAGACTTGTTCAATATGTGGTAGCAAGGTTATTAAAAAAGAAGGTGAAGTAAATCATTTTTGTTCCAATAATAAGTGTTTTGCTCAAGAAAAAGAAAAAATAAATTACTTTGTTTCTAAAAAAGGTTTTTATATTGAAGGTCTAGGTCCTAAAATAGTAGAACAGTTAATTAGCGTTGGTTTAATTCAAGATGCTTCAGATTTATTTAAATTAACTGAAGGTGATTTAAAACCACTCGAACGTTTTGCTGATAAGTCAGCTGTTAATTTAATTAAATCAATAAGCAATTCTAAAGAAATTGATTTTAATAAATTTATTAACTCTCTTGGCATACGTCACGTTGGGGAAGAAACAGCAATTACTTTAGCTAAACATTTTAAAACATTTTCTAATTTAAAAAAGACTAGCATAGAAGAATTGAATGCCATTAGAGATATAGGTGAAGTAGTTGCTGAGAGTATATATAATTATTTTAATGAAAAAGAATCATTAGAATTTTTAAATAAATTATTTGAGAGTGGTGTAGTAATAAAAAAGAATAAATATGTTAATGAAGGCAAGTTTAAAGGCAAGGCATTTGTTTTAACTGGTACTTTAAGTCAATTAACTAGAGATGAAGTTAAAGAAAAGATACGAAATGAAGGTGGAGAAATATCATCAAGTGTTAGTAAAAAGACTGATTATTTAGTATTGGGTAGTGATCCTGGTTCTAAATATGGTAAAGCTAAGAAGTTAAATATATCTATGTTATCTGAAGAAGAATTACTTAAAATATTATGAGAAGTTTTTTAAATAAATTTAAGTTTAGAAAATTAAATAATACTGAAATAGCTAGTACTATTGTAATTGCTTTAGTTATTGTACTTAGTTTAATCTATTTATTTAGGAATCCAGAAGAAACAGAAGCTGCTTGGTGGAATGATTCTTGGTCATATAGACAGGCTATTAGTATTTCTAATTCGGGTAGTACTCAGAATAATGTACAGTTTAAAGTTTTATCTAATGCTGATTTAAGTTCATTAGTTTCAGCAGGTAAACTTCAATCAGATCTTGATGATCTAAGATTTACAGACAGTTTTGGTCAAATATTAAATTATTGGATAGAAGATAGTGCTAACTCTAGTATAGATATTTGGGCAGTAATTGATTATGTTTTAGCTGACGGAGCTACTGTATATATGTATTATGGTAATTCTAGTTCTTTAGCAGCTAGCAATGGTTCAAGTATTCAACAATCTGGAGGAACTGTATCTACAACTACAGGTTACCGAATTCATAAATTTACTAGTAATGGTACATTTACTACATCTTCAAATATTACTGCAGAAACACTTGTTGTAGCAGCTGGTGGCGGTGGTGCTTCGTCGGCAACTTCTAGTGGCGGTGGCGGCGGTGGTGCTGGTGGTTTACAATATAATGCTACAACAACTTTGGAGTCTGGTAGTTTTGTTGCAACTATTGGAGCTGGTGGTACTGCTGGAACTCAAGGCGTGCATACATCAGGTACCAGTGGTGATGATTCATCTTTAGGTATAATTATAGCTACTGGCGGTGGTGGTGGCGGGAAAGCTGCTACTAATGGAGCCGATGGTGGTTCTGGCGGTGGTGGTGGATATAATTATTATTCAACTGTTCGTTATGGTGGTACAGGAACTGCTGGCCAAGGAAATGATGGTGGTGATACCTCGGATCTTTCTTGGGCAGGTGGTGCTGGAGGTGGTGGAGCAAGTGCAGTTGGTCAAGATAATCAACCTAGTCACGTTGGTGGTGCAGGTGGTGCTGGATTATCATATGATATATCAGGCTCATCTGTTACTTATTCTGAAGGTGGTGCTGGTGGTTCTAATAGTCCAGGGTCTACTACTCCCAATACAGGTAATGGAGGTGATGCAGCTTATGCAGCAAATGTAGCCTATGATGGTGCTGATGGAATTATTATAGTTAAATATGTAGCTTCTACAGTTTTAACGCCTGGTTCACCAGCTAGTGAAGAAAATGCTCCAGGTCCAATAGGTGCTTGGCATTTTAATGAAGGTGCTGGTAGTATTGCTTATGATGCTACTGGTTATGGTAATGATGGCACTATAAATAATGCTACATGGGCACAAGAGGGCAAACAAGGCAAAGCTCTTAGTTTTGATGGTAGTGGTGATTATGTTAATTTTGGCAGTGATGAGATATTTGATGTTGGAACAAAAGATTTTTCTGTTTCTGTCTGGTTTAAAATGGATGATGCTTCGTTAAATACAGCAATCATAGGTAAGGGCAAAGGTTTGGCAGGGGAGCCATATACTAATGCTGGCTGGGCTTTAAGCTATTATCAAGGTAACCAGCTATTGTATTTTGATACTTATGATGATAGTGCTAGAAGCGCTATTACATCAAATTCAGTTATAGCTATTGATACATGGAATCATGTTGTAATTACTCGAAGTGGTACTACTGGTAAAATATATTTAAATGGTAAATTGGATAAAACAGGAACAACTAGAACAACTATTAATGATGCTTCTAATGATCTTAAAATTGGTGAAAATAGTGGTGGTAGTTATGATCATGACGGCATGATTGATGAGGTTGCTATTTATGATACTGAACTAAGCTTAACTGAAGTAAAAGAATTATATAATCAAGGTTCAGCTAGTTTTAATATGGGTCGTTCTGGTATACCAGAATCTTGTTCAGATCAATTAGCTAATAATTCTAATAGTGGAGATGGTATTTATACTATTGATCCTATTGGTTCTGATCCAATGGATGTTTATTGTGATATGACTACATCTGGCGGTGGCTGGACTTTAGTTTCACGTATTTATGACTCTGATTCAGATTTTTTATATGATGATGTTGAATGGAATACAACAGGTACAGAATTTGGTTCAGCTATAGCAGATGGTAATGATTACCGTAGTTTAGCTTTTGGTTATTTAGACAAGACTCAATTAATGATTTGCGATGATGATACTTATGGTTGTAATATTGATACAGATTTTTCAGTTGCTGAAACTTTTAGCGAGACTATTACTAATTCTCCAGAAGGTAAAACAGCAGTAGCTCTAACTAAAACAATGGAGACATATAATTGGAGTACTAATTATTGTCAATATTTTTGGAATAGTTCTACATACCGAGTTAATTTAGAAGATAATGACGGAACTCCAAAAACTAGATTAGTATCAACTGTAAGTTCAGATGGTGTTGGTGGAATAGGTAATACTTCTGGGAATATGCATATATATAATGGTACATGTGGTGGAGATGATACAGATATACCAGCATATGTTGAATTATATGTACGTAATACCTCTCTAACTGCCTCACAAGGAGCTTCTCTTGATATGAGTTTTGATAATATTTCTGGTAGTACAGTTTATGATACTTCTGGTAATGGTAATGATGGTACTGTTACTGGAGCTACTGAAAAGTCAGCTACCTATTGTAAGGTTGGTAGATGTTATCAATTTGATGGTAGTAGTGATTATATAACCGTAGCACATGATTCAACTGTTGGGCCAACAACTACTTTAACAGCATCAGCATGGTTTAAAACATCAGATAAAAGCGTTAATAGCCGTATTATATCAAAAACTCAAGCTGGAGCATTTAGTATAAGTTTAAATGAAGATAGTGCTTGTACTGCTAGTACTTTATGTTTTGCAATGTATGTCTCTGGTGATGCTTATTATACAGCTGAATATGCAGTTAGTCTTTTAAATAATGATCAATGGTATCACGTAGCTGTTACTTATGATGGTACAGATTTAAAACTATATCTTGATGGTATGTTGGTAGATACTACTACTCAAGCTGGGACTATTGGCACAAGTGGAGCGCCGGTATGTATTGGTTCTGAAGCTGGTGCTAGTGATTGTACAGCTGGTAATTATTTTGTTGGATACATTGATGAGGTTAAAATATTTGATCGCGCTTTAACTCAGCGTGAAATATCTATGGAAATGGGTAGCAGTGGACATCAACCAGTTTTAGATATGAATTTTAATGAAGGTTCTGGTAGCATTGCTTATGATATTTCTGGTAAAGGTAATAATGGTACTCTTTATTCTGTTGCTAGCTGGGTAGATGCAGATGATTGTATTTCTGGTCAATGTGTTTATCTTGATGGTACAGACTCAACTTGGAATACAGTTCGAGTAGCAGAAGATGATAGTTTAGATGTATTTGGTACTCTAACTGTTGAATTGTGGGCAAAGATAACAGATTCTAGAACTCATCAAGTTATATACAAGAGACATGGTGGTGGTGATCCTTCATGGGCATCTTATAGGGTTAATTTTAATAGCAGTGATAAACCAGAATTTGCGGTATATAATACTTCAGGTTCTTCTGCTACTGCTATTGCTGATAGTGCTGCAAGCTTAAATACTTGGTATCATATTGTTGGTGTTTATAATGGTAGCAATGTTTATATTTATGTTGATGGATTATCAGCAGATTCAACACCCCCATCTTTAACTGGCGATATTTTAGATTCTGATTCTTGGTTACAAGTTGGTGGTTTAGATGGTTCTCAAATGATGAAGGGATATATTGATGAGCTTAAAATCTATCCTTATGTTTTAGCTGCGAATGAAGTACAAGAGCATTATATTAAAAGTAAAGGTCAATTTGGGCAGAGTAATAGTGCTGGTAGCGTGAGTACTCCTGTTGCTGGCGGTGCCTTACTTGATCAAGACTTAGATCAGTTTTCTACTAATTATAAGGATAGGAGTGGTAATGATTTTGATTGTAGTAATAGTGGTGATCCGGTTTGGAAATCAAGTGTTAATTGTAAATCTGGAAGATGTGTTGAATTTGATGGTAGTGATTATTTAAATTGCGGCGATGTTGTAGCTAATGGTGAAGTAACTGTAACTACTTGGTTTAATAGCACATATACTGATCAACAAGGATTATTCGATTTTGTAGGATCAAATGGAAATCGTGGTTCATTCACTTTTGATTATAATGGTAATGAAAGTCCATTACTTTATCTTGGTGATACTAATTATAGGTATTGGGCAGACACTTCTTCATACATGGATGGCAATTGGCACTTTTTAGTCTTATATTTACCTGGTAGTGGAGATGCAGATATTAGTAGTACTACGCTATATATTGACATGAAGCCTATTACAGTTAGTTCTACTCAAACTTCTTCTTCACAAACAACTTGGGATGATTTTTATATTGGAAGAGGTTACAGTAATGCTAACTTTCAAGGTAAAATAGATCAGTTTAGAATATATAATAGTTCTTTAACTCAAAGTGAAATTGCTGAACTATATAATGGCGGTGCTCCTATTGGTTGGTGGAGACTTGATGAAGGAGCAGATAACTTATGTTCTGATGGTGCTGATGCTTGTGATAGCTCTGGAGAGGGTAGTAATGCTACCATGGTAACTTCACCTACTTGGACTACAGACACTTCTTTATGTATACAAGGTGGCTGCATGACTTTTGATGGTGATGGAGATAATGTAAATAGTTCTTCATATACTTATAGTTTTCAAGACGAATTAACTCTTACTGGTTGGTTTAAACAAAGTGGTGCTGGTGTTGGTTCACCTCGTATTTTAGAAATTTCAAAGATAGGCGATGCTGATAGCCATGCGCTAGCAATAGATACTGATGGTAGTATAAGGGCTTGGGCAGAATGTAATACTGATAGTCGAGTAGCTTCAGCAGATGATGCAACTACTTATGATAGTAATTGGCATTTTTTAGCCTATACTTATGATAGTCCTACAGGTACAATTTATGTAGATGGTGTAGCTACAGCTACAGCCTCTGATTCTTGTAGCGATCTTGATGATGGTCCATATTTAATTATTGGTGCTATATCTGACGTTAGTGCTCAGTACGCTTCATCTGAACATGAGTTTGATGGTAAAATTGATGATGCTCGTGTCTATAATTATGCTTTGACAGCAGATCAAATTAAAGAAGTATATAATGGTGGTTTAGTTAATTTTAAATAAATGAAAGATTATTTTAAAAAAATATATAACTATTTAAAAAATATTGATTATCGTTTTTATTTTATCTATATAATAATAGGTATTGTTATTGTTGCTTCATTTATCTATTTATTACGTAGCCCAGAAGAAACAGAAGCTGCTTGGTGGAATGAAACTTGGAGTTATAGGCAAAGAGTAAAGATTAGTAATGATTCTGCATTTAACGGAAGTGATGTGCCATATAGAGTAATAATTGATACAGCTACTTTAATTAGCGACGGTAAGCTCCAAGCTGATGCTGATGATATTAGAGTAGTTGATAGTTTTGGTAATATAAAAAAGTATCAGGTAGAAGAAAGTACTTTGAATACAAGTGAGACTGGTATTTGGTTTGAAGCAAGTATATCTCAAAATAATTCAGAATTTTATTTCATATATTATGGCAATTCTTCTGCTACTGCTTATTCTTTTACAAGTGACGTTGATGCTGTATTTAGTACGGCAAATAAGATTGAAATGACTGATAATTTTGATTATACAGTATCAGCTGATGGTGGTACTTATGGTCAATTTACTGATATTAAATATAATAATGTTGATTTGGGTGTTAATAGTGTTTCTAGGCATACTGATAGCTATCCTCCTAGTGATTGGTGGAATGTTGAAGGTCTTACAAGAACTGCCTTAAATTCAACTGGTCCATTATTTGCTGAAATAAAATATGAAGATACTGATTATGGTAACTATAGTTCATATGGCACTATCATTATGGGTTTTGCCAATGGTTATATTTCAGAAAGAATTTATATGAATTATAATACTAGTACTACCGAGGATTTATATCATTATTTAAGCTTTACAAGCAGTACTAGAAATGCAGCTTGGGTTGATGCTAATGGTGATTTAGTTGATCAAGAGGCTATTTCTGGTACATTGTATGAAGCTGATCTAGGAGATAATTGGTTTGGTCAGCATTGGACTTCTACAGGGCACTACGGGGCAACTGTAATTAATCCTAATGGATCTGATTGGAAGTATGGTCATACTAGTAATGTTGCTTCATATTATCAAACAAATTATTCTTATTCAGAATCTTACAGTGATGGTGAGAGTCGTTCAATACGTTTTGCAACCATTGCTGGAGATGGTGGTATAAGTGAGATGCATGAAAAAGGTAGTTTATATGGCGCATATACAGTTACTTATTCTACTGAACAAGTAAATGTTGCACCTATTGGTTATTGGTCATTTGATGAAGGTTATGGTTCTACTGCTTATGATAGTTCTTCTAGTCAGAGTAATGGAACTATTTCTGGAGCTATTTGGCAAAGTGAAGATCTGTGTATTAGTGGCAAATGTTTAAAATTTGATGGATCTAATGATTATGTTAGCTTTAGTTCTATAGCTATGGATTTATCTGAAAATCATTCTGTTTCTATATGGTTTAAAGTAAATGAATGGGATACTTACTCTCCTAATTCTATCGGAGCAGGATTAATGCAGGGTCCAAATAGTAGAAGTTGGGATGATTTAATTAGTCTTCGTTATAGTGGTACACAAATATATTTACAAGATGACACCGGAGTAAGTAAATCTATTAGTTTAAGTTCGCCTGTAAGTTTAAATAGTTGGTACCATCTTACTATTAATATTGAAACAACAGGTATAAGAGCATATATCAATGGAGAATATCAAGGGTCTACCAGTGCTTTTTCATCATCTAATACATTAACAATCGATAGGATAGGTATGGGTTATGGAAGTGATCCTACGATTGATGGTTCTTTAGATGAACCGAAGATATATAATTATGCTAGATCAACAGCGCAAATAAGAAGAGACTATAATGCTGGAGCATCAGGTTTCAGCGGAACTGAAGGAGTTGGCGTAGGTATAGGTCAAAGACCTCAACAATATTTATCACAAGGTTTAATAGGTTATTGGAAAATGGATGGTACTGGCTGGGATGGTACTCCAGCAGAAGTTATTGATTCTAGTGGTGCTGGTAGCCATGGTACTTCATCTACTGTTACGGCAAGTACTACTGCTAAGTTTGGGGGTTCAAGTGAATTTAATGGAACATCTAGTTATATAGATTTAGCAGATTTAGATATTTATGATTTCGGTTCTAATGATTTTACTGTCTCTGCTTGGGCGAGACGTCGTGATGATCCAATTAATTATCAAAATCAAATAATTACTAAATGGAATACTGGTGCTTCTCCAGGGACTAATGAGTGGGGTTTAAATACTGGTTCTGGTGGATCGACTTCTAAAACTCCAGGCTTTGCTTTTGAATCAGGTACTACTGCATATACTGCAGTTTCATCAGATGAGATTGCTAGTCAGGAATGGTATCATGTTTTAGGTATGAGAAAAGGTGAATATATATATATTTATGTTGATGGAGAGGAAAAAGCTAGTACTTATATAGGGTCTATTGCTGTTAATAATGCTAGTGGTAGATCATTAGAAATAGGACGAATAGCTGCTGGTTATGAATTTGATGGTAATATTGATGAAGTTAGAGTATATAACAGATCTTTATCTAGTCGTGAAGTACGTGACTTATACAACTGGGCTCCTGGGCCTATAGCCCATATTAAAATGGATGAAGGCAGTGGTAGTACTGCGTATGATAGATCAACTAATCAAAAAAATGTTACCTTGTATAATTCACCTACTTGGACTAGCGGTAAATTTGGACAAGCTTTAAGTTTTAATGGGACTGATCAATATGGTTTAATTTCTTCTGATGATACTTTATTTAGTATTTTACCTACTAGAAAACAGAGTTTCAGTTTTTGGATTAAGGCTGATTCATATGCTACAAAACAAGTTGTTTTATCTAGAAGAAATGGATGTAATAATGATGCTCATTTTAATATATATGCTTACGCTAATGATTTATATTTTGCATTATATTCGGATGGTGATACTGCTTATTCATCTCATTATACGAGTGGAGATGTATTAACTAATAGTGAATGGTATCATGTAGAATGGGTAAAAGAGTGGGGTATATCTGGAGGTACTAAATTATATTTAAATGGAAGTTTGCAAAGTTTAACACTTTCTAATGAGATTGCTAGTGGAGCTAGTTATAGTAGTTTGCCAGTATATGTTGGTGCTCAAAAAAGTGGTTCTAGTTGTAATGGCCCAGTTCAAGATTATTTTAATGGTATTATTGATGATGTACGTATATATAACTACGCTCGTACTCCTAAACAAGTAATAGAAGATATGAATGCTGGACATCCAGCAGGAGGTTCTCCAATTGCTTCACAATTTGGTTACTGGAAATTTGACGAAGGTTATGGTTCTACTGCTTATGATTATGGTTATGGGGATAATGATGGGACTATAACTAACGCTACTTCAACGAATAATGGTAAGTTTAGCAGAGGTCTTGATTTTGATGGAGATGGGCATGTTACAGGAAGCCTTTCTGGCTTTACTAGTTTAAATAGATGGACCGCATCTACTTGGTTTAGAACAAGTGATAATCAAGCATATATTTTTGATACTAGAACTAGTAATGATGATGGAGCAGTAATTTATTCGTCTTCAGCGACTGTAATTCATGCAGCTTTAGTTAGCGGTTCAACTTTATACAAAGATTATCTTTATACTATTACAGAGCTAGATGGTAATTGGCATTATATAGCTTTATCTAGAGATGGTGATAACTCATTAACTCTTTATATCGATGGCATTGCTCAAACACCATCATCTATTGATACAGATGTTGATATGACTTCAGTATCAGAGACATGGACTAATTTTACATTTGGTAATAGGCATTCTTTAGATGCTTACCAGCTCAGTGGTACAATTGATGAATTTAAGTTGTATGGTTCGGCTTTAACTGAAGATGAAATATTAATAGATTATAATAAAGGATCATCTTTAGTATTAGGAGCATCAGGACAAGAAACAACAGGTGTTGCTTCAAGTTCTGCATCTGTAATGTATTGTATTCCTGGAGACACTGCTACTTGTGATCCGCCAGTTGCAGAATATAAGTTGGATGAAAGAACTGGTTCTAGTGCATACGATACTAGTAATAATAATAATACAGGAACAATTACAAATGGTACTTGGCAAGGAGCTTCTAGCTGCATTAAAGGTTCTTGTATGTTATTTGATGGTAATGATGAAATATCAGTTAGTGATAATGCAGCCTTAGATTTAACTACAACTGGTACAGTTGCTGTTTGGGCAAAGATAGATAGTTATAATAGTGGTCAATATCCGCATATTGTTGGTAAAGGTGCTAGCGCTGGTTGGGATACTGATGGATATGCTATTTGGATATATAGTGATAATTATATTCGTGGTGAGTTAGATGATGAAGCAGAGACACCTTCTAATGATTATGTTTCTTTCGGTAAGCCAAGTACTGGTGAGTGGCATTATTATGTGATGACATGGGATGGTACAACTATTTATGCATATTTAGATGGTGCTTTATCTACAGCTTCGCCTAGTTCAGATACTCAAAGATTTTCTGTTCCAAATACAGCCGTTGATTTAGAAATTGGCAGAAGAGGTAATTATTTTAATGGTTCAATAGATGAAGTTAGATTATATGATTACGCTCGTACTCCAGCTCAAGTAGCTTATTCGTTTAATAGAGGCGCCTCTGTTGGTTATTGGAAATTTGATGAATGTTCTGGTAGTACTATTTACGATTGGGCACCTAACAGTAATGGAGGATATAATGGTAATAATGGTAGTTTAATAATTGGTACTGGTGGTACTAACACAGCAACTGGTACTTGTGCTACTTCTGGCGCTTGGAATGATGGCGCTACCGGTAAAATAAATGCTTCTATGGAATTTGATGGTACTGATGATTATCTAAGTATGGGTGATAAATCTACTCATGATTGGGGTAGTGGAGATGGCACAGTTAGCGCTTGGTTTAAAACAAGCACAGCTGGAATTCAAGATATTGTTCAGAATGGATCATATAGTACTAACGCTAAGAGTTATACTATATTATTAGACACAAATAGTAAATTTGCAGTTTCTATTGATGATAATACTACCGCAAAAGCTGTTATAAGCGATACATCTGGTAATGATGGTCTGTGGCATCATATTGTTGGAGTACGTGATGGCAATGATCTAAGATTATACATTGATGGCATTGAAGATGCTAATAGTCCAACAGATATTACTGGCTATGGTGATATAGATATTTCTGATCCGTTAATGATAGGTGCTGGAACAAATGGTACTGGTGGTAGCCCGGGTAACTTTTATACGGGTCAAATAGATGAAGTAAAAATATTTAATTATGCTTTAACTAATTTACAAGTTAAACAAGTATATAACAATGGGGCAGTCAATTTTAAATAAATTAAATAATATTTTTAAATATCTAAAAAATATAGATTATCGTTTTTATATTATCTATATAGTAATAGGCATTGTTATTGTTGCTTCATTTATCTATCTATTACGTAGTCCTAGTACTACAGAAGCTGCTTGGTGGAATGATTCTTGGTATTATAGACAAAGTACAGCTATTACTAATTCAGGATCATTAGTAACAAATCAGTATGTAAAAATTACATTAGATACTGCCACTTTAATTACAGCAGGTAAGATGCAATCAGATTGTGATGATATTAGAATAACCAATGAAAGGGGTGTTTTACTTACTTATTTTATAGATGGTGACACAGATTACGATTGTAATGATTCTGATACTGCTATTTATACTATAGCTACTCGTGTTCCAGCCTCAGGCGCTACTCTCTATATATACTATGGTAATGCAACTATTAATGATGCAGAAGCAATAATAGGGACATCAGAAATACCTGCTATTTCATGTAAAAATATTTTAGAACATAGTAATAGTAATGGAGATGGTGCTTATTACATTACCCCAAGTGGTAATACCGCTGATAAGCTACAGGTATATTGTGATATGACAAATAATGATGGCGGTTGGATGTTAGTAACTTCTGCTATGCTAGATTCCGTATATTTATCAGCTGGTTTTACATCTAGTAGTACAATAGATAGTAATGGTGGTATTGGTTATAATTTTGTTTCCGTTGACAAGGGTTGTGGTACAGGTGGTGTACCGCCGAGGGCAACTATTAAAGTTTCTGATACTTATGAATGGGATCAAGTAAAATCAAAAAAAACTATGGGTCCTAATGGGAGTGCATCATGTTGGGGTGCAGACGGTCAAAGTTATGTAACCCAAACAAATTTACAAGCACATGATGTATTATATGATGTTGTTCAAAGTTGTACTCTTTCTTGCGACACTTCACCTTATGTGATACCACCGATGTTTCGTTGTGATAATGAAGCAGAAAATTTTGCTCGTTTTAATACTAGTAGTGATAGATTATTTGAACAAACTTCTAGAAGAATTGACCGTGATACTGTAAGTGGTCCAGGAGTAGGTCTTGATTGTCAGACTATTGGTTTAGATTGGACAGTAGAAAATATATATGTAAGAGAAGATAATTTATTATTATCTACTTTTGGTTCAAGTAATGGTTCAGAAGAACAAAGTACAGCACCTGCTGGTTATTGGTCTTTTAATGAAGGTTATGGCTCTACTGCTTATGATAGTTCTTCTAATCAAAGTAATGGAACCGTTACTAATGCTACTTGGCAAAGTCGAGAGCAGTGTATAAGTGGTAAGTGTTTATACTTTGATGGCACAGGGGATTATGTAGATGCAACTACGGCAGATTGGCTTAGTTCAGATAGTCTTGGAACAATTAGTGCTTGGATCAAAACAAGCGACGTTTCTAGTTATCCAACAATATTTTCAAGCGCAGATTATGCGTCATCACTTTATTATATGGTTTTAAATTTAGAACAGACTACTGGTGTGATACGGTTTATTCAAAAAAATAATGATACTCAAGATACCGTTTCTGGGACTACTAATTTAGCTGATAATAATTGGCATCATGTTGTAGTTCAAAGTGATGGTTCTAATTATTTATTCTATGTCGATGGAAATTTAGAGTCTACTAATTTGGATGCTGGTTCTGATTCCGGTGACTGGTTTGCAGACACCCCAAATCGAGATAATTTTGATATTGGAATAATGAAATGGAATAGTACTACATCCTACCCTTTTAATGGTCATATAGATGAGGTGAAAGTATATAATTATGTAAGAACTCAAGCTCAAATAAGAAGAGATTATAATGCTGGAGCATCAGGCTTTGGTGGAAGTGAAGGAGTAGGTGTAGGTATAGGTCAAAGACCTCAACAATATTTATCTCAAGGCTTAGTTGGTTATTGGAAAATGGATGAGACTACTTGGGATGGTACTCCAGCAGAAGTTGTAGATTCAAGTGGTAACGGTAATCATGGTACTTCAACTAACGCACTAGCCACTACTACAGCCAAGTTTGGTAATGCTGGTGATTTTAATACTAGTACTAATCGTATAGATATAATAGATTCAGATACATTTGATTTTGGTTCAAATAATTTTACTATTTCTGGCTGGGCTAAGATAAATGGTTCTTTGTCTAGTTCGCGTAGTAGTATAGTTAATAAATGGAATACAGGTGCAAGTCCTGGTACAAATGAATGGGGTTTTGGAGTTGGTTCAGGCTCTAACAAAACACCAGCACTTACAATCGTCTCTGATTCGACTAATTATTCTGTAATTTCACCAACTGAAATATCTTCTGATGAATGGCATTATATAGTAGGCGTTAGAAGAGACGATTATACATATATTTATGTTGATGGAGTAGAAATGTCTAGTACCTATGTTGGAGATATAGTCATTGATAGTGTGGCGGGTAGAAAATTATATCTTGGAAATATTTATAATAATGGTTCACAAAATTATTCATTTGATGGTTTACTTGATGAGATTAGAATATATAATAGAGCTTTATCTAATCGTGAAATACGTGATTTATATAACTGGGCCCCTGGACCTTTATTACATTTGAAAATGGAAGAAGCTGTATCTGGTGATAGTAAAACACTATATGATAGCACTGGTAATGGTTATGATACAACAACAAATGATGGTGCTAATAATACTGGTATGGATTGTACAGTATCTGGTAAATTCGGTTTTGGTTGTGAATTAGATGGAACTGATGATTATGCTACTATTCCATCTATTGGTTTTACCGGAGATAGAGCAACTACTTTTGCTATGTGGGTTAAATTTAATTCGCTTAGTGATGGAGCAATAATGCTTTACGGGCATACTACGGATAATTATGGTTTTGATAGAGCTGGTAGTACAGTTCGGTTTGGAACAAGAGATATTAGTGATAATACAGATCTTGTTACTTCTAGTGCTTTAACTACTGATACTTGGTATTATTTAACTGGAGTATATAAACCTGATGATAAAGTTGAATTTTATATTGATGGAGTTTTAATCGGTATTAATAATATAGGTTCATTTAATGGTGTTTCTGCTGGTACTATGACGATAGGTAATAGTTGGAGATTAAGTGGTTCTGGCGCTGATTATTTAGATGGGGTAATTGATGATGTAAAGATATACGATTATGCTCGTACGCCTAAGCAGATAATTCAAGATATGAATGCTGGGCATCCGGCAGGAGGCTCTCCTGTTGGCTCAAAGCTTGGTTACTGGAAATTTGATGAAGGTTTTGGTGATACTGCTTATGATGATGGCTTTGGTGATAATGATGGTGATTTAGCTGGCACTTGTCCTGGTGATTCTACTTGTCCTACATGGACTAATAGTGGAAAATTTGGTAAAGCTTTAAGTTTTGACGGCTCTGATGATTATGTTGATCTGGGTCAATCAAGTTCTTTCGACATAGGTGATGGTGATTTTACAATAAGTGTGTGGGCCAAACCAAATGCAATTTCAACTGGTTGGACAGGGTTTGTTTATTTGGGGCAAGCTGGTTCTAGTAATGGTCATTTGGGCTTTGATCCTAATAATTATTTTTCGGGTGGAACTGGTGATGGTTCTACTTGGCAAACTCATCAAACAAATTATACTATTGATACTAATTGGCATCATTATTTGATGAAAAGAGAATCTGATAGGATTTATTTTTATGTTGATGGTAATTATATTTCAGATTATGCACATAGCTATACGCCAACAAGTTTAGATGAGAATGCTTGGATTGGTCAGGGAACCTCGTCAGAAGAGTATAACGGCTTAATTGATGAAGTTAAGATATATAACTATGCTTTAACTGAAGATGAAGTTAGATTAGATTATAATCAAGGCTCATCTTTAGTTTTGGGTTCTATTGGCACTAATGCTGATGGCACTGCTTCTAGTTCTCAAGAAGCATATAATTGTGTACCTGGTAGTAGCGCTGCTTGTAGTGCACCTCTAGCTGAATTTAAATTTGAAGAAATGACCGGAAGTATTACTTATGATTCCAGTGGTAATAGCGCGTCTGGGACTATAACTGGAGCTATTTGGAAAGATAGTGTTGACTGTAAGTATAATAATTGCTTGTATTTCGATGGTACTGATGATTTTGTTGATTTTGGTAATATTGATGCAGCTAATTTTGGTACAGACGCTTTTTCTGTTAGTCTTTGGTTTAAAGAAGGGGCTGGCGGATCTAGTAGATTTATGGAAAAGAGAGAAGAAGATCAAGAACAATGGTACTTTGGTTTAAGTAGTGGAAAACCTTATTTCATATATAATGCTGGACCAGGAGGAACTACAGATTATGCTTATACAATAAGTAATACTGTATTAACAGAAGGTGTTTGGTATCATTTAGTAGCAGTAGTTGATAGGGCGAGTCCATATTATCCAACTATTTATGTAAATGGAGTAGATGATGGTACATCGTCAACCTCTGTAGTTGGTAGCCCAGGTTCTGCAAATATGGATAATACTGGTAGTTTTATTATCGGTAAAGAAACATATGGTGGAGCGGAAAGTTTTTTTAATGGAAATATCGATAATGTAAAGATATATAATTATGCAAGATCTGCATCTCAAGTAGCCTATGAATATAACAGGGGAGAACCAGTTGGTTGGTGGAAGTTTGATGAATGTGAAGGAGTTACTGCCTATGATTCATCACGTGATGGAAATGGTGGATACAATGGTAATAATGGAACCTTAACTAATATGGATCCTGCTACTGATTGGATTTCAAGTTCAAGTTGTAAGTTAGGTTGTTGTTTAGATTTTGAAAAAGATAATGATGAAGAAGTAAATATAACTCCAACCACAGACATTGATCCTAGAACTCATGGTTGGTCTATGTCTGTTTGGGTTAAGTCTACGCAAAAGTCTGATGGTAATGGTGGATATATCAGGACGATTGGAACCTACGGTGAAGGTGGTACAGGTTATTGGATTTTTAGGAGCCATAATAATAGTGGCGATTTTCCTGGATTACAAATTAGTGATGGTTCTAATGGTGCTAGTGTTTATGGAAATAAAACTGTGACTGACGGAGTATGGCATCATGTTATTTTTACTTATGATCCAGTGGTTGAGATTTCTAAAATATATATAGATGGTATTTTAAATGCAACCAATGATTGGTCTGCAGGTAGCATGGGTGATATTAATCCAGGGAATGTTATTGAAGTTGGCCAAGATAGTACTGGTAGTGAAGAATATGACGGTATGTTAGATGATTTTAGAATATATAACTATGCTTTAACTTATGAGCAAGTTAAACAGTTACATAATAATGGAGCTATCTATTTCAATTAATTAGCAATATCTGCTAAAATAAGCATAATATGAGTATAAACAAAGAAGACATAGAAAAACTAGCTAAACTCGCACGTATAGAGCTTAAAGAAGGTGAAAAAGACAAGTTTACTAAGGATATTTCATCTATTTTAGGTTATGTAGCTAAATTATCTAAAGTTAAAGTAAAAGATGGTTTAGATTTTGAAAGCGTAGAAGATAGTCGTTTAAGAGAGGATAAGGTAGTTGGTATTTCTAAAGAAGAGCAAGAGAATTTAATAAGTTTAGCTCCTGCTAAAGAAAAGAATTTAATTAAAGCTAAAGCTGTTTTTGAATAATATGGATTTATCATATTTAACAATTAGTGAAATAAAAAAGGGTTTACGAGATAAGAAGTTTTCATGTACTGAACTTGTTAAGTATTATTTTACTCGTATAGAAAGTTTTGAGGATATAAATTGTTTTATTACTTTAAATAAAAAAGAAGCTTTAAAAAGAGCCAAAGAAGTAGATAAGAAGATAAAGAGTGGGGAAGAGTTAAAAGCTTTAGAAGGTGTACCTATTAGTGTTAAGGATTTATTTATGACTAAGGGTATTAAGACTACTGCCGGCTCAAAAATATTAGAAGAATATATTGCACCATATGATGCTACTGTAATACACAGATTAAAAGAAGCCGGTGCTATTATAATAGGTAAAAATAATTGTGATGAATTTGCTATGGGCGCTTCAAATGAAAATAGTGCCTATGGTCCTGTTTTAAATCCTTGGGATAAATCTCGAGTACCTGGAGGTTCATCTGGGGGTAGTGCGGCTAGCGTAGCTATTGATATGGGAACATTTTCTATTGGTACAGACACTGGTGGCTCTGTAAGGCAACCTGGAGCACTATGTGGTATTACTGCCTTAAAACCTACTTACGCACGTGTAAGTAGATACGGAATAATTGCTATGACTTCTTCTTTTGATCAAGCTGGTCCTATGACACATACTGCAGAAGAATGTGCAGAGATTTTAGAAGTAATAGCAGGAGAAGATATAAATGATTCAACTACTAGTAAATTAAAAGTTGATAAGTATACTGAAGATATAAAAAAAGATATTAAAGGTAAAGTAATTGGCTTACCTAAAGAATATTTTATAAAAGGCATGGACATGGAAATTGAGATACGGATTAAAGAAATGGCTGAAGAATTTAAAAAGATGGGAGCTATTATTAAAGAAGTTAGTTTACCTTCTACAGAACATGCTTTAGCTGTTTACTATATTATTTTAATGGCTGAAGTATCTTCTAATTTATCTCGTTATGATGGTATACGATATGGTTTAAATAATAAGCAAGCTAAGAATTTAAAAGAACATTATGAAAAGACCAGGGCAGATGGTTTTGGTGATGAAGTAAAGCGTAGAATAATGATGGGTACTTATGTTTTGTCTGCTGGTTATCAAGATGCCTATTATAATCAAGCTAAAAAAGTTCAAAAAGAAATTCAAAAAGAATATTTAGATATATTTAATGAAGTTGATGTATTATTAACTCCTACAACACCTACTACAGCTTTTAAATTAGGGGAGAAGTATAATGATCCCTTAACTATGTATTTATGTGATATTTATACTATCTCAGCTAATGTAGCAGGTTTGTGTGCTATTTCCTTGCCAGTAGGTTTATCAACTCAAAATTTACCAATTGGTATGCAGTTAATGGGCGCTCCTTTTAAAGAGAGTGTAATACTTAATTTAGCTCATCAGTTTCAATTAAATACGGATTTTCATAAGAGACAACCTAATTTGTAATATTCAACATATTTGTGTATAATAAACCAACATTTAATAATTAAAGTTTTTATTTATGTTTAATGAAAATAAGAAAAAGAAAGGTTTTTTTGACCTAATTTCTGCTAAATCATCTTTTATTCTAGGTTTAGTAGGTGGCGTACTAATAGTTGGAACTATTGGTTTTTTAATTACTTTATCTGGTAGTGGCTCTGGTTTTTCTTTGCCACTTGGTGATAAGACAGAATATAATGAAAATTCTTTAGCTTATAAGCTGGATTTAGATATGAAGGATTTTAAAGAATGTTTAGATAGTGATAAATATGTTGAAAAGGTAAATGCTGAATTTCAAGAAGGTTCTGCTGCGGGCGTAACAGGAACCCCTGGAGTTTATGTTAATGAATACTTAGTTAGAGGTGCTTATCCTTATGAAGTTTTTACACAAATAATTGATAGTATTTTAGCAGGTCAAGAAGTAAATATTGAAGGTGTTGATTTACCAACTTCTGGTTATTCTAATGTTAAAGAAATTACTAAAGATGATAACTATTTAGGTAACTTAGATGCACAAGTTAAATTAGTTGAATTTAGTGATTTTCAATGTCCTTATTGTGCCAGAGCTCATCCTACTCTAAAACGTATTATTGAAGACTACGGTGATCAAGTTGTTTGGGTCTATAAGCATTATCCTCTAGACCAATTACATCCATATGCTAGAGGTGCTTCTGAATCTGCTGAATGTGCTGGTGAGCAAGATATGTTTTGGGAATATACAGATGCTTTGTATGAAAATCAAAGTTTAATTACCAGTGACTATATTAACTATTAAATATATGAATAAAAAATATTGGTGGATAATAATTGCCATAGTTATAATATTACTTGGATCCTGGTATTTAAATAGAGAAACTGCCGAGTATTCAGAAATTACTACTGAGCGTCCATATAAAGGAAATCCTGAGGCTAGTGTAGTAATAGTTGAGTATTCTGATTTCCAGTGTCCAGCTTGTCGTTCAGCACAAAGTGTTCTTGAATCAATAATGGATAAATATCCCGATAAAGTTAAATTGGAATATCATAATTTTCCTTTAACTTCAATTCATAAGTATGCATATAAAGCAGCAGAAGCAGCTTTATGCGCTCATGATCAAGGTGATTTTTGGGGATATCATGATATGTTATTTTCATATCAGGATGATTTAACTTATTCTGATTTAGAAAGTTATGCTGGAGTTTTAGATTTAGATGTTGAAATTTGGAATGATTGTATGTCCACGCATACTAAAAAGTATGTAATTGAAGAAGATTTAGATGAAGTATATAGACTTGGTTTGAATAGCACACCTACTTTTTTCCTAAATGGTCAGAAAATTGGAAATTGGGGAGAACTACCAAGTTTAGTAGAGGGTTTAGTTGAACCTTTAGTTTCTTTAGAAAATGATTCTCAAGATGATATTCAAGAATAACTATGTTAGAAATATTTCATAATTTTAAGCCTCAAGCTATATTATTTAGCTTGGGGCCTATTAATATCTTCTGGTATGGCTTAGCAGCTTTAATTGCTATTTTAACAGGTATTTTTTTATTAAATTATTTGACTAGAAAAGAAAAAGAAACTCAGGATCATTTATGGAGTCTCTTTTTTTATTTAATTATCTTTGGTTTAATTGGGGCTCGTATATATCACGTATTATTTTATAATCTCACATACTTTTTAAGTAAACCGTTAGAGATAGTAAAATTATGGCACGGCGGGTTAGCCATACATGGAGCTATTATAGCTGGTATAGTAGTTATATATTTATATACTAAAAAGAATAATTTAAATATATTTAAATATACTGATTTATTAACTTTAGTTTTACCTCTAGGACAAGCCATTGGTAGAGCAGGGAATTACTTCAATCAAGAATTATTTGGTTTACCTTGTCAAAAAATATATTGTATTCCCATAAGTCAATTTAATAGACCAGAAATATATCAAAGCTTTACTCATTTTCACCCAGTTTTTTTATATGAAGCATTTTTAAATATTATATTATTTATTTTGTTACTTTTAATATATAAGTATAAGAAGTTATCATTTGGCTTAATAACAGCCGTTTATTTGATAGGTTACTCTATTATAAGGTTTATGATGGAATATCTACGTTTAGACGTTAATAGTACGTATTTAGGCTTAAAATGGGTCCAGTGGCTCTCTATATTGATTATTATAGTAATATGTAGCTTATTATTTAAGAATAAAAGAAATATCAAAGCTTAATTATATTTATAAATAATGAGGTCTATTTAAAACAAAATCTCATTTTTTTATTTATTGACAAATTGAAGTCATTATGATAATTTCAGCGTAGTACACTAACAATTAGAAAAATTGGAGAATATAATGACACTCATATTAGGCGACAATAAAGGTTATTTTCATGCAATATTTAAATCAGCCTTTACTGTATTAGGTTCTGGTAAAGAATATATTGAGTATAAAATATATAAATACCATTATCCAGCATTCAAAGAGATATTAGTTAAACTGAAAGAAGAGTACAGAAATCGTTATCTACACCATCAAAAGAAGGTAAAGGAAGGACCTACTTTACATGGAGAGGTAATTACGTTAACTTTTGCTTTTAACAGATTATATAAATTAAAAAGAAAAGAATTTGTTAAAATTGATGGTCGAATACTTTTTTTTAGGCAAATGGAACAGTTTATACAATATTGGTTAGATCAAATAGATCTTTTCGAAAAGGATAAGCTTGAAGAAAAAGATGATAAATTATTATCTGAGATGATACATTGGTTAGTTTTATTACTAAGTGGTAACTGTAGTCTTAGTTATGATGATCCAGAAGGTCACCTTGAATTTACAACTTATAATTTTGATAATATTCCATTCAATCTTTAAAAATTTGATCCTTAGTTACGAAGCTAGGGATTTTTTTATTTAAAAAACAGAGCATTTAACTCTGAATTTTACTGGCGGGGCCGAAGGGACTCGAACCCTCGACCTCCTGCGTGACAGGCAGGCGTTCTAACCAACTGAACTACGACCCCGGATATCGAGCATAAATGCTCGATTTTATTTTACTTCGTCAAAAATATTTTTAAAAGTTTTTGGATGTTCTTTAGCTATTATAGATAGTACTTTTCTATCTAATTCAACTTTTTTCTTCTTTAAAGCTTCTATAAATCTACTATAAGTCATACCATGTTCTCTGACAGCTGCGTTTAATTGAATTTGCCAAAGTCTTCTAATTGATCTTTTTTTATTCTTTCTATCTCGGTAAGCATAAGCACCAGCTTTTTTAATAGCAGGTTTAGCTAGTCTAATCTTTTTCTTTCTACCCCATTTAAATCCTTTTGCTTGGGAAAGAATAGCTTTTCTTTTCTTAGCTCTTACATTACCTCTTTTTACTCTAGGCATATTTTAATATAATTAGTTATTAAGCGTAGGGAGTAAGTTTCTTGATGTTTTTAACATTAGCTTTTGATAATGTCTTACTGCCTCTTTTATTTCTTCTGGTTTTTCCAGATTCTTTAGCGTTAAAATGATTTTGACCACCAATTCTAATCTTTTTCTTCTTACCTTTAGTAGTCTTAATTCTTTTAGCTATTGCTTTGTTAGTTTTTAGTTTCATATATTTAGTTATTCCTTAGAGCCGGGAGCTATGATAGTAGAAATTCTAGCACCTTGTTTTTTAATAGGTGATTCCACAATAACTTCTATATCTAGTGACTCAATAAATTGATTTATCTTTTCTATTGCTTCTCTTGTATATTGTCTTTCTCGACCTCTTAATATTGTTTCAATTTTAATTTTATTACCTTTTTTTAAAAATTTATCAACTTGTTTTCTCTTAAAGTCTAAATCATGTGCACCAATCTTATATGACATTCTAACTCCTTTAATTTCAACTTTCTTGGCATGAGTTTTTTGATGCTGAGCTTTTTTAGCTTGTTGATATTGAAATTGTCCGTAATCTTGTATTTTGCAAATTGAAGGATTAGCTTTTGGATTTACTTCAACTAAATCAAGTTCTTTTTCTTTAGCTATAGCTAAAGCCTTATGAGTTTCTAATTTACCTAAAGATTCGCCATTTTCATCAATGACCATTACTTCAGGGATACGAATTTGGTCGTTAACCCTAAAAAACTTCTTATCTTTCTTAAATACTTTTTTTCTTCTTACTCTTAACATAAGTTATATATATTTGGTGGAGGTGGTGGGTATCGCACCCACGTGTAATTTTTTAAAATTAAAACTTCTACTAGAATAGTTCTTTTAATTTGTTTAAAGGAATTAACTGGGAAAAGAACAAAACATTAAATCCTCGAGTATTCTGGTGTTTCAATATATAATGGAATACGCATTAAATATCTAACCTAATAATATAACACCCTTTGTAAGCTATTAGGCATTGCTCATAAGGATGGTTGTTTGCTTAATTAAGCAACAACAGAAGCTAGGGTAGGAGCACTGAAAGCACCCATTACCTTTGCTACAAAGTTCTTGGCATTTATCCAAGGTGTAAGCTTTTTTAAGAAGTTCTTACAACTTCTCCTAGCTATTTCAATTGTTAAAGAAACTAGCAAATTAAAACACCCCCATTAGTGGTTTTTTAACTTTTTCTTAACTCTTCTTTCAAAGTCCCGTTTTTTTATATCTTCTCTCTTGTCTGCCTTCTTCTTACCTTTAACTAAAACAACGGTTAATTTAACCAGTCTTTGGCTCGTAGTATACAATGAAAGTGGCATTAATGTCAAGCCTTTTTGTTTCAATTTGCCAACTAATGAACTTATCTCTTTTTTATTAAGTAATAGCTTCCTATTTCTTAATGGATCATAGCCTTTTTGGGCATATCCGGATTTTGGATATCTCGATATATTTGCATTAATTAACCATAATTCAGGGTTTTTATGCTCAGTACTTTTCATAGTAATATAGCTGCCAGTTAAGTCAGCTCTACCCGATTTAGCAGCTTTTACCTCTGATCCAGTTAATTTTAAGCCTGCTTCCCATTTGTCTAGGACTTTAAAATCATGTCTTAATTTCTTGTTTTTAGCTAATTCTTTCATCCTTAGTATTATATATTGTTTTCAGAATTAAAGGAACAAGCATTGTCTTTTTATCAAAAATGTGCTACTTTTTTAAATACGGTTAATTATTCATATAAAAAGCATGGAAACTACAAAAACAAAATTAGTTGAGGCTATTTTGAAGTCTTTAAAATCATCTAAACTTGTATTTAAAGGTGATTTGCAAGTAAGCTATCCAAATATTGATTCTCATGGTGATTACACTACTAATGTAGCAATGCAGATTGCTAATTTAGAAGCCAATAATCCTTTAGAGACAGCAGAGAAGTTAAAAGCTAGTTTATTAGGTAATAAGTTTATAAATAAAACGTTTAGCAAAATCGAAGTTGCTAAGCCTGGATTTATAAACTTCTTTTTTTCTCCTGAATTTTTAAGTAATAAAGCGAATAAATTATTGAAAAGTAGAAAAGAATATGGTTTAACTAAGCTTGGTAAGGGTAAAAGTGTTCAAGTAGAGTTTATTTCAGCCAATCCTACAGGCCCTTTAACTCTTGGAAATGGACGTGGTGGTTTTTATGGTGATGTTTTAGGTAATGTTTTAAAGAGAGTAGGCTATGATGTTCAAAAAGAGTACTTAGTAAACGATGCTGGTAATCAAATTAAAATATTAGGACATAGTGTTTTAAAAGATCAAGAAGCACAATACAAAGGTCAATATATTGATGATTTAAATAAAGAATTAGGTTCTGAAAAAGATGTAAAATTGGTAGGTAAAAAAGCAGCAGAGATTATTTTGAATGATTTGATCAAAAAAACTGTTAAAGAAAAGATGCAGATAACTTTTGATGACTGGTTTCATGAAGAAAAGGAACTTAAAGCGTCAGGTAAAATTGATAAGATAATAAAAAAGGTTAAAGAAGGAAATCATACCTATGAAAAAGATAAGGCTCTGTGGTTTAAGTCCGAGGAGCTAGGGGATACCAGAGATAGAGTTTTAATAAAGAGTAATGGTGATACAACTTATCTAGCACAAGACTTTGCTTATGCAGAAAGCAAATTTGGTGAAAGACGATTTGATAAAGGAATTTATGTTTGGGGTGCTGATCATCATGGTGATGTGTCAGGACTTTTAAACGCAGTTAAGGTCTTAGGTTATGAGGGTAGGGCAGAAGTAATATTGACTCAATTTGTAAAATTGATTAAAGATGGTAAAGAAGTTAGGATGTCAAAAAGGTCAGGTGATTACGTTACCATGTCTGAGCTAATTGATTTAGTCGGGCATGATGTAGTTAGATTTATATTTTTGATGTATAGCAATTCTACACACATGGAATTTGACTTAAGTATTGCCGAAGAGAAATCAGAAAAAAATCCGGTCTACAATGTTCAATATGTGAGTGCCAGAATGAATAGTATATTAAATCAAATTGAGATTTCTGAATCAAGAATTGGAAATTCAAAGATTAATTTGGATGAGGAATGTGAAATTAATTTAGTTAGAGCATTACTTAAATGGCCTGAAATTTTAGAGGAAATTTCGACTAGTTTTATGGTCCAATTACTGCCAAAATATGCCATAGAAATCGCAAATAATTTTCATAGATTTTACGATAAATGTAGAGTCATTTCTAATGGTAAAATTGATCCATCTAGAGTAAAATTATTACAATTAACTCAGAGAATTTACAAGGAAATTTTAACAACAATTGGTATTTCAATTCCTGATAAGATGTAAATTTAAGTATAACTTTAATATTAAAATCTTACTCAAAAATGAGTAAGATTTTTTAAATACTTAGATAATTTAGTTATCCGATATTACTTATTTTTATCAATTTCTGTGGATAACGTAGAGATAAAAATTAATTAAATTAGTAATCAACAGGTTATCAATTGAATGTATCAACTACATATTCAAAAAACCTTTAAAAACACCTATATTCTTGATATCGGATAAAATTTCAATGTCAATAAAACCTATATATTTATTGACTTTTAAGTGATATAATTATATCGGATAGTAGTTAATATAGGTTGTAAAACATATAGGCTAAGTTAGTCTATTTTTACACCACCTTATTTTGTATCCGATAACGATACAAATTAATAAAAAGTAGTCCCATGCAAGATAATAAAAACAAAAATTTGGAGAGGATTATTGACTCTTATTTAGATCAATATATTACCTTAGCAGAGGCTGCTAAACTATGTTCATATTCACAAGATTATCTCTCACTATTATCCAGAAAAGGACAGATTAATTCTGTAAAAAAGGGCCGCAATTGGGTTATAACAAAGCGTGCTCTTTTTGAATACATTGAGAAGCATTATGAGGACAAAAAAGGGCGTGCATCTGGCCAATTATTATTCGATAATGGATTGAGCGAAGAACCTGATAATAATTCAACAGATGAGAAGCCTCTAAATGAACATAAAATTTTAGACAATATTCTTGACGTAGATTTAGATCAATTTATCAGCTTAGCTGAAGCTGCTAAACTCTGTTCCTATTCTCAAGACTACCTTTCACTACTATCCAGAAGGAGACAAATCAATTCTGTTAAGAAAGGACGTAATTGGGTAATCACTAAGAGAGCACTTTTTGAATATATTGAAAAGCATGCAGTTGATAAAAAAGGTAGTTCAACTGGTCAGTTAGTTGCTGGTAAAAGTTTTACAGATATATTTAATAATAACTTTTTTAATCAGAAGATTAGTAATTTAATTATCAGTTCATTTGAAATTCTAAAAGGATTAAGTAGGGATTTATTGTTTACAAGTTTTGATTATTTGATTAATACAAAGAATAATCTATCTCTTCATAGACGAAGAATATTCAATCCAGTCTTTATTAGAAAATCTATAGCTAGTTTAACTTTGGTAGGAATGTTTTTATCATCAATGTATGTTACACCACAAGCTTTGGCTTATTACAAAGATGATTTAAGTACAATTGGTAACTTGATAGAACATAGTATAGTAAAAACAATTAATGCTAGTAAATCAAGTTTTGATTCTACTAAACAAATTTATGCTGATACTTTTGATTTTATAGCTAATCCAGGTAATGAAAAATATAAAGTAGCTTTAAATAATATATTACCAACTTTATCTCAAGGAATTAAGGTTATTGGTTATGATTTAAATAATACAGTCCAAGAATTTAAATCAAGTAATCCTGGTCAAAGATTTGCAGCCTTAACTAATGTATTTAACTTACCATCTGTAATTAATAATAATTTATATACTACTTCCAGTAATCAAGAGATTAAAGAGATTGTTTTAAATCATAGTTTAGAAAATAGTCAGAAATTTACTCAAATTCAAGAAGTAGTAACAAAATCGGTTTCAAATGTTTTTAACTCTTTTAAGACATTAAGCGTTAGAACTAAAAAGTTAGTCCAGTTTAAAGCTAAACCATTTGTTTATGATTTTAATAGAACATTAATTGATCATCTAGGATTTACTAATAAACAAGATATTGAGCATGATATAGAAATTAAAGTAGCTGGAGTTTTTGAGCATACTGAGGAAATTGATTCTAGTGAACAAGAATTAGATATTTTGATACCTGAATATGAAAATGAAACATCATTTTTAAGTCGTTTTGTTAAACAGGCTAAGAGTGATTTAACTTTTATTAAATCTTTAGTAAATAATACTTTACAAAGCGCTTCACAGTTACCTGAAGAAGTTACTAAGTTAGCTGATTTACCAGTGGAAGAAAAAATAAGTCCTTTAGGTCTTTTCTTTAAGAGAACAGGTGATTCGATGGCAGCTATCTTAGATCTTTCTTTTGGTGAAACTAAAGAGAGAATTGATAAAACAGTTGAACTTACTAAATTGGCATTTGGAAATGTATTCTCAACAGATGTTAATTTAGTAGAAAGTAATAAATATTTAACTTTAGATCAGGCAGTTCAGATATTTGGACAACTCGCTGAAGGTTCTGAGATTACTTCTGATGGACGAGTAGTTGTTATAAAAGGTGCTCCAGGTGAGAAAGGTGCTCCAGGTCAACCAGGTGAGAAAGGTGAGTCAGGTGAGAAAGGTGAAAAAGGGATTCAAGGAGAAGCAGGTACTGATGGCATAGGAAGCAATGGAAATAATTATTATTATGGCGGTACTACAGTTTATGGCGGTACTACAGTTGTCGAAAGTTTATCAGTTACTGATTTTTTAACTGTTAGACTTGGTCTTGGAGTTGGTGATCAATTAACAGTTTCAGGTGATACTGAGTTGGGCAGTGATTCTGGAAATACTTTGAATGTAACTGGCCAATCTACATTTACTGGTCCAGTTACCATAACTGACGGTTTAACTGTTGGGGGTTCATTAAATATTTCTGGAGGTGTAACTTATGGTGGCGATTTATCAGTCGGTGGTAAAGCTACTATAACAGCTTCAACTGGAGATATTACTTCTGAAGGAAATTTAATTACTAAGGGAAATATTACAGCCTCTGGAACTCTTAATGTTTTTGATTCAGTTACCATAGGTGATACTGATAATTTTAGTGACAATGACCTTTTGAATATATATGCTACATCTACTATTTCGGCTACAGGTACAAGTCCAGCATTAATTGTTAGACAAGGTGGTACTGGAGATATATTTAATCTCTATGATGGTAACACTCAAGTCTTATCTGTTATTGATGGTGGAAAAGTTGGTATTGGGACTACTACACCTAATGCCTTTTTTGCTATAGAAGCTTTTGGTACTACAACTGTCCCACTTTTAACAGTAGCTACATCAACTGGATCAATATTATTTAATATTGCTTCATCAGGTAGCGCTTCGTTCGGTGCTTATCCTTCAACATCAGCACCAAGCATTTTAATTCAACCTTATGACGTAACTAGCTTTAGCCAGGCTACTTCAACTATGTTAATGGTTAATGCTACTTCAACCTTTGTTGGTGACTTAGCTAACTTATCAATTGATGGTTCAAGTATGTTTAGAATTGATTATCAAGGTAATATTATATCTACTGGCTCAATGACAGTGGCCGGGGATATTGATCCTCCATCTGATAATATCTATGACTTAGGTGATAGGGTAACTACTCAGAGATGGAGATTTGGTAATTTTGGTACCGGTGTTCAAGTCGGTGGTACTTCAACACTTTACACTTTATATGGCAGTTCTACTCTAACTACTGTTGGTACAGATTACTCAATTACTCCAGATGATGGATATGATATAACTTTAAATGCTTCAAGTACAGATAGTGCTCTAACTGTAAATCAAAGATACACTGGTTCAATTTTAGATTTAAAAGATAATGATATTTCAGTCTTTACAGTAATTGATGGGGGTAATGTTGGTATAGGTACTACTACACCCGAAGCCAAACTTCAAGTTTTAGATACTGGAGAACAATTAAGACTAGGATACGATGAAGATAATTATGTTTCATATGTTGTAAGTTCAGCAGGTGATTTAAATATTACGCCAATAGGTGGCGACATTAAACTAATTGCTAATTTAGATGTTGGTGGTAATGCAACAGTAACAGCAGCAACTGGTGATTTAGCTTTGCAAGGTGATCTTGATTTAGTAGGTACTAATTTACAAGCCACTACTGGAATTTTAAATATATCTAAATCAAGTTCCATGACTACAGTTCTTGGAACATTAAACGTAGATGAAGCAGTAACCCTAGATACTACTTTACGAGTTACT